>CAVOPE010000005.1:0-114515 GCA_963697755.1 uncultured Gemmatimonadales bacterium | reverse complement strand
GGTTACGACGAAAGATCTTGACCTTCGCGGGACTCGCTGGCTCGCCGAACTTCTCGGCGCGCCGGCCTTCTAGAGCGAGCGCGTGCCCCGCGTCCGCTTCCCTCATCCGCTCGCCCTGCTCGTCAGTTGTATCCTGCTCGCCGCCGTACTGACCTGGAT
Source organism: uncultured Gemmatimonadales bacterium (assembly GCA_963697755.1). GTDB lineage: Bacteria > Gemmatimonadota > Gemmatimonadetes > Gemmatimonadales > GWC2-71-9 > CAVVWJ01. Next base: position 114,356 of record CAVOPE010000005.1, on the reverse strand, counting down.
CCTCCCCGCCGGCCGGTACGAGCGCCGCAAAGATCCCGCTACCGGCCGGAGGACCTCGTCGTCTCGGGCACCTACGCCCCGGTCCCGGCCACGCCCGTCGATCCCATGGATGCGCTCGCCGCGATCCCCAAGGGGATGCTCGACGCCGGCCTGGTCATCTTCTATGTCTTCCTGGTCGGGGGGGCGTTTTTCGGTCGTCGAGCGGACCGGCGCCCTGGGGCGATTCGTCAACTCCATAGGTCCCGCGCTCTCTCCGGCCAAGGTCTCCTGGTCATTCCCCTCGCCGGCCTCGCCTTCGCCACGGGGGGCGTGCTGATTCAGTTAGAAGAGGAGTTGATCGCTTTCGTTCCCGTTCTTCTCCTCCTCACCCGGCGCCTTGGCTTCCCTGCCTTGGTGGCCGTCGCGATGAGCCTGGGCGCCTCGCTGGTCGGTGCCGCCTTCAGCCCCATCAATCCCTTTCAGGTCGGGATCGCGCAGAAGGTGGCCGACCTGAAGCTGGTTTCCGGGTGGCAGTTCCGGATAGCGTTCCTGGTTCCCGCCCCTCGCCATCTGGCTCGCCGGAACCATGCTCTACGCCCGGCGCACCCGGACCGCGCCCGAGCTAGTCGAGGAGGAGGTCGGGGCCGGCGCCACTTGCGCGCACGGAGCCGTCCTGGCCGTGGTGCCTAGCCGCCTTCGTGGTATTCGTCGTGGGCGTGCTGCGCTACGGCTGGGACTTCGATCGCCTCGCCGTGGTCTTCTTCACCATGGGCGTCGTCGCTGGGCTAATGGGCGGGCTCGGCATTACCGGCACGGCGGAGGGGTTCGTCGAGGGGTTCCGGGCGATGGCCTACGCCTCGCTCCTGATCGGATTCGCCCGAGCGATCTACGTCGTGATGGACGAAGGGAGCATCGTCGACACCATCGTCCACGGCCTCTTCACCCCGGTCGCCGACCTGCCGGTGACCGTGTCGGCCCTGGCGATGATGGCGCTTCACACCCTGGTCCACCTGCCGGTGCCGAGCACCAGCGGCCACGCGGTGCTCGACCCCTGCCGGTGCTGGTGCCGCTCTCCGACTTGATCGGACTGTCGCGCCAGGTGACCGTGCTCGCCTACCAGTACGGCGCCGGGCTCACCAACCTGCTCTGGCCCACCGTCGGCGCCCTGATGGCGATTCGCTCGCCGCCGCGGGGGTGACCTTCGATGCCTGGCTCCGCTCCGCGGTGCCGCTGCTGCTCGCCCTCTTCGTCCTCGCGGCGCTCGCGATCGGCATCGGCGTCGCGGTCGGGGTGTGAACCGGCCCCGTGCGCGACACCGCCCGGCCCGGAATAGCGGACGGACAGCTATCGTGCGGGGGATCGCAACCGAGTTCGGAAACTCTGGTACCATCGGCCTAGTCGTCGCGCACCGGGAGTGGTGGGAAGCCGCCCCAACGGCCGCGGAGCCGGAGGCGGCCGTGCGGAGAGAGCGCTCCATGGTACTCGTGAGCCGGACGGCACGGGTGAGGCTCGTGGCCCTAGGCGATGCCTTGCTCCGTGGGCTAGCTCCGTCAGGCATGTTCCCCTGGCTGTCGTTCAGCGACCTATTTCCAGCGCACCATGGGCAGTGACCATCCCAGCGACGAACGATCCAGCGTAGGCTGGCGCACGCTGGCGGAGCAGGGGTCGTAACTGCTTGATTTACGCTGGTGGGGGCTGATCGGCGTTGGGTCGCTCGCGTCCCAAGCCGGACGTCGCCGGTTCGAGTCCGGTCGCCCGCTCTTGGAATTGGAAGTGGTTCGCCCGACGTGAGTTCACTCGCGTCGGGCGTTGTCATGTCCTCCAGCTCCCACCCTACTGCCGCGACATCACGATCTTGAAGCGCTCCTCCGGTGAGATCAGATGGTCGCTGTCGTCCTTCTCCAGGTCGATCTGGACCCAGTTCACTTCGCCGCTGAACTCGTTGTCCGACGGACCGTAGTCCGGAGAGACCGGCGCGCCTGTTTCCTTCCCCACGTCGCAGGTCTCATCCGCGGAGAAAATCATCGGTACGGTCCTCTCCACCCGCCCCTCGCCCTCTTTCTTGCCATCCACGAAGAGCGACACCGTCCCGCCCTTGGCCAGGCCACCGCCGTCGTACTTGAACTCCATGCGCACCTGGTGCTTGCCCGCGGGGATCGGCTTCGTGCCCTCGGTGAAGTACCGGTTGATGCCGAAGAAGTTGTAGCAGTGCTTGAGCTTGCCGTCCTTGGCGTACAGGCTCCACCCGTTGGTGTTGCCGCCCTGGGCGACGATGACGCCCTTGGCGCCCGATGTCGGGACCTCGATTTCGGCGCTCACCGAATAGGACTTGTTCTTGATCGAGAGGATCGAGTTCTCGCTCAATCGGTGCATGCCGCCGAACAGGATCTGGGTGTTGCCCTTGATGAGCTGCGGCCTGCCGGCGAGATCCGGGTTGAACCGCTCGAATGAGCGATCGTCGAGTGGGAGCACGCTGTACTTGGTCGCTTCGATCAGGAAGAGCCGCTGCAGCTCAGCCAGCTTGCTCGGATTCTCCTTGGCGAGATCCTTCGACTGGGTCCAGTCCGTGTTGGTGTCGTACAACTCCCAGACGTCCTCGTCAAAGGCACGCTTGTAGGCGCCGGTCCAGGGTACGCCGTGGCGGGTGACCGCGGTCCAGCCCTTGTGATAGATGCCGCGGTTGCAGAACATCTCGAAGTATTGAGTCTCGCGACGTTCCGGCGCCTTGGCGTCGTTGAACGCGTACAGCATGCTCGCGCCCTCAATCGGCGCCTGTTGCACGCTGTTCACGATGGTCGGATGTGGTAGTCCCGCGGCTTCCAGAACCGTCGGCGCGATATCGATCACGTGGCAGAACTGTGACCGGATCTCACCCTTCGCCTGGATGCCATTGGGCCAGTGCACGATCGTACCGTTGCGGGTGCCGCCAAAATGGGACGCCACCTGCTTGGTCCACTGATAGGGCGTGTCCATCGCATGGGCCCAGCCGACGGCGTAGTGGTTGCAGGCTTCCGGTCCGCCGAAGTCGTCGATCTTGCTCATGAGGAATTCCGGAGTCTCGAGCCCGGCCATTCCGTTGAGCACGGCAACCTCGTTGAAACACCCGTTCGGCGTGCCTTCCGCGGAGGCGCCGTTGTCGCCGAAGATGTAGTAAATCAGCGTGTCGTCGAGGACTTCCAAGTCCTTCAGCGCGTCGAACAAGCGGCCCACATGGTGGTCAGTATGCTCGAGGAACGCGGCATAGACCTCCATCTCGCGGGCGAGAATCGGCTTGAGCGCTGCGGGCATGGCGTCGTAAGCGGGGATTTCGTCGGGGCGCTTGGTGAGGACCGCATCCGCCGGGATCACGCCCAGCTTCTTCTGCCGGGCAAAGGTCTCTTCGCGGAGCTTGTCCCAACCGGCGTCGAACTTGCCCTTGTACTTCTCGATCCACTTCTTCGGCACTTGATGGGGAGCGTGGGTGGCGCCGGGCGCGTAGTACATGAAGAACGGCTTGTCGGGCATGAGCGCCTTTTGCTGGCGCACCCAGCCGATCGCCTTGTTCGTCATGTCCTCCGTAAAGTGGTAGCCCTCCTCCGGGCTCTTGCTCTGTTCCATCGGCGTCGTGCCTTCGTAAATGGCGGGGTACCACTGGTTGGTTTCTCCGCCGATGAAGCCGTAGAAGTACTCGAATCCGCCGCCGCCGGTGGGCCATTGGCTGAAGGGCCCCAGCGGGCTCGTCTCCCAGACCGGCACCTCGTGGCACTTACCGAACTGTGCGGTCGAGTAGCCGTTGAGCTTGAGTGTCATCGCGAGCGGCGCCTTGTCCTTGGGCAGCACCGACGTGTATCCGGGTGCCGAGGTCGCGATCTCGCAGACGCCGCCCATGTTCACCGAATGGTGATTCCGCCCGGTGAGCAAGGCTTGGCGCGTGGGCGAGCAGAGTGCGGTGGTGTGAAACCGCGTCAGCTTCAGCCCGGTCTTTGCCAGGCGCTCGGCATTCGGCGTTGGGATCGGCCCCCCGAAGGCACTCGTGGCCCCGAACCCGCAGTCGTCGATCAGCACGATCAGGACGTTGGGCGCGCCCTTGGGCGGCCGCAGGAGCTCGATCGGCGGGAAGGCCGTATCTGGATTCTTCGCGTCGTAGGTGGTCAGTCCTACGTGGTGCGTATCAGGGATCGGAAGGATCGATCGCCGAATCCTGTCCTGAGAACTCATGGCGCTTCTCCTCTGGATGCTTGGTTGATCGCTTTTGACGATGCTCCCGGGCGCTCCGGCTGCGGGCCCGAACTCGACCCCTCGGCCTTACCTAGCTTCGGGACCGTCCGAATTCCGGCTTGGCCCGTTCCCTGCCTTAGGGTGCCCCGGCCTTTCCGGCCTTAGCCCAGATTGTGACGTGCATTCCGGCGAAGGCTTCATTGCGAGAGCCATATTCGTCAGTCGTAAGCTCAGTGTGCGGTGTCGCTTAGGAGGACGCGGCAGTGCGCGGAGGTGCGACCTATGCCGTGGGTGATCGTCGAGCCTGGTCTCAGGGGTCCGCGAAGTTACAGAGAGCGACTCACCACGTATTTGTGCGATTGGCCTGATTGCGCCAATCCCGCCGAACACGTACTGGGGTGCCTGCCGGAAATCGCTTCCTGCGCAGCTCTTTGCACCGAGCACGCGAAGAAGCTGAGGGTCTAGCTCCTCCCCTCGTGGCGACCAGGACGCCATCGCCGCAATGCTTCACAATGCTTCAGGATAGGGCGGCCGCACCGGTTCGGATACGGGACCTTGGTGCACCCCGTAGTCGCCGCATCTCAACCGCTCCACTTCAGGCTCATTTGGCGGCTGGGAAGATGGTCTTCCAATCGTCCTTCATGCTCACGACGGTCCAGCCCCTGGCCACGGCCCGGTCCCAACCCTTGTCGAACTGCTGGAAATTGTCGGCGCGATCGTAGGCGAATTCGCGCTGCGCATCGTCGTGGTGGACGAACAGGGCGAACCGCGAGCCATCGCCGGCCATCGCCCATTCCAGCATCTGCAGGTCACCGTCCGAGTTCCCGAAGGCAGCGATCGGCCGCCGTCCGATGCGGCTCTGGATGCCGACCGGCTTGCCTTCCTTGTCATCGATCAGGTCCAGGGCCGGAAGCTTCACCAGCACCGGCCTGCCGTCACGGGTCTCGAGCTTCAGCTTGCCAGCGCTGCCCACCACCTGCTCCGGCGGGATTCCGTAGGCCCGCTCCGCCCACGGCCGCATGAACTCGACGCCTCCGCCAGAGACGATGAACGTCTTGAACCCGTTGGCTCGCAGGTAGGCCAACAGCTCGAGCATCGGCTGATACACCATGTCCGTGAACAGCCGGCCGGTCTTGGGGTGCTTGGCCGAGGCGATCCACGCCTGCACGCTCCGGCTGAACTCGTCCGTGGTCATCCCGGTGTGAGTCGCGGTCAAGATCTCCAGCACGCCTTTCTCGCCCGCAGCGGCGACACCCGCCGCGTCGCCCTTGAGCAGCGACGCGAATGGCTGCTCGGTCTGCCATTCGGGATGCCGCGGCGCTAGCGCCTTCACCTGGTCGAAGGCGAATACAAGCTGGAAGGGTAGGGGTTTCTCCGACCAAAGCGTCCCGTCGTTGTCGAACGTGGCGATCCGCTCGGGTACGGGTACGAAGTCCGGTGAACCTTTCTTGGTGACCTTCTCGACGAAGGCCATGATGGCCTTCTTCGGGGCGGTATCGTTCCAGGACGGCAGCGGGTCGTGCACGGTGGGCGCGCTCTGCGTACACGCCAGAACAAGGCCGGCGGCGAGCACGATGGGTGTCCGGGTTCGATGGGCTCGATGCGTGGTCGCCGGTGTCGCGGCCCACCGCTCATGGCATTCCGCTTCTTGGTTTGGATGGCGGCACGACTTCACTTCTACGTTTCCGAAATGGCGGTGCTTGGGGGCTAGGCCCGCTCAGAACACGATCTTGAGCAGCCGATCGAGGAGCTCCTCCAGCGAGATCATCGTCAGCGTCAGCGGCAGCACCGGCAGCAGCGTGGTCACGGCCAGTTGCAAGACTGTCGTCAGAGTGAACGGCACCCACCGCATCTCCCTCACCGAGCTGAAGCTGTTGCCCAGGTCCGCCAGAGACTGAATGTCGGCGCTGCCCAGCAGCTCCTCGTCCGGCGGCGCGCCTCCCCGCAGCCATTTGCGGTCGTACTCGCGGACGTATCGCTGTGCCAGCACCCCGTGCTCGCGCACGCCCGCGCGCTTGGCCGCCTCGAGCTGGCGGCTGAACACCAGCAGCGGCCCGAGCAGGGCGAATACCATCACGGCCACGAGCCCGATCAGCTCCACCTTGAAGTCGGGCAGCTTCGCGCCGCCGTAGAAGATCCGGTTGGCCATCAACCCGGCCAGCATCGCCCCCTGGGCCAGCAGCACCGGAGAAAACGCGTACCCGACGGAGCCTACGAAGCTCATGCCGCCGACGTGGTCCGGATGCGCCGGCATGAGGCTTAGCTGAATGCGCGACACCTGCCACAGGAACCGCGTCCAGATGAGGATCCGGAAGTACCAGCGAATCAGCAGGAACTGGAACACCGGCAGACTTACCAGACCGAGCCACCAGCCGGCTAGCGACGGGTGCCAGATCCCGTTGACCGGCGCGCCGTGCCAGCTGGCCACGCGGAGGGTCTGCGTCCGCCAGACGATTCCCACCCCGACGATGTAGACGAGGGCGATGATGATTACTTCTGGCCACACCGAGTTGCGCAGCCGCATCGCCGCGGCGACGGCCGCGTGGAATCTCGGCAGTTGCGAGTCGGGGATGAGATTGCGCTCCAGGAACTGCTGCGCCATGGGCCGGAGGCGCCGGTGTACGACCAGCTCGGCCAGGAGCAGCAGCGGTACCGCCAGCAGGAGGCGAACGTGGAGCTCGATGTCGTAGAGAAACGGGAGCTCGACTCCGCTCCACGCGCGCCCCTCGAGCACCGAGAGGACGAGCAGCGGTACCCAGGTCATCGCCGTGAGCACGATGATACGGCGGCGCAGCAGCTCCAGCCCGTCTCCGGAGAGGTGGGTCCGCCGCCACATCTGATACAGCGGCCCGCCCAGCACCAGGGAGAAGTCGGCCGCGTCGTTCGCCGGCTGTGCGAGGGGTTGGGTCACCTCACCAACACGCCGCCCCGTTTGTGGCGTTGCCATCGCTGGTCTTCCTTCGGGTTGGGGACCGTGCGCCGGCCGGACGTCGAGCTAGCGCACCCACGCGTAGTTGTAGCCCACGGCGATCGACGTGAAATCAGCACCGATCGTGGTGTAGGCCCCGCGGCTCGCCGAACCACGAATCGCCTGGTGGGGATCGAGCGCCCAGGAAAATGTGGCCCCGATTCGTGAGCTACGCTGGAAATCGAGGTTCTGGTTTCCGCCGAGCATCGTCTGCCCGCCCGTGAAGTAGTTGGCGTCCGCCGCCAGCCACATGGCGTGTGCGAACTTGTAGGTGAGGTGGACCTGGGTCGCGACCACCTGATCCTGCGTCGGTGCGTCCTCCTACGAAGTCCGTGAGGACCTTGTCAACCAGGCCTCGAGCCGGCCACCATCCCCACAGGCGGAGGATGGCAAACCAGCTCTCGCCCGGCACGGTCTCAGTCCAGAATTGTGAGGTAACGTTTGTGATCTAGGGCCGCGCGGACGGCAGGGATCAGGACAGCGTAGGCTCGGCATGCACAGCCGCCCTTGGCCAGTTGACCGCCGGCGCAGGGAATTCGGTCGGGCCGGGTGCGGACCAAGGTATGCCACGCCCTGCGTGGAGAGGCTACGGTTGTCGGCGGGAGGAAACTAGTGGACCTTAGGGTATGCAGGTCTGTGCCCCAGTGGCCCAGCTCCGACGCATCGGCTACCCAGGTTACTGTGGCCTTGGCGGTGGCGGCCTCGAGGTAAGCGGCTGTCCTGGAGGGCTGTAGCGCGCTCTTCACCGTTGCTATCGTGAGGGAACCTCAGGGGCGGACAAACTGGGAGATCGCACGAGGCGGGGCGGGGCGAACAACCCTGATTGACAGTTGGGGCCACCTTTGCTCAAACGACTTCTCGGGCTCACGCGGGCACGGCAGGCGCTGCTTCTACCCCCCTACGCGTGGATCTACCCCGAACTGCGGCCCGGCGTGTGGTTCACCGCGCGGGACGTGGCGCAGAAAATTCGTCAGGGTGTGCAAAGTCAGCAGCGCCCCTGGCCGAGTCCGGGACCTCGCGTCTTGGCGGATGAGCATTTTCTCTTCCGTGACGGCCAGACTGCGGTAGAGCGGGCGATAAGGTCGTGGGCGGCGCGCCTATAGGGGGCTGGACGTCGCCGGTTCGAGTCCGGTCGCCGCTCTCTGCAACCCCCATCGCCTGACGCGACTGCGGTGGCGTCGGGCGTTTTCGTGTCCGCGAAAAGCCGGCGGCGACGGACCACGACCTCTTGCTCTATCATGGCCACGTGGGCCGCTGGACCGCCGAAGGCGATCGTGCCGAGCTTGAGAACACGAAGGCCAGCTCGCGGCGACGCTGGGCTCGGGACAAAGAACCGCGAGGCGGCGGTGACGGGTGGACCAGCCCGCTGAAACTTCCATTGAAACTTCCATTGCCGCCTTGACTCTGCTCTGGGCGCCGTGTCTGTTGGTCCATCGTGCCTCACTCGCCGTAGACAGGGTGCCACAGGGGTTCATCCAATTGATCTAACTTGCTGCGTTTTAAGCAGTTACGACATCCCGTTCGACCGGATCGCTGGCGTGCTTCCTGCGTCCGCCATCTCCAATCCCTTCCCGCGATATCGATGACACGCTTCCGCCGTACGACCCGACTGCTGCTCGCCATTGCCCTCGCCGGCGCCTCGATCACTTGTGGCGACGATGATCCGACGAGGCCGAGCCCGGAACCCGAGGCGGGCACGGGGATCACGGCTGCCGCCGGCCCGGCGGCAACCCTGCGCGTGAGCAAGCAGCCTCCGGCCACCGCGCTGGATCGGGAAGTGTGGGTGCCCGGCTCGCAGCCGGTCGTCGTCGTGAAAGACGCGGGCGGCGTCGCCGTCCCTGGCGTGGTCGTGACCGCAACCGTGGCGACTGGTCCGGGCGTGCTCCAGGGCGCTGTGACTGCCACGACGAAGGCGAACGGCTCCGCGACGTTCACTGATCTGGGGCTGACCGGAACCGGCTCCTCGACCCTCCGATTCACCACCGGGGCCGCGACCGCGACCTCCTCGACGATCGCCATTGCGGCGTTGCCCGCGGAAGCCACCACGGGCAAGTGGGACCCGCCGGTGTCCTGGAGCATCGTGCCGCTCCACATCACGCTCCTGCCGACCGGCAAGGTGCTCGCGTGGGGGAAGTTCGAGGCCGGCACCCAGCACATGGCCAATCCCCGCCTGTGGAATCCGGCCGCCGGTCCTCCGACCACGGCCGTGCCGGTCCCCGCCGACACGATGCTCTTCTGCGCCGGCCAGACGATCATGGCGGACGGCCGCGTGCTGGTGTCGGGCGGCCACAAGCAGGACGACCGCGGGCTCGACGTCACCAACATCTTCGACCCGTGGACCGAGAGCTGGGTGCCCGGCCTGCCGAAGATGGCGTTCGGCCGCTGGTACCCCTCCGCCACGACGATGGCGGACGGGCGGGTCGTCACCGTGGCCGGCCGCGACTCCGCGTCGAACGTGGTGCTCCTGCCCGAGATCTGGGAGAGCAACCATTGGGTGAAGCTGACGGGCGCCAGCCTCAAGTTCCCCTACTATCCGCGGCAATTCCTGGCGCCGAACGGGAAGCTGTTCTACGCCGGGGAGATGATCCGCTCGCGCTGGCTCGACGTCGACGCCGTGACGACCAAGGGCCGCGGCAAGTGGACGTCGAGCGCCAGCCTCGATCACCTGTGGCGGTTCAACCGCGAGTACGGCTCCGCCGTGATGTACGAAACGGGGAAGATCCTGGTCGTCGGCGGCGGCGGCGACCCGAACTGGAGCACGACCGATCCCAAGACCAGCGCGCCGACGGCGACGGCGGAGACGATCGATCTCAACGTCACCGGGCCGCACTGGTCGAGCACCGACCCCATGCGCTTCCCCCGTCGTCACCTGAACGCGACGATCCTGCCCGACGGACGAGTGCTCATCACCGGCGGCACCACCGCAGGCGGATTCAACACGATCTCGGGCGCGGTGCACGCGGCGGAGCAGTGGGATCCGACCACGGGACACTGGACCCAGCTCGCGAGCAACGCGATCGATCGCGTGTACCACTCGGTGTCGCTGCTGCTGCCTGACGGCACGGTGCTGCACGGCGCCAGCGGTGATGCCAACATTCCTCGCACGCCGGACCCGTACCCGCGTCAGGCCAATCACGAAATCTTCCGCCCACCCTATCTGTTCAAGGGCGCGCGGCCGACGATCACGGGGCTGTCGCAGACCACCGTGGGATATGGGCAGACGTTCACGGTGACGACACCGTACGCCGCGCAGGTCACCCAGGTCCGCTGGATCCGGCTCGGCTCGGTCACCCACGCGTTCGACGCCGACCAGCGCGCCAACACGCTGTCGTTCACCCGAGGGTCGGGACTCGTCAAGGTCACGACGCCGACCAACAGCCGCCGGGCAACGCCAGGCTACTACATGCTCTTCCTGCTCAATCGGAACGGCGTGCCGTCCCAGGGGACCTTCGTGAAGGTGCAGTAGCGCGACGGGAGGGCGCGGCCTCCAGCGCCCTCCCGTGCTGTTTGGTGCCTCTCGACCTGGTCGGTGCCCAAGTAGATTCCACGGGTGCCGACCGCTGCCACCCCCGAATCCCTCGACCGCGCGCTCGACCGTGGCCTCCACGACCGCTTCGGCCTGCAGGCATTTCGCCCGGGCCAGCGCGAGGCGGCACTCGCCGTCCTCGAGGGCCGTGACCTGGTGGCCGTCATGCCCACCGGCGCCGGCAAGTCCCTCTGCTTCCAGCTGCCGGCCCTACTACTGAAGGGCACCACGGTCGTCGTCTCGCCGCTCATCGCGCTGATGAAGGACCAGGTGGACGCCCTGCGCGCGCGCGGCCTCGCGGCGAGCGCGCTGCACAGCGGGCTCGCACCCCAGGAACGTGGTGCGGTGGAGTCGGATCTGGCGGCCGGCCGCCTGTCGCTACTCTACGTGGCCCCGGAGCGGCTCGGAAGCGGCGCCTTCCGCGACGCGCTGAAGCGCGCCCGCGTCGTCCGGCTGGTGATCGACGAAGCCCACTGCATCAGCCAATGGGGGCATGATTTCCGCCCGGACTATCGGCGCCTGGCGGCATTCCGCGCGGAGCTGGACGTGCCGGCCGCGGCATTCACGGCCACCGCGACGCCCGACGTGCGTGAGGATATCGCCGCCCAACTGGGCCTGCGGGATCCGCTCGAGCTGGTCACCGGCTTCGAGCGCTCGAACCTCACCCTCGCGGTGACGACCTGCCGCGGTCGGGAGGAAAAGACCGCCGCGCTCTCGCGGCTGATCGCCGACGTCGGCACGCCGGGCATCGTGTACGCGGCGACGCGGAAAGGCGTGGAGCTCTGGGCGGACGTCCTGACGGGATTCGGCCTTCGCACCGGACGCTACCACGCCGGGCTCACGGACGAGGATCGCACGCGCGCGCAGGAGGACTTCCTCGCAGGACGAGTCGACGTCATGACCGCGACCAACGCGTTCGGCATGGGCGTGGACAAGGCCAACATCCGGTTCGTCGCCCATGTCGAGCTCCCGGGAAGCGTGGAGGCCTACTACCAGGAGGCCGGGCGCGCCGGCCGCGACGGCGGCCCGTCGCGCTGTACGCTGCTGTTCTCCCCGGCCGACGTGCGCACGCAGGAATTCTTTCTCGCCGGCGCGAATCCCTCGGCGCAGGTGCTCCGCGGCGTCTGGCGGCTCATGGGGGAGGGGATGGCCGACGAGGAGATCGCCGATCGCCTCGGCCGGGACGCCATGACCTCGATGAGCGCCTCGACGGCCACACGCCTGCTACGGCGCGCCGCCGAATCGGCCGGCGTGACGCCGGGCACGGGAGCGATGCCGCTCGACAGCAGCGTGCTGGAGCACAAGGCGCGGCGGGACCGCGAGCGGTTGGACACGATGGTCCGCTACGCGTTCTCGCGGGGATGCCGCACCCGCTTCATCTACGACTACTTCGCCGGTGGTGCCCGGGGCGGCGCGGCGCCGCGCTGCGGCACCTGCGACGTGTGTCTCGGCTGGGGCCGGGCGGCGGGTCGGGCGCTGGCCGAGGAGGAGCTGCTGCGCGTCCGCATCGCCCTCTCAGGCGTGGGACGCCTGTCCGGACGCTTCGGCGTCGAACGGATCGCGCAGGTGCTGACCGGAAGCCGGGGTCGCGAGGTGCTCGATCGCGGGCTGGACCGCGTGCCCACGTACGGCAAGCTCGCGAGCACGCCCCTCAACGAGGTGAAGGACCTGCTCGGATTGCTGGCCGACGCCGGTCTGATCGAGCGCCAGGGGATCGAGGGAGGCCGCCCTGGCGCCTTCGTGCTCGCCCTCACGCCCGAAGGCCGCCGGGTCGCGATGGGGCAGGCGCGCCCCGAGCTGGCGCTTCCGACTGCCACCGCGGTGCCTGTCAGGAAGTCTTCGCGCGCCGGCAAGCGAGCCGCATCCGAGGCGTCGCCCGAGGCGGTGGACGCCGACACGCTCGCACGCCTCAAGCAGTGGCGCACGGCCGAGGCCCGGCGCCACGGCATGCCCCCGTACGTGATCTTTCACGATCGCACGCTCGCCGAGCTGGCGGCGGCACGTCCTGGTGACCTGGACGGCCTCCGCCGGGTGCCCGGCATCGGGCCCGCCAAGCTCGAGCGCTACGGCGATGCGCTCCTCGCCGTGTTGGCCGAGGGCTGAGAAGTCACTTCGCCGGCCGCCGGGAAGTGATTTGAGCCCTTGAATTTACCGGTCCGTCCGACCATTTTTGCGGGCTGGATTCAAGACCGGGCGGAAGGACGGAGCATGATACGGGTGACGGCGGTGCAGCCGGAGTCGATCGCGGAGGAGCTGGGCCTCGCCGTGGGCACGGAGCTGCTCGCGGTGAACGGGCGCGTGCTCGAGGACTTCCTCGACTGGGAGTTCCTGACCGCCGAAGAAGAGTTCCTGCTGCACGTCCGGCAGCCCGACGGCGAGGAGATCGAGTTCGAGATCGAGCGTCCCCTCGGCGAGCCGATCGGAGTCGGGCTCGAGCCGGCCCGCATCCGTCGCTGCGCCAATCGCTGCGACTTCTGCTTCGTGGACGGGCTCCCCGACGGGCTGCGGGAGGTGCTCTACATCCGCGACGACGACTACCGCCTGTCGTTCCGCTACGGCAATTTCGCGACGCTCACCAACCTGAAGCCCAAGGACATCCAGCGCATCATCGAGTATCGGCTGTCGCCGCTCTACGTCTCGGTGCACGCGACCGATCCCACCGTCCGACGCTACCTGCTGCGCAATCCGACGGCGCCCGACATCCTGCCGCAGCTCCGTGAGTTCGCCGATCACGGCATCGCGTTCCACACCCAGATCGTCATGTCGCCCGGGGTCAACGACGGACCGGTGCTCGAGCAGACGCTGCGCGAGCTGTACGAGTTCGGGCCTTCGATCCTGGGCTGCTCGGTCGTGCCCGTCGGGCTCACCGAATTCAGCAAGCATCATCTCGTGCGCGAGCCGACGATGGAAGAGTGTCGCGCCGCCATCCGCCTGGTCGAGGCCCGCGCCGCCGTCGCGCTCCGGGAGCGCGGCGTGCATTGGGCCTTCGGCGCCGACGAGCTCTACGTCCGGGCGGGCGTGGAGCTGCCGCCCGCCGAGATCTACGACGGGTTCGACCAGGTGGAGAATGGCGTCGGGAGCGTGCGCTGGCTCCAGCGGCAGATCGAGACCGGCGCCGACGCACTGCGCGGTTGGTCGGGGCGGTCGATCGGCGTGGTGACCGGCACCGCGATGGGTCAGCTCATGCCCATGGTGCTCGAGCCGCTGGCTCGGGCCACCGGAGCACGCTTCGAGCTCATCCCGGTCGTCAACTCGCTGTTCGGCGCGTCGGTCACGACCGCGGGACTCTTGCCCGGCACCGCGCTGCAGAGCGCCCTCGCAGGACCGACGCGATCTCGATCTCGCGCTGCTACCCGGCGAAGCGATCAACGACGACGGGCTGTTCATGGACAACATGAGCCTCGAGCTCCTCTCGGCCGCGGTGCCGATGGAGCTCCGCCTCTCGAAGGACTTCATCGACGCCCTGCACGAGCCGGTGGCGGCGTGAGCAAGCCGACGGTGGCGATCGTCGGACGGCCCAACGTCGGCAAGTCCACTCTGTTCAACCGCATCATCGGCGGCCGGCCGGCCATCGTCTCCGACCGCCCCGGCACCACGCGTGACCGTCACTTCGGCGATGCCGAATGGCAAGGCCGGCACTTCTGGGTGATCGATACCGGCGGGCTGGTGCCCGAGTCGGACGATTCGATGGATCGCGCGATCCGCCAGCAGGTCGAGTTCGCGCTGGCGGAATCGGACGTCGTCGTCTTCGTCGTCGACGGGCGGGACGGTCTGCACCCCATCGACCAGGCGATCGCGGAGCGGCTGCGCAAGGCCCAGCGTCCCGTGGTGCTGGCGGTGAACAAGCTCGACGATCTCGAGCGGAGCACGGCACAGTACGACTTCTATCAGCTCGGCTTCGGCGACCCGATGGGCGTGAGCGCCGCGGTGGGGAAGGGCAGCGGCGACCTACTCGACGCGGTGGTGGAACACCTCCCCCCGTACGACCCGGCCGAGGACCAGGCGACCATCAAGGTGGCGGTGGTGGGCCGACCCAACGTGGGGAAGTCATCGCTGGTGAACCGGCTGCTCGGTGAGGAGCGTCATGTGGTGGCGCCCGAGGCCGGTACCACGCGCGATGCGGTGGACTCGCTCTTGCGGTTTCAAGGTAAGAACCTCAAGTTCGTTGACACCGCAGGGTTACGCCGCCGCGCTAAAGTAGAGGATGATCTCGAGTTCTACTCGACGCTCCGGACCGAGCGGGCCATGGAGCGGGCTCAGGTCTGCGTGTTGGTGGTCGACGCAACGCTGGGTATGCACAACCAGGACCTCCGCATCGCCACCGAGGCGTGGGATCAGGGCTGCGGGCTCATCGTGGTGGTGAACAAGTGGGATCTGGTCGAAGAGAAGAACGCCAACACGGCGCGCCGCGGGCAGGACGAGCTCATCGCCAAGGCGCCTTTCCTCCGCTACGTACCGTTCGTCTACGTGAGCGCGCTCACGGGGCAGCGGGTGCGGCGGATCCTCGATCTCATTCTGGAAGTCGCCGAGGGGCGGGAGCAACGCGTGCCGACGGCCGAGGTGAACCGGGTGCTGACTTCGCTGCTCGAGCGCAACTCCCCGCCGCAGAAGCCGGGTGAGGAGGTCAAGCTGCTCTATGCCTCGCAGATCGCGGTCGCCCCGCCGACGTTCGCCATCGTGAGCAACCGGCCCGACGACGTTCCCGACGCGTACCAGCGCTACCTCGTGCACGGCTTCCGCGAGGCGTGGCCGTTCGCCGGATCGCCGCTCCGGCTCAAGTTCACGGCGCGCGGATCGAAGCGCTGATGGCGGCGCTGCCCTGGCTGCTCGCCTCGTACCTGCTCGGCGCGGTGCCGACCAGCTATCTCGCGGGGCGGCTGTTCAAGGGCATCGATCTGCGGGAGCACGGCAGCCGGAATCTCGGCGCCACCAACCTCTATCGGGTGCTGGGCTGGCGCTTCGCCGTCCCGGTCGGGCTGCTCGACGCGGCGAAGGGGTTGGTCCCCGTGCTGGTGTTCGCGCCGCGGGTCACCACGTCCGAACTGTTCGCGCTCGTCTGCGGGCTGACGGCGGTGGTCGGGCACGTCTTCTCGGTGTTCGTCGGGTTCAAGGGCGGCAAGGGCGTCGCCACCGCGGCAGGGGTCATGCTCGGCCTGGCGCCGGCGGCGCTCGGCGTCGCGGCGGCGGTGTGGGTGGTCCTGGTGTACCTCACGGGCTACGTCAGCGTCGGCAGCATCGCCGCGGCCGCGGTGTTTCCGATCGCGGTGTGGCTGATCGACCGGCCGGCGCGCGCGGAGATGCTCTGGCTCGATGTGGCGGTCGCCGCCGCGATCATCTGGCTTCACCGCGCGAATATCCAGCGGTTGCTGAAAGGGACCGAGAACCGCTTCGGCCGCCGCGCGGCCACCGCACCGCGTCCGTGAGCGCCGTCGCGGTCCTGGGCGCGGGAAGCTGGGGGACGACGCTGGCCAACCTGCTCGCCGCCAAGGGCGACGCGGTGCGGCTCTGGGCCTACGAGGCCGACGTCGTGGAGTCGGTGAACCGGGCGCACGAGAACGAGATGTTCCTGCCGGGCGTCCGGCTCGCCGACGGGGTCCGCGCGTTCGCCGATGCGAGCGAGGCGACCGACGGCGCCAGCGTCGTGGTCAGCGCACCGCCCAGTCACGCGGCGCGCGCCGTCCTGCGCTCGGTCCGCGATGCCGTCTCGCCGGGCACCCTGGTGGTGAGCGCCACGAAGGGCATCGAGGCCGACACGCTCGCGCTCATGTCGCAGGTGCTGGCCGAGTGCCTCCCCGAGGCCCGGGCGTCGGTCCTGTCCGGCCCGAGCTTCGCGGTCGAGGTGTGCGAGGGCCAGCCGACCGCGGTCGTGGCGGCCGCGCGCGACCAGTCGGCCGCGCATGATACGCAACAGCTCTTCGCCACGCCGGTCTTCCGGGTGTATTCGGGCGCCGACGTGATCGGCGTCGAGCTGGGCGGGGCGCTCAAGAACGTGATCGCCATCGCCGCCGGCATCCTCGAAGGCCTCGGGCTCGGTCATAATCCGCGCGCCGCGCTCATCACGCGCGGGCTCGCCGAGATCACCCGGCTCGGCGTCGCGATGGGTGCGGACCCGCTGACGTTCGCCGGTCTGGCCGGGATGGGCGACCTGGTCCTGACGACGACGGGCAACCTGAGCCGGAACCGGGCGCTGGGTGTCGCCCTGGCGCAGGGCGAGACGCTCGACAGCTATCGCGCGGCCCACCGGAGCGTGGCCGAAGGGGCCAACACCTCGCGCGCCGGCGCCGCACTCGGACGGCGCATGGGCGTGGAACTGCCGATCATCCAGAAGGTCTGCGAAGTCCTCTTCAGCGGGAAGCCGGCGCGCGACGCGGTGCCGGAGCTGATGGGACGGGAACTCAAATCGGAGCAGTGGCGATGACCACCGCGAGGCCGGTCCAGGAGTTTTATTCCATCGGTGAGGTCTGTGCCCTCACGGACCTGAAGCCCCACGTGCTGCGCTACTGGGAAAGCCAGTTCCGCTTCCTGAATCCGGCCAAGAACCGGTCCGGCAACCGGGTCTACAAGAGCCGTGAGGTGGAGCTGATCATGCTGGTCAAGCACCTGCTGTACACCGAGAAGTTCACCATCGACGGCGCGCGCCAGCGCATCGATCAGTACCGCCGCACCGGCGAGCTCCGCGTGTCCGCCCGCAAGGCATTCGAGGCCGAGCTGGCGACGGAAGTCCGGGCCGCGATCGAGGAGGTGGTGAAAATCCTCGACGGGCGTCCGGACGGGACTCGCGGATGAACATTCTGGTGACCAATGACGACGGCATCCTCGCACCCGGACTGGCGCTGCTCGCGGATGTGTGCCGGGAGGTCGCCACGGTCACGGTGGTGGCGCCCGATCGCGAGCAGAGCGGGACCTCCCACTCGCTGACACTGCACCGTCCGCTCCGACCCGCGCGGCGGCCCGACGGCGCGTGGCAGGTGGACGGCACGCCCACCGACTGCGTGATGCTCGCCATCCAGGCGCTCATGCCGGAGCGGCCGGACTTCGTCTTCTCGGGCGTCAATCACGGCCCCAACATGGGCGAAGACGTGCTGTATTCCGGCACGGTGTCGGCCGCGATGGAAGCGGTGACGCTGGGCGTGCCCGGCATCGGCATCTCGTTCTCCGGCGGGAGCCAGCCCGAGATGCTGAACACCTACCGCGCGATGCTGGTGCAGCTCGTCCGCCAGATCACCGAGGTGCCCAGCTTCCCCGATCAGAGCCTGCTCAACATCAACCTGCCCAAGATCCCCGCCTCTGAAGTGCTGGGCGTCCAGGTCACCAAGCTGGGGAGCCGCTACTTTTCGGACTCGCTCACGCGCATGAAGGACCCGTGGGGGCGGGAGATCTTCTGGATCGGCGGCGGGACGATCACCTGGACCGGCACCGAGAACTCGGACCACCTCGCCGTGGCCGAAGGCTACGTGTCGGTGACCCCGCTCCACATGGATCTCACGAACTACTCACTGCTCGAGACGGTCAAGGGATGGTCGCTGGAGGGGTAGGGGAGGGCGACGGCTACGGGGGCTACCGCAGCCGACTGGTCGAGACGCTCCAGCGCAAGGGAATCCGCGACCTGGCCGTGCTGCGCGCGGTCGGCATGGTGCCGCGGCATCTCTTCGTGCCCGAGAGCGTCCGGCACCGGGCCTACGACGACGTGGCCCTGCCGATCAGCGGGGGCCAGACGATCTCGCAGCCGTGGGTGCAGGCCCGGTATCTGGAGCTCGCGGGCCTCACGGGACGCGAGCGGGTGCTCGAGGTCGGCGCGGGCTCGGGATACCAGACGGCGCTGCTCGCGCTCCTGGCCGACGCGGTGTTCGCGGTCGAGCGGATCCCGGCTCTGGCCCAGGGCGCCCGGAAGGCGCTGGAGGCGGCGGGGATCCGCAACGTCACCATCCTCGTGGGCGACGGCACCCTGGGTTGGCGACCGTTCGCGCCGTATGACGCCATCCTGGTGGCTGCGGCTTCGCCCGAGATTCCCGGGCCCCTCGTCGAGCAGCTCGCGCCGGGGGGCCGGCTGATCATCCCGCTCGGCGACCGGAACAACCAGGTCCTGACCATCGGCCGGCGCGTGGGCGATCAGCTCCAGACCACCACCGTCGCCGATGTCCGCTTCGTACCGCTTCTCGGCGAGTTCGGCTTCTCCTCATGAGGCTTCATGCTGACTTCGTTTTTCCACTGGCTCGCCGAGAGCGTGCTCGCGCTGGGCTACCCCGGCATCGTGGTCCTGATGGCGATCGAATCGTCGATCCTGCCGCTGCCGAGTGAGCTCGTCATGCCGCCCGCCGGCTACCTGGCCTCCAAGGGCCAGATGAACGCGGGGCTGGCGGTCGCGGCGGGCACCCTGGGGAGCATCATCGGCGCGCTGGTCAACTATATGCTCGCCGTGCTGGTCGGCGAGCCGGTGCTGCGCCGCTACGGCAAGTTCGTCCTCGTCTCGGAACGCTCGCTCGACCGCACCGAGGCGTTCTTCCGCCGCCATGGCGAGATCAGCACTTTCGTCGGCCGCCTGCTGCCGGTGATCCGCCACCTGATCTCGATCCCCGCAGGCATGTCCCGGATGGCGCTGGGACGTTTCGTCGCCTTCACGGCCCTGGGCGCCGGACTCTGGTGCGGCATTCTGACGTATCTTGGCTGGCTGATCGGCCGGCATGGGGGCCAGGTGGAGCGGGCCATCGGCCCCTACGTGCACCAGACGCTGCTGTACTACGTGCTGCCCGGCACCGTCGTCCTGGTCGGGGCCTATGTGTGGTGGCGGCGTCGAGGATCGGTCGGGTGATCCAGCGGTTCTTCGTCGTGGGGCAGGTTCAGGGCGTGGGCTACCGCTGGTTCGTGGCCCGTCACGCGCGCGACCTCGGCCTCGCCGGCTACGCGCGCAACCTTGCCGACGGCCGGGTCGAAGTGGTGACGAGAGGCGACGAGGCCAGCCTGGCGCGGCTCGAGCAGATTCTCCGCCGGGGGCCGGCCAACGCCCAGGTGACCGGCGTGGAGCGGGAGGACGCGGTCGACGATCCGCACGTGCCCACAAGGAGCTTCGATATCCGATGACCACCGTCACGCCGCTCGCGCGCCACGTGCTGGATACGCTCCGGCCGATCCCGAACTACCCGAAGCCCGGCATCATCTTCCAGGACATCACCCCGGTCCTCCGCGACGGCCGCCTGCTCCGAACCGTGGTCCAGGCCATGGCCGAGCCGTTCCAGTCGCAGGATATCACCCACGTGGTCGGGATCGAGGCACGCGGGTTCATCCTCGGTGGCGCCGTCGCGACCAGCCTTGGCGCGGGCTTCGTCCCGGCGCGGAAGCCGGGCAAGCTGCCCTGGGAGCGCGTCACGGAGGCGTACGATCTGGAGTATGGCCAGGACGCCCTGGAGTGCCACCGGGACGGCCTGCCCGCCCCGGCGCGGGTGCTGATCGTGGACGACGTCCTGGCCACGGGCGGGACGGCCCGCGCGGCCGGTCAGCTGGCGCGGGCGCTCGGGGCCGAGGTAGTAGGATGGAGCTTTCTGCTCGAGATCGGCGGGCTCGGTGGGGCCGAAAAGCTCACCGGCGGAAGCACCCACATCGTGGCCCGGCGCTGAGATACGGGCTCACGGTCGAGCGGCGGGCACACTTTCGCGGGGTGGTCCGCAGGGTTACCATACCCGCCGGTCCGACACCCAGCCGGCCCGCGGGGATCTGAGAGGCTACATGAAGTCGAAGCGGTAACCTATTTTACGGCAAGGCTCGGCCCCCGTAGCTCAGATGGATAGAGCAGCAGTTTCCTAAACTGTTGGCCGCGTGTTCGAGTCACGCCGGGGGCATTCGTGGTTCGGCGACAGCGGTTCACACCTTTCAGTTGAGCGGACATGGCGACGACAGTGCAGCCCACGACCCGTGAGCGGACCACTCCGGTCCCCGCAACAACTCCGTGGTATCGCGATCGCAATCGGCAGCTGATCGCGATCGCGGTGGCGGTCGCGGCCGTGGGATTGATCACCTGGTTCCTCATCACCAGCGGACACCGCAAAGAGGAGTTCGCCGCGCGCAGCCTGAACCAGGCGCGGGCCGCGGCGGAGGCGGGGAACCTGCCGCTGGCATCGAGCGAGCTTCAGAAGCTGATCCGGACGTACAAGGGCACGGACGCCGCCACCGAGGCGGTGATCACGCTGAACCAGGTACGCATGGTCAACGGTCAGAGCGAGCTGGCAGCCGTCGGCCTCAGGGATTTTCTGGCGACCAAGCCCGCGCCCGAGTATGCCGCACCGACCTACGGACTGCTGGGCGCGGCCCTCGAGAATGCCCGCAAGTTCGACGAGGCCGGGGACGCGTTCATGTCGGCGTCCAAGACGGCCGAGCTGAGCTATCTCAAGGCCCGCTACCTGCTGGACGCGGCGCGGGCCTACCGCGAAGCCGGCAAGACGCAGGAAGCGATCGCGGCCTACCGGGAGATCATCCAGAAGTTTCCCAAGACGGCGAGCATGACGGAGGCGCAAGTACGGCTGGCGGAGCTGACCGACGGCAAGATGTAACGGCCGGGCACGGGAGGCCGCAGACGGCGGGGTCGCGGGGTGGCTCCGCCGCTTTTGTTTCTGACGCCCGGGGTAGCCAATGGCGCCGGCGCGCATGCGGCCCGATATTTCTCCGCACATCCCGGCCACCGCCGATCGAAGCCGCACACCGCGCGCCCAGCGGCGCCCCCAACCCTGGAGACGGAACCGATGCATCGGAGGCAAGTCCTGGCGGCCGCGCTCGTCGCGGGTGCCGTCGTGAGCATACGGCCGCTGGCGGCGCAGACCGGCTTCGACGGGGTCATCACGTTCACCAACTACGAGCACGGTGGGAAGCCGTCCACGGTCATCCAGACCAGCAAGGGCCACAAGCTGCGGCTGGACGGATTCGGCGGTGATTCCGGATCGCTGATCATCGACAACGACGCCAAGGTCATCATGATGATCCAACCGGACAAAAAGCAGTACATGACGATGACCCAGGACGACATGAAGCAGATGCAGGCGATGATGGGACCGATGATGGAGCGGATGAAGCAGAAACGACAGGCGGAGGGCAAGAGCGGCAAGCTCAAGTTCGCGCCGACCGGAAAGTCGGAGACGGTGGCGGGCGCCCGATGCGAGGTGTGGCACGGAGAATACGTGGACAAGGACGGCGACAAGGAGGAAGGCGAGGCCTGCGTGGCGACCGGCGTCGGATTCGCTCTGGCCGAACTGACGTTCAACAACCCGATGATGGCAGCCGGCGGCCCGGGTGCCGACCAGTTCGAGCAGTACCGGGATCTGGTCGGCGCTAACAAAGGGATCCTCAAGGCGTCGCGGATCGAAAAGGGCCAGGTCCGGCCGGAGCTCGAGGCGACCAAGATCGAGCGAAAGGTGGTCAGCGACGACGCGTTCAAGCCGCCGGCGGGCTACAAGGAAATCCGGATGGCCGACATGATGATGAACGCCCAGAAGTCGATGCAGGCCCCGCCGCAGAAGAAGCCACCAGCCGAGCAATAGCTCGCGACGTGGTAGGATAGGCTGGCGCCAGGCCGCGCATGCCATCGCGGCGAGGATCACCGAGGGCCGGCGACCGTTGAAGGAGGCGGTGCCGGCTCTCTCTCGGCCCTGATCGAGAATGACGTATAAGATATATTATGTTAAGTTTGTCTGAGGATAACTGTGGAGAACTGTGGACTGGTCCTTCCCTGGTGTTGTAAGTGATTGTGGGTCAAGAAAATGACGGGATGGAGCCCTCGGGGCGGCTGTCAGGCCTCCCACACCCCGCGAAATATGAGCCTGCCCTGGCCACCGAGCCAGACGTCCGACGCCTGGCCCCCGTCCAGGGCCGCCCGCACCATGAGATCCTCGCCGCCCCTGCTCCGGAATTGGACCGGCAGCTCGGCTTCGCCCCGGGCGGCCACGGCGGCCCCCGCCGCCACCGTACCGGTCCCGCAGGCCAAAGTCTCGCCCTCCACACCGCGCTCGTAGGTGCGGATGAGCCAAGGCGATCCCGGCTCGGCCGGCGCGCCCACGAAGTTGACGTTCGCGCCGGCAGCGCCCACCCGGCGGTCGTAGCGGAGACTGCGACCCCGGCCCAGGACGTCCACCGTCTCGATGTCCTCGACCCGGATCACCAGGTGCGGCACGCCGACGGTGGCGAACGCCAACCAGCGCTCGCCGGCGCCCGGCTCGATGCCGCAGACACCGACGCCGTCCGCCGGCGCCAGTTGGAAGTCCGGCAGCCGGATCTCGGCCTGATCCCCCATAGCCTCGCACCGCGCGTGGACCGCGCCGGCATCGGTCAACAGGCACAGCTCGCCGGGAGGCGCGAACTCAAGGAAGATCGCGAGCCGGGTACTGCAGAGCGCGGCATTCCCGCACATGGCCGCGCGGGAGCCGTCCGAGTTCCAGAACGCCATCCGGACCGCCCCAGGCTGCTCGGGCGTCAGCAGGACCAGCCCGTCGGCGCCGACGCCGTTCCGGCGATCGCAGAGCTCCACGACCCGGGCGGCCGGCCAGTCGGCCGGGCTGGTGGACCGGCCGTCGAGCAGGACGAAGTCGTTGCCCGACCCCGTCATCTTGTAGACGATCGTCCCTCTCACAAGCGCCCCACCAGCGACTGGGCCCGGAGCCACCACACCATCCAGATCGCCTCGCGCACGATGCGCTTGTTCATCTTGCTCTGGCCCTCGACGCGGTCGGTGAAGACGATAGGAATCTCGACCAGACGGAACCCCTTCTTCCAGGCGCGGAAGCTCATCTCGATCTGGAACGAATACCCGTTGGACCGCACTTGATCGAGGTCGATCGACTCCAGCACCCGCCGCCGGAAGCACTTGAAGCCGCCCGTGGAGTCGGTGAGCGGCAGTCCGGTGACCCTCCGGGCGTACTCGTTCGCGCCGACTGACAGCAACAATCGTGCGATCGGCCAGTTGATCACATTGACACCGGAATGATAGCGCGATCCGATGACGAGATCGGCGTCCCGCGCCGCGGTCAGGAACTCGGGCAAGAATTTCGGGTCGTGGCTGAAGTCGGCGTCCATCTCGAAGATCAGCTCGTACCCGTGCTCGAGGGCCCACTTGAAGCCCGCGAGGTAGGCTTTCCCCAGTCCGGCCTTTCCCGGGCGATGCAGCACGTGGATTCGCGGCTCGGCGGCGGCCATCTCGTCGGCCAGATGCCCGGTGCCGTCAGGCGAATTGTCGTCCACGACCAGCACGTCGAACTGCCCCTCCTGCTGCAGGATCTGGGGGACGATGAGCGGCAGGTTGATCCGTTCGTTGTATGTGGGAATCACCACCACCGCCCGCTCAGCCATGCGCCGCGCCCCCTCGACGGGGCCACCGCGGCGCGGCCAGGAGCGCCAGTGTCACGAGAACCGCCGCCAACGTCACGAGCTTGCCACGGGCATAGGCCGCCGACGCAAACCGAAGCGTGACCTCCCGAGCGCCCGGTGGGAGGACCACGCTCAGCAGCGCGTGATCGGCGCGGAGCACGGGCGCGGCCTTCCCGTCGACGGTCGCATGCCAGTCGGGATACCAGGTCTCGCCGATCACGAGATAGGTCGGCTTGGCGGCGGCACCGTCGAGCGTCACGCGCATCTCGCCGGGGGCCCAGGCCGGCCAGCGTCGGCCGCACCCCCATCGGTGCGGGAGCCTGCCCGCCCCGAATCGGCTCGGGCGTCAGCCCACTCACCGTGTCAGGATAGAGCGCGATCGCGTTGTAGGGGAACCGTGGGTCGATGACGGTCGGAACGGTCTGATCGTCCGGCAGCTTCGCCGCTCCAGGCACGACCCGCACGTACGGGGCCGCCGTGTCCCGCTCGAACAGGACCGCCGGCGTACCGGGAGTGGTCGTGACCGGTCCCAGCACCTGGTGGTATCCGGGCACCGGCCTGGGGGTTGGGGAGCAGCAGATAGCGAACGCTGAGCAGATCGAGGAGCGCCGGGCTGCCGACGTTGGTCCACTGGTTCTTCCCGCCCAGCAGCTCGTCGTAGAATCGGACCTCCTGTCCGTGGTAGCCGAGCATTGTCTGGATGTCGTGGGCCATGAGGTACGACCCTTGGTACACCCCGACATCCAGCACCCGGAACGGCTTGCGCTCGGCGCGCAACTTGGACGTGACGGCATCGTCCCGGAAGACCTCGGACGCGGGACCGCGAAAGACGAAGAACAGACGGTCGATGCTCCAGAGGTCTCCCACGACCACCGCCCCTAGCGCCGCCGCCGCCAGGCCCGCGCGGAGCCGTCCGCGCCAGATGGCCCACATCACACCGCCCGCCATGAGGACCACCACGAGCAGCCGGAGTGCGCCCATGCGGAGCGCCGCGCCGTTCGCGGTCACCCGAGCCGCCTGTTCCGGGCTCGCGAGCACCGTCGCCACCGCCTCGAGCACGCCCATCAGCCCCAGCAGCGCCACGCCACCAAGCACCGCTAGCCGTGTCATGAGCTCGCGCCACGAGATCTCGCCGCGGACCAGACGGTCCACGCCGAACGCCGCGAACACGGCCATCGGCAGCGCGACCAGGAAGAACGCCATCCCGGGCGCGCGCACCTTCTTCATCATCGGCATGACTTCGTACCACACATAGTAGAACGGCGTGTGCCCGCCGAGCGACACAAGCAGGAACAGGAGCGCGATGGCGCCGAACGCCAGGACCAGCCGGCGCCGCGACCGGTCCGTCACACCGAGCGTGACGAGCGCGACCACCACGGCGCCCAGGTACTCCGTGTGCAGCTTGAAGAAATTGCGACCCCAATAGTTCTCCAGCACGCCATTGAACTGGGGCAGGATCGTGGTCATGAGCTCTTCGGGCGGCATCGAGAACGACGTCGCATATTCCCACCCGCTGCTCGGCCCGCCAGCCCCACGGGGCGAGAACGGGATGTACTGGAGGAACGGCAACACCTGGATCGCCGCGATGGCGAGACCGAGCAGCACGGCACCGAGCGCCAGGCCCAGCTCGCGCGGCCACTTCACGTTCGCGGGCCGATCCGGATCGAAGAACACGAGGTACAGGGTCCACAGCGCCGCGGCGACCAGCAGATAGTAGGTCATCTGATAGTGCGGGCTGAGCATGCAGAGGCCCACGATCAGCGCCAGGAGGCCGTAGCCGCCCGGGCGCCGATCGCGGATCGCGCGGAGCAGCGCGAGGAACACGAGCGGCGCCAGCGCCGACACGTACAGCTTGCCGTCGTGTCCCGGCCGGACCAGCGACGCCACGATCCCCGTCAGCTCGTAGGCGAGGCCGCCGACGAGCGCGCCGGTCCAGGTCACCCGGAGCGCGCGCAGCAGCGCGTACATGGCCCCGCCGGCGAGCACGATGTGAGCGAAGAAGCCGAGGTTCATCGCCGTATCGATTGGCAGAAACCAGCGGAGCCACGCCGTCGGATAGAAGATGTCCCCGTGCTGCGCGGCGATGAACGGCAGCCCACCGAACAGATAGGGATTCCACTCAGGGATACGACCGGTCTGGCGGAACATCTCCGCTCCGAACAGGCGGAAGCCGTACCCTCCGACGTACTGATCGTCTCCCAGCAGCCACCGGCCCGCGAGCATGGGCCAGCAGAGCGTCAGCGCGGCCAACAGGAATGCGCCGGTGGCGAGCAGCGCCGGATGGTGCGGCTCGAAGGAATTCTTCGGGAGGGACTCAGGGTGCGACACGCGCTCTCCCCAGCGGTAGCACGAGAAACGGAGCGGCGGCCCCGAACTCGGTGATCGTCAGCAGCACCCGCGAGGCGACCGCCAGCGCCGTCGCGGCGCCGATCCCCAGCGGGCCCTGCAACATGAGAATGAACAGTCCCTCGCGCACCCCGAGCCCACCGGGGGCGAACAGCGCGAGGAAGCCGGCCAGATACGACGCCGTGAACACCGCGATCGCAAGGCCGGGTGCCAGATTCACCGACGGCAGCAGCCCGCGTGCGAGCAGCCAGAGCGCCGCGCCGTATCCCACCCACGCGATCAGGTTGGCCGCGATGCCGAATGCGATCCCGAATCCTCTGGGCGGGCCCCGGGTCTCGGCGCCAGGCGCGGCGATGCGCAGCAGCCGCGCCATGAAGGGCGGCCACAGCAGCAGCGCCACGCCCGCGACGGCGCCCAGCACGAGCACGACGAGCGCCGAGCCGGCGCCCGGATGCGCGGCCTCCAGGGCCTTGCGCCCGGTCAGGCCCACGACCGCCGCCCCGCTGCCGATGGCGAGCACCTGGAGCACGACGGCCGACCCGGTTGCGGCCCACGGGGCGACCCCCGCGCGCTGGGACATCATCGCCATCCCCGCCACCGCCCACACTTTGCCCGGGAGGTACTTGCCCAAGCTCGAGACCGTCCAGATGCGCGCCGCCAACCATCCGTCGAGGTGCTGGCCCCAGCTCGCGAGCATCGTCCGCCAGGCCACGATGAGCAGCGCGTACATGAGCCAGACGACGACCGCGCTCAGCAGCAGCCACGCCGGCTCCACGTGCCATTCGAGCGGCTGCGATCGCAGCTCGGCCCAGTTGCGCACCAGGCTGCGGACCGCGAACGTGACGATCGCCGCGCCGGCGATCCACTGCGCGGCGCGGAGCCAGCCGCCGCGACCGACGCTAGCCACCCAGCGCCTCGCGGTACCACCCTTCGCACTGTTCCGCGACCGCGTCGGGCGCGAGTCGTGCCCGCCAGGACTCGCCCACCAGCTTGGCGAGCTCGAGGCGCGCAGGGTCCTGCAGCAGATCGAGCGTGGCGTCGCTCAGGGCTTCGGCGCTGGGCAGGGTCAGCCGGCCGGCCCCCGATTCAGGCACGACGTCCAGCAGTCCGCCGCCGTCCCAGCAGGCCACCACGGGAACCCCGGCCATGAGGGCTTCGGCGGCCGCGAGCCCGAACCCCTCACCCGCCGCGGGCGCGAGCATGAGATCGGCGCGGGTCAGAAAGCCCGCGATCTCACCCGGCGACACCGCGCCCGCGAACCGCACAAACGATCCGATACCGAGGCGCTCCACCTGCCGCTCGAGGGCGGGCCGCTCGGGGCCGTCGCCCACGATCGTGAGCGGGAGATCATGGCCGCACGACGCCAGGAAGGCGGTGGTCTCGATGGCCAGGTTGATCCGCTTCTGCGCGGTCAGCCGGGCGATCACCACCGCCCCGCCCCCGCCGGTGGTCCACGGCCACCCGCTGCTGTCCACCGGCATCGGCTGGACGTGCGCGTTGGCGATGTGGCGTCCGGTGGCGTTCTGGACCCAGCCGGCGAGCTCACGGGAGACGGCGGTGACGATCCTCGCGCGCGCGAAGACCGGCCGCGCGAGCCGCCGGGCCAGGCGCGACTTCCGCAGTATGGCGGCGTCGGTGCCGTGAACGGTGAGGACCATTGGCACGCCGTGCGGCGTCGCGAGTCCCGCCGGCACCCACCAGTGGGCGTGAATCAGGTCGGCGCCGGCGGCCAGCTCCTCACGGGCGGCGCGGCGGAGCGCCCGCCAGAGCCCGGTGAGCGCGCGCCATCCCCCCGGCGCACGAAGCGCGGCGCTCATGGTGCCCCGGTAAGCCAGGGTTTCGAGCCGGGGCGACGCGTACCGCACGCGCCGCACGTGAACGCCGCCGATCTCCTCCTCCCCGCCCTTCCCTTCATCGCTCGGCGCGACCACCGAGACGCCCACGCCCCGTGCCACCAGCGCCGTCGCCAGGGTGCTGAGAAACGAGCCGGAGAGGTCCCCCGGCCAGCGGGGGAAGTTGTGGGTCAGGAAGACGACCCGCACCGATCAGTCCCGGAAATCGGGCTTGTCCAGTCGATCGAGCGCGCGGGCGACCGCCCGCGTCTCCTCCTGCAGGCCCGCGATCATCTCGCCGAGCAGGCCGAAACCGAACAGCGCGATGCCGCTGATGACCATGATCTCGACGAGGTTGAGCAGAGGCCGGAACCCGATGCCGTATCCGAAGCGGAGCACCAGCGCGATGACCCCCGCCAGCAGACCGATCAGGAACAGGGTGGCGCCGCCGATGCCGAAGAACAGCATAGGCTTCCGCCCGAATCGGAGCTGGAACCACACGCTGAGGAGGTCGAACAGGCCGACCGGGATCCGGCGCCAGCCGAACTTCGAGGCGCCCGCCCGCCGCGGGTAGAGCGGCACCGGGAGCGAGTCGAGCCGGAATCCGTCGGCCGCGGCAATCACCACCATGTAGCGGTGCCAGTCCGGCCGGAGCGGCACGCCGGCCATGACCTCGCGCCGGTACGCTTTGACCGAGTTCAGGTCGGTGACCCGCACGCCGAACAGCCAGCGACACAGGGTATTGTAGACGCGGCTGACGAAGGCCTTCTCGTACTTGCCCTGCTTCGTGCCGGTGACGATGTCGGCGCGGCCCTGGAGAATCGGGGCGACGAGCCGGGGAATGTCCTCGGGCAGGTACTGCAGATCCGCGGGGTAGAACACGAAGACGTCGCCGCGGGCGACGTCGCCGGCCGAGCGGAGGGCGTCGGCGATGCCGCGCTGGCGGCGGTGGGTGACGACCCGCACGAACGGGTGGGTCCGAGCGAGGTCCCGGAGCACGCGGTCGCTCTCATCCCGCGAGCCGTCGTTGACGATCACCACTTCGTAGCTGAAACCGGCCGGCGCCAGGGCCTCGGCGCAGAGCCGCACGAACTCGGGGAGGTTGGCCGCCTCGTCCTTCGCCGGAACGAGGACGCTGACGTCCAGCGTCTCGGCGGCGGGTGAGGTCATACCCGCTTCCGCATGCGCGCGGGCAGGATGCCGAGCTGGTCGCGGTACTTGGCGACCGTCCGGCGGGCGATCTGGATGCCTTGCTCCTGGAACAGGTGGACGATCTGCTGGTCGGTGAGCGGCTTCCCGCTGTCCTCCTCGCTCACCATCTTCTGCAGCTTGGCGCGGATGGACCGGGCGCTCGCGTCCTCCCCCGATGCCGTCGCCAGGGCGCTCGAGAAGAAGAACTTGAGCGGCAGCACGCCGCGCGGCGTCTGGACGTACTTCTCGTTGGTCACCCGGCTGACGGTCGACTCGTGCATGTTGATCACCTCGGCCACCTCGCGCAGCGTGAGCGGCCGGAGGAACTCGATGCCCTTCTCGAAGAAGTCGCGCTGCCGGTCCACGATGAAGTTCATGACCTTGAGCATGGTCTGCCGGCGCTGCTCGATCGCCTGGATCATCCAGTTCGCGCTGTTCATCTTCGACGCGATGAACTCGCGGTTCTCCGGGGTCATTTTCTTCTTGTCCCGCGCGATCTCCTGATACGAGCGGCTGAGCCGGAGCCGGGGCATCCCGGTGTCGTTCAGGAACACCTGGTAGCGGCCGCCGATCTTCTCGACGATGAGGTCCGGAATGATGTAGCCGTCACTCTGGCTGGCGTGCTTGAGGCCGGGCTTGGGGTCGAGGCGCGCCAGCTCGTCGGCCGCGGCCTGCACCGCGGCGGGCTCCACGCCGAACCGCTTGGCCAGGTCGTTCCACCGATGGGCGATCAGGTCGGGAAACGCGTCGTGCACCAGCCGGTAGGTGAGCGACGTGGTGTCCGCCTGCTCGCCGAGCTGGATGAGGAGGCATTCGCGCAGGTCGCGCGCGCCGATGCCCGGCGGATCGAGCCGCTGGATGATGGCGAGCATCTCCTCGGCTTCGGAAGTCGTGTAGAACGGACGGAGACGCGCCTTCGGCGCTGAGATCCCCAATCGTCGAAACCTCTCCGTCGTCTCCGTCTTCTCCGTCCCCTCCGTCATTCGACACATGTCCCGACACCAGCTGATTGACGCTCCCCAGGATCTCCTCGAGCGACGCGGCCAGATACCCCTCGTCGTTGATGTTGCCGAGGAACTCCTCGGCCAGCAGGAGCTGCCGGGGCGTCAGCGTCATCATCTGGAGCTGCTCGCGGAGATAGTCGATCAAGTCCTTGGTCTCGACCGTCACCGGCTCGGTGTATTCGAGCTGCTCGTACTGCTCGCGGGTACCGCCGACCTCGAACCCGTTGAGGAGGATCTCCTCCCAATCCATCTCCTCCTCTTTCTCCTTCTGCTCTTTCTCCTGCTCGGCGTCCTTCTGCTCGGGCGTCTCGTCCTCTGGCTCCAACAGCTCGAGGAAGGGGTTGGCCAGCAGCTCCTGCTTGAGGTGCTGCTGCAGGTCCATCATGGGCATATACAGCATGTCCATGGCCTGGTAGAGCCGCGGATTGACCCGCAGCTCCTGACGCATGCTGGTGTGCTGGGAGAGCCCAGTTCTCATGCCACCGACTCCAGGCGGGCGCGGAGACGCGCGGTGAGGGTGGGCCCCAGATACAGCTGCGCCACCCGATCGTCGTAGACCAGTTCACTCACTTTGCCGGCAGCCTGCACTTTGCCTTCGAACATGATGTACGCCCGGTCGACGATATCGAGCGTTTGCTCGACGTTGTGGTCGGTGATGAGCACCCCGATGCCGCGATGCCGCAGGCCGGCGACGATGGTCTGGATGTCGTGGACCGCGATCGGATCGACGCCCGCGAACGGCTCGTCCAGGAGCATGAACTTGGGGTCGGTCACCAGGGCGCGCGTGATCTCCAGCCGCCGCCGCTCGCCGCCACTCAGGCTGTAGGCCCGGTTCCGGCGCAGGTGCTTGATGGACAGCTCGTCCAGCATGCGGTCGAGCTGCCGGTGCCGCTCGTCCCGGCCGAGATCCCTGGTCTCCAGGATCGCCAGAATATTTTCCTCGACCGTCATTTTCCGGAAGATCGAGGGCTCCTGGGCCAGGTAGCCGATCCCGGCGCGGGCGCGCTCGTACATCGGCGACCGGGTCAAGTCGTGCCCGTCGAGCTTGACCCGGCCCGCGTCCGGACGGATCAGACCCGTTATAAGGTAGAAGGTCGTGGTCTTTCCCGCCCCATTGGGACCGAGGAGGCCGACGATCTCGCCCTGCTCGACCCGGACGCTGACGTCGTTGACGACGCGCCGCCCCTTGAAGCTCTTGGCCAGGTGGGTGCCCTCCAGCACGCTGGTGGAGGTGCGCTGCGGCGTCGGCGGCTTGGTCCGCTGGGCGGCGCGACGGGCGGCCGCGATCAGCGCCTCGTAGATCCCCTGCCGGTCCTCGACCTCGGTGCCCCACCAGGCCACCCGCGGCTGCAGCGGATCCCAGCCTCCGGCCGTGCCGTCGAGAATCCAGCCCTCGATCGCCAGTCGGGGCAGCACCGAGCCGGTGAGATGCTCGCGGATCTCGTCGCCGGTGATCTGCTGCTCCTGGGCGGTCCCGCTGGTCCGGTAGCAGGCGAGGTGCGCCTCGCGGTAGCCCATGACCAGGTCGGCGAACGGCACCACGTCGCTCGGCCCAGCCGCCCGCGTGATGGCGGCCAGGGCGATCGCCACCGAGGGATCGCGATCGCCGAGCGCGCCAATCCATTCGGGGGCGGTCATTGCGGCGTCGCCCGCTTCACGGTCGAGTTGGGCCTGGCGGTCGTGTCCGGCCTGGCGATCGTGTCGGTGCTCGCCTCGAGCTGGATGCCGTCCACCTTGCCACGGATATCGACCCGGTCGACGCCTCCGGCCCCCGGCGTCTTGGGACCCTTCATGGTGACCGTGATCGCATCACCGCGGGCGTAGTTGATGGAGGGGCGCTTCGGCATCTTGGCGTTCCGCTCCAGGTGATAGGACTGCGCCCCCGCGCGGGCCTCGATCCGGCTCAGCACCGCGCGCTTCTTGCCGGCCGAATCGGACGGCGTGAACAGCGCGACGACGGTGTCGCCGCGCATCCAGTCGCGGTCCTTGCTCACCGAGTCGATCGTCCCGCCCAGCCACGCCTTGCCGAACCCGCGCACTTCCTTGAGTAACTGGCCTGGCGAGTCGAGCGCCAGCGAATCCGCGCGCATCGCGTACGCGGTGGAGACGGCGTAGGGGCGCGTCTGCTTTCCCCACGCCAGCGTGCGCTCGAGCTTCCGGTTGGCGAGATCGATCGCGATCGTGTCCGCCGTGAGATCCCAGTCGCGGTTCACGGCGTGGCCCTCGCTCTGCGCGACCACCCGGTTCAGCTCGCGCTGCTTGAGCCCGAGATCGATCCGCTTGCCGCTGAGCCGGAAGCTGTCGGGGCCGAGGCCCCGCAGGATGGGCTGGCCGCCGATCAGCGTGCCGTCGCTGCCGGCCCCGGTGTCGAGCCGCATCGAGTCCGAGCGCGCCGCGAAATCGCTCCGGTCGATGGTCACCTTGCCGCCGGCCCAGATCCGGTCGTTGCCCTTGAACCGCACCCGGTCGGCAACGATCAGGTAGGGCTCCACGGCCTTGCCCCCCGCGCTGTCCGACTCGACGTAACGGATGGTCGGACGGCCGGTAGCATACATCTCGATCGTGTCGCGGACACCCTTCACCTCGCGGAAGTAATCCAGCGCCGGGCCCGTCAGCGTCGAGCCGGTACTGAGGTTCTTGGTGTCGACGTTGCCGCGCGCTTCCCAGCGCTCGCCGTTCTTGTAGTAGGTCCCGCGGTCCGCGTCCATCGTGAGCGTGGAGTCGCGATACTTCACATGCCCGATGAACTGGATGACGTTCCCGGCGTAGGCCGCCACGCTGTCGCTCGCCATCGAGATCTGCGTGCCACGGCAGCTGAGCTGCACGTTGCCGCCCGCGAAGTAGTTCGTGCCGGCGGGTGTCTCGGTCACCGCGCCCTGGCGGTCGACGTTGTCGATCTGGAAGGTGCACCGCTGGCCGGCCGGGACCGGCACCGGCTTCGCGGCCGCCGGCTTCGGCGCGGCCGGCTTGGGCGCCGGCTTCACGGCCGGCTTGGGCGGCGGCTGCGCGGGGACCTGAGCCAAGAGCGGGACCGCCGCGCCGACCAACCACAGGCCAAGGAGCACGTCCCGCCTCACTGCGGCTTCTCCTGCCCGGGCAGCAGTAACCCCGTTCCGGCCGTCCCTCTCGGACGGTCGGTGACCACGTTCCGAAAGTCCGGATCGGAGCGGAAGCTGTTGCCTTCCAGGTGCTCGTTCTCCCGGTCGAAGCTGAAGCGCACGTTGGTCGAGATCTGGTTGGCCGCGTTGTCGTACCTGAGCGACTGGGTCTTCAGCCGGCGGCCGTCGGGCGAGACGACCTCCACGGTGCCGTTGGCCTCCATGGACCCGTCCTGCCAGTGGTAGGTGCCGGTCTTGGCGGTCAGCGTGGAGCTCTCCTGGCCTTGGACGTCGAAGAAGACCACGCGAATCTTCTTGAGCTGCGTCACCTGGGTGTTCTCATAGAAGAACGCGGTGTCCGCCTCTACCCTGCTGCGGCGGACCCCATCCTTGGTCACGAAGTGCGAGAACCCTTCCAGCACCTGGTCCGCGCTGTCGGTGGCGGCGATGGTCGTCGTGGGCTTGGCGCCGGTCTCCTCGCAGCCAGCGACCGACAGCGCCGCCATCAGCGCCACACCGACAAGGCCGACCCGCCTCATACCGCGCCCGCCCGCATCAGGTCGTGCAGGTGCACCGCGCCCAGGACGGCGCCGTTCGCGTCGACGACCGGGAGCGCGATCACTCCGTGACGCTCCATCGTGCCCACCGCGGACGCGGCCAGCTCGTCGGGGCCGACCGTGCGCGGCGTCCGCGTCATGATCCCTCCAACCGGGCGCTCGAGGAACCCCGGGTCGCGCTCAGCCATGCGAGTGAGATCGCCCGGCGTGAGCACGCCCGCCAGGCGTCCGCCGTCCACCACCATCGCGAGGCCGCGGTCGTGCGCCAGGCTCACCACCGCGTGCCGCATCGTCGCGTCCGGACCGAGCAGGTGGCCGGGGTGGATCATCACGTCCCGCACCCGGAGCAGCAGCTTTCGCCCCAGCGATCCGCCCGGGTGCAGCGCCGCGAAATCCTCCCGCCGAAACCCCTTGACCTCGAGCAGCACGACCGCGAGGGCGTCGCCGAGCGCGAGGGCGACGGTGGTGCTGGTGGTGGGCGCGAGGTCGTGAGGACATGCCTCCTCCGCCACTCTGCCGTCGAGCGTGACGGCCGCCACCCGCGCGAGCGTGGAGTTCATCGCGCCGGTGATCGCGATGATCGGCACACCCATCCGCTGCAGGGATCCGACCAGACCGAACAGCTCCTCCGACTCACCGCTCTTACTGAGGACGATGGCGACGTCACTCCGGCCGACGAGGCCCAGGTCGCCGTGCAGCGAGTCCACCGGGTGGAGGTACGCCGCCGCCGTTCCCGTCGAGGTGAGCGTGGCGGCGAGCTTCCGGGCGATGAGCCCGGACTTGCCCACGCCGGACACGATCACCCGACCCGACGCCTCCGCCAGCAGCCGGACCGCCCTGGCGAAGCGATCATCGAGACGCTGCGCAGCCATCCGCATCGCGGCGGCCTCCTGCTCCAGCACGCGGCGGCCAAGTGCGAGGAGATCGACCGTCTCACCCGGCACGCGCCGCCGCCGGCTCCGAGAAGTAGCGCTCGAGCAACTCGGGCCAGAGCCCTCGCGCCTTGAGCAGGGCCTCGATCGCCTCGCGCACCGCGCCGTGGCCACCCGGCGCGCGGGTCACGAAGGTGGCGACCGCCTTCACTTCGGCCACGGCGTTGGCCACGGCGATCGGCAGGCCGACGCGCCGGAGCACGCGCAGGTCGGCCAGATCGTCTCCCACGAACGCCGCCTCCTCCCAGGCGATGCCGCGGCGCTCGAGCAGCGCGCCGAAGGCCTCGTGCTTGTGCGGACCCGGCACCTGCAGCACCTCCTCGATGCGGAGCTCGCGGGCCCGCACCGAGGTGGCCTCGGAGTGGCGCCCGCTCACCCACACCACCGGGATGCCCGCCGAGCGCATGAGGACCTGCCCCAGTCCGTCCTGAATGTCGAACCGCTTGAGCTCGACCGCCTGCCCGTCCACCGGCCCGACGAAGATGCCGTTGTCCGTCAGCACGCCGTCGACGTCGAGTCCGAGGAGTCGGACGCGTTTCGCCAGGCCCGGATCAATCATGCGCGCGGGCCCACAGGTCGAGCGTTCGGCCGAGCAGGTCGTCGAGGCGGTCCAGCGGCCACTGGGTCGCCGCATCGCTCAAGGCGCGGGACGGTTCCGGATGCGTCTCCAGGAAGAACCCATCGGCTCCCGCCACCGCGGCGGCCGCCAATAGCGCCGGGATGTGCTCGCGCTGCCCGCCGCTCGCCCCGCCGGCGCCTTGGCCCGGCTGCTGGACCGCATGGGTGGCGTCGAACACCACCGGGACGCCGGCCGCGGCGCGGAGCCGCGCGAAGTTCCGCATGTCGACCACCAGGTCGCCGTAGCCGAAGAACGTTCCCCGCTCGGTCACGGCCACATCCGCGCTGCCGGCCATCCGCACCTTCTCGATCGCGCCCGCCATAGCTTCGGCGTGCATCCACTGTCCCTTCTTCACGTTCACGGGTCGGCCGGTGCGTCCGGCCGCGATCAGCAGGTCGGTCTGGCGGCAGAGGAATGCGGGGATCTGGAGCGCATCGGCCACCTGGGCGGCGGCCGCCGCCTGCGCCGGCTCGTGGATGTCGGTCAGGATGGGCAGCCCGCTGGCGGCGCGCACCCGCTCGAGGACGCGCAGCCCTTCCTCGAGGCCGGGGCCGCGGGCCCCATCGGGGCGCGCGCGGTTCGCCTTGTCGAAGCTCGCCTTGAAGCAGATGGGGACCCGACGCGCCGCGCCGATGCGGGCGAGAGCTTCGGCGACCCGCGGCAGCACGTCGCCCGGTTCGACGACGCAGGGGCCGGCGATCACGAAAGGCCGCTGCCCGAAGGTCCACGCCATCAGCGCCCGATCTCGGCGAGCTCTTTCCGGGGCGCGTCCGGCGCGTCGCCGCGCCGGCGCCGCAGCGCCGCGCCGACGAAACCGGCGAACAGCGGATGCGGCCGGGTCGGACGCGACTTGAGCTCGGGATGGAACTGGCAGCCGATGAACCACGCGTGGTCGGGCAGCTCGATCGTCTCGACCAGTCCGCCGTCGGGCGACTGCCCCGAGAGCCTGAGCCCGTACTCGGCGAGCACGTCGCGATACGCGTTGCTGACCTCCCAGCGGTGCCGGTGCCGCTCGCTGATCTCGTTGGTGCCGTAGGCCTGCGCCACGCGCGAGCCCGACCGGAGCCGCGCGGTGTACGCGCCCAGCCGCATGGTGCCGCCCATATTGCTCACGTCGCGCTGAGACTGCATGAGCGCGATGACCGGCGTCGCGCAGTCCGGCTCGAACTCGGTGCTGTTGGTGTCGGGCATGCCGCACACGTCGCGGGCGAACTCGATGATGGCCACCTGGAGCCCGAGACAGATGCCGAAGAACGGCAGATCGTTCTCCCGAGCCCAGCGGATCGCCTGGATCATGCCCTCGATGCCGCGCTCGCCGAAGCCGCCCGGAATGAGCAGACCGTCGAACTGGGAGAGCAGCCGGCCCGCCGCCGCCTGGTCGCTGAAGCGATCGCTGGGGATCCACTCGACCTCCACCTTGGTGTCGTGGGGAATCCCGCCGTGGATCAGCGCCTCGCTGACCGACTTGTAGGCGTCGTGCAGCGCCGTGTACTTGCCGACCACGGCGATCCGCACCCGGTGCGCCGGGTCCAGGATCCGATCGGTCATCGCCTTCCACCCGCGGAGATCGGGCTCCTTGGTCTCGAGCCGGAGCCGCTGGCAGACCTCGCGGTCGAGGCCCTGCTCGAGGAACCGCAGGGGGATCTCGTAGATCGACCGCACGTCCGGGCTCTCGACCACGCAGCCGAAGTCCACGTTGCAGAACAGCGCGATCTTCCGCTTGATGTCGGCCGAGATCGGCTGCTCGCTCCGGCAGATCAGGATGTCCGGCTGGATTCCGATCTGCATGAGATCACGCACCGAATGCTGCGTGGGCTTGGTCTTGAGCTCGCCCGCGGCGGCGATGTAGGGCACCAGGGTGAGGTGAATGAAGATCGCGTTGTCGCGGCCGACCTCCTGGCGGAACTGGCGGATGGCCTCGAGGAACGGCAGCGACTCGATGTCGCCCACCGTGCCGCCGATCTCGGTGATCACCACGTCGTGGCCCGGGGCCGTTCGCCGGATGGCGGTCTTGATCTCGTCGGTGATGTGCGGGATCACCTGCACCGTCGAGCCGAGATACTCGCCGCGGCGCTCCTTGTTGATCACTGTCTGGTAGATGAAACCGGTGGTGATGTTGTTCTGCTGCGAGAGCGACCGATCGATAAACCGCTCGTAGTGGCCCAGGTCGAGGTCGGTCTCCGCGCCGTCGTCCGTCACGAAGACCTCGCCGTGCTGGAACGGCGACATGGTCCCGGGATCGACGTTGATGTAGGGATCGAACTTCTGCATCGTCACGCTGAGCCCGCGCTCGACGAGCAGGCGTCCAAGCGACGCGGCGGCGATGCCTTTCCCGAGGGAGGAGACAACGCCGCCGGTGACGAAGATGTACTTGGTCGCGTTCGGACCCGTGGTCATATGGCTTACCCCTGGAGTGCGTGCCAATGGGCTTCCGCCCGGCGAAGGTCGTCCGGCGTATCCACGCCGGGGAGTGCGGGCTCGGTCAGCCGTGCCACGCCGATCGTGAGACCGCAGTGCAGCGCGCGGAGCTGCTCCAGCCGCTCGGCTTGCTCGGCCGGGCTCGGCGGCGTGGCGACCCACCGGTCGAGCGCCGCGCGCGTGTACACGTAGAGGCCCACGTGCTGCCAGTAGAGGTCGTCCGTCGGGTCCGTCGCCTCGCGGCGGTACGGAATCGCGGCTCGCGAAAAATACAGCGCCCGTCCCCGCTCATCGGTCACGACTTTGACGCGGGCCGGGTCCCCCGCCAGCTCCGCGGCGAGCGGCGCCGCCGCCGTGCCCACGTCATCTCCCTGCCGGATCCGGTCGATCGCGCCGGCCAGCGCCTCCCGCGACACGAACGGCTCGTCGCCCTGGACGTTGGCCACCACGTCGAACCCGGCGAACTCCGCTCGCCGCGCCGCCTCGGCCACGCGGTCGGTCCCGGACAGGTGCCCATCGTGCGTGAGCACCGAGCGCACGCCCACCTGCTCGACGACCTGGGCGATCATCGGCGAGTCGGTCGCGACCACGACCTCCTGCAGGACGCCGTGTTCTACGACGCGCTGAATCACCCGGGTGATGAGTGGCTCACCGGCCAGCAACTGGAGCGGTTTGTTGGGGAGTCGGATGGAGCCTAGACGAGCCGGAATGACACCCAGGACGCGCATCACGAAAGGTAATAGAGCCCTGGGGGCGAGTCAAAAGTCGTGCCGGGTCCGGACCTGCTCGCCGCCATGCGCGTAGATGATTGTGGCTGAGGCATTTAGAGGGCCCCTTCTCCCCCATGAGCCGGACCGGTACTACGAATTCTCTCTTCTTTGAAATAGAAGCTTCGGGCGGGCTGACTTCGTGGTCCGGGCAATGGCGGCGGACCCCAGCGGTCGGCATCGCCGCATCAAGCCACTTCGTCGACTATGCGGCGGTCACCCACTGTTTGCCGGCGGCGACCAGGAAGTTGGCAAGGATGCGCTTCCCATGCTTCGTGCCCACCGACTCCGGATGGAACTGGACCCCGTAGGTCGGAAGCTCGCGGTGGCGGAGGCCCATGATCTCGGATCCCGCGGCGCGATCGTCGGACCACGCCGTGACCTCGAGCTCGCCCGGTAGGTCTTCGGCGGCCACCACCAGCGAGTGATAGCGCATGACCTCGAACGGCGAGGGGATGCCGCGAAACAGCTCGCCGCCGGTGTGGGCCACCATCGTGGTCTTGCCGTGCATGAGGCGCTCGGCCCGGACCACGCGACCGCCGAACGCCTCCCCGATCGCCTGGTGGCCGAGACAGACGCCCAGAAGCGGCACGCCCGCGGCGGCCGCGGCGCGCACCAGCGGCACGCTGATGCCCGCTTCGCGCGGGGTGCAGGGACCGGGCGATATGATGATGGCCGTGGGATGCAGCGACAGGGCCTCATCCACGCGGAGGGCGTCGTTCCGGTAGACTACCGGCTCGGCGCCCAGCTCTCCGGCGTATTGGACGAGGTTGTAGGTGAAGCTGTCGTAGTTGTCGAGGACGAGAAGCACACTCGCAAACTACCGCGCGTGGATCGAGTCCGCCATGCGGGCCACCGCCCGCTGCACCGAGTCCGCGCGCCGACGCCCTTCCGCACGCAACGAATCACCCAGGCGCGAGTTCACCAGCCGGCGCGCCTCGCGTTCCTTGTCCCGGTGCAGCTCCTGGATGGAGTCGGCCATCTCCTGGGCCGCGTCGGCCAGTGATTCCGCTCGCTCGGCCAGGACATCGGACGAATCGGCGTCGTCCTCATCCCACTTCCCGCTCTGCAGGGTTTCCGCCAGGGACTGCGGCACGAGCAACGGCACCGTGACGTCGCCCGGCTGCAGGGTGACCGTACCGAACGGCACCAGCGCCGAGTCGCTCTTGGCGCAGAAGAAGAACGCGCGGTCGCCCATGCGGTTCACGTGCACGTTGATGTCGCCATGCTTCTTGGCGGAGTCGCTCTCGAGGTTGGCCGCGAGGCGGCAGCCGGCCAGGCCCTGCGCCAGCAGCGAGTCGTCGAGCTTCACCTCGAGGTCGACCGAGGACACCTTCTTGGGGGCGTCACGGTTCACCACCAGCCGCTCGACCATGCCGAGCTTGTTGCCGTCGAGCTGGAAGGGGACGAACGGCAGCGGGATGGTGAGCGGGCCAGTGCCGGCCACCACCTCGGTGACCTTGGCCCGGCCCCGCCGGAAAATCGTCACGCCCACCATACCGATGGCAAATACGGCCAGGGCCCCGAGCAGGATTCGCAACCAGTAGGATCGCATAGGGTTCGGCCTCCAGGCCGCGCACACAGGGGTTCGCACCCGAGTGGAGACACATGTTCCAACGAGAGACGTTCCCGCACCGTCGAAAGTTTCACCCCCTGCCCCCGGCCGCGAAAGGCCACCCAGCGGAGGCCCGGTGATCGACGTCGAGGGGCTCGAGAAGCTCTATGGGGACTTTCCGGCGGTCCGCGGCCTCTCCTTCCGAGTCCAGCCTGGCGAGGTGCTGGGTCTGGTGGGGCCGAACGGCGCCGGCAAGACGACGACCATCCGCAGCATCGCCGGAATCATCATTCCGAGCCGCGGGCGGATCCAGATCGGCGAGCACGACCTGGCGAAGGAGCCCGTCGCGGCCAAGGCCCAACTCGCGTTCATCCCGGACGAGCCCCACCTCTTCGACTACCTCACGGTGGAGGAGCACCTTCGCTTCGTCGGCCGGCTGTATCAGGTGGCGGACGTGCAGAGCCGCATCCCCGGCCTGCTGGAGGAGCTCGATCTGGCCGCCAAGCGGTCCGCGCTGCCCGGCGAGCTCTCGCGCGGCATGAAGCAGAAGCTCGCGATCGCGTGCGGGCTGCTGCACCAGCCGCAGGCGCTGCTGCTCGACGAGCCGCTCACCGGCCTCGATCCGGTCGGGATCCGGCGGATGAAAGCGACGATCGTCCGGCGCGCCGAGGCGGGGAGCGCCGTCATCCTGAGCTCGCACCTGCTCCACCTAGTGGAAGAGATCTGCACGCGAGTCCTGGTGATGAACGCAGGGCCGAGCCGTCGCCTTCGGCACGATCCCCGAGATCGTCGCGAGCCGTCCGGCCCTGCACGGACGGCGGCTGGAGGACGTCTTCCTCGCGTTGATCGCGCCGGACGGCGAGCCCGGCCCGTGATCCGCGTCTTCGCCTATCTCGCCTGGCGCTCGGCCTACAATCGGGTGGCCCGCCAGCTCCGACAGCTCCGCAGCCCACGCTATCTGGCCGCCCTGGTCCTCGGCGTGAGCTACCTCTGGATCGTGGCGGTCGAGCAGCGTCCGGCCCCGGCGCCGGCGGCGGTGGCCGGCGCACGGTGGCTCGAGCTGCTCGGCGCGCTGGGCGTGATCGGCGCGATCCTCTGGGGCTGGGTGTTCGGGGTCGAGCGGCGCGTGCTCACCTTCACGCCCGCGGAGGTCACCTTCCTCTTTGCCGGCCCGGTGTCGCGCCGCGGGCTGGTGCAGTACAAGCTGCTCCGCAGTCAGCTCCTCATCCTGTTCAACTCACTGCTGTGGACGCTGATCCTCGCCCGCGAACGGTTCGGCGCGTCTGCCTGGCTGCGCGCGATCTCGATCTGGGTCTTGCTCACGACGATCTCGTTTCACCGCTTGGGCGCCTCGTTCGTCCGGACCAGTCTCCTCGAGCACGGCCGCATCGCCCTGCGCCACCGCGTGGTCTCCCTGGTCCTGCTCGGGACCGTGGTGGTCGGAATGATGTGGAGCCTTCAGGATGCCCTGCCCACGCTGGCCGCCGGATGGGCGGGCGGTCTCACCACGTTCCTCGATTCGCTCGACGAAGCCGCCGCCGAGCCGGTGCCCCGCATGCTCCTGGCGCCGTTCCGGGTGATGGTCCGTCCGCTGGCCGCGCATTCG
The DNA here is from genome assembly GCA_963697755.1 of uncultured Gemmatimonadales bacterium. Classification (GTDB taxonomy): domain Bacteria; phylum Gemmatimonadota; class Gemmatimonadetes; order Gemmatimonadales; family GWC2-71-9; genus CAVVWJ01. The sequence continues at coordinate 72,420 of CAVOPE010000005.1, read as the reverse complement.
CCGACGCAGTGGTGGACGGCCATCGGCCCCGCCCTGGTGCTCCTCGTGCTGCACTACGTCTGGGTCATCCGAGCGGACACGGCGTTCGAGGAGGCCGCGGCGGAGGCGTCACTGAGGCGCGCCCGACTCCGGTCGGTGCACGGCAGCTCGCGCGCGCCACAGCTGGCGCATCGTCGGGTCCCGCCGCTGCTCCAACTCGCCCCGACCGGCTGGCCGGGTGCCGCCATTCTCTGGAAGAACGTACTGGCCGTGGTCCGCACCCGGCGCGCGAGGAACACGGCGGTCGCCTTTCTCGTGGCGGGCATCATGGCGACGGTGGTGTCGATCCTGGGCCAGCGGACGGTCGCGGACGTGGCAGGCTGGCTCGCCGCGACCTGGGCGGCGCTCACCTTGGTCATCGGTCCGCAGTGGATCCGCAACGACCTGCGCAGCGATCTGCTCAAGCTGGACGTGCTCCGGAGCTATCCGCTGCCCGGCCGCGTCATCGTCGCAGCCGAGACGGCGGCGTCCACGCTCGTGCTGACGTGCGTCCAGCTCGGCCTCATGCTGATCGCGTATCTGGCCTTCGTGGGCGACCGGCAAATGGAGCCGAACCTCGAAGGTCGGACCGTCGCGCTGATCGCCGCCGCCATCTGCCTGCCCGGCGTCAATTTCCTCGGCATGCTGATCCAGAACGGCGCGGCGCTCCTCTTCCCCGCCTGGGTGCATCTGGGCGCGGGTCGGCCCGGAGGGGTCGAGGCGCTGGGGCAGAACATGCTCGTCATCGTGGCCTACGCGGCGGTGCTCGGCGCGGCGCTCGCGCTGCCGGCCGCGCTCGCCGCCGGGGCGATGACGGGCTTGAAGGACTCGATCGGCTGGTGGTCGGGCGTGCCAGCGGCAGTGTTGCTGCTCGTGGGTGCGGCGCTGGAGGCGACTCTGTTGCTGCGCTGGTTGGGGAGAGTCTTCGAGACCACCGACCCGACAGGGGCAGGCATCGCGGCCTGAGGCGGAGGCCCCAGGCCGCGGCGCCGTCAGCTCTGGCCTGCGGAGCGGCCGCCCATCGGGCCGCCGGTGCGGGTCAGCTCGGCGATGCGGGCACGCAGCCCTTCGAGCGACTTGTCGACGCCGTCCCGCAAGTCGTTCCAGTTGTTCTCGGCGGCGTCGTCCAGCTTGGCGAGCCGGCGATCCAGCGCCTTGCGCGAGGCCCGAATGTCGGCGACCGCCCGGTCGCTGATCGTGCTGCCGCTGATGCTGGCGTCATGCGCGAGCTGATCGATCTGCCCGTCGATGTCCGTCAGACGCTGCCGGACATCGTTGCGGAACTCCTCGCGCTCGGTCCAGGTGTAGCTCCGCAGCTCCCGTGCGTCGGCCCGCACTTCGTCCCGCGCGTCCGCCGCCCCTTCACGCACGTCCCGCCCCACATCAGTCGCGGCCGAATCGATGCGGCTCGCGGTCTCGTCACGTTCCCGGTCGCGGCACGCGAAGGCCGACACGACGAGTGCCGCCATCGCGGCGCGGGTCAAGAGTCTCACGGAGAACCTCCCGTTGGTGTCCAATGACGACGTGCTTCGGTGTCCCCAAGGTAGGGCTGCCGGGGCCGCGCCGACGTGACTGCGCTCACCCGTCGGACGGGTCGGGGACCCCGAACCGCCCGAAGCGGATGACGAGCGTCGGGAGGACGAAGAGGCTCAGCATCGTGTTGTCGCCTGCGCACCGCACCGTCGCGGGCTCACCATCGCTACCCCCGAGGGTGAAAGCGCCGGTGGACCGAGCGCAGGTACTCGCGGTCGACGTGGGTGTAGATCTGGGTGGTCGACAGGTCCGCGTGGCCGAGCATCTCCTGCACCGCTCGGAGATCGGCCCCGCCCTCGAGCAGGTGGGTGGCGAAGCTGTGGCGCAACGTGTGCGGCGTGACCCGCTTCCGGATCCCGGCCCGGGCCGCCGCGCGCTTCACGATGCCCCACGCGCCCACCCGCGACAGCGGTTGGCCTCGGGCGTTGAGCAGGAGGCGGCCCCGGGTCTTGCCGCGGTCGAGCTCGGGCCGAATCTGATGCAGGTAGACCGAGACCGCGCCGATCACGCTCCGGCCGATGGGCACCAGCCGCTCCTTCCCGCCTTTGCCGAAGACCCGCACGAGGTTGTCGGTCAGCAGGAGGTCCGTGATCCCGAGGCCACAGAGCTCGGACACGCGGAGGCCGGCCCCGTAGGCCAGCTCGAGCAGCGTCCGGTCACGCCAGGCGAGCGGCTCCTCCACGCTGGGCGCCGCCAGCAATGCCTCGACGTCGCGGACGGTCAGTGTGTCGGGCAGCACGCGGCCACGCCGCGGCGATTCGAGTCGGTCGCTGGGGTCGGCCCGAACCCGACCCTCGCCGACCAGGAATCCGTAATAGGTGCGCACCGCCGAGATCTCGCGACGGATGGTGGCCGGACTCAGTCCGAGATCCTTGAGCAGGTAGACGAAGTCTCGCAGGAGCGCCCGGCTCACCTGCCCCGGATCGCGCACACCTTTGGCGGCGGCGAACTCGGCCAGACGCCGGACGTCCCGGAGGTAGGCCTCGACCGTGTTCTCGCTGTTCCCCGACTCGAGCGCCAGAAAATCCCGGAACCCCTCGAGCCCGAAGTCGCGGGCCGCGCGCTCGCGTCCGTCGACCGCCGTCACGGCGGCGACTGGGTGCGGAGACGCCGCGATACGTCCGCGAGGTCGGCAGGGCTGACGCCGAGCAGCTCGGCCGCGAGGTGCATGAGCCGCGCTTCATGCTCGCCGATCGCGCCGTCGGCGAACGCCACGGTCCACATGCGCTCGACCAGCTCCAGCCGTTCGCGACGTCCCACCCGTTTCCGGAGGCGGCGGGCATAGTCCGCGAACCGGGTTCGGCGCTCATCCTCGGGATGTGGCGGCGGCGGAGTGCCCGGCGCGCCGAGTCCCCAGCGCGTGTGCAGATGCTCGGCGATGAGCGCGCGCTCCTCCGGGGTGAGCACCGGATCGGCGTACGCGAGCTCGAGCACGACGAGCGCGGCGGCTTCCCGGGCGGAGCCTTCGGCGATGTCGGTCCCGGCGAGAAACGAGGGAGCCGCGGGGTCCAGTGCGTCCCGGGTCGCGTGCCAGACCCGCTCGCGGCGGCGTTGCCGGAGGCGCCAGAGATACCAGATCAGGCCCAACACCGCCACGAGCAGGGCCGCGATCCCGAGCGTCCGGTTGACGCTCGCGATGACCGCGGTGATGCGCGTCCATTCCGCGCCGATCACCGCGCCGAGCGCCGTGATGCCGCCGTACCAGATGGCGGACGCGAGTCCCATCGGCACGAAGGTCCGCACGACGTCGAGCCCCACCAGACCCGCGAACGGCGGCACCACGGCGCGGATCCCCGGCAGGAACCGGCTGAAGAAGATCCCCACAGTTCCCAGGCGCAGATACTCGCGCTCGATGATCGCGAGCGATCGCGGCGCCAGCAGCCGGCGCCCGGTGGGCGAGGCGAACAGCCGGCGGCCGTACCGCCGTGCGGCGAGATAGACGCCGGCGGCCCCGAGCAGGTTGGCGATCCAGGTGACCAGGAAGACCGCGATCGGGCGGGTCACGCCGCGATGCGAGAGAAAGGCGCCCAGGGCGACGGCAGCGTCCGACGGAACGGGGGGCACGACGTTTTCCACCGCCGCGAGCAGCGCGAGGACTGCGTAGACGGCCAGCGGTGGAAGTTGGGCGACCCAGTCCAGCAGGGACTCGATCAGCGCGCCTCCAGCACGGCGACCGCGATGACGGCCAGCCCTTCGCCTCGGCCGATGAAGCCCATGCCCTCGTTGGTCTTCGCCTTGACGTTGATCGCGCCGGGATCGACGCCGAGGCGAGATGCGAGCGCGGCGGCCATCGGGCCGAGGTGCGCGGCCAGCTTCGGCCGCTCGACGATCACCGAGCAGTCCGCCTGCGCCAGCGCGTAGCCCCGACCGAGCACCAGCTCGTGCGCCGTCCGCAGCAGCTCCATCGAGTCGGCGTCCTTCCACTGCGGATCGGTGTCGGGGAAGAGCTGCCCGATGTTGCCGGCACCAGCGGCGCCGAGGATCGCATCGGTGAGCGCATGCGCCACCGCGTCGGCATCCGAATGCCCGGCCAGGCCGTGTGAATGGGGAATGGTGACGCCGCCGAGGATCAGCGGACGGCCCGCGACGAAGCGGTGGGAGTCGTAGCCGATCCCCACGCGCGTCACGCCGCGACCGGCTCCTCGATGACGCTGTAGTCCTGCCGGCGCCGCATCGGGCGGTAGCCCGCATCGCGGATGAGGCGGTCGATCTCGTGCAGGGTCGTGCGGTACGTGGTACCGGCGGCGGACACCACGTTCTCCTCCATCATCAGGCTGCCGTAGTCGTTGGCGCCGAACCGGAGCGCGACCTGTCCGACCTTGTGGCCCATCGTGACCCACGACGACTGCAGGTTCGGCACGTTGTCGAGCACGATCCGGCTCATGGCCAGCATGCGGAGGTAGGTCACCGCGTCGGTCTTCTGGTAGTGCGACATCCCGGGGGTCCCCTCGGGCTGCAGCGGCCAGCAGATGAACGCGGTGAAGCCGCCCGTGCGCGCCTGCACCTCGCGCACCCGGAAGAGGTGCTCGATCCGATCCTCGTCGGTCTCGCCCAGCCCGTACATCATGGTGACCGACGTGCGCATGCCCTGACGATGCGCCTCCTCCTGTACGCCGAGCCATTCCTCGGTCTGTGCCTTCTTCCTGGCCACGCGCTCCCGGATGCGGTCCACCAGAATCTCGCCGCCGCCGCCGGGGATGCTGTCGAGTCCGGCGGCTTTCAGCTCACGCACCACCTCGGGCACGGAGAGCCCGAAGCGCTCGCTGAAGAAGACGACCTCGGACGGAGAGAACCCGTGAATGTGGATCGGGTGGTTGCGCTTGATGTAGCGCATGAGGTCGAGATACCACTCGAACGGGATGTAGGGATTGTGCCCGCCTTGCAGCAGTATCTGAACGCCGCCGATGGCCTTGCACTCGTCGATCTTGGTCCCGATCTGCTCGAAGCTCAGCACGTAGCCCTGATTGTCCTTGGGGCGGCGGTAGAACGCGCAGAACTGGCAATCGGCCACGCACACGTTCGTGTAGTTGATGTTGCGATCGATGATGTAGGTGACGACCGGCTCGGGGTGGAGGCGCCAGCGCGCGGCGTCCGCCGCCTGCCCGAGCTCGAGCAGGGGCGCCCGCTGGTAGAGCTCCAGGAAGGACTTGAATTCACTTGAAGTGCGGTCCACAACGCTCATGGCATCAACTCGTTACGACGTAAGGTCAAGGTCCGATCCCAGCTCCGGCTAGCGTCAGGCTGCCGCAATGAACGAGAGCGAGCCGTCCGGCACCAGCCCTTCCTGCGCCAGCCGGCGGAAAAAGTCCGTGAGCCCAGCCAGGTGCCGGTAGGACAGCGCGTAGTCCAGATCCTGGAGGTACGCCCGACAGACGGCCTCGCCAACGCCCGTCGCGCGGGCCGCGTCGGCGGCGAGCTGGTCCAGGTGCTCGAGCCCCCAGGCGCGCGACTCGAGCAGCCCCCGGTGCACGTGCTGGACAGCGTCGAGGCCTGCCTCCCGCCGAGCCGCCCAGACGGCGAACACGAACGGCAGGCCGGTCCACGCCTTCCACTCCGCTCCCAAGTCCACCCTCACCGGATACAGCGCCTCGGCCGCGAGCAGCAGTGCCGCGTCACCGATCACGAGCACGGCCTCGTGCGGCAGCCCCGCCAGTGCCGACAGATCCGCCGCCTCGGCGCGGGCCGTCGCGTAGCGGGGCCGGATGTTCCACCGATGACGCGCGATCAGATCCAGTAGCAGCACGGACGTGCGCGACGACGCGGTGCGGAGCACGGTGCAGCCGTCGAGCTGGTTCACCGGCCGGCGGGAGAACAGGGCGACGCTGTGCACCGGCCCGTCGCAGGTGATGGCGAGGTCGGGCAGCAGATGGTACGCCGCCGCGTTCCGTGCGTACTCGACCGCCGACACGACGCTCACCTGCAGCTCCCCGGCGGCGAGCAGGTCATTCAGCTCCGACGCGGTTCCGGTGACCAATTCCGCAGGCACCCTCACCAGCCCGCGATCGATCGCGCCGTAGACCGGGTAGCAATTGATCCACGGAATGCGACCCAGCCTCATGCGGCGTGCACCACGGGGAGGGTGGCTCCGCGCCGCAGCGTCGGCTCGGGCGGTGGATCGTCGAACTCCTCCCGCACCGGCTGGTAGAGGCTGTCGCGCTCCACGGGGCGCTTCCCGGCCCCACGAATCAGCCGCACCAGCTCCAGATACGGCATGTGCATCTGGGTATGCGCGCCGGCTTCGTGATACACGCGCTCGTACACGACCGTCCCTTCCACGTCATCGCAGCCGAAGCTGAGCGCGATCTGCGAGAGGAACGGCGTCACCATCGGCCAGTGGGTCTTGATGTGCGGGACGTTGTCGAGGAACAGTCGGCCGATCGCGATGTTCTTGAGGTCTTCGTATCCCGTCGTCGCCGTGCCGACCCGTCCCATCTCTTCGCCGAGCTCGTTGTGATCCGGATGGTAGGCGAGCGGGATGTAGGTGAGGAAGCCGCCGGTCTCGTCCTGCAGCCCGCGGAGCATCGCGAGGTGCTCGATCCGGTCCGCCGCGGTCTCGACGTGGCCGTAGAGCATCGTGCAATTGGTCGGGATGCCGAGCTCGTGGGCGGTGCGGTGCACGCGGATCCACTCCTCGCCCGTGAGCTTCCGCTCGGCGATCGTGGCTCGCACCGCGGTGCTGAAGACCTCGGCCCCACCGCCGGGAAGGCTCGTGAGTCCGGCCTCGCGCAGTGCCAGCAGCACGTCGCGCTCGCTCATCCGCTCGATCCGCGCCAGGTGGGCGATCTCGACCGCGGTGAGCGCCTTGATGTGCACCTGCGGGTGCCGCTCCTTGAGCCCGCGCAGCATGTCGGTGTAGTAGCTGAGGCGGAGCTTGGGATGCAGTCCGCCCACGATGTGGAACTCCCGCGTCGGCATGCCGCGCGCCTGCTCGGCCTCGTGATAGACCTCTTCCAGCGAGCGGGTGTACGCCCCCTCCTCCTTCGGCATGCGGGCGAAGGAGCAGAACACGCAGGTGTTCCGCAAGACGCAGACGTTCGTCGGGTTGATGTGCTGGTTGGCGGAGAACAGCACCCGATCGCCGTTCCGCCGGGCGTTGGCGAACTCGGCCAGTCGACCCAGCCCCAGGAGGTCGGCGGTGGCGTAGAGTCGAAGTCCGTCGGCGGCGTCGAGACGCGCGCCGTGCAGCACCTTTTCCGCGACGGGCCGAAGCTCGGGATCGGTGAGGCGGAACGCGTCGATCGGGTCGGCCATCCTATCTCCTTGGCAGCGCAAGCGTAAGCTGCACCAATCTAGTTGATCCGCAGGCCTGCGGAAACGTGGGCGGGCGCGAGCGGTGGCCTCCCGAGGCTCGGACGGGTCCAGAGGGGATTGCCGCAGGGGATTGCCGCGGGGGATCGCCGGAGGGGATTGCCGCAGGCGATCGCTCAAGGGGATTGCCGCAGCGGATTGTCGGGAGGGATTGCCGAAGCGGGATTGCCGGAAGGCGTAGCGGAGCGCGGGCACTGCGAGCCACCGCGCTGGGGCTAGGACTCGGTTGCGAGGCTCGAGCCCACCGCCCGCCAGATGGAACCACTGATGAGCCGCCTGCACCTAGGGCATCTGCCACCGCCGCGGTGGCCGCGCCAACCAAACATTTCATCCGCCCCCACCAACCACCTGTTTGAGCTGCGTTTGCTGTTTGCGCGGGGGCAAGCACCAGGCCGTCCGTTGCGTTTGGATTTTCGTCACCGCGTTTGCCGGCACGCGTGGGCGTTTGTCGCTGTTTCCGCCGGATTCCAGGGGTATCGGCAATCCACAGCGGGAGTTTGATTTATCAACAGCAACCCACACGCAGGCTGCTCGGCGTTTTGTTTGCTAACATCCATCAACAAACGCTTGCACCCCGCGTTGAGATGCCTACATTAGGGGAATCTCCACCTGGAGCAGGCCGTGGGAGCCGAGCCCGACTATTCCCGCCCCGCCCTCGCGCGGTTCATCGAGTTCGTGGTCGACAAGAACCTCGTGCACCCCGCTACCGCTCAGGGCTGGCGGGTCGCCACCAGCAAGGTCCTCGAGGACCTGCCCGCGGCCGCGGAGGCCGACGTGCGACAGGTCGATGTGGAAGCCACCTTCCGGCTGTTTCTGAATCGGTATCCGGGGCGCCTCTCGCCGGCTTCGGTCGGTGAGTACCGGCGCAGGGTGGGCAGGGCGATCGAGGAGTTCGTGCGGTGGGTGGAAGATCCCGGGGGCTACGCGTTCAAGGGTGCCCAGCGCCCTGCCCGCTCGGAGCCTCGTCGACGGCTCGAGGCCGCCCAGTCGGCGAACGGGACTACGGGCAGGACAACGGCCAACCATTTCGCGGGCGGCGCCCCGCGACGCCAGGGCCAGACCTCCGACGCGCACCCAGCACCCGCCTGGCCGAGCTCGGCTGAAGGCATCGCCCTGCAGTATCCGCTCCGGGCCGACCTGCTGGCGCATGTGGTGGTGCCGCGGGACCTGACGGTCGAAGAGGCGCGCCGGATGGGCGCGTTTCTGGTGACCCTGGCGGTGGACTTCAAGCCGGCGCCGGCGCGAGAGGCGTAGGCGCCGCTCGCGTCCGCTGGCGGATCACGCGCCGGCCATCACTCCCCGCCATCACTCGCTCAGGAACTCGGCGACCGGCGCCAGCGCCTCGATGTGCTCGCCGAGGATCTTGACGGTGGCGATGATCGGCACGGCGAGGAACGCTCCCGCGACTCCCCAGAGGTAGTACCAGAAGAGCACCCCCACCAGAATCGCGACCGGGTTGAGCCGTAGCCGGCGGCCGTACGCCACCGGGCTCACCAGATTGTTCTGCAGGGTCGTGATCGTGAGGTAGATGGCGGGCGGCAGCAGCGCCTGCCCGATGCCGTCGAAGGTCGCCAGCCCGGCGAGCGCGAGCAGGATCATCATCGCGGCGCCGCCCAGAAACGGGATGAACTCGAGCGCGAAGGTCAGCAATCCCCACAGAGCGGGATTGGGCAGGCCCACCAGCCACATGGTCAGCCCGACCAGCGCCCCTTGCCCAAGGTTGATGAGCGCGGTCACCAGCATGTAGTGCGAGACGACGGTCTCAGTCTCGCCGGCGATCCGCACCGCCTCGCGCTTCTCCCGCCGGACCGGCAGGACATTGGCGAGCTTGGTCAGAAACTTGTCGCCCGAGGCCAGCAGCAGGAAGCTCAGCAATACGACCTCGACCAGGCCGGCCAGCAACGACGTCGTCGTGCCGAACACGCGTACGGCGAGCCTGGCCGGTTCGGCCCCGCCGGCGGCGGGGGCCGGAGCGGAGGTCTCCGTCCCCTGCCCGGACGGGGCGCCGGCCGCGCGCTCGACCTTCTTGGCCGCCTCGGTGATGGTTTGCAGCGGGCGCCGCAACTCCTGGAGGCGCTGCTCGGCGGCGGCGAAGGTCTCCGGCGCCTGCGAGACCCAACTCCGGACGGGATCGGCCAAGGCCAAGACGCCCGTCACCAGCAGCCCGACGAACACGACGAGCACCGCCGTTGCCCCGATCGGCGCGGACAAGCCGGCCCGCTCAAACCGGCGGACGATGGGACGGAGCAGTCCGGTGAACAGGATGGCGAGGGCGATGGGAACGAGGAAGATGCGGCCGAAGTACAGCGCCGCGATGACCGCGAGCGTTGCCAGAACGACGATGCCGGCCGAGCGCGGAGCCCGCGCCTCGGCCGGCATCAGAGGATTCCCGCCGTCGCCAACCCCGTTACCCGTCCCACCTCTTGACGGCCAGCGTCACGTTGTGACCGCCGAAGCCGAACGAGTTGGACAGCGCCACGTCCACCGGACGCTCGACCTTCCGGTTGGGAGCGCAGTCGAGATCGCACTCCGGGTCCGGGGTGAATTGGTTGATCGTCGGCGGGATCACGCCGCAGGTGGCGGCCAGGAGCGATACCCCGAACTCGAGCGCGCCGGCGCCGCCCAGCAGATGCCCGGTCATCGACTTGGTCGAGCCGAACACCAGCCGCCGTGCCTGCTCGCCGAACACCGCCTTCACCGCCTCGGTCTCGGCCACGTCGCCCTGGGAGGTACTGGTCCCGTGGGCGTTGATGTAGCCCACGTCGCGCGGGTCGATGCCGCCGTCCTCGAGGCACGCGCGCATGGCCCGCTGGGCTCCTTCGCCGTGCTCCGCGGGTGACGTGATGTGGTAGGCGTCGCCGCTGGCCCCGTAGCCCAGCACCTCGCCGAGGATCCGGGCCCCCCGCTTCTCGGCATGCTCGAGGCTCTCGAGCACCACGATCGCCCCGCCATCGCCGAGCACGAACCCATCGCGATCCAGGTCGAACGGGCGGCTGGCGGTCTCCGGCGAGTCGTTGCGGGTGGACAGCGCCTTCATGTTGGAGAAGGCCGCGACCGTGAGGCCGGTGATCGCGGCCTCGGAGCCCCCGGTCACCATCGCGTCGGCGATGCCGTGGCGGATCAGGCGGAACGATTCGCCGATGGCGTGCGCCGAGGACGCGCAGGCGGAGACGGTGGCGTAGTTGGGTCCCTTGAGGCCGTAGCGGATGGAGACCAGGCCGGCGGCGATGTCGGGGATGAACATCGGGACGAAGAACGGGGAGACGCGGTCCGGACCCTTCAGGATGTACGCCGAGCAGTTCTCCTCGTACGTCTGCATGCCGCCGATGCCGCTGCCGATGATCACCCCGGTGCGATCGGGCGACGGTACCTTGCCTTCCAGCTCCGCCTGGGTGACCGCCTGATGCGCGGCGGCGAGGGCGAACTGCGCAAAAAGATCGTAGCGCCGCGCCTCCTTGCGATCGATGTACCGCAGGGGGTCGAACCCCTTCACCTCGCAAGCGAATCGCACCGACAGCTTCTGCGGATCGAACTTCGTGATCGGCGCGGCGCCGGGCGTCCCGGCGAGCAGCGCGGTCCAGGTCGATTCGACGTCGGTGCCCACGGGGGTCACCAGCCCGAGGCCGGTGACGACGACTCGATGCGCCAAGCTACTTCCCGATCTTCTCGTGGAGGTAGTTCATGGCGTCGCCGACGGTGCGCAGCTTCTCCGCGTCCTCGTCCGGGATGTCGATGTCGAACTCCTTCTCGAACGCCATCACGAGCTCCACCGTGTCCAGGCTGTCGGCGCCGAGATCCTCCATGAAGCTGGCCTCGCTGGTGAGCTTCTCGCGCTCGACGCCCAGCTCCTCGACGATGATGTCCTTGACCTTCTCTTCGACGTTGCTCATGTCGTCCTCAATTGGAGTTTCGTGCACGCTGGTCAGATTACCATGCCACCATCGACCACCAGGACCTGGCCGGTCACGTACCCGGCGAGATCGGAGGCCAGAAACAGCACCGCCCCGGCGACATCCTCGGGCCGTCCCAACCGGCCCAAGGCAATGTCCTGTAATAATGAGGCCCTAGCCTCATCGGGCAAGGCGGCGGTCATGTCCGTTTCGATGAATCCCGGGGCCACACAGTTGGCCAGCACGCCGCGGCTGGCGTACTCCTTGGCCACCGACTTGGTGAAGCCGATGAGGCCCGCCTTGCTCGCCGCGTAGTTGGCCTGGCCCTTGTTCCCCGTGAGCCCGACGATGCTCGTGATGTTCACGATCCGGCCGGCGCGCCGCTTCATCATCCCCTTGATCACCGCCCGGGTCGTGTGGAACGCGCCCTTCAGGTTGGCGTCCAGCACCGCGTCCCAATCGGCGTCAGAGAGCCGAAGCAGGATGTTGTCGCGGGTGACGCCTGCGTTGTTCACCAGCACATCGATCGGGCCGAGAGCCTTTTCGCAGGCCGCGATGGCGACGTCGACCTGTTCGGCCCGCGCCACGTCGCAGGCCGCGCCCACTGCCCGCTCACCCAGCTCGGCGGCGATCGCATCCGCCCGGGCCTGCTCCCGCCCCACGATGGCCACCTTGGCCCCAGCGGCGTGCAGTACCCGGGCGATCGCCAGCCCGATGCCGCGCGTGCTGCCGGTGACGAACGCGACCTTGCCGGTCAGGTCGATGGTCGTCATGCCAGGAACTTCTCGACCTCGTCCGCGGTCCCCAGCGTCACCGTCGCGGCGCCGGGGACGATGCGCTTGAGCAGACCCGCGAGCACGTTCCCCGGCCCGATCTCGACGAACGTGGCTCCCGGAACCAGCGCCGCGGCCGCCTGCATGCACTGCACCCAGCGCACGGGCGCCGTGAGCTGGTCGACCAGCAGCCGCTTGGCGTCCAGGCCGGTCCGCACAGCCTCCGCGCTCGCGTTGGCGATGACCGGATACGAGGGATCGGCGAACGGCACGCCGGTCAGCGCATCATGCAGGCCATCCACCGCCGGCGCCATCAGCGGCGAGTGAAAGGCCCCGCTCACCTTGAGGGGGACGACGCGCTTGGCGCCGCGGGCCTTGCACCCCTCACCCGCGCGGCCGACGGCGGGAGGATCGCCCGAGATGACGGTCTGGTCGGGGGCGTTGAGATTGGCCGCGACCGCCACCCCGTCGGTGGACGAGGCCTCGTTGCACGCCTCGTCCACCTGCGAGGTGGCCAGTCCGAGGATGGCGGCCATCGCGCCGGGACGCTCCTGGCCGGCGGCGTACATGAGCTCCCCGCGCCGTCGCACCAGGCTCGCCGCCGTCGTGGCCGGGAGGGTTCCGGCGGCGACGTGGGCGCTGTACTCGCCCAGGCTGTGCCCGGCGGCGGCGCGCACGCCCTGCAGCTTGTCCTTGACCACCGCCCAGACGGCCGCCGAATGTGCCAGGATGGCCGGCTGGGTGTTGTGCGTCAGGGTGAGCTGGTCCTCGGGGCCCTGCCACATGAGCCGCGACAGCGCGACGTCGAGCGCGTCGTCGATGGCCGCGAACGTGTCGCGGGCCGCCGGAAACCGCTCGGCCAGATCGCGCCCCATCCCGACGCGCTGGGCGCCCTGCCCCGGGCACATCAGCACGGTCACCACCGGATCACCGCGCTACCCCACGTGAATCCCGCCCCGAACGCCACCAGCAGGATGACCGAGCCGCGGCCGATGCGCCCCTCCGCCACGGCCTGCTCCAGCGCGAGCGGGATCGAGGCCGACGACGTGTTCCCGTAGCGATCCACGTTCACCATGACCTTGGACATCGGCACGCCCGCGTGCTTGGCCGTCGCCTCGATGATCCGCAGGTTGGCCTGATGCGGCACCAGGAGGTCGATCTGGTCGGCGGTCACGCCGGCGCGCTGCAGCGCCTCGTCGCACGCGTCGGCCATGGCGAGCACCGCGGCCTTGAACACCTCGCGTCCGGCCATCTTCATGTAGTGGGAGCGCTCGCAGACGACCTTCTCGCTGATCGGGTCGGCGGCGCCGCCGCCCGGTCGATAGAGCAGCGGCGCCAGGCGGCCATCCGACTTGATGAAGGTCGAGAGGATCCCGCGGCCGGGCGAGGTGGACCGGCGGACGACGGAGGCGCCGGCCCCGTCGCCGAAGAGAATCGCGGTCGAGCGGTCCTGGAAGTCGGTGATGGTCGAAAGCTTCTCGGCGCCGACGACCAGCACTGTCTCGCTCTGTCCCGACGCGATGAGCCCCTCGGCCACGGTGAGGGCGTAGATGTACCCCGGGCACGCCGCGCCGATGTCGAACGCCGCGGCGTTCTCGGCGCCCAGCAGCGCCTGCAGGTCGCACGCCGTGGCCGGCAGCAGTCGGTCCGGGCTGGCGGTGGCGAGCACGATGGCGTCGATCTCGTCCACCCCCACATCGGCGGCGGAGAGGGCGCGCAGGCTGGCCTCGTGGCTCAGCTGGGCGACGGTCTGCTCCGGCTGCGCGATGTGGCGCTCGCGGATGCCCGTCCGCTCGACGATCCATTCATCCGACGTATCGAGCATCCGGCTGAGATCGACGTTGGTCAGGACGCCGGGGGGCACGCCCACCCCGACGCTCGCGACCTCCGCGAACGGGCGGGGAATCATGAGCGTGGCGCGGGCTCGCGCTGCGCGAATTCGGCCGCGATGTGCGCGTTGAGCCCCGAGCGGACCGCCTGCAGGGCCACGCGAATGCCGTTCTTGATCGCGTTGGGGCTGGAAGCGCCGTGGCAGATGATGGAGACGCCCTTGACGCCGAGCAGGGGCGCGCCGCCGTACGTGGAATAGTCCAGCAGGCTCACCAGCTCGCGGAGCGCAGGGCGCTCGAAGATGTCGGGCGCCCGCTCGTGCAGCAGCCCGACGAAGAATCGGCCGGCGGACTCGTAGAACTTGAGCACGACATTGCCCACGAAGCCGTCACACACGACCACGTCCACGTGGATCCGGCGCTGGGGGCCCGGCAGGATGTCGCGGCCCTCGATGTTGCCGGCGTAGTGCAGGCGAGGCGACTGCTTGAGCAGCTGGTGGGCCTCGCGGACCACCGCGGTGCCCTTCTCCTCCTCTTCGCCGATATTGAGGAGGCCCACGACCGGGTCGGTGCGGCCGAGGATGTCGCGCATGTAGACGGTGCCGAGGTAGGCGAAACCGGTGAGCTCGCGGGCGGTACAATCGAGGTTCGCGCCGCCGTCGAGCACGAGGACAGGCTCGCCGCCGGTGGGAAACAGCGTGGCCACCGTCGCCCGCTCGACGCCGTGGTGGAGCCCGAGCAGCACGGTCGAGGCCGCGAGGGTAGCCCCGGTGTTGCCGGCGGAGAGAAACGCGTCTGATCGGCCCTGCTTCTGGAGCGAAAGCCCGACGACGACGCTGGAGTTGGGCTTCTTCCGGACGGCGGCCAGCGGCTTCTCGCTCATCCCGATGACGTCCGGCGCTTCGCAGATCTCGAGCCGCTGCCGGTCCACATCGGCGTGCCGGGCGAGCTCTGCCTCGATGACGTCGGTCCGGCCGACGAGCTGGACCACGTAGTCGCCGGGCAGGCTGGCCAGGGCCTGCAGCACCCCGGCGATCTCCGCCTGAGGTGCCTTATCGCCTCCCATCGCGTCCACGGCGACGCGAATCACCCTCAGGCGTCCTCGACCTCGACCTGCTTCTTGCCGCGATAGTATCCGCAGGAGTCGCACACGCGGTGCGAGAGCTTGGGCGAGCCGCACCGGGGGCAGGCCTGCGTGGCCATGCTGGGGGCCGCGTGGTGACCACGCCGCAGACGCTTCCGGGATTTCGAGGTGCGACGCTTCGGAACGGCCATGAGGTCCTCAAACAGGTTCGGCAGGGGTGGCGCGACAGTCGCACGGCCCCGCGTTCAGGTCCGCCCCACACTTGGGACAGAGTCCGGCACAATCATCCCGGCACAACAGCAGATCCGTCTGGGCGGCGAGCGCAAGCTCTTCGCGCACCACCTCGGTGACGTCCACGCTGGTGGCTCGCTCGGCGAGGGGATAGAAATCGGGATCGTCGGCCGCGTCGGGATCGGTCGAGAAGACCGCCGCGTCCACGTCGATGTCCACGTCGTCCAGGACCTGGGTGAGGCACCGCCGGCACTCGCCGCGGATGGCACCGTGGACATGGCCCCGCCACAGGTACTCCCCGTCCCCCGTGGCCTGCAACTGCCCCTGCACCGTCACGGGACCGGCGAGCCCCAGCCCCAAACCGTCGAACGCCGGATCCTCGGGCTCGAGCCGCCCTTCGGTCCGCACGGGACCCCGCGAAAGGTCCCGAATGTCAACTCGCAGCATAGCCGCTTAAGGTAGCTGGGACAACAACTTGGGTCAAGTCACGGCCCCCTGCGCCCGACTCAGCCCCAGAGGCCGGCCAGCTCCCCTTCCGGAAAAAAGAACGCCACTTCGCGCGCCGCGTTCTCGTCACTGTCCGAGGCGTGGATCGCGTTCCGGCCCTTCGACTCGGCGTAGAGCTTCCGCACGGTGCCCGGCGCCGCTTCGGCGGGATCGGTCGCCCCGATGACGGTGCGGAGGGTCCCCACAGCGTCGGCGCGCTCGAGCGCCATCGGCAGGCAGGGCCCGCTGGTCATGAACGCGACCAGGTCGGCGTAGAACGGCCGTTCCCGGTGCACGGCGTAGAAAGCGCCGGCCTGCTCACGGGTGAGACGCACCAGACGCGCCGCGCGGAGCGTGAAGCCCGCATCCTGCAGGTGAGCCACGATCTTCCCGGTCTTACCGCTGGCCACGGCGTCCGGCTTCACGATTCCGAGCGTCAACGAAACGGCCACGACTCCTCCACTGGCGGATAAGGTGAGCGGCTGCCGAGCAGCCGACGTACGAGATCGGCGCGAGTCACGAACCCCCGGAGCACGCCATCCTCGACCACCGGGGCGCCCGCCACGTCCCGGGTGGCCAGCAGGTGCGCAGCATCCGCCACGGTCTGATCGTCCGAGATGCACAGGACGCTGCGCGCCATCGCGTCGCGCACGAGGGTGGAGAGCGCCGCCGGTGCGGTCCCTTCGCTCGTCCGCGGCACCGAGCTCGGTACGAGCTGGCGGAGCAGCTCGCCGTAGGACAGCAGCCCCACGACCTGTCCGCCCTCGCCGACCACCGGCAGAGCGTCGACACGGTGCTCCTGCAGCCGCGCAGCCGCCGTCTCCAGCGTGTCGTCCGGCCGGAGGGCGGGAATGCCGGTGCGCATCACGTCACGCACCAGCGGCTGGCCCTCCAGCTCCACCCCGCGCAAGGCCGGCAGCGCCAGCACCTCGTCGGCCGTCCTGGCGGCGAGCAGTCCGTCGGCCACGGCGGGGGCCGCGAGGGCCCGGGCGAAGGCGGCCACCGCCTGCAGATAGACGACGTGATCCCGGGGAGGCGCGACAAGGAGGAGCATCATGCGGGGGCCACCCGCGATCGGCGCCTCGGCGATGCCGAGGGCCGCCACGAGCGACGGGACCGCGTCGCTACGGAAGTGCGGCAGCCAGGCATGCGGACCGAGGCTCACGGTGTCCTCGGGCCAGCTCTCGCGCATCGCGGCATCCAGCCGGGTCGCATCGGTCACGCGGCCGTCCGCGACGCACGCGTCCGCCAGGATGCGCATCCCCTCCTCGAGGGTCGCCGCCCGCAGAGGGACGACGATCCGCCGCGGCGCGAGGAGGTCCGCGAGGTTCACATCTTCGACCGCAGTTGCTCGATGACGTCGATCGGGCGACGCATGATGCCGATGCCCGCCGCCTCGAAGGCGGCGAGCTTCTCCTCGGCGGTGCCCGACGAGCCGGAGATGATGGCGCCCGCGTGGCCCATGCGCCGCCCCTTGGGCGCGGTCTGCCCGGCGATGAATCCCACCACCGGCTTCTTCACGTTCGCCTTGACGAAGGCCGCGGCGTTCTGCTCGTCCGTGCCACCGATCTCGCCGATCATCACGATCGCGTCGGTCTCGGGATCGGCCTCGAAGGCACGCAGGCAATCGATGAAATTGGTCCCGATGATCGGATCGCCCCCGATGCCGACGCAGGTGCTCTGCCCGATGCCGGCGCGGGTGAGATGGTTGACGACCTCGTAGGTCAGGGTGCCGCTGCGCGATACCATGCCCACCCGTCCGGGCGCGCAGATGTTGCCGGGGATAATGCCGACCTTGGCCCGGACCCCCGGGGCGATGAGCCCCGGGCAGTTGGGACCGATCAGTCGGACCCCCCGGCTCCGGACGAACGGCATCGCGCGGCTCATGTGCATGACGGGGATGCCTTCGGTGATGCAGACGATCAGCGGGATGCCCGCGTCCGCCGCCTCGATGACGGCTGCGGCGGCGGCCATCGGCGGCACGTAGATGACCGAGGCGTTGGCGCCGGTGGCGCGCACTGCCTCGTCCACCGTATTGAAGACCGGAACCTTCCCCTCGAACGTCTGGCCGCCCTTGCCAGGCGTGACCCCGCCCACGACCGCCGTGCCGTACTCGAGCATCTGTTTCGTATGGAACGAGCCCTCGCGCCCGGTGATGCCCTGCACCAGCAGACGGGTGCCGCGGTCGACGAAGATGCTCATGCGGCCGCCCGGGCCAGCTGCACGACCTGCTGCACCGCCTGGTCCATGTCGCTCAGGGCGCGCATGCCCACGCCCTCCAGGATCCGAATCGCCTCCACCTCGTTGGTCCCGGTGAGCCGGATGACGATCGGCACCTTGACCTTGAACTGGTTGGTGGCGGCGACGATGCCGTTCGCGACGTCGTCGGTGCGGGTGATCCCGCCGAAGATATTGAACAGGATCGCCTTCACGTGCGGATCGGCGGTGATGATCTTGAGCGCGTTGATGACCTTCTCGGGGCTGGAGCTGCCGCCGATGTCGAGGAAGTTGGCCGGCTCGCCGCCGTAGTATTTCACCAGGTCCATCGTGGCCATGGCCAGGCCGGCACCGTTCACGACGCAACCGACGTCGCCATCGAGCTTGATGAAGCTGAGGTTCGCCCGCCGGGCCGCCGCCTCGCTGGGCTCCTCCGCAGAGTCGTCGCGCAGGACACCGAGATCGGGCCGCCAGAACAGCTCGTTGTCATCGATGACGATCTTGGCGTCGAGCGCCAGGACCCGACCGTCAGGGGTGGTGACGAGCGGATTGATCTCGGCCAGCGAGGCGCCGTTGTTGACGAACGCGGTGTACAACTGCTCCATGATCTTGGCCGCGGCCTTGACCTGGGCGAAATCGCGATAGAGCACGAAGGCGAGCCGCAGCGCCTGATGCGGAAAGAGACCGTTCGTCGGGTCCACCGGCAGCCGCACGATCTTCTCCGGCGTCTTCGCCGCCACCTCCTCGATATCCACCCCGCCCGCGCTGCTCACCATGAACACCGGCCGCTGGGTCTCCCGGTCCATGATGAGGCCGACGTAGCTCTCGGTGGCGATCTCGGCGGCCGGCACGACCAGCACCTTGTGCACGGTGAGGCCCTTGATCGTCATGCCCAGGATCTGCGCCGCCTCGTCGGCAGCCTCCGCCGGATTGCGGGCGAGCTTGACGCCGCCAGCCTTCCCGCGGCCGCCGGCGTGCACCTGGGCCTTGATGACGACAGTGCCGCCGATCCGGCGCGCGATGGCTTCCGCCTCGGTCGGGGTCGAGGCGACGTCGCCCTCGAACATCGGGATGCCCGCGGCCTTGAGCAGGCTGCGCGCCTGGTATTCGTGCAGATTCACGGTTCCCTCGTGATGGTCGTGCCGGTGTCGCCCCGGAGGGCGGCCGGGCCGTCGCTCAGCCTGGCGATGATGGCGCGACCCCGGCCGGCGCGCGCGAAGTCTGTGGCGGCCTCGACCTTGGGCCTCATCCCGCCCTCGTCCAGCTCCCCCGCCGCGATGAGCGCCTCCGCTTGGGTCACGGTCAGCCGGCGGATCGGCCGGGCGGCGGACGTCCCCCATCCCTCGAACACGGCGTCGACGTTGGTCAGGATCATGAGCACTTCCGCCTCGAGCTGATGGGCGAGAATCGCGGCCACGCGATCCTTGTCCACCACCGCGTCCACGCCCTCGAGCCCGAGGAGCGGATCGTCGTACACCGGCGGCCCACCTCCGCCCGCGGCGATCACGATCGTCCCGTCGTCCACCAGTCGCCGTACCGCCGGGAGCTCGACGACTCCGAGCGGCCGCGGACTCGTCGCCATCCGGCGCCACGCCCCGTCGCCATCTCGACCGACGGCCCGTCCTGCCTCACGCAATCGCTCGACCTCCCGCTCGCTCAGCGCGTGGCCGATCGGCTTCGTGGGCCGGCTGAGCGCGGGATCATACCGGTCCACCAGCGTCTGGGTCACCACCGTAACCACCTCGCGCTGCACCCGTGCCGCGGCGAGCGCGTTCTGGAGCGACTGCTGGAGCATGTAGCCGATCCAGCCCGCCGTCTCGGCCACCAGCACGCCCAGCGGCAGTGGCGCCACCAGGCGGCGCGCCGTCTCGTTGCGGGTCAGCGCGTCCCCGACCTGAGGTCCGTTCCCGTGGACCAGCACGATCTGCCAGCCCGCCCGCGCCAGCTCGACCACCGGCGCCATGCTGGCGCGCGCGTGGCGGAACTGGTTGGCGATCGTGGCCGGCTCGCCTGGCTGTGCGAGCGCGTTGCCACCGAGCGCGAGCACGGCCGCCTTCACGCACCCGCGCCCGGGCAAAAGCCCCCGAAGGTAGTCCCGGCCCCACGGGCGAGCAAGCTCATCGCGCGGTCGAATCCGGCGGCAGGCCGAGCGCGCGACGCAGGCCGGTCCACGCGCGCCCAAACGCTTCCCAATCGGCAGCTCGGAGCGCGGAGTCGGCGCGCAGGATCAGCCGTCGCGCGTCGTCCAGCCGGGTGGATTGGGCCTGTCCCGGAAGCGCGGGAACCGAGGCGCCGAGCAGGTTGCTCCACGCCTGCTTGAGGTCGTGGCCCGCGCCTTGGCGGTCGCCGGCCGCGACGGTCACCCAGACGAGCGAGACCCGTCCGGTCGCCGGACCGGCGAAGTGCGACTGGTAAGCCAGCAGCCCGTCCGGGCCGACATCGAACCGCACCGGCCCGCGTTCCAGCCGGCCGCCGTCGTCGCGGATCGAATCGCTCAGGGCATCGTAGGAGGGGAACCGCGCCCAGCGGCTTTCCAGCGCGCCGCGCGACGGGAGCGCCATGGCGGAATCGAAGCGCGTCAACCGCAGCACGTCGCTCTCCTCGTCGTGACTCCCGATCAGGATCGCGCCCAGCCGACGCTCGCCCTGACGCTCGTACGGCATGGTGAGCAGCGGGCCGGTGGTATCCCGCGCCCACACCATGTCCGCTCTCGGCAGCTCGGCGAGGTCGGTGCCGGCCCGGCCACCGGCGGTTCCGATGGTGCGGGCCGATTGCTCGATCCGCCGGGCCTGCACCCGGAAGAGCTCCAGCGGGTACGGCGCCGCGCGCCACACGGCGTCCGGCATGGACGTGGCCGGCTCCACCACGCCGCCAGCCACCGCGGCCCACGACGACGCCAGCGCGTCGCTTCCGGGACGGAGATAGATCCGCGCCGCGCCGGTCTGCGCGGACACGGTGGCGAGCATGGCAGCGCGCAGCCCGGCGGCCGGTTGCCCCCTCCATTCGATCCGGGTGGCCAGCGGGAAGGCCTGCGCCGGCACGTAGCCGTCCACCAGCCAGAGCAGCTCACCGTCGACGAACCGCGCCACGGGGTCGCCCCATTCGGCGAACGGGGCAAGCCGTGCGAGGCGCCGGGCAGGCGTCAGCGCCCAATCCACCCTGGCGTCGGACGCGAGCGGGCCGAGCAGCTCGGGTGCCTGCAGCGCCCAGGCCAGCAGGATGCGCCGCGGCCAGGACTCGAGCGCCACACCCGGATCTTCGTCCCGTCCGATCCGATAACCGGGCGCCTGACCGTGAAACGCGTTGATCCCGAGATCCAGCAGCGGGGCGACGAAAGGTTGGGGAAGCGTATCCTGCGCCCGGTAGAAGAGGCCTTCCCCACCCGGCCCGGTCCGGTCGTCGGCCAGGGCCGACACGACGACGTGCCCGGCGGGCAACGCCCGGGTCGCGAGCCACACGGGGTGCCGCTTCCCCGCGACCGTCAGCAGCGAGGGGTCCACCGAGATCACATCCACCGAATCGGCCGCGAGGAGGCGGGTAGCCATCGGCGGATTCCACAGCGCCGGCACCGTAGGCGGTGTAACGCGCGTGGAGGCGGGTGCCCTGGTCTCGGTCAAGGCCTCGAGACCGTACGCCAGGCGCTCGAACTGGTCGAGCGTCCGGTGCTCGACCACGGCCTCGCCCTCCCCGCCGATGGCCGGGGGCACCATCCAGTGTCCTACCAGCGATGCCAGCGGCAGCACGATCCATCCGGCCGCCGCGAGCGCGTGCCGCCCGCGCATCGCCCAGATCGCCGAGAGCAGGGCGGTCGCCAGTGCCACGCCGGCGAGGAGCGGCGACACCAGCGTGGTCGCGCGCCAGAACCCGCGGTCGGGAATGCCTTCGTACCCGGCCACGAGCAGGAACGGCTCCAGCAGGTAGCCCCACATCAGCGTGAGCGCGAGGCCGACCAGCAGCCAGCCGAGATGGGTGCGCGCGTGGTTGTTGATGGCCGGGCGGCCGTCGATCCAACGGATGGCGCCCACCAGCAGGTAGAGCCCGAAGACCAGCGCGAGACCGAGAGAGACGAGGAGAAACGCGAAGTCCTGCAGCGCGCGCCAGAGCGGCACCTGGGCCACGTACAGCCCGATGTCCCGCTGGAGCAGCGGGTCGGGCGCCCCATAGCTCACCCCCTGCCAGGCGAGCGCCACCTGGGCGGTGTGCGAGCCGGCCCCCTTGCCCACCACGAGGCCGAGAATGGCACCGATGGCCACGGCCAGCGCGAGCAGCGAAGTCGGGGTGAGCGCTTCGCGGAACTCGAGGTTGGCCACGTTGCGCCGGACCTGGACGGAGCCGACGGCACGGTAGACGACGAGCAGGTGTCCGATGAACCACGCCGCCGCGATCGCGACGCCCGTGAACTTCAGGACCGCCTTGAGGAGATTCCAGTCGGTGAGGAACGCGACGGCCGATGGCGACAGCTCCGACCCCCACCAGCGGTCGGCGAAGAGGACCGCGGTCCAGCGGCCGGCGAACAGCAGGATGACCAGCCCCGCCAGAACGACGGCCAGCCGGCGTGTGCGCCGGGACACGTATTCAGGCCCGGACGCCCTGCCCGGCGAGCCAGCCGACGACCTCGCTCCGGGCGGCGTCCAGCGACGGGGCATCCGAGGCCTCGAATCGGAGCACGAGGATCGGCTGAGTATTTGAGGCGCGCAGCAGGCCCCACCCGTTGGGGAACGTGATGCGGATGCCGTCGATCGTGTTGACCGGGTATCGCGACGAGAAATGCGCGGTGGCCCGCTCGACCAGCCCGAACTTCTGTTCCTCGGGCACTTCGACGCGGATCTCCGGGGTCGCCGTGGTCTTCGGCAGGTCCGCGAGCAACCCGGCGAGTCCGAACGGGCGGCCGCTGACGATCTCGAGCAGCCGTGCCGCCGCGAACAGCGCGTCGTCGAATCCGAGATAGTCCCCGCCGAAGAACATGTGGCCGCTCATCTCGCCGGCGAGGGGCGCCTGGAGCTCGCGCATCTTGGCCTTGATGAGCGAATGCCCGGTTTTCCACATGACCGGCCGCGCGCCGGCGGCCGTGAGCGCGGCGGGCAGCACCTCGGAGCACTTCACGTCGAAGATGACGGGCGTGCCGGGACCGAAGCGGCGGACGGCGTCGCGGCCGAGGATGACCAGCAGCTGATCGCCGTAGACGATCTCGCCGGTCTCGTCCACCGCGCCGATGCGGTCGGCGTCGCCGTCGAAGGCGATGCCCAGCTCGGCGCCCGTCCGCCGGACCTCGGTTTGGAGGTCGCGCAGGTTCTCGGGAACCGTCGGATCAGGATGGTGATTGGGGAATGTGCCGTCCGACTCGCAGAAGAGCGGCGTCACTTCGGCGCCGAGCCCCTCGAGGGTGGAGACGGCGACCAGGCTCCCGGCGCCGTTGCCGCAGTCGACCACCACGCGCACCGGCCGGGCCAGCCGGTGGCGGCTGAGGATCCCTTCGCGGTATCGGGTCAGCACGGCGCCGTCGCTCGTCTCCCGTCCCGTACCGGTCCGCCAGCGCTCGGCGACGATGCGCTCCCAGAGCTCGAGGATATCCTCGCCGTGAAAGGCCTCCCCGGCGAGCACCATCTTGAAGCCGTTGAACTCGGGAGGATTGTGCGACCCGGTGACCTGCACGCCCGCATCCGCCCCGAGCGCGTCGACGCCGAAGTAGAGGGCCGGCGTGGGCACCGTGCCCACGTCGATCGCCGTGGCGCCGGCCTCGACGATTCCGCGCCGGACCGCTGCCGAGAGCGCACCGCCCGACGGCCGGTTGTCGCGTCCCACAGCCACAACGGGGGCCCGACCCAATCGCTCCCACGCGGCGCTGGCGAAGGCGCGCCCGAGCCCGCGGGCGAGCTCGGGCGTGAGCTCCGTCCCGACGATGCCGCGGACGTCGTACTGGCGAAAGATCGACTTGGGGACGTTCATGGGTGGCGACCGGTCGGCCGCGCTGCCGCTCGCGGCGTCACGGTCGGGCGATCGGCAGGCCGGTTTGCGTGAGCGTCCCGGCGCTGCGTCCGGCCAGGTCCAGCGCACCGCTGGGCCACACACCGAGCACCAGCAGCGCCACGATGGAGAGCGCAATAGCCCCCGCCGCCGCGGGCGACAACCGGACGGAGGCGTAGCGGTCACTCGACGGAGCCGGTCGCATGTACATGGCCATCACCACCGGCAAATAGTATCCCGCGCTCACCACACTCGTCAGGACGACGATGACCGGCAGGATGTAGTGCCCTTCGGCCACGACGGCCGTGATGATGAAATACTTGCCGATGAAGCCGAAGGTCCCCGGGAAGCCGAGCAACGAGAGCATGCAGACGGTCAGGCCGAACGCGATCCCCGGCCGGGTCGACGCCAGGCCCGCGATGTCGTCGAGGGTCACATCGCGCTCGCCCCCGCGGCCGAGCGCGGCGAGGAAGCCGAAGCTGGCGAGCGTGGTCAGGCTGTAGGCGAGGAGGTAGAGCAGGACCGCGCCCGCTCCGGCCTGCGTGCCGGGCCAGACCGCGGTGAGCAGGTATCCGGCGTGCGCGATGGAGCTGTAGGCCAGCAGCCGCTTGAGCGAGGGCTGGGTCAGGGCCGCCAGGTTGCCGAGCACCATCGACGCGATCGCGAGTCCGGCGACGATCGGTTGCCACAGGCCGATCGCGGTGGGAAACGCTTCCATGAGGACCCGCACCAGCGCGGCGAACACGGCGGTCTTGACCCCGGTAGCCATGAAGCCGGTCACCGGTGTGGGTGAGCCGTCGTACACGTCGGGGGCCCACATGTGGAACGGTACCGCCGCCGCCTTGAAGCCGAACCCGATGAGCAACAGCCCCAATCCCAGCGCGGCCATCACCGGCAGGGGCTTGCCGGCGAGCTGCGCGCCGGCGATGGAGAGATTGGTCGCGCCGGTCGCGCCGTAGACCAGGGCGATGCCGTACAGCAGGAAGGCCGAGGCGAACGCGCCGATGAGAAAGTACTTGAGGGCGGCTTCGGCGCTGAAGGCACTGCCGCGATTGTAGCCGGCGAGCACGTAGCTCGCGACCGACATCACCTCCAGCCCGAGGAACAGGACGATCAGGTCCTCGGCCCCGGCCAGGAACATCATCCCCGCAGTGGCGAGCAGGATCAGCGGATAGTATTCCGGCGCGAGCAGCCGTTCGCGCTCGAGGTAGCTCAGCGACAGCAGGATCGTGGCCCCGGCGCTCACCAGGATGATCGCCGCGGCCCCGTAGCGGAAGCCATCGAGCGCGACCATCTGCGCCAGCCCGTCGGGCCTCGCGTCGTTCACCCAGAGCGCGGCCAGCCCGGCGGCGCTCAGGATTACGCCGGCAAAGCTGAGCCAGCCCGCGAGCCGGCAGTCCTCCGCGGTCTCATGCCTCCAGCTCACGACCAGCAGCACCACGAGCGCCCAGCCGCACAACAGCACCTCGGGCAGCAGCGCGACGGTCACGCCCCAGGGCGAGCTCAAGTCGATGCGGCTCATCGCCGGTCCTCCAATTTGCGCGCCGGCGCTCCGAGTGCCGTCCGCTCGATCGCGCCGCGTCCGGCGGTCGCCTCGAGGTAGTGCCGCGTCGCCGGCTCCGTACGCCGGAGCACCGGAGCCGGATAGAGACCGAGCCAGACGATACCGACCACCAGCGGCAGCATGACCGCCAGCTCGCGTGGCGTCAGATCGGTCAGATGCTCGTTCTCGCGGTCGTCGAGGCGGTTGAAGATCATGCGCTGCAGCGCCCACAGCAGGTAGGCCGCGGCGAAGATGACGCCGGTGGTGGCCAGGCCCGTCGCCCACGGGTACGCGGTGAAGCTGCCGAGCAGCACCAGGAACTCGCCCACGAACCCGTTGAGCCCGGGCAGGCCGATCGACGAGAGCGCCACGACCGTCAGGATGAGGCTGAAGATCGGTACGACCCGCGCGATGCCGCCGTAGTCCGCGATCAGACGGGTGTGGCGCCGCTCGTACAGCATGCCGACCAGCAGGAACAGCGCGCCGGTCGAGAAGCCATGGCTGATCATGATCATCAGCGCGCCCTGCACGCTCTGCAGGGTGCCGCCCCAGATGCCCAGCATGACGAAGCCGAGGTGGCTCACCGAGGAATAGGCGACCAGCTTCTTGATGTCGGGCTGCACCAGTGCCACCAGCGCACCGTAGATCACTCCGATGACGGCCAGGGTGACGATCACGGCGCTCACGCCGGGACTCAACGCCACCTGCGGGAAGAATGGCACCGCGAACCGCAGGAAGCCGTACGTCCCGATCTTGAGCATCACGCCCGCCAGCAGCACGCTCCCCGCCGTCGGCGCTTCGACGTGCGCGTCGGGCAGCCAGGTGTGAAACGGGAAGATCGGCACCTTGATCGCGAAGGCCAGGGCGAAGGCCGCGAAGAGCCACGGGGCGGCGTTCCCGGCCGCAGCGGCGTTCTGGAGCACGTCCTCATAGGCGAACGAGAGCGAGCCGGTCGCCGCCTTGACCTTCCACACCAACGCCACGATCGCCACCAGCATCAGCAGGGAGCCGGCCATGGTATAGAGGAAGAACTTGATGGCCGCGTACAGCCGGTTGGTCCCGCCCCAGATCCCGATGATGAAATACATCGGAATCAGCATCACCTCGAAGAAGACGTAGAACAGGAACAGGTCCAGCGCGATGAAGACGCCGACGAGGCCGGTGAGCAGCGTCAGCATGAGCGCGTAGAATCCGCGCTCGCGGTTGGTGATGTATTGCCAGCTGGCGAGCACGCTGAGCGGCATCAGGGCGGTCGTGAGCAGCACCATGACCAGCGCGATGCCGTCGATTCCCACGCCGGTAGCTGATGCCCCAGCCGGGGATCCAGGGCGTGCTGGAGACCAGCTGCAGCCGGTCGCCGGCCGGGTCGAGCGACCACCACAGGCCCACGGACAGTACGAACTCGAGCGTGGTGACCACCAGCGCGGTCCGCTTGGCCGAGCGCTCGTCGCCCAGGAGCACGGGGACGACGCCGACGAGCGGCAGCAGGATCAGCGCGTGCAGGATCCACTGGCCGTAGCCGATGGACTGGAGGAAGTCGCTCATGAGGCGGTCACCGGATCACGGCGCGGAGGATCCAGATCGCGCCCACGAGGAAGAGCACCACATAGACGCCGACCTGACCGGTCTGCAGCAGCCGGAGCCCGCCGCCCAGCAGGCGCGACACCCAGGCGGTCCCGTTCACGGCCGCGCCGTCCACCAGCCGCTGGTCCACCCCGCGCCACAGCACCGCGCGGGACAGCCACTCGACCGGCCGGACCACCGCCGCGTCGTAGAGCTCGTCCACGTAGTACTTCCGATTGAGCACCAGCCCGAGACCCGTGTCCGCCGGCGCGTCCTTCGCGGCCGGCGTGGGGCGATCCAGCGTGGCGCGGAAGCCGAGGAAGAGGCCCAGCGCACCGATGGCGACCGCCGCGCCCACCAGGAAGTACTCGGTCGAGCCCGATGGCATGACGAGATGGGTGAACCGCCGCGCCGGCTCCATCACCGGCTCGAGCCAGCGCTCGAGCGCTGCGTTCCCGCCGACCAGGTGCGGCAGGTTGAGGACTCCGCCAACGGCGCTCAGCACGCCCAAGACGACGAGCGGCCCGGTCATGATCCAGGGCGCCTCGTGCAGATGCGCCCGCTCACGCTCGCCGGTGCGGTTCGAGCCCAGGAAGGTCATGGCCATCAGCCGGGCCATGTAGAACGCGGTCAGCAGCGCCGCCAGCACGCCCATGCCGTAGAAGACGTAGTAGATCGGCTGGCCCTCGCCCCGGGCGAAGGCCGCCGCCAGGATCTCGTCCTTCGAGAAGAAGCCGGCGAACGGCGGAATGCCGGCGATGGCCAGGGTCGCGATGAGCATGAGCCCGAAGGTCACCGGCATGTACTGCCGGAGCCCGCCCATGTTCCGCATGTCCTGGGCATCCTCGTGCGAGTGGGTCGCGTGGTAGGCGCGATGCATCGCGTGGATCACGCTGCCCGCGCCGAGGAACAGCAGCGCCTTGAAGAAGGCGTGGGTCGCCAGGTGGAAGACTCCCGCCACGTAGGCCCCGGTGCCGACGCCCAGGAACATGTACCCGAGCTGGGAGACGGTGGAGTACGCGAGCACCTTCTTGATGTCGTACTGCCGGAGTCCGATCGTCGCCGCGAACAGCGCCGTGAGCGCACCGATGCCGGCCACCACCGTGCTGGACAGGGGCGCCATCGCGAACAGCACGTTGGTCCGGGCGACGAGGTACACGCCCGCGGTCACCATCGTAGCCGCGTGGATCAGGGCCGAGACCGGCGTGGGGCCGGCCATGGCGTCGGGCAGCCAGGTGTAGAGCGGGATCTGCGCCGACTTGCCGGTGCAGCCGAGAAACAGGAACAGCGTGATGGCGGTGACGATCGGGCCGCCGGGCTCGAGCATGTCGGGGGCGTGCTCGCTCACGTAGACGAAATCCAGGTTCCCGAACGTGCGCCAGATGAAGAACATGGCGACCAGGAAGCCGAAGTCGCCGATCCGGTTCATGATGAACGCCTTCTTGCCGGCGTCCGCGTTGGCCTTGTCCTCGAACCAGAACCCGATCAACAGGTAGGAACAGAGCCCGACCCCTTCCCACCCGATGAACATCACCGGGAAGCTGGACCCGAGCACAAGGACGAGCATGAAGACCACGAACAGGTTCAAGTACGCGAAATAGCGCGCGTAGCCCGGGTCTTCCCGCATGTAGCCGACGCTGAACAGGTGGATGAGGCTGCCCACACCGGTGACGATGAGCAGCATCACCGCCGAGAGCTGGTCCGCCTGAAACGCCAGGTCCACCTGCAGCCGCCCCACCGGCAGCCAGGGCCAGAGCGCGACCACGACGGGGGCTTCGGGCTCCTGGCGCACCAGCCCGACGAACACCCCGACCGATACCGCAAAGGCGCCCAGCAGCACGCCGGAACCGATCAGCGAGACGAGGTGCTTGGCCCGGGGCCGCCAGATCGCCAGCGCGCCGTTCAGCAGGAAGCCGAGCACCGGCAACGCGACGGCCAGCCACACCATGTGAATGAGGTTCATCAGCCCCGCAGCAGGTTGATGGTCTGGAGGTCGACCGACTGCTTGTGACGGAAGATCGCGAGCACGATGGCCAATCCGGCCGCGGCCTCGGCCGCGGCTACGGTCATCACGAAGAAGACCATGATGTAGCCGCTCACGCCGTAGAGCTGCGCGAGGGCCACGAAGGTGAGATTGACCGCGTTGAGCATGAGCTCGATGCACATGAACAGCACGATGGCGTTCCGGTGGAGGATCACGCCGGTCACGCCGAGGCTGAACAGGATGGCGGAAAGGCCGAGGGACGGTCCGAGCAGCATCACACCTTCCGTTTGGCGAGGACGACCGCCCCGATGATGGCGACGAGCAGCAGGATCGAGGTGATCTCGAACGGCACGAGGTACACCTGGAACAGCGGCGCCGCGAGACTGCCCACCACCCCTCGCGCCGCGGCGTCCTGCTGAGCCAGCTGCCCGGCTGCGAACACGGACGCCGGATCGGCGAAGGCGGGGGTCTGCGCAAGCTCGCTCGCCAGTCGCCGCGGCGTATAGCGCCAGAGCGCGAATAGCTCGATGGCGAGCAGCCCCACGATGACGACCGCGGCCGCCACGCTGGACGGACCGCGCATGTCGGAGCTCACGTGGCCCAGATTGAGCAGCATGATCACGAACAGGAACAGCACCATCACCGCGCCGGCGTAGACCAGCACCTGAATCGCCGCGATGAACTGCGCGCCGAGCAGGACATAGATCGCCGCGAGCGAGAACATGGTGGCCACCAGCCACAGCGCCGCGCTCACGGGGTTCCGCTGCAGGATGCAGAGCGACGCCGAGACGACCGCCAACACCGCGAAGACGTAGAAGATGGTCTGACTCATCTACTCGCCCCGCGGATCGGTGGGGTCCCACAGCGTGGACACAGGATGAGTCTGCGACTGGAGCCGCTCCAGGTCGTACACGAACCGCCCCCGCGTGTACTCGGCGTTCTCGAAGTGGACGCCCACGTGGATCGCTTCCTCGGGGCACACTTCCTGGCAGTACCCGCAGAAGACGCAGCGGAACTCGTCGATCTCGTAGATGAGCGGATACCGGTTCCCCTGCTCGTCCTCTCCGGGGACCAGCTTGATGCAGTTGGCCGGGCAGATCTGCGGGCAGAGCCCGCAGGCCACGCACTTCGACCGGCCCTGCTCGTCGGTGAGCATGCGGTGCGTGCCGCGCCAGCGCTGCGAGATGCTCCAGTCGGTGGTGCTCTTCTGCTCGGGGTACTGCATCGTCACCTTCGGCTCGAACATGTGCTTGAAGGTGAGCGCCATCCCCTTGAGCGCGGCCCGCACGTAGCTGACCTGACGCTGCGGGCGCTGCATGACCTTGACGCCGATCGCCATCAGCCTGTCACCGTGGCGCGCTTGGCGAGCGCCTGAGAGGTTTGCTGCCGCCGGTTGGAGCCCTTGATGAAGAGCCCGCTGTCCACCAGCCTGACGATCAGGAACACGATCACCACGTTGACCCCCGCGAGCCCGAGGGCCAGGAGTTTGCGATCGGTGATGCCGGCCAGGTGCTCGAGGCAGTAGATCGCCGTGCAGATGACCATGATGTACGCCAGGGCCAGCGGCATCAGCACCTTCCACCCGAGCGCCATGAGCTGGTCGTAGCGGAAGCGCGGCAGCGTCCAGCGGATCCACATGACGAAGAAAATCCAGAACATCAGCTTGAGGAAGAAGAACCCGCCCGTCGCCAGCGGTCTGCAGCAGCCCGCCCTGCTCGTCCCAGCGGCCGGGGATGTCCCAGCCGCCGAAGAACAGGGTCGTCACCATGGCGCACACGGTCACGACGTTGGCGTACTCGGCGATGAAGAAGAAGGAGAACTTCATCGCGCTGTACTCGGTGTGGTACCCGGCGATCAGCTCCGATTCGGCCTCGGGGAGGTCGAACGGGAGCCGGTTGGTCTCCGCGAAGCCCGAGATCAGGAACACGAAGAACGACAGGAACAGCGGCAGCACGTACCACAGGCCTGCCTGCTGGTCGCGCACGATGGCCGAGAAGCTGACGTCGCCGCTCAGCAGGAGCACGGGAATGAGGCTCAGTCCCATGGCGACCTCGTAGGAGACCATCTGCGCGCTGGCGCGGAGGCCGCCGAGCAGGGCGTACTTGCTGTTCGAGGACCAGCCGGCCAGCGCGACCCCGTACACGCCCATCGAGCTGATCGCCAGGACGAAGAGGAAGCCGATCGGCAGGTCGGCCACCACCATCGGCATCGGCCCGTGGTGGGCGAACCGGCCCAGCGGTCCGAGCGTGAAGTCGAAATCCAGCGGCAGGGGTGCCGCGAAGGGGATGACCGCCGACAGCAGCAGCGCCGGAACGAAGGACATGGCCGGCGCAAGAATGAAGAGCCAGCGGTTGGCCAGCGCCGGGTACGTCTCTTCCTTGAGGATGTTCTTGACGCCGTCCGCCGCCGGTTGCAGGAGCCCGGCCCAGCCGACCCGGTTGGGCCCGCGGCGGTTCTGCATCCAGGCGCTGACCTTGCGCTCCATCAAGGTGAGCAGCGCGACGCCGATCATGATCACCGTGAAGACGAACAGCATCTTCAGCACGCTCAGCAGGATGAAGCCCTTCAGCTCGGGAGTCATCGAGCCGCTCCCGCGCCCGTGAACGCCGGCGCGCCGGCGCCCGGCAGCACCCGACCCGTGAAGCCGAGGTCCGCGTGGCTCACGCCCGCGAAGACCGGCCAGCGCTCACCCAGGAGGGCGAACGCCTCGGCGGCGGTCGACGGCGCGTCGACGCTCGGTCCGGGACCCGCCAGCACCTCGCCCGCCACCCACCACGCCGGCCGCGCCATGCCGGGCGGTGACTTCGCCTGGTCGTACCGCTGCAGGCGGCGGTTGCGGTTGACGTACGAGCCGTTCTCCTCGACCATGGTGGTCACCGGCAGCACGAGCTCGGCGTGGCGGAGCGCGTCACCGGCTACCGTGCCAAGGATGATCACGATGCCGGGCGCGGCGGCGAGCGCCGCCTGGTCGGCCTCGTTCAGATCGGCATCGAGCACGATCACGACCGCTGCCGAGAGCGTCTGGCGCGTGGCGGCCGCCCAGCTCGACGTGTAGCCCAGCAGCTCCGCGCCGGTCAGGTTGGGCGCGCGCTCGCGGCGGAGCGCCAGATCGGGAATCCCCGGGAGCGGCGCCACCTCCCCCAGCGGCACCTGGACAGCGGCCGTGACCTCGAACCGGTCCACCAGCCGGCGGACGAGGCCGAGCGACTCGGTCGACGCCCGCCCCGAGGCGAGGATCACCGCCGCGCCGCTCGCGCCACGCAGGACCTGCTCGAGCCGGCCCAGCGCCGTGTCCCAGTCTGTGGCCACGTGCCTTCCACCCTCGCGCACCAGCGGGGCCTCGATCCGGTCGCCCCGGTTCATCCAGCGGTAGTTGGAACGGCCGTAGTCGCAGATGAAGTGCCGATTGACCTCGAGGTTGGGCCGCGGCCGAATCCGGACCACCACCTCGTCCCGGGTGTCGATGTTCACGTTGCAGCCCTGGGTGCACCCGGGGCATACGCTCGCGGTCTTGTCCAGATCCCAGGCCCGCGCCTTGTGCAGGAAGTCCTTCGAGAGCAACGATCCCACCGGACAGAGGTCCACCACGTTGCCCGACCAAGGATGGTCGAGCTTCTGGGTCTCGCTGATGCCGATGTAGGCCCGGTCGCCGCGCTCGCTCACATTGAGCACCGACGTCTCGGCGACGTCGTCCATGAAGCGCACGCAGCGGGTGCAGAGGATGCAGCGGTTCGGGACGTAGAGGATGTCCGGCCCGAAGTCCTCGACGGGGCTGAACCGCTTGGCGTACTCGGCATACCGCGTCCCGGCCCTGCCCTCCTGAAACACGTAGTCCTGCAGCTCGCATTCGCCGGCCTGGTCGCAGATCGGGCAGTCGAGCGGATGGTTGATCAGCAGGAATTCCAGCACGCCCTCGCGAGCCTTCTTGGCGGTGGCGCTGTTCACGTGCACCACCTGGCCCTCGGCCACGCTGGTGACGCACGCGGGCATCAGCTTGGGCGCCTTCTCGACCTCCACGAGGCACATCCGGCAGACCGCCGGGCTCGGGAGCGACGGGTGATAGCAGTAGTGCGGCACGAGCACGCCCGCCTGCTTGGCGGCCTCGATGATCGAAGTGCCCTTCGGCACGCGGACCGTCATGCCGTCGATCGTTACGTTGACCAGTTCGTCGGCCATTCGTCGTCCTTAGTTAACCGGCCTTACACCGCAGCCATGGCCGGCTCGCGCGCGCCGGCCATGTAGGCCTCGAACTCGCTCCGGAACTTCTGGATGCCGCTCACGACCGGCGCGGCGCACGAGTCGCTCAGCACGCAGATGGTCTTGCCGGTCATGTTCTCGGACAGGTCGAGCAGGAGCTGGAAGTCCGATTGCTTGCCCTTCCCGGCCAGGATGCGCTCCAGGACCTTCGTGGTCCAGGCCGTGCCCTCGCGGCACTGGGTGCACTGGGCGCAGCTCTCGTGGGCGTAGAATCGGGCCAGCCGCCAGATCTGGTACACCATGTCGGTGGTGTCGTCCATGACGATCAGGCCGGCCGATCCGAGCATCGATCCCTGCTCGACGATGCCCTCGTAGTCGAACAGCGCCGCCTCGGCCTCCTGACGGCTCATGATCGGGACCGAGCTCCCGCCAGGGATGACCGCCTTGATACGTCCGGCCCGGCTTCGGGCCGCCGGCCATGTCGTAGAGGATCTCCTTCAGCGGCGTGCCCATGGTGACCTCGTAGTTCCCCGGGCGCTGGATGTGCCCGCAGATCGAGATCAGCTTGGTGCCCGTGCTCTTCGGGTTGCCGAGGCAGAGCCCCTTGTACCACGCCGCGCCACGATTGATGATGTGCGGCACCGCCGCCAGGGTCTCGACGTTGTTGATCGTCGTCGGCATGCCGAACACGCCGGCCACCGCCGGGAACGGCGGCTTGATCCGCGGGTTGCCGCGCTTGCCCTCGAGCGAGTTCATCATCGCGGTCTCTTCACCGCAGATGTACGCCCCCGCCCCGCGGTGCAGCACCATGTCGATCCGCTTGCCGCTGCCGAAGGCGTTGCCGCCGAGGGCGCCCCTGGCGTAGGCCTCCTCGACGGCCGCGGACATGATCGCGCCACGGCTCGGTGAACTCGCCGCGGATGTAGATGTAGCACCGCTCGGCGCCGATCGCGTACGCCGCGATCGCGCAGCCCTCGAGGAGCGCGTGCGGCGTCCAGCGCATGATCTCGCGGTCCTTGAACGTGCCCGGCTCGGACTCGTCCGCGTTGCAGACGAGGTAGTGCGGCTTCACGACCTCCTTCGGCATGAACGACCACTTGAGGCCCGTGGGGAAGCCGGCGCCGCCGCGGCCGCGGAGGCCGGACGCCTTCACCTCCTCGACGATCGCCTCGCGCGTCATCCCCAGCGCTTTCCGCAGCGCCTCGTAGCCGCCGCGCTTGACCCAGCCGTCGTAGCTGCGCGCCTCCGCGTCCCCGAAATACTGCGAGAGGACGACAGTCTCCTTCGGATGGCTGGGGTGCGGATAACCCATTACGCGTACCTCTGCAGCAGGCCCGGCACCTGGTCGGGCGTCACGCTTTCGATGAAGTCGTCGTCGATCAGGATGGGCGTCGCGAAGCCGCAGGCGCCCAGACACTCGACCTCGATGACCGTGAATCGGCCATCGGGGCTCGTCATGCCGAGCTCGCCGCAGCCCGTGGCCGCGAGCAATGCCGCCACCACGTCCTCCGCTCCGCAGATGTTGCAGGGCGACGTGGTGCAGACCTGGATGAAGTGTCGTCCGACCGGATGGGTGTGGTACATCGTGTAGAACGTCACCACGCCCTTGACGTAAGCCGGCGTCAGCTCCAGCACGGCCGCGACCTCGTCGATCGCGGACTCCGAGATCCAGCCCCGGGCCTCCTGTACCATCCAGAGCGCCGGCAGCAGGCACGCTTGTTTCGTGGGGTAGCTCGGGAAGAGGCCTTCGAGCTTGGCCCGGGTCTCACCCACGAACACCGCCGCGTACGGCTCCGCCGCGTGGCCGTGGACCGCCGGCGTCGACTGCGCGCTCATCGATCGACCTCTCCCATCACGATGTCCACGCTCGCGTTGATGGCGATCACGTCGGAGAGATACGCGCCCTCGCACATCTTGGGCAGGCTCGCCAGGTTGATGAACGACGGCGGCCGGATGCGCCAGCGCACCGGCTTGCTCGTGCCGTCGGATACCAGGTAGTAGCCCAGCTCGCCTTTCGGGTTCTCGATCCCGAAGTAGGCTTCGCCCACCGGCGGCTTCACGCCTTCCATGACCTGCTTGAAGTGGAAGATCATCGCCTCCATGTCGCTCATCGCGCGCGACTTGGGCGGCAGGATGACCCGCGGGTCGTCCACGTTGATCGGCGCGCCGCGCAGCGTCGCCAGCCGGTCGAGCGCCTGCTCCAGGATCCGGTTCGACTGCCACATCTCCTCCAGCCGGATCCGGTACCGGTCGTAGATGTCGCCGTACTCTCCGATGGGGACGTCGAAGTCGTAGGTCTCGTAGTCGAGGTACGGCCGGTCCTTCCGGACGTCGTAGTCCACCCCGCTCGCCCGGAGCATCGGACCGGACAGCGAGTAGTTGGTGGCCTCCTCGGCCGTCAGCACGCCGACGCCCTGCGTCCGCCCGATCCAGATCGCGTTCCTGGTGAACATGGTGTCCACCTCGGTCAGCGTCTTGGGGAACGTGCGGGTGAAGTCCCGGAGCCCGCCCTCGAACTCGTCCGGCACGTCGGCCATCATACCGCCGACCCGCGTGAGGCTGGTGGTGAGCCGGGCCCCGGTCCACTGCTCCTGCAGGTTGTAGATCCGCTCCCGCTGCTGGAACGACCAGAGGAACGGGGTGAACGCGCCGAGGTCGATGCCGGTCGTGCCGAGCCACACGAGATGTGAGATGATGCGGCTCATCTC
Organism: uncultured Gemmatimonadales bacterium; assembly: GCA_963697755.1. Taxonomy (GTDB): domain Bacteria; phylum Gemmatimonadota; class Gemmatimonadetes; order Gemmatimonadales; family GWC2-71-9; genus CAVVWJ01. The sequence continues at coordinate 36,592 of CAVOPE010000005.1, read as the reverse complement.
GCAGGCGATGACCCTGAGCACGCGACAGCGCTCCGGCACCTGAATGCCCATCAGCTTCTCCGCCGCCATGGCCAGCCCCACGTTGTTGGCCATGGGCGAGAGGTAGTCGGTCCGGTCGGTGAGGGGGATGATCTGGTTGTAGTGCCGGTACTCGCCGAGCTTCTCGAAGCCGGAGTGGAGATAGCCGATGTGGGGAATACAGCGCTTGACCGTCTCGCCCTCGAGCTCGAGCACCAGCCGGAGCACACCGTGCGTGGCCGGGTGCTGGGGGCCGATGTTGACCAGCATGTGCTCGACCCCGACATCCTCATCGGGCGCGACCGTGCGGTCACCGACGCCCAGCGGGATCCGGCGCGGGTGGCCGTGCGCATCGAAGCCCGGCGTGGCCAGCGCCATCTCGACCGTACGAAGACTCATTTGAGAAACCCCCGCTCGCCGCGCAGCAACCGCTCCCGCATGTCCTCGGGCAGCTCGTCGAAGGCGTCGGCGATGGACAGCTCTTCCATGGAGTAGTGCGCTTCCGGGTTCGCGGCCAGCGCCTGCCGGGTCTGCTCCGCCCGGCTGAAGTGGCCGCGCAGCGGGAAGTCCTTCCGCAGCGGGAAGCCTTCCGCGTACGTCTCCCACATCAGGATCCGGCGCAGGTCCGGATGCCCGGCAAAGGTGACGCCGAACATGTCGTAGACCTCGCGCTCGAGCCAGTCGGCCCCGTGCCAGAGATCCCACACCGAGCGGACCTCGAGCGGCGCGCGCTTGTCGAGCTCGGCCTTGACCCGGAGGTCGACCTTGCGCGCGAGCGAGCGCAGCTGCCAGACCACCTCGAGCGGACGCTCCGGATCCCGATACTCGACGGCGGTCACGTCGGTGAGGTAGTCGAAGCGCTGCGCGGGATCGTCCTTGAGCCAGGCGAGCACGTCGTGCGACCGGTCGCGCTCGACGTAGACGATCGTGTCGCCGCAGGAGACGACGTGGCGGGCGATGGCGGGGCCGAACTGCGCGCGCAGCGCGGCGACCGACGGTGACGGCTGGGTCACGGGAGTCCTCCGCCGGTGGCGGCGCGGGCCGCCGGTAACCCTCCGATCCGGGCACGCGGCTGCCGCCCCGCCCCGTGAGGCGCCGGGACGGTCGAGGGTCGCATCACGAGGTGGACCGCGTCTGGTGAACGGAGTTGCCGAACGGCTCGGACAACTCGTCGACCCGCGCCGGGGAGAGGAACAGCCCCGACGGCCCGACGGGCTTCTCGTCGCGGAGCATGTCGTCCGCGATGCTCTCCCCCATGATCTTCTTCTGAAGCAGCCGGATGCCGTAGATCAGACCTTCCGGCCGGGGCGGGCACCCCGGGACGTAGACGTCCACCGGAATGATCGTGTCGATGCCCTGCACCATCGAGTAGTTGTCGAAGATGCCGCCTGACGACGCGCAGGCGCCCATCGAGATGGACCACTTCGGCTGCGGCATCTGATCCCAGATCCGGCGGATGACCGGCGCCAGCTTGAACGGGAGCCGGCCGGCGCAGATGAGCACGTCCGCCTGTCGGGGTGAGAAGCTCTGGCGCTCCATGCCGAAGCGGGCGATGTCGAACCGGCTCGCGGCGGTGGCCATGTACTCGATGGCGCAGCAGGCTGTGCCGAACGGCATCGGCCACAGCGAATTGCTGCGCGCCCAGTTGGTCAGGAAGTCGAGCCGGGTGGTGACCCAGTTCGGTGAAATGGACGAGACGGTCGTGCCGTCCCCGGCCTCATACTCGGTCGCGGGATTGATCAATCCCATTGCAGCGCTCCCCGCTTCCAGATGTACACGTACCCCACCGCGAGAATCACGATGAAGACGAGCATTTCGATGATGAGCAGACCGGCCATGTCCCCCAGCTGGCGGAAGGCGACGGCCCACGGAATCATGAACACGGTCTCGATGTCGAAGATGATGAACAGCATCGCGACCAGATAGAACTTGACCGAAAACCGCTCGCGCGCGTCGCCGAGCACCGGCATGCCGGACTCATACGGGGCGATCTTGGTGGGAGTCCGGCGATAGCTGGAGAGGACATGCGAGACGCCCAGCATGAGGATCGCGTTGGCGATGACGAACACGATCAGGAGCAGGACCGGAATGTACGGCTGAAGCATACGCCTCGGCTTTCGTGAATTTTTTCACTTATCTTGCAGAAGGTAACCGACTTACGAGGTCAATTCAACCCGACCGGGATCCGACTATATTCCCCGCCCGACGCGCCTCACATTCGGTCCGGCGTGCCGGCTTTTTCACCCGAGGATGCATGTCCATCAAGTCCGACCGCTGGATCCGCCGCATGGCCCGCGAGCACAAGATGATCGAGCCGTTCGTGGACTCGCAGGTGCGCCAGAGCGACCCTCAGGGGCGGCAGGTCATCTCCTACGGTGTGTCCAGTTATGGGTACGACATGCGGGTCGCGCCGGAATTCAAGATCTTCACCAACGTCTTGAGCGCCATCGTGGATCCCAAGGCATTCGACCAGCGGAGCTTCGTGCCGTTCGAGGGCGACGTGTGCATCGTGCCGCCGAACAGCTTCGCCCTCGCGCGCTCGGTGGAGTATTTCCGCATCCCCCGTGAAGTGCTCACGATCTGCGTCGGCAAGAGCACCTACGCCCGCTGCGGCATCATCACCAACGTCACCCCCTTCGAGCCCGAGTGGGAGGGGCACGTCACCCTCGAGATCAGCAACACCACACCCCTCCCCGCCCGGATCTACGCCCACGAGGGGATCTGCCAGGTGCTGTTCTTCGAGGCCGACGCGGACGACATCTGCGAGACCAGCTACGCCGACAAGGCCGGCAAGTATCAGCGGCAGACTGGCGTCACGCTGCCGAAGCTCTAACCCGCAGGAACCCCATGCGACCGCTCGTGATCCTCCTGTTGTTGGGCGCGACCTCCCTGCCCGCCCAGCAGCCGGATTCCAACGCTCCGTCCCAGCCGGCGCGTCCCCTCAACCTGCAGCCGGCCCTGAAGCCGCCCGTGGCCGACACCGGGATCTTCAGCCCGATCCCGCTGCCCCCGCCCAACGAGATACGCGCCGCGGACGGGGCGCCGGGACCGAAGTACTGGCAGCAGCGGGCGGACTATTCCATCAAGGCCACGCTCGACACCGCGGCCAAGCGGCTGACCGGCACCGAGCAGATCCGCTACACCAACAACTCGCCGGACACCCTGCGGTTCGTGTGGATGCAGGTGGACCAGAACCTGTTCCGGCCGGGGAGTGTCGGGTCTCTGCTGTTCGCCTCCGAGAGCCGGTTCGGCTCCGCGGGGTTCCAGGGCGGATACGAGATCACGAGCATCACGCAGAGCTCGCCTCCGGTGCGCCCCGCCCCGGCCGCCCGGCGGCGCGGGGCGCGGGCCGCCCCCGCGGCCGCCCCGTCCGCGGCCCCGCTCGCCTTCCGGGTCGACGACACGATGATGTACGTGGAGCTGGCCCAGCCCCTCGCGCCCGGCGGCCAGACGCTGCTCGACCTGGCGTATGCCTTCAACATTCCCGAGCACGGCGCCGACCGGATGGGCCGTGACGGCGCCCTCTTCGAGCTGGCGCAGTGGTACCCGCGCATGGCGGTGTACGATGACGTGCACGGGTGGAACACGGACCAGTATCTCGGCCAGGGCGAGTTCTACCTAGAGTACGGCGACATCGACTACGAGGTGACGCTCCCCGCCGGCTACATCGTGGCCGGGTCGGGCACGCTCCAGAACCCGGAGCAGGTCCTGACCCCCACCGAGCGAACGCGCCTCGCCGCGGCGGTCGAGTCGGACAGCACGATCGCCATCGTCACCCCGGACGAGCTGAGCTCCGGTGCAGCCCGGCCGCGGCGCGACGGCACGCTCACCTGGCGGTTCCGCGCGGAGCGCGTGCGGGACGTGGCGTGGGCCGCTTCGCCGGACTATCAGTGGGACGCGTCCGGCTGGGACGGCGTCCTCGCGCAGGCCTACTACCGGCCGTCCGCCCAGAGCACCTGGCGGGATGCCGCCAAGATGAGCCGGGCCTCGATCGAGGAGTACAGCACGCACTGGTTCCGCTATCCGTACCCGCAGATCTCGGCGGTGGAAGGACCGGTGTCCGGCATGGAGTATCCCATGGTCGCGATGGAGGCGCGGGGCGACGACGGCCCCGACCTCTTCAGTGTGATCACGCACGAGATCGGGCACATGTGGTACCCGATGACGGTCGGCTCGGACGAGCGCCGCTATGCCTGGATGGACGAAGGGTTCAACACCTTCATCAACACCTTCTCGGAGGAGCGCTACTGGCGGCGGGACGACACCGAGACCCGGCTGCAGGAGACCCGGTTCGTCACCTCGCTCGACCAGATGCCCACCGCCCAGCCGATCATGACGCCGGCCAACCGGTACAAGAGCAACGACAATCTCGGCAGCCTGGCGTACGTGAAACCCTCGATCATGCTCCTGCTGCTGAGGAGCAAGGTGCTGGGCCCGGAGGTGTTCGATACCGCGTTCCGGGAGTACACCCGGCGGTGGGCGTTCAAGCATCCGCAGCCTGCCGATTTCTTCCGCACGATGGAGGAGGTCTCGGGTCGCGACCTCTCGTGGTTCTGGCGGGGGTTCTTCTACACGACCGCCGCGCTCGACCAGAGCGTCGAGAGCGTGAAGCAGGCGCCGGACAGTGTGGCGCTCATCACCCTTCGGAGCCTCGGCGGGGCCGTCATGCCGGTGGAGCTGGAGCTCGGCTTCGCCGACGGCACGACGCAACTGGTCAAGCTGCCGGTGGAGATCTGGTACGGCGGCAATCGGTACGTCTATCGGATCGCCACGGGCAGGGCCATCGTCCGCGCCCGGGTCAATCCGGACGGCCGGTTTCCCGACCTGGTCCCCACCAACGACGCCTGGAGCGCGCCGGCCGGAACGACCCCCTGAGGCGTTCAGGTCGCAACGTCGAGCCCTCCTGCCCCGTCCGCGAAGCGACCTGTACATTCTTCGGCTTCGACGGACGACCGTGGAGGGCACCGTGATGCTGCCGGATTACCTGCTGGACCTGCCTGCCGAAGAGGCCGCCCGTCTCATCGCGCTGGCCCTCCTCGACCGGACGGCGGAGGCGGCCCGCCGCGTGGCGGACGCGACTGATCCGATGGCGCTGCACGATTTCCGGGTCGGCATGCGCCGCCTTCGCAGCGGGCTGCAGGCCTACCGATCGGAAATCGACGACAGCCTCTCGCGACGCATTCGACGGCGCCTCGTGAGGCTGTTCCGCGCCACCCGCCTGAGCCGGGACACCGAGGTGCATATGGCGTGGGAGCGAGGGCAGGAGGATTCGCTGACGGAGCGGCAGCGGGCGGGCCTGCGCTGGCACCTCGAGCGCCTGGAGGCGCGCCGGCGCCGCGCGGATCGCCGGCTCGCCCGCCTCATCGCGCGGCGCTTCCCCAGACTCGAGCAGCGGTTTCGCCGCCGGCTCCAGGCCTACCGCCTGCGCATCGAACGGGATCCGGTCCGGCGCCGGCACGAAGCCGCGGCGGTCCTGGGCGGCCGCATCCGCAAGTTCGGCGGCGACTTGGAATGGCGGCTCGGCGCGGTCCGCGGTCTCCGCGACGAGCGCGCGGCGCACCGCGCGCGCATCGCGGCCAAGCGCCTCCGCTACCTCCTCGAGCCGATCCGCAGCGAGGTCGATGGGGTCGAGGAGCTCATCGGACGGCTGCGCCACCTGCAGGACCTCCTCGGCGAGCTGCACGACAGCCAGACGCAGCGCGCCGAGCTGACCGGCGAGCTGATCGCGGCCGGTCGCGAGCATGCCCGGCGACTCGACGCGGCCGTCCTGGCCACCCTCACGCCCGGCGCCGACCCCGTGGCACCCGGCGATGATCCCCGCCCCGGACTGCTCGCGCTCATCGAGCTGCTGGAGCAGCGCGAGGCCGAGGCGTTCGCCCAGCTTCGGAACGACTGGCTGGCCGGCGCCGGCGACGACTTCTTCGAGGCGGTCACCCTGATCGGCCGGCAGATTGCCCATCGGCCGGCCTGCGTGGAGGAGATCCAGCGGCGCTTCCTGCTCCGCCGCGTGCCGGCCACGGCGCAGGCCTTCGCCCTGCAGGAGATCGATCAGGGCTGGCTGCCGGGGACCCGCGTGGTCGAGCGAATCCGCGCGCTCCGCCGCGACGACCGGCCGGTCACCTACCGCACCACCAAGTGGGCCACCGGCGCGGGTCGGACCTCTCCGGACGGTGAGGTGGATCAGGGGCTGTTCGAGGAGATCTGGCCGCTGACCGCCGGCCGTCGCGTCGCCAAGCGGCGGCACGTGGTGTCGGATTACGGAGTCCAATGGGAGATCGACCAGTTCCTCGACCGGGATCTGGTGATCGCCGACGTGACCGTGTCGGAGCGGGACGCACCAGTCGTCGTCCCCGAGTGGCTCGAGCCTTACATCGTGCGCGAAGTGACCGGGGACGGCGCGTACACCAGCCTGGCGTTGGCGCGCTAGGACCCCGACGGCTAGACTCCCCCGCTCGACTCCCGCCCTATCATTCGGCTGAGGACGCCCCGTGCGCCTGATTCTCCTGCTCCTGTTTTCCAGTGCTCTCCTAGGCGGCCCCGTCGCGGCGCAGTCGACGGCCTCCGACACGGCGCGCAACCCCGAGACGACCTTCCGTCGGCTCGACCTGCCCACCCCCAGCGCCATTCGTACCGGCAGCGGTGAGCCCGGCCCCGAGTACTGGCAGCAGCGCGCCGACTACGTCATCCGGGCGACGCTCGATACCGTGGCGCGGTCGGTGCGTGGCGAGGCGCGGATCACCTACACCAACAATTCGCCGGACACGCTGCGGTACGTTTGGCTCCAGCTCGACCAGAACCTGTTCAATAGCGAGAGCCGTGGCTTCCGGGTCTTCGGACAGGATCCGCGATTCGGGACCAAGGGCGCCGAAGTGGCGGTGCGCCTGCTCAAGGTCGGCGCGCCGGCAGTGGCGGCGTCTCGCGGGAAGCCGGCGGTTCCGGCGACGGCGCTGCCCTACGTCGTGAACGGCACCGTGATGCGCGTCGACCTCGCCCGACCGCTTCCGCCCAAGACCAAGCAGGTGCTGGAGCTGGCGTGGTCGTTCCCGTTCGGCGCCAACAGCAACCGCATGGGCGTCGAGGACATCGACGGCGCCACCATCTACGAGGTCGCCCAGTGGTATCCTCGGATGGCGGTGTACGACGACGTGCGCGGCTGGAACACCGAGCAGTACATGGGCCAGGGCGAATTCTATCTCGAGTACGGCAGCTTCGACGTGAGCATCACGGTGCCCACGGACATGCTGGTCGCCGCCACGGGCACGCTCCGGAATCCCGACGAAGTCCTGACGGCCGCCCAGCGCGCGCGGCTGGAGCGTGCCCGGACGAGCGACCAGACCGTCGTGATCCGCGGCAAGGACGAGATCGGCGATCCGTCGTCGCGCCCACCGACGCAGTATCCCATGCTGACCTGGCGATTCACCGCCGACAGCGTGCGCGATTTCGCCTGGGCCGCGGCGCGCCACTTCGTCTGGGACGCCGTGGGCGTGAACGGCGGCAAGACGCTGGCGATGAGCTTCTACCCCCCCTCCGCCGAGCCGCAGTGGAAAGAGGCGACGCAGTACGCGAAGACGGCGCTGGAGTACTACTCGAAGCAGTGGGCGACCTATCCCTATCCGTACGCGAGCAACGTGAACGGGATCGAAGGCGGCATGGAGTACCCCATGATCGTCTTCTGCCGGAACCGCACCGACCCCGAGGGACTGTACAGCGTAACGGATCACGAGTTCGGCCACACCTGGTTTCCCATGATGGTGGGCAGCAACGAGCGGCAGTACGGCTGGATGGATGAGGGGTTCAACAGCTTCATGAACCACTACAGCTTCCCGCGCAAGTTCCCGGACGCGCCGCTGCCCACGGCACGCGGCGTCCCGGAGACCTACATCAAGAATGCGCTGTCGGGCGACGAGCAGACCATCATGTCGCCCGCCGACCGGATGCGCACGAACGAGAACTGGCGCCAGGCCCTGTACAACAAGCCCGCGGTCGGTCTCGTACTGCTGCGCGACCATATCACATCGCCCGAGCGGTTCGACCCGGTCTTCCGCGAATACATCCGTCGCTGGGCCTTCAAGCATCCGACGCCGGCGGACTTCTTCCGCACGATGGAGGACGGCCTGGGCGAGGACCTGAGCTGGTTCTGGCGGTCGTGGTTCTACACCACGGATCGGCTGGATCAGGCGGTGGATTCGGTCAGCCTGTCGGACTCGGCGGGGGTGGTCTCACGGGTGTACCTGCGCAGCGCGGGCGAGATGCCGATGCCGGTGGAGCTGTCGCTGCTGATGGATGATGGGACCACACAGCGGCTCACGCTGCCGGTGGAGATCTGGGGTCTGCGCGATCGCTACACCGCGCTGATCGCGGGGCCCAAGAAGGTCAACCGCGTGGTGATCGACCCGGACGGGTGGTACCCGGACGTGGAGCGGGCCAATAACCGCTGGCCGGCGGCCGCCGCCCCGCCGCCTGCTCAGACAGGTGCCACCAAGACGAACTAGTTGGGAACCGCGAGCTCCCAGAGGCCGCTCAGCATGTCGATCGCGTACAGGGAGCCGCCGGACAGCTGCACTCCCCAGGTGTAGGTGTTGCCCGGGCCGCCCGGCTGGATCTGCGCGATCAGCCGGTCGGTGAGGTCTCCGGAGAGCGTCCCCGAGACATCGAGCGCGATCACGCCGCCGTTGTAGTAGGCGGCGTACAGGATCTGCCGCTGCTCGTCCATCCAGAAGTTGTGGGTGCCGGCGCCGACCAGGCGGAAGAACGCCACTTCAACCGGATGCTCGAGGTCCGACACATCGACGACGTGGATGTCCCCGCTCGACTGCGAGCCGATCACTCCCGCCCCCTCCTGCCCGATGAACAAGTACCGATGCTCCCCGCTCACCGGATTGTGAAACCACCAGCCGTTGTGCACGGCCGATCCGCCCGGGACCCCGTTGGAGGCCGTGAGCACGCGGCTGACCTCCTGCGGGTTCGAGGGTGACCCTCCCTTGATCCCGTTGCCGACGTCATAGACGATGACGCCCGTATTCCACGCGAAGACGAAGGCGAGCCCATCCCGGACGTAAGTGTCATGGATGCCGTACAGCGGTGGAATAGGCACCGACGTCACTAGGGTGACGCTGCCCGGATCCGTGATGTCGTAGATCATCAGCGCGGGGTCCCTCGGATTCTGCGCGGCGGGATTCCGCGCGGCGAACACGAACCGACCACCGTTGATCTCCGCGATGGTGGCGGTATGGAGCCCCTGGCCGACCCTGGACGTGCCGCGAAGCGCGGGCGTCCGCGGATCGGTCAGGTCGTAGACGTACAGGCCGGCGTCGGCCCCGCGCTCGGCGCTGGCGACGAGCACGCCGCCATCGTCGCTGACCTGCACGTCGCTCACGGTGGCGATGCCCGGGATCTTTACCGAGTCCACCAGCGACGGGGCGCCGGCCCCATCGAGCGCCCAGACGTTGATCACGTCACCCACCGCGCCGTTTCGCGCCACCGCGCCCCACGTACCCGTGTAGGCAAAGGCCCCGTGCACCCACAGGTCCGAGCTGTAGCGGCCGGGGACGTTGTTGCCGCCCGCTCGGACGGAGAAGTGGGCGGGTGGGGGCGGCTCGTTGCCGCCGTTGCCGCCATTACCCCCGTTGCCGCCAGCCCCGTCGTCGCCGCCGCAGGCCATCACGACGGCGAGCGTGAAGGCACCGAGCTGCTGCGATCGCCACCGCCATCGGTTCACTGGGCCATCTCCTCGTGGTGGTGCATCGTCGTCTCCTCTGCCGCTCCGTACCGGCCCATCCGATGCATCTGAGCACCCGCGCGGAGCCGTACGCCGACCGAGAGCGACCACAGGTGACTTCGGCCGTACAGTTCCTCGACATCGAACAGCCCGCCCCCGACCTTGGCGATCCGCGCGTACGCCACCTCGACCAGTGGGTGGACCTCGAATCCCGAGCGGCGGAGCGCCGTGAGCTCGTAGCCCGCGGTGTTGACCGTCCACCGCGTGATCCCGAGGATCGAGTTCTCCAGATGCGGGCGGAGCGACCGGAATCGAGCCACCCGCTCTTCTTCCGGGCGCTCGGTCCGCTCGAACCGGTACTGGAGACGATGGGGACCGCTGGTCCATGCACCTTCGACCAGGAAGCTGTGGAACACGAAGAAGCCCTCGGCCTCGGAGGTTCGAGCCCATTCCACGAGGGCATACACCGGATGTCCCGCCACGGGTCGCTCCCACCGGGCCGCCACGCTGTACTTCGCCTGGTCCGTGCCGGCGCCGGGTCGGTGCTCCGGCGAGTGGACGTGGGCGCCGGACACCTGGAGGCTCAGACCGCGGCTGACGGTTCCGGTCAGTCGCGCACTCCACGAATCGCCGAAGCGCTCGAGCAGCGGCCATTGACTCGGCCGCTCGGGCTCGTCGCCGTTGAACAGCCCCGCCTCGGCGACGACCGGGCCGGCGCGCAGCGCCGCGATCGCCACCGCGCGCTCGAGAATCTGGGCCAGATGGTGGTTCACGGGATAGCGGACGAACGGGCGGACCATCGGATCGTCCGTGCCGAACGGGGCGAACCCCTTCCCGGCGCTGAGCGAGACCCTGGCCCGGCCATCGTGCCGGCCGAGCAGATCGTCGGCGCTGAGGATGAGCTCGTGGAGGTAGGTATGGGGATGGCGCCGGTCGACGAAGCCCTCACCCCAGTTGCCCGGCGCGAGCTCCCCCTCGGGCATGGTCACGCCTTCCAGGTTGAGCATGCCGGTGAGCCGGAGCCGGCCGAGCGCGCCGGCGTGCAGATGGACTGCCGGCTGGAGCAGCCGGATCTCGCTGAGGGAGGCGCCACCGGGGACGGGGTCGGCGTAGTCGAGGGCGACGATGCCCTGCGCCCCAAGCCGGACCCACGGACGCTCCTGCGCACGCACGGCGCGGGGCGCCAGCAGTCCCAGAACGGCGAGCGCCGTGCCGACCAGCGCGCAGCGGGTCAGGCCGAGTCGGCGACCGCGGCGCGGACCGGGGTGAGCGCGGCCCGCAGGTAATCGCGATTCATCCGGGTGATCGTGTCGATGCTGATCAGCTTGGGGCAGGCTTCCTGGCACTCCCCGTACAGGGTGCACCCGCCGAATCCCTCGAGATCCATCTGCTCGACCATCCGCCGGGCACGGAGCACGCGCTCGGGCTGGCCCTGCGGCAGCAGCCCGAGATGGGTGATCTTGGCGGCGGTGAAGAGCGAGGCGGACGCGTTCGGGCAGGCGGCCACGCAGGCGCCGCACCCGATGCACTGGGCCGCGTCCATCGCCGTGTCCACGTCGTCCTTGGGAATCAGGATCGCGTTGCCGTCCACGGCGCTGCCCGTCGGCGCGCTGACATACCCGCCGGCGGCGATGATGCGGTCGAGCGCCGAGCGGTCCACTACCAGGTCCTTCACGACGGGAAAGGCCCGCGAGCGCCAGGGCTCGACGTGGATCTCGTCACCGTCCCGGAAGCTGCGCATGTGGAGCTGGCAGGTGGCCGTGCCATTATTCGGGCCGTGGGCCATGCCGTTGATCATGAGGCCGCACGAGCCGCAGATCCCCTCGCGGCAGTCGTGGTCGAAGGCGATCGGCGCTTCGCCGATCTCCATCAGCCGCTCGTTCACGACGTCGAGCAGTTCCAGGAACGACATATCGGGACTGATGTCGCTCGCCTCGTAGCGCGCCATGCGCCCGGGCACGCCGGGACCAGCCTGCCGCCAGACATGCAGGGTGACGTTCACTTGTAGCTCCGCTGGGCCAGGTGCACGTACTCGAACTCGAGCGGCTCCCGATGGAGGCGCGGGGAGGCGAAGTCGCCCGTGTACTCCCACGCGGCGGCATAGGCGAAATGTTCGTCGTCCCGCCTGGCTTCGCCGTCCTCGGTCTGGTGCTCTTCCCGGAAGTGCCCGCCGCAGGACTCCTCCCGGTGCAGGGCGTCCCGGCACATCAGCTCGCCGAGTTCGAGGAAGTCGGCCACCCGGCCGGCTTTTTCCAGCGCCTGGTTGAGCTCGGTATCACTGCCCGGCACGTTGACGTTGCGCCAGAACTCGTCACGCAGCTCGGGGATCCGCGCGATCGCCTGCTTGAGGCCCGCCGCGTTCCGGGCCATGCCGCACTTGTCCCACATCAGACGGCCCAGCTCCCGGTGGAACGAATCCACGGTGCGCTTCCCGGCGATCGACAGCAGCGTGCGCGTCCGCTCGGTCACTTGGGCCTCCACGCGGCGGAACTCGGGATGCGCGACATCCACCGGCGCCGGCTTGGCCGCGGCCAAATAGTCGCCCACCGTGCTGGGCAGGATGAAGTAGCCGTCGGCGAGCCCCTGCATGAGCGCGCTCGCCCCCAGCCGATTGGCGCCATGATCGGAGAAATTGGCCTCGCCGATCACATGGAGACCGGGAATCGTGCTCATGAGGTTGTAGTCCACCCAGAGCCCGCCCATCGTGTAGTGCACCGCGGGAAAGATCCGCATCGGCATCCGGTACGGATCCTCGTCGGTGATCCGCTGGTACATCTCGAACAGGTTGCCGTACCGCTCCCGGATGGTGGACGCCCCCAGCCGGCGGATCGCGTCGGCGAAGTCGAGGTACACGCCGAGCTTGCCCGGTCCAACACCGCGGCCCTCGTCACACACCGCCTTGGCGGCGCGCGACGCGATGTCGCGCGGCGCCAGGTTGCCGAAGCTCGGATAGCGCCGCTCGAGGTAGTAGTCGCGCTCGCCCTCGGGGATCTGATCGGGCGCGCGCGCGTCGTCCGCCTGCCGCGGCACCCAGACGCGGCCGTCGTTCCGGAGGGATTCGCTCATCAGGGTGAGCTTCGACTGATAGTCCCCGCTGACCGGAATGCAGGTGGGGTGGATCTGGGTGTAGCAGGGATTGGCGAACGCGGCGCCCCGCTTGTGGGCCCGCCAGATGGCCGTGACGTTCGAGCCCTTGGCGTTCGTGGAGAGGTAGAACACGTTGCCGTACCCGCCGGTGCCGAGCACCACGGCGTCGGCCGCGTGGCTCTCGATCTTGCCGGTGACCATGTCGCGCACCACGATGCCCCGGGCCTGGCCGTCGATCACGACCAGGTCGAGCATCTCGGTGCGCGGGTACATGGTGACCCCGCCGCGGGCCACCTCCTTCTCCAGGGCCTGATAGGCGCCCAGCAGCAGTTGCTGCCCGGTCTGGCCCCGCGCGTAGAAGGTGCGCGAGACCTGCGCGCCGCCGAACGAGCGGTTCGCGAGGAGCCCGCCATACTCACGCGCGAACGGCACGCCCTGCGCCACGCACTGGTCGATGATGTCGACGCTGATCTGGGCCAGACGGTAGACGTTGGCCTCGCGCGCCCGGAAGTCGCCGCCTTTCACGGTGTCGTAGAACAGCCGGTAGACGCTGTCGCCGTCGTTCCGGTAGTTCTTCGCCGCGTTGATGCCGCCCTGCGCGGCGATCGAGTGGGCCCGCCGGGGCGAGTCCTGGAAGCAGAAGCATTTCACGTGGTAGCCGAGCTCGCTCAGGGTGGCGGCCGCCGAGCCGCCGGCGAGGCCGCTCCCGACCACGATCACCGTGAACTTCCGCTTGTTGGCGGGGTTGACCAGCTTCATCTCAAAGCGGTGCTTGTCCCACTTCTGCTCGATGGGCCCGCTGGGAATCTTCGATTTCAGGTCCATGCCGGTCTCCGATGCGAGCCCGCGCTCACGGCCGGATCGCCCCCGCGTACACGGCGATCGGGATCACCGTGAACCCGGCCCAGACGATCACGGACAGCGCCAGCGCCAGCTGCCGGCGGATCGGATGCGGCGACGGCGCGCTCACACCAAGGCTCCGCCCGCTGCTCCAGATGCCGTGATAGAGATGCAGTCCGACCGCGACCATCGCCGCCTCGTAGAACACCACCACCAGCGGATTGCCGAAGCCGGCCGCGACGTTGTGGTACGGGTCACCATCGACGAACGCGGGGTGCACCGTGCCGAGCGTGAAGTGCAGGATGTGGTAGACGAGGAAGACCAGGATCAGCCCACCACCCCACCGGATCGTTCGCGAGGCCACGGTCGACACCTGCGGTTGCCGCCCGGCGGCATACGCCACGGGACGCGCGGCCTGGCGCCGGCCGGTGAGCTGCACGGCGGCCACGATATGGAGGATCACGCAGGCGAGGAGCACGAGCCGCGCCGCCCAGAGCGCGCCGCCCGTCCCGTGCAGAAATCGGCTGTAGGCGTTGATCTTGTCCGGCCCCTGAAAGACCAGGAGGTTGGCGAGCACGTGGGTGATGAGGTACGCGACCATCACCAGCCCGGTCACCGCCATGACCGCCTTCTTCCCCACCGACGTGTTCCACAGCCCCAGCAGCCGGTTCATCTCGTCTCCCGATCAAGCCGCGTCGACGACCGCCTGCGTGGTCCGCACCGCTTCGGCCGATTTGAGCAGCTCCGCCCGCTCCGCATCCGTGAGCGTGATCTCGAGGATCTGCTCCAGCCCGTTCCGCCCGATCTTACAGGGCACGCCGCAGAACACGTCCTTGAGTCCGAACTCTCCTTGTAACCACGCCGAGCACGGAAGGATCCGCCGCTTGTCGAGCGCGATCGCTTCCACCATCTGCACCGCCGCAGCACTGGGCGCGTAGTAGGCCGAGCCGGTCTTGAGAAAAGCGACGATCTCCGCGCCGCCGTTGCGGGTCCGGTCGACGATCGCGTCGAGCTTCTGGCGCGGAATGAGCTGACTGACGGGAATGCCGGACACGGTCGTGTAGGAAACCAGCGGGACCATGGTATCGCCGTGGCCGCCCAGCACCATCGCCTGGATGTCTTCCACGGACACGTCCATCGCCTCGGCGAGGAACATCCGGTAGCGGGCGGTATCGAGCACACCGGCCATACCGAGCACGCGCTCGCGCGGGAAGCCGCTGGCCTTCATGGCCACGTAGCACATCACGTCGAGCGGGTTCGAGACGACGACGATGATGGACTTCGGCGCCACCCGGGCGATCTCCTTCGCGACCGAGCGCACGATGCCGGCGTTGGTCTTGACGAGGTCGTCCCGGCTCATGCCGGGCTTCCGGGCGATCCCGGCCGTGACCACGAACAGGTCCGCCCCGGCCGCTTCATCGTACCCGTTGGTGCCGATGACCCGGGTGTCGAACCCCTCGATCGGGCCGGACTGCCACTGGTCGAGCCCCTTGCCCTGGGGAACCCCTTCGACCACGTCGATCATCACGACGGACCGGGCGAGATTCTTCTCGGCGAGCCGCTGCGCCGCGGTGGCGCCGACGTTGCCGGCGCCCACGACGGCCACTGTTCCTAACATGAGAGTCGCTCTCGGATTCGGGGATTCAAGTGGCCGGAATCTACCGGCCTACGATTCGGCGTCCAACCCCGCGGAGACGCCGATCCCGAGCTGTCTGAGCCCCTCGTACAGCACCACGCTGACGGCATTGGCGAGGTTGAGGCTGCGCACCTCGCCCGGCATCGGAATGCGGAAGCAGCGGTCCGGATGCTTCTCGAGGATTCGCGGCGGCATCCCTTCGGTCTCGCTGCCGAACACGAGCACCCCGCGGTCACGAAACGGGGCCTCGCGGTAGTCGTTGCGGGCATTGGCGGAGAAGTAAAGGCAGCGGTCGCGGCTGATGGCGTCGCGGAACTCGAACCAGTCGGGATGCACCCAGAGGTCGACCTTGTCCCAGTAGTCCAGCCCGGCGCGCTTCACCTCCCGCGCGTCGATGGAAAAGCCCAGCGGCTCGATAAGGTGGAGCGGCGTGTCGGTGGCCGCGCACAGGCGGGCGATGTTGCCCGTGTTCGGGGGGATCTGGGGCTGGATGAGCGCGACGTGCAGGCCCATCAGCCGCCGCGGGTGTGCATCTCGCGGTGGGGCTCCGCGCGGAGGCTCTCGATCCGGTACAGCACGCCCCGGTCCGCGAGCGCTGCACGCTCCTCCGCTCCCCGGTCGGTGCGCGACCGCCACGTGTCCGCGATGCGGGCCGCGATGACCTCATCCGAGGCGTCGGAGCGGAGCAGCTCGCGCAGATCGAGCCCCCGCTCTCCATACAGGCAGAGGAGGAAGGTGCCGTCGGCCGTGAGCCGGGCGCGGTCGCAGGTCCGGCAGAACGGTGCGGTGGTGGACGCGATGACGCCGAACACGGTACCGTCGGACAGGCGGAACCGCTCGGCCGGCGCCCAATCGTGCTCCCGGAGCGGAGTGACCGGTCCGTGCCGGCGCTCGACGGTCTCGAGAATCTCGGCCTGGGAGACGACCAGCCGCTGGTCCCACTGCGTGGCGCCGCCGACGTCCATGTACTCGATGAACCGCGGCTCGACCTCGCGCTCCCGGGCGAACCCCAGCAGGTCGAGGATCTCGTCGTCGTTGTAGTCGCGGATCACGACCGTGTTGAGCTTGACCGAGGCGAAGCCGGCCTCCATGGCCGCCGCGATGCCCTCGAGCACCTCACCGTGGCGCGCGCTCCTGGCGAAGGCCACCATGCGCTCGGGCCGCAGCGTATCGAGACTCACCGTCACCCGCCGAAGACCCGCCGCGCTCAGAGCGGCGGCCGAGCGGGCGAGCAAGATCCCGTTGGTCGTGAGCGCGAGGTCGTCGATCTTCTCGTGCCGGTCGAGCAGGCTCACCAGGCCGGAGAGATTGTGGCGCAGGAGCGGTTCGCCGCCGGTCAGGCGAATCTTGCGCACACCCAGTCCCGCGAAGATCCCCGCCAACCGGTCGATCTCCTCGAACGAGAGGATGGATTCCCGCGGCAGCCACACGTACTCCGCCTCGGGCATACAGTACCGGCAGCGCATGTTGCACCGGTCGGTGACCGAGATCCGGAGGTTCCGGAGGGGGCGGTCGAACGTGTCGAGGAGCATCAGGCGTGCTGCAGCTTCGCGGTGGGATCAACCCAGACGACCGATCCATCGGCGTAGTACTCGCGCTTCCAGACGGGCACCCGGCGCTTGACCTCGTCGATGACGAACCGGCAGGCGGCGAACGCCGACTCGCGATGGGCCGAGGCCGCGACGATCGCCACGGCCGCGTCGCCGATCTCGAGCGACCCGATCCGGTGCTCCAGCGCGACCGCCGCGTCCCAGCGCGACGCGGCCTCGGCGACGATGCGCCCGCACTCCGCTTCGGCCATCGGGCCGTAGGCCGAGTAGTCCAGCCGGATCACCGCGCGGCCGGCGTGGTGATTTCTCACCAGCCCCAGAAACACCGCGATCCCGCCCCGCTCCGGCGACTGGACCGCCGCCAGCAGCTCGGCGAGCTCGATGGTCCGCTCGGTGAGGAACGGCACGCTCACCCTCCGGCAAGTGGAGGCAGGATGGCGATCTCGTCGCCGTGGGCGACCGGGTCGTCCGGGGCGGCGTGCGCCAGGTTGCGAGCACACAGCGGCTTGGGCGGCAGGTACCGCCCGCCCGGCAGCGTGCGCAGGTGCTCGACCACCGCGGACACCGTGGCGGACGCTGGCAACGTGACGTCGAGCGCGTCGAGGCCCAGGTGGTCGGCATAGCTCGCGAACAGGAGCACGTGCACGGTCAGACTGGCGGGAGCGGCGGCGGTCATGCCGAAAGTTACCACGAAAAGGGGCCGCTCCGCGACGGATGTGCGGAGCGGCCCCGGCCCTCTCGACTACAAGGGAATCGGCGAGTTACATGCCCTGGACCGGCTCGGCCTCGGGCTCACCCTCGTCGGCAACCAGCGCCCGCAACTCCTTGCTGGGCTTGAAGACGGGGACCGGACGCGCAGCCACTTCGACCGGATCTCCGGTGCGAGGGTTGCGCGCCATGCGGGTCTTCCGCCGACGAATCTTGAAGGTGCCGAATCCGCGCACCTCGATGTTGTGCTGCTCCTTGAGCGCGTCCTTGACGGCCTCGAGGAAAGCATCGACGACCCGGGCGCAGTCCTTCTTGGAGATCATCGGACCCGCGGTCTTGGCGATCGAGGCGGTTACCTGTTCGACGAGATCGGCCTTGGTCATGCGTCCCCCAGACGGGTTGCAGGCGGCGGAGCGGGCTGGCCTCCTATCGCCGATTCTATGAGCTTAAGTGTTGTCTGTCAAGGGGTTGGGGGTCCGGACCGCCATCCCGCGCCGGAGCGACGCCATGAATTCGTCGAAGTGGGGAAAGGCGTCGTGCGGTCCTGGGGCCGCTTCTGGATGGTATTGCACCGCGAACAGAGGCAGTTCACGGTGGCGCACGCCCTCGATTGTCCCGTCGTTCAGATTGAGATGGGTGACTTCGAGGCCGGGCGCCCCCGGCACCCCGTCCCCGTCTCCAACCACCGCAAAGCCATGGTTTTGCGTAGTGATGAGGACCTGCCCCCGGCGAAGATCACGAACCGGATGGTTTCCGCCGCGGTGGCCGTAAGGCAGCTTTGCGGTCGAGCCGCCGAAGGCGAGGCCCACGAGTTGATGTCCCAGGCAGATTCCGAACGTCGGCAGACCTCCACCGGCGAGGTCGCGAATGGTGCCCAAGGCGTAGTCCACCGCAGCGGGATCCCCCGGGCCATTCGAAAGGAAGAGCCCGTCAGGATTTAGCGCCCGCACCTCGGCCGCCGAGGTCTCGGCGGGGACCACCGTCACCCGGCAACCGGCGTTGACCAGCATACGGACGATGTTGCGCTTCATCCCGTAATCGTAGGCGACGACGTGCGGGCCGACCCCCTCGCTGTACAGCTCGTGCACGGTGGCGCGCGAAGCCAGGTCCAGGCCTTCCATCGACGGCGAGGCCAGGAGCTGGGCCGTCAGCTCGCGGCTCGGCTGGCGGCCCTCCGCCACCACGCCGCGCATCGCGCCGCGCTCACGCAGGTGCCGGGTGAGGCGGCGTGTGTCGATGCCCTCGAGCACGGGGACCCCGGCCTCGGCGAGCCAGTCGTCGAGGCTGCGAGTGGCGCGCCAGTTCGAGGGATGCCGGCTGAGCTCGCGGACCACCACGCCGGTCACCTGCGGCCGGCCGGACTCCATGTCGTCCGTGTTCACGCCGTAGTTGCCGATCATCGGCGCCGTCATGACGACGATCTGCCCCAGGTAGCTCGGATCGGTGAAGGTCTCTTGATAGCCGGTAAGGTTGGTGGTGAACACCACCTCGCCGAAGGCGGGATCGATGGGACGCGGCGTGGTGCCGGGAAACCAGGCGCCGTCCTCCAGCAATACGAAAGCGGGGCGATCGGTCATCCGGTCACCCCGCGCTCGATCGCCTTCACTTCTTCGGTTGGGTCGGTGCCGTCGTGGCACCGCCGGCCGGTGCGGGCGACGGGGCCTTGCTTGGTGCGGACGGGGCCTTGCCCGGCGCCGCCGTGGTCCCGGTACCAGGCGCGGCTGAGGGGGCCGCCCCGGCAGCGCCGGGCGTGGTCGGTCCGGTCGGCTTGCCGCCCAGCGGAATTGGCGCGCTGGGCGCCGGCGCAGGCGTGCTCGACCGCAGCCGTTCCTGGAGGGCGCTCGAGCCCCCGCTTCGCGGCACCAGCGACAGGGCCAGTGCCAGGAGGAGGAAGATCCCCCCGCACCACCAGGTCGCTTTGGTCAGCAAGGTGACCGCCTGACGTCCGCCGAGCACGGTGTCCGTCGTGGCGCCGCCAAGCGATGCAAGACCGCCGCCCTGGCCGGCCTGAAGCAGCACCACCACCGACAGCAAGAGGGCGTCGAGGATGAGCAGCGTGAGCAAGAATGCGAACATGGGTCCTCTCCTGAGCAGCCGGGAAGTTTAGTTGGCGACACAGGTTGGGTCAACTCGGCTCAGCCGCGCGCCGGGGCGATCCGCGGTTGTCTGCGCTCCGGGCCGGTTCCATGTTTCGCCCCCATGACACCTCATCCCCTCGCCGGACGGCCGGCACCCCCCGAGCTGCTCGTCGACGTCGGCCGGCTCGAGCGCCGCTACTACGATGGCCGGCCCGATCCCGCCAACCCCGCGCAACAGGTGATCTTCGGGACCAGCGGACACAGAGGCTCGCCGCTCGACGGCAGCTTCACCGAGGCGCACATCCTCGCCATCAGCCAGGCGATCGCGGAGTACCGCCGCGGCCGGGGCATCACCGGCCCGCTCATCCTCGGCAAGGATACTCACGCAGTCTCGGCACCGGCCGAGCGCACGGCGCTGGAAGTGCTCGCGGCGAACGGAGTCACCGTCGTCGTGCAGTCCGCCGATGGCTACACGCCGACACCGGCCGTCTCGCGAGCCATTCTCGCCTACAACGAGGGGCGCACAACCGGCCTCGCGGACGGCATCGTGATCACGCCGTCGCACAACCCGCCGGCCGACGGCGGGTTCAAGTACAACCCGCCGGACGGCGGCCCCGCCGACACCGAAGTCACCGGCTGGATCCAGCAGCGCGCCAACGCGCTGCTCGCCGCCGGAAACGCGGCGGTGCGGCGGATCAGTGTGGAGCGGGCAAGGGCGGCCCCGACGACGCAGGAGGAGGACCTGGTCGAGCCTTACGTGCGCGAGCTCGGCGGGGCGCTCGAGCTCGACGCGGTGCGCGCGTCGGGCCTGCGCCTCGGCGTGGACCCGCTCGGCGGCGCGTCGCTCGGCTACTGGCCACGGATCGCCGAGCGGTACGGGCTGGATCTCAGCGTGGTGAACCCGACGATCGATCCCACGTTCAGCTTCATGACCGTCGATCACGACGGGAAGATCCGCATGGACTGCTCGAGCCCGTGGGCGATGGCCGGGCTCGTGGGCCTCAAGGATCGGTTCGCGGTGGCTTGGGGGAACGATCCAGACGCGGACCGCCATGGCATCGTGACGCCGTCGTCGGGCCTGCTGAACCCGAACCACTATCTCGCCGCCGCAATCGACTATCTCCTTGACCACCGGCCGGCCTGGTCGAGCACGGCCAAAGTAGGCAAGACGCTGGTGTCGAGTGCGCTCATCGACCGCGTGGTCGCGAAGCATGCCCGCCAACTGATGGAGGTGCCGGTGGGCTTCAAGTGGTTCGCGCCGGGGCTGTACGACGGCACCTGCTGCTTCGGCGGCGAGGAAAGCGCGGGCGCCAGCTTCCTCCGGCGCGACGGGCGGGTCTGGACCACCGACAAGGACGGCCTGCTGCTCGGTCTGCTCGCGGCGGAGATGACGGCGGTCACCGGCCGCGATCCGGGCGAGCACTACCGCGCGCTCACGGCGGAGCTCGGCGCGCCGGTCTACACGCGCATCGACACGCCGTGCACGCCCGAGCAGAAGGCCGGCTTCAAGCGATTGACCCCGGAGGCGATCCGGGCCACGACGCTGGCGGGCGACCGGATCCTCTCGACGCTGACCACGGCCCCCGGGAACGGGGCGCCGATCGGCGGGCTCAAGGTCACCAGCGCCCAGGGGTGGTTCGCCGCCCGACCGAGTGGGACCGAGAACGTCTACAAGCTGTACGCGGAGAGCTTTCGCGACGGCGAGCATCTCGCGTCCATCGTCGAGGAAGCTCGTGAGATGGTGACCCGGGTGCTCGCCTCGTGATGGCTAATCGTCGGACGCCCTGACGCCGCCGGACACACTCGCTAGGCGACCTTCACGGCCAACGGCTCGACGGGTTCGGCCATTTGCTCATCGGCCTTGGTCACCAGCCAGAACCCCGCGGCCGCTAGTCCGAAGAGCGAGGCGGTCACGAGCGCCACGGTCCAGCCGAAGTGGCGCACGATGAGCGGGACCAGCAGCGCCCCGAATCCACCGACGATGTTGCCTCCCGTGTTGAGCACGCCGCAGGCCGTCGCGGAGCGCCGTCCGGACACGGCGATCGCGGCGGCCCAGTAGATCGGATCGACGAACTGCTGCGCCCCGAGACAGAGCGAGAGCAGGACCACGGCCCAGACCGGGTGGGGCGCCGCGGCCGCCGCGATCAGAAACAGCCCGCACAGCACCATGGCGACGGCCCCGGGCAGCCGGCAGCCAAGGCGCGCGCCTAGCCGTTTCCACAGCCGGTCGCAGGTCCACCCGCCCAGGACGGCGCAACACCCGCCGGCGATCCACGGCGCGGCAGCGGCGAAGCCCCCCTCGAGCAGCCGGAAGCCGCGGCTCTCGATCAGGTAGATGAAGAGCCAGTTGAAGAAGAAGTAGAAGACGTAATTGCTGCAGGTGTACCCCGCCGTGAGTACCAGCAGCGGGCGATGTCGAAGCACCGCCTTCCATGCGCCTCGCTCCCGCACGACCATGTCGGCCGGAGGGCGTCCCGCGTCGATCAGCTCCCGCTCCGCCTGATTCACCCGGGGATGCTGGGCGGGATAGTCGCGGACGTACCACCACCAGACCGCCGCCATCAGAAAGGCCAGCGGCGCTGTGAGCGCGAACGACTGGCGCCATCCATAACGCACGGTAAGCCAGGCGATGAGCGGGCCCGCTGCCGCCGAGCCGAACGTGAGCCCCGCGTTCTGAAGCGAGCCCGGCAGGCCCCATCCGGACACCGGGAACCAGTTGCAGGTAGCGGCACCGCCAGTTATCGGGAAGAAGGGCGCCTGGGCGATCCCCATCAGCACGCGGGCGCCGACCAGCGCCGACAGCAGCATCGTGGTCGAGGCCGCCCCGCGCGCGGGCACCGCAGCGATGATGAGGTTGACCACCCCCCAGGCCACGGCGAGGATCGTCACGGCGCGCCGGGCGCCCAGTACGTCCCCGAAAACGCCGCCCGGGAATTGGAACAGCGCGTAGGCCCACGCGAACGCCGCCAGGATGATGCCGAGCTGGAACTGCGAGAGCCCGAGATCCTCGGACAGCGGCGCCCCGGCCACGGACATGTTGGTGCGGAGGACGTAGGCGACGAAGCTCGCCACCCCGATCAGGACGCAAACGCGCCAGCGGACGGACGTCGGGCGGCCTGCCGACGGCACGGTCGACGAGGCGGTCAGCATTGCGCCCGGGTCACGTTCATTCGAGATCATCGATCGAGCGGGGCCAGTCCTCCCGCAGGAGTCGCGACATCGCGCGGTCGGCAAGCAGACGGCCACCGGTCTGACACCGGGCACAGTAGTTCGTCTCGTTGGCCGCGTAGCGGATACGCTGCACCGCGGTCCCGCAGACCGGGCACGGCTGCCGGTACCGGCCGTGCACCGCCATCCCGTCGCGAAACGCCGTCACCTTGTCGGGAAAGCCCGCCCCCGCCTCGGCGCGCAGCCGGTCGGTCCATTCGAGCAGCACCGCACGCGTCGCCTCGTACAGCCGCCCGACCTCGTCCACCCCAAGCTTGCGGGTCAGCGCCATCGGCGACAGCCGCGCGCGATGGAGGATCTCATCGGAGTAGGCGTTGCCAATGCCGCTGAAGAGGCGCGGATCGGTGAGTGATCGTTTGAGCGTGTGGCTTTCGCTGGTGAGCCGGGCCGCGAACGCCGCCTTCGCTGGCGTCGAGCACCTCGAGTCCGCCCCGATCGAAGTCACGCAGCGCCTCCTCCCCCGCGACGAGGTGAATCGAGGCACGACGCGTGGTCCCGGCCTCGGTGAGGATCAGCGTGCCGGTCGGAAACTCGAACGCGGCCAGCGCGATCTTGCCCGCAGGCTTCCCGGCAGGAAGCCAACGCAGCCGGCCAGCGATCATGAGGTGGATGACGATGAATCGCTCGTGGTCGAGCTCGAGCACGATCCGCTTGCCCAAGCGGCGCAGGCCGGTGACCTCGGCGCCCGCCACGTCCGCCGGCGAGGGCGCGACCGAGCGCAGCACGAACGGATTGCGGATGGTCACACGCTCGAGCCGCTGCCCGACCACCCGCGGACGGAGGCTGTCGAGATAGACGACGATATCCGGCAGCTCTGGCATGGGCGTTAGCGCTCGGCACCTGTCGGCCGCCACCGTCCTCCGACGTAGGTCCCTGCGATAGCCTCGTTCCCCGACCCGAAGACCAGCCCATCCAGCAGCCGTGCCGGCGGCACTTCGGCCAGCGAGGGTGCCCGAAGGCTTACCGCCGCGAAGTCGGCCCAGCAGCCGGCCTCGATCCGGCCGGCCGGAACGCCCAGGGCGGCCGCCCCACCGGTCGTGGCCGCGGCGAGCGCCACCGGCGCCACCTCGCCCGCCGAGTCCACGAGCGCGCCGCGGAGCTCGCCGCGGAGCCGCTGTCCGTACTCCATCCAGCGCATTTCCTCGAGCATCGCGAGCCGGTTGTTGCTGTCCGTGCCGATTGCGAGACTCCCCGCCGTGATCTGCTCCGTCCCGAGGCTCGGGAGGCCGTCGCCGAGATTCCCCTCGGTGAGCGGGCAGAGGCAGACCCTGCCCTGCACCGCGAGGAATCGCTGCATGTCGGCGGGCGTGGTATGAGTGCAGTGGACGGCCGTGATCGGCCCACCGTCCACTGCGTCGAGGATCGCGGCCATGGGTCTGCGGCCGTAGGCTGCGATCGATTCCTCGATCTCACGCCGCTGCTCCTCGACGTGCAGGTGCACCGGCATGCCGCGGCGGCGCGCCTCGGCGGAGATCGCCGCGATGTCGTCCGGGCTGGCGGCGCGGATGCTGTGGGGGGCGGCCCCCATCGTCTGGGTGGCGGGGTCGAGCGCCGCCCGCAGTCGGTCCACCTGCCGCCAGAATCCGTCCACCGTGGGCGTCGCAAACCGGCGCTGGGCGCCCTCGAGCGGACGGCCCGGCGCGCCGGTCGCGTAATAGCTGTAGAGCAACACCATCCGGATGCCGACATCGCGCGCGGCTTCGATCACGGCCTCATCCAGTGCGAAGTCGCCCTCCCGCTCGTGATGCACGTAGTGGAACTCGCCCACCGTGGTGATCCCGGCGTCGCGCATCTCGGCGAAGGCGCGCGCGCTCAGCTGCCGCAGCGTCCGGCGGTCGAGCGACCCGACGAGCGTGTACATCGCCTCGCGCCAGGTCCAGAAGCTTCCGGCACCGCGCGGGAAGGTCTCCCCCTGACCGCGGAGTCCGCGCTGAAATGCGTGGGAATGGGCGTCGACGAACCCCGGGAGCAGGGCAATGTCGCGAAGCACCTCGGCATCGGCGCGCCCGAGATCACCGACGGCCTCGATCATGCCGTCCACTCCGACGGCGATCTGGACGCCAGGGGTGAACCGGCCGCCCACCCAGGCGAGCGCCGGCGCGAGCACTCGACTCGTCACGCCATGCAGCTCCGGCGGATGAGCCCGTCCAGCAGCTCGCCTGCGCGACGGAATTCGGCGATGGGCAGCCACTCGTTGGCCCGGTGGGCCACCTCGATGCTGCCGGGGCCGAACAGCACGCAGTCGAACCCGGCGCGCTGGAGCCATCCAGCGTCGCTGGCGAACATGACGCTGTGGGTCTCGCGCTGGCCGATCGCCTCGCACATGATGCGGTAGATCGGCGCGTCCTCGTCCAGCATCATCGGCGGGCTCTCGCTCACGCACTCGAACGTGAACGCCTCGCCGACGGCTTCGCGCACCGTGCGCTCGATCCGCTCGCCGATCGCGCTCGCCGTCATCCCGGGCAGGATCCGAATGCCGAGATGGATCTCGCAGCGGTCGGGGATGACGTTCGCGGCCGTGCCGCCCTGCACCGTCCCCACGTTGAGCGCGGTGAACGGCACAGTCGGAAAGACCTCGGCGTAGGGCGGACGCTCCGATTCCATCGTGCGCCGCAGCTCGGCCAAGGCGACGATCGCGTGCGCCGCGGGCTCGATGGCGCTGCGACCCAGCTGCGGGTACCCCGAGTGCGCGGCGCGCCCCGCGAATTCCAGCCTGAATCGCACCATCCCCTTGTGCGCGCGGACCACCCGGAGCTCGGTCGGCTCGCCGATGAGGACGCTCCGCGGCATCCGGTCCACGCCCGCGAACGTCTCACCGAAGCGGCGCGCGCCCAGGGTGCCGACCTCCTCGTCGTAGGTGAACAGGAGGACCAGAGGGCAGCGCAGCGTGCGGGCATCGGCCGCGGCCATCCGGTTGGCCGCTAGGGCCAGGAAGCCCTTCATGTCGGCGGTGCCGCGCCCGACGAATCGGTCGCCCGCGTCGGTCAGCGTGAACGGGTCGGACCGCCAATCCGCCTCCTCCGCCGGCACCACATCCATGTGCCCCGAAAGCACCAGCCCCTCACGCGTGTCGGTGTCGGGTCCGAGCGCGACGACGAGATTGGCCTTGGTACCGTCGGCCGAGGGATTTCGGGTGACGCGCACCCCGGGCCGATCGAGGTAGTCGGCCAGGAAGTCCGCGAGCGGCAGGTTGCTGAAACGGCTCGTCGTATCGAAGCCGACGAGTCGCCCGAGCAGCGATCGATCGTCGAGCGGGGGGACGGTGGAGGTCAGCCGCAGCCCTCCCTGACCCGTCTGGCCGCTCGGGGCTGGTCACCGACCGCGTCGCGCAGCCGTTCCTCGAGAACGATCGGGTGACTCCTGTGGGGGAAGGCTCGAAAGCTAGGAGGCGCCGCCCAGTCCCACCAGTTCGCCCCAGCCGTCGGCATCGAGGCTGGCCCCTCCGACCAGTACGCCGTCGAGCTCGGGCCGAGCCAGCAGGCCGAGGACGTTGCCGGCATTCACGCTGCCACCGTACAGGATGGGCACGCGGCCGGGCACTCCGCGGCGACCGACAGTGAAGCGGATCAGCTCGTGCACCTGCGCCGCGTCGTCGGGAGTGGCATTGCGACCGGTCCCGATGGCCCATACCGGCTCGTACGCGAGGACGAGCGTGGCCCACTCGGCGGGCGGGACCTTGTCGAGGAGGGGCTCGAGCTGACGGAGGATCACGTGCTCGGTGCGACCGCCCTCCCGTTCCGCCAGCGTCTCGCCGACGCAGACGAGCGGGATGAGGCCTCCCTTGAGCACGGCGACCGTTTTCCGGGCGACCTGGTCGTCGGTTTCGCCGAACAGGTGACGACGCTCGGAGTGACCGACGAGCACGACGCGGGCACCAGCTTCCCTGACCATCGGAAGCGAGACCTCACCGGTGAAGGCGCCCTTGGGCTCCCAATGCACGTTCTGCGCGCCGGCCAGAATATCCGGCCGCTGACGCACCGCGCTGCTCACGGTGGCCAGAGAGATCGACGGGGGGAAGAACCACAGACTCCGATCCGGCGCCGGCGCCGTGAGCGCGAGGAAGCGCTCGAGGAAGTCCCGGGCCGCCTGGGGTCCGTGGTTCATCTTCCAGTTGGCGGCGTAGATGAGCGGGCGCGCACCCATGTCAGGCCTCGTCGAGCGCGGCGACGCCCGGCAGGTCCTTGCCCTCGAGAAACTCCAGCGACGCCCCGCCGCCCGTCGAGACGTGGGTGATCCGCTCCGACAGGCCCGCCTGCGCCACCGCCGCCGCGGAGTCTCCTCCGCCGATGACGGTCACCGCCCCGCGTCCGGTGGCATCCGCCATCGCCCGGGCGATCGCCAGCGTCCCGTGATCGAACGGCGGCGTCTCGAACACGCCCATCGGTCCGTTCCACACCACCGTGCCTGCCTTTCCGATGCGCCCGGCGAAGTCGCGCTCCGTGGCGGGGTCGATGTCGTACACCGCCCACCCGGCCGGAATGGCGTCCCGTGCGACGGCGCGGGTCTCGGCGCCGCTCTCCAGCTTCTGGGCAATGACGGCGCCGGACGGCAGGACGAGCTTGTCGCCGGCCTTCCGCATCAGTGTCCGCGCCAGGTCGACGCGATCGTCCTCGACCAGCGAGTTCCCCGTCTCGAGTCCCATGGCCCGGAAGAAGGTACACGCCATCGCGCCACCCAGAAGGATGGCGTCGGTCTTGGGGAGGAGCGCCTCGATCAAATCGATTTTCCCGCTGATCTTGGCCCCGCCGAGCACGGCGACGAACGGCCGCTTCGGCTTGTGGAGCGCCTCACCGAGATACCGGAGCTCCTGCTGCATGAGGAAGCCGGAGACCGCCGGCTTGAGCAGCCGCGCGACGGCTTCGGTGCTGGAGTGCGCGCGATGGGCGGACCCGAACGCGTCGTTCACGTAGAGATCGCCGAGGGCCGCGAAGCGCTCGGCGAGGGCGCGGTCGTTCTTCTCCTCGCCGGGATAGAAGCGCGTGTTCTCTCCGACGGCCACACCGCCGCGGGGGAGCCGCCGCGTGGCGGTCACGGCGTCGTCGGAGGTCGGATCCTCGAGGAAGGTGACGGGCGCGCCAAGCAGCTTCTCCAGCTCCCGGACGACGGGCCGCATCGAGTACTTGGGATCGGGTCCGCCCTTCGGCCGACCGAGATGCGACAACAGCACGACCCGGGCGCCCTTCTCGCGCAGGTACTTGATCGTGGGCAGGGCCGCGCGGATACGGGTATTGTCGGTGACCGCGCCGTCCTTCACCGGACAATTGAAATCCACCCGCACCAGCGCTCGCCTGCCATCCATCGCTGCGGGATCGAGCGATTCGAGCGTCCGCTTCACAACCGCTGTCCGACGAAGCGGAGGAGGTCCACGCACCGCGCCGAATAGCCCATCTCGTTGTCGTACCAGCTGGTCACATTGACGAGCGTGCCAGCCACGACGTTGGTGGAGAGCGCGTCCACGGTGCTCGACTGCAGGGAGCCGATGTAGTCCACCGAGACCAGCGGCTCCTCGCTCACGGCGAGCAGCCCCTTGAGCGGCCCGGCCTTGGCGGCCTCGCGGAACGCGGTGTTCACCTCGTCCGCCGAGGTGGCCTTCTCCACCGTGCAGCTGAGCGCCACGACCGACACGTCCGGCGTCGGGACCCGGAGGGAGACGCCGTCGATCTTCCCTTTCAGCTGTGGCAGGACGAGCGAGGTGGCTTTGGCGGCGCCGGTGGTCGTCGGAATGATCGAGAGCGCTGCGGCCCGCGCGCGGCGCAGGTCCTTGTGCGGCAGGTCGAGGATCTGCTGGTCGTTGGTGTAGGAGTGCACCGTCGTCATGAAGCCGTTCACGAACCCGAATCGGTCCAGGATGACCTTCACGACCGGCACCAGGCAGTTGGTGGTACAACTCGCGTTGGAGATGACGTGGTGCTTCCCGGCGTCATACGACTCGTGATTCACGCCGTAGACGATGGTGATGTCTTCCTTCTTGGCCGGCGCGCTGATGATGACCTTCTTGGCGCCGCCCTGGAGATGCAGCGCCGCCTGGTCGCGGTCGGTGAAGCGTCCGGTGGATTCGAGTACGACGTCCACGCCGAGCTCCTTCCAGGGGAGCTTCGCGGGATCCTTCTCCGCCAGCACGCGCATGGCGTCGCCGCCGACCACGATGCCGTCCTTCTCCGCGGCCACGTCCGCGGGAAAGCGGCCGTGCACCGAGTCGTACTTGAGCAGGTGGGCCAGCGTGCCCGTGTCGGTGATGTCGTTGACGGCGACGAAGTCGATGTCCTTGACGCCCATCGCCTGCGCGGCCCGGACGACGTTGCGCCCGATGCGGCCGAAGCCGTTGATGCCCACTCGAATTGCCATCGTCTCTCCGTCGTTGAAATGCCTACGCCAGCGTCACCGGCGGCTCCGCGCGCGCGAAGGTGACCGCCTCGACGCGCGCCGCCCCTCCCCGCCGGAGCGCCGCCGCCGCTTCTGCCAGCGTCGCTCCGGTGGTGAAGACGTCGTCCACGAGCACGCACCCGAGCCCGCGCACCCCGCGCGCCTCGAAGGCGCCCGCCACGTTGGCCAGGCGGGCCTCCGGCGTGAGTGCCGTCTGGGTGCCGGTCTCCCGGCGCCGAAGCAGGCGGTCGATCACGACCGGCCGTTCCACGCGCGCACCGAGCGCCGTGGCGATCCGCTCGCTCTGGTTGTAGCCGCGGCTGCGCAGGCGACGTACGCCGAGCGGCACCGGTATCAAGCATACCTGCCCGGTCAATGGCTCCAGGTCCCGCATGGCCTCGGCGAGCGACTCCGCCAAACGCCACCAGCCTTCGTACTTGAGCCGATGGACTGCGGCGCGGGCCGACCCTCGGAGCCAGACGGCACTCCGCGCGCGCTCGAGCCCGTCGGGCCACGCGGCGCACATTCGGCAGTCCAGATCGCCGATGGTGGGTTGGCCGCAGCGATGACAGATCGGCCCGGCCACCGGCTCCCAGCGCGACCGGCACAGCTCACAGACCAGGGCGTCCCCCTGGCGCAAGGGAACCGGCGCCTCGCACAGGAGGCACGCCGGCGGCAGGAGCCAGCGCTCGGCCCCGGCCAGCGCTTCAGCGAAGCTCGGCATTGACCGCGGCGCGCATGACCTCGACCGGCGCCCGCACGCCGGGGAACCAGCGCTCGAGCGCCGCGGCGCCTTGTGCGACCAGCATGGTGCGGCCATCGGCCGCCCGGACGCCCGCGCGCCGCATGGCGTGCGTCCACCGGGTCTCGCCGGGCGCGTAGACCAGGTCGAGCGCGACCCGCGCCCCTGCGGGCGGGGCCTCGAGCGGCAGCGCATCGTCGCGGTGGAGGCCTAGCGGTGTGGTGTTGATGACGGCGATGCATGCGTCAGGGTCGGCGGCTCGCACCCCGACGCCGCGGGCCCATTCCTCGAAGCGCCGCCGCCGGTCGGCGGAGCGCGAGGCGATGGCGACCGGCACGCCCCGCTCGCACGCCGCGCCCACCACGGCCCGGGCCCCGCCGCCCGTCCCCAGAATCAACCACCCGCCCGGCGGCACCTCCAGGTCGTCGAGAGCCGCGAGCAGGCCCGGTACGTCGGTGTTGTCGCCGACCGTTCCCCCGTCCTCGCCCCAGAACATGTTGCAGGCGCCGAGCCGCTCGACCATCGCCTGCGGGCGATCCACGGTTTCGGCGGCGAGCTCCTTGTGCGGCACCGTCACGTTGCCGCCGCCGCCCGCGTGGCTCAGCGACCGGATGAGTCCGGGCACGTCGTCCGGGCGGGCGCGGAGCGCGACGTACACCGCCCGCAGTCCGAGGACGCGGAATGCGGCGTTGTGCATGGCCGGGGAGAGAGAATGCGCGACGGGGTCGCCCAGGACGGCGAAGACGCGCGTCGAGCCGTCGATCACCGCACCGTGCCGGCGACCCGGCTCACCACGGCGCCGATGAGCTCCTGCAACTCGGCAAAGGTCGCGCGGTAGCTGGCGAGATCGGACCCGTACGGGTCGCTGACCTCCGTGCGGCTCTCGTCGCGGCCGGCGTAGGCGCCGAGCAGATGGACCTTGTCCTCGCCGCCGAGCTCCGCGACGCGGGCCAGGTGATGACCCGACATCACGAGGACGAGATCCGCGCCGCGCACCAAGTCGCGCGAGAGGAGGCGCGCGCTGTGGCCGCTGAGGTCGAGCCCGTTCTCGAGGCCGACGAGGTAGGCGCCTTCGGATACCGGCGCGCCATCCCAGGCGCCGGTGCCGGCGGAGGACACGGTCACCTGATCCAGACCGCGCGCCGCGACGGCTTGGCGAAGCAGGGCCTCGGCCATCGGGCTGCGGCAGGTATTTCCGGTGCACACGAAGAGGACGTGGGTACTCATGGCGGAAACATAGTCACGGAGCCAGTCGCCCGGCGGCCCGCCGCAGCTCGTCGCGAGGGATGGCCCCTTCACGGATCATGCGGGGTACCGAGTCGGTACAATCGACGAGCGTCGACGGCGGCACGTTGCCGAGCACGCCGCCGTCGAGGACGAGCAGCAGGCCGCTGTCGACCTCGGCCTGGAACAGCTCCACCAGCTTGTCTGGTCCGGGCGCCGGCGGGCCACCGGGGCGGTTGGCGGAGGTCGACGTGAGCGGGTGGCCGGTCTGGGCCACGAGACGCTCGATCCCCTTGTGCGAGGTGTGGCGCACCGCAATGCCGCCCTCCCGGCCGCGCAGTCCGTCGGGGAGCCGGCCCTCGCCACCCCGAAGGACCAGCGTGAGCGGACCGGGCCAGAACGCGTCCGACAACGCGCGGGCCGAGGCCGTGAACACGAGACCACAGGCTTCCGCCATCGCGCGACCGGAGACGAGCAGCAGGAACGGCTTGCCGGGATGGCGCCCCTTGAGCCGCGCGAGGGCGGTGAGCGCGGGCACGCTCGCCGCCGAGCCGAGGCCGTACACCGTCTCCGTCGGGTAGCCGAGCAGTCCTCCGCCCGTGAGATGCGCGGCCACCTGGGGAATCGCGGCGCCGACCTGCTCGGGCGTGCGGAACGGCAGGATCATGCCTCGCGGCCCGCCAGCAGCTCCGCCATCGCGAGATCCTCCGCCGACGTGACCTTGAGGTTGCGCGACGAGTCGGGCACCAGGCGGACGGTCACGCCCATGCGCTCCACCAGCGCCGCGTCGTCTGTCGCCGATTGGATCGACGTCGCCTCGGCGTACGCGCGCTCGAGCACGACGCGGGGGAATCCCTGCGGTGTCTGCGCCCGCCACAAGCCATCGCGCGGGACGGTGCGACGCACGCGGCTCGCGTCGGCCTCGTCCGCTTCCTTCAGCGTGTCGTTGACGCGCACCGCGGCGACCGCGCCGTCTCCGGCGCGCGCGTGAGCAATGACGGCGTCGATGACCGGCCGGTCGACGAAGGGACGGGCACCGTCGTGCACCAGCACCGTCCGGCACGCGGGGTCGAGCGCCGCGAGGCCGGCGGCCACCGAGTCGGTGCGCTCCGCTCCGCCAGCCACGATGGCGAGCCCCGCCCCGGCCACGTGGCGCAGGAAGTCCGGTGGATGCGCCGCGTCCTCCGGGGGCAGCACGAGCGCGATCTGGGCGACGTCGGGATGGACTGCGAACGGCCGGAGTGCGCGGAGGACCATCGGCACGCCCGCGATGGGGAGGTACTGCTTGGGCGTCTCGCCGCCGATCCGCGTCCCGCGGCCCGCGGCGACGACGATGACTCCGACGTCACGCGGCAAGCGCCCGCACCAGCTGCTCGACATGGTCGAGCCCGACCATCGAAACACCGGCGACCTGGGTGCCGCTGCGTGCCGACCCGAAGACGCGGCGGAAGCCGAGGCGCGCGGCCTCCGCGATGCGGCGCTCGATCGCTCCGCTCGGGCGGATCTCGCCGCCCAGGCCGATCTCGCCGAGGAAGATGACGTCGCGTGGTGCCGGGCGATTGTACAAGCTCGAAATGAGCGCGGCGGCGACCGCGAGGTCGGCACCCGGCTCGTTCAGCCGCACCCCGGCCGTGACCTGCACGAAGACGTCGAGGTCGGCGAACGACGTGTCGGCCCGCCGCTCGAGCACCGCCAGGAGCACCGCGAGGCGCTTGGGATCGAGGCCGGTAGCCACGCGCTGCGGCGTCCCGTAGCCCGACTTGGCGGCGAGCGCCTGGACTTCGACCAGCACCGGCCGGGTTCCCTCCATGAGCGCGGTCACCGCGCTTCCGCTGATCCCCTCGGCTCGCGCGGCGAGGAACACCGCCGACGGATTGGGCACGGCCACCAGCCCGTGCTCGGTCATGGTAAACACTCCGAGCTCGTCCACCGAGCCGAACCGGTTCTTGGTGGTGCGGAGCAGCCGGTAATCCAGCGTGGCCTCACCCTCGAAGTAGAGCACGGTGTCGACGATATGCTCGAGCGTCTTGGGCCCCGCGATCCCGCCGCCCTTGGTCACGTGTCCGACCACCACGACGGCGGTGCCGCTCTCCTTGGCGAACCGCATGAGCTGGCCCGAGCACTCGCGCACCTGGCCGACGTTGCCCGGGGCGCTCTCCAGGGTCTCGGTGTACACCGTCTGGATCGAGTCGATGACCACGACATCGGCGGCCACCGCGGCCGCGGCGGCGAGGATGGCCTCGAGCCGGGTCTCTCCCAGCACGTGCACGGCCCCCGCGTCCTCGTTGATCATCCGCTCGGCCCGGAGCCGGATCTGATCCGGCGACTCCTCGCCGCTGGCGTACAGCACGGTGCGTCCGGCCGTCTCGAGCCGCGCGGCGGCCTGGAGCAGCAGCGTAGACTTGCCGATGCCCGGCTCGCCACCGATGAGGATCATCGAGCCCGGCACGAGCCCGCCGCCCAGGACGAAGTCGAACTCGGGCAGCCCGGTGCGCCAGCGTTGCAGGGGCGACGTCGCCACGTCGCGCAGGCGGGTCGGCGGAGCGACGACGGCGGCGGATCCGCCGAGCCCGCGCTTCCCCGCCCCGCGCCCGGTCGTCGCCCGCGCGACCGCGGGCTCCTCGGCCACCGAGTTCCAGGCGCCGCACGCCTCGCAGCGGCCGACCCACTTGGGGTGCTCGTGCCCGCAGTCGGTGCAGCGGTAGACGGACTTGGGTTTGGGCATCAGGTCAGGTGGACGTGCGGATTGGGCGTCATTCCGGCTCCTCCCGATTCGACAGATTGTCGAAGCGAGTGTACTCCCGCACGAACCGGAGCTGCACGTCGCCGGTGGGGCCGTTGCGGTTCTTGGCCAGCATGACCTCGGCGAGCCCGCGCTTGGACTCGTCTTCCCGGTCGTAGTACTCGGGGCGGTGGATGAACACCACCAGGTCGGCATCCTGCTCGATCGCGCCCGAGTCGCGCAGGTCCGAAAGGATCGGCTTGCGCTCGCCGCCGCGCTGCTCGGACGCGCGGCTCAGCTGCGAGAGCGCGATGACCGGGATCTGCAGCTCCCGGGCGAGTGCCTTCAGCGAGCGTGAGATGTCGGAGATCTCCTGCACCCGGTTCTCGGCATGTTCCGGGCTGCGCATGAGCTGCAGGTAGTCCACGACTACGAGCTTCAGGTCGTTGTCGATCTTGAGCCGGCGGGCCTTGGAGCGCATCTCCAGCAGGGTGAGCGACGGGGTGTCGTCGATCCAGAGCTGGTAGGTCTGCAGGATGCCGGCCGCCCGCGCGAGCTGGGTGAAGTCGGAGTCGCGCAGCGTGCCCTGGCGCACCCGATGGCTGTCGACCCGTGCGGTGGCGGTGAGCATGCGCTGCACCAGCGACTCCTTGGACATTTCCAGCGAGAAGATGGCGACGCCCTGCCCTTCGCTCGCCGCGTGGGCGGCGATGTTGAGACAGAACGCCGTCTTCCCCATGGAAGGCCGGGCGGCGACCACCACCAGCTCCGACGGCTGAAAGCCCGAGGTGAGCGCATCCAAGTCTACGAAGCCGCTGGGCACCCCGGTAATCGCCTTGCCGCTCCGCTGGAGCGTTTCGATGCGCTCCATCGTCGGCCACAGCATCTCCTTGATGCGGGTGAAGCCGTCGTTGCCCCGCTGCTGGGAAATGGTGAAGATCTTGGATTCGGCGACGTCGAGCAGGTCGGCCGCCGTGGAGTGGCCGTCGTAGGCGTCGGTGATGATGGAGGTGCCGGCCTCGATCAGCCGCCGGAGGATGGCCTTGTCGCGGACGATCTTCGCGTGGAACTCGAGGTTGGCCGCGGTCGGCACCGCGTCCACCAGCTCGGCGAGGTACTCCAGGCCGCCGGCCGTCTCGAGGTCACCCCGGCGGAGCAGCTCGTCCCGGAGCGTAATGTGGTCGATGACCACCCGCCGCTCGGTGAGCGCCAGCATCGCCCGGAACAGCCGGCGATGCCCCTCGCGGTAGAACATCGAGTCGTCGACCAGCTCCGCCGCGCGGAGCGCCGCGTCCTGGTCGAGCAGCATCGCCGCGAGGACCGCCTGCTCGGCCTCCTGGCTCCACGGAGCCGCGCGGCCGACGTACGTGTCAGCGGTCGAGAAGTTGTCGTGCGATACGGACGTCATCCCAGGTCGGCTTCTTCCAGTTCGGGTTGCGCAGTAGGGCCGCGGGATGGTACGTCACGACGAGCGGAATGCCGTTGAACGTGTGTACCTTGCCGCGCAGCTCGCCCAGACTCTTCCTCACGCCGAGCAGCGATTCGCCGGCGGTCCCGCCCATGGCGACGATCACCTTCGGCTGCAGCAACTCGAGCTGGCGGTGGAGATAGGGGATACAGGCCGCGATCTCATCGGGCAAGGGCTTTCGATTCTGGGGCGGACGGCACTTCACGATATTGGTGATGTACACCGAATTCCGTGGGACTTCAATAGCGTCGAGGATCGAATCCAGCAACTGGCCAGCCTGGCCCACGAACGGGCGGCCGGTGGCATCTTCGGTCGCGCCGGGGCCCTCGCCGACGAGCACCAGCTTCGCGTGCGGGTTCCCTTCCCCCGGCACCGCGTTGGTCCGGCTCGGACAGAGGTCGCAGCAGTAGGTCGTGCGGATCCGCTCCGCCACCGCCTCGAGCGTGGGCAAGGCGCCGAGATCGTTGCCGAGCAGGACCGGCGCGGGCGACAGCACGACGAGGCCCGGTCCGGGGATCGGCGGCGCGCCTTTCCTCCATTTGGGCTCGTGTCCGCCGGGCGGAGACCCTCCGGGCGACGCAGCAGGCGGCGCCGGGGACTCGGCGGCGGGGCCGGACGGACGGTCGGACGGCATCTCCCCTTCCTGCGCAGGCGCTCGAGAACGCGCGAGGATGATCTCCGCGCCACCGAGCTCGATCTGCTGCGCAAGATAACGCCGACGCTCATCCGCCAAGGTGCTGCTCCACGGCGTCCAGGATCGCCTCGGCCACGTCGCGCTTCGACTGCAGCGGCAGGATGCGCGCGGGGCCCTCACGGCCCAGGAGCGCCACCCGGTTCGTGTCCACCTCGAACCCGGCCCCCGGCTCCAACGCATCGTTCACCACGATCAGGTCGAGATCCTTCCGCTCGAGCTTCGCCCGGCCCTTGGCCAGCGCGTCCCCGGTCTCGAGGGCGAACCCAACCGTGACGCTCCCGGCCCGGCGCTGCGCGCGGGTCGCGCTCAGGATATCGTCGGTCGGTTCCATGGGAATGGCCAGCGCGCCGTCGTTCCGCGCGCGCTTGCTCTCGCTCGGATCGCTCGGCCG
Organism: uncultured Gemmatimonadales bacterium; assembly: GCA_963697755.1. Lineage (GTDB taxonomy): Bacteria > Gemmatimonadota > Gemmatimonadetes > Gemmatimonadales > GWC2-71-9 > CAVVWJ01. The sequence goes on along the minus strand of CAVOPE010000005.1, from coordinate 125 downwards.
GAAATCGGCCGGCGCCGCCGCCATGACCAGCACGTCGGCGGCCGGCAGCTCGGCCCGCACCGCCTCTTCGAGCTGCTTCGTGGTCTCGACCTTGACCGTGCGCGGGCCGATCGGCGGCGGCAGCG
>CAVOPE010000004.1:0-684099 GCA_963697755.1 uncultured Gemmatimonadales bacterium | reverse complement strand
TTCAGCAGGTCGGGAAGCTCGAACGTGCAGAGGCCGACGCGGTCGGAGCTGGCGCTACGTCCCGGCCGCATCGCCCCCAGGGACAGGGTGGGTCCGCCGGGGCTGCCGCCGGCCGTGCCGCACCCGGCCGCCACGGGTGTCAGGGCCAGGCTCTTGGGCTCGGCATCCCGCACGTCTGCGGCCACCAGGATGTAGACCGATACCGACTGCGCCGCCTTGTCCACGTCGAAGCCGACCGCCCGTGCCGCGCTCGTCTCGCCCGCGGCGAGCGGGGAGGGATAGCGCTCCCGGCGGTAGCAATCACTCGTCTTGCCGGCGCTGCTGCAGGAGGCGAAGTCGTTGAAGAAGTTGGCCGGCGCTTCGTCCCACGAGGTATTCGGCACCGCGGTCACGCCGCCCGTCGTGCTCAGACCGCCCGAGGTGAAGGGGAAGACGAGCAGCCCGGTCACGCCCTGCGGCGGCCTGGGAAACGACGTCGGGGTCACGAGATCGGAGAACCGCAGGTGATTCTCGATGGCGAGCTGGAGCGAGCAGCGCTTCTGCTTCGCGTTGTTGGGGATGGCGGCGAAGGTGCAGTCGCCGGCGTGCAGCGTGATGGCATCCCGGCCGAGCAGGGAAAAGGACGGGCCGCCGTCGCGCGTCTGGCCGGGCTGCGCGGGAGCGTTCACCGACACGCGGCCCGACGCCACGTCGATGGTGAGCTCGAAGGCGCTGGCGGTCAGATCGGCGGGGGGCGCGGGGACCTCCGGCCCGGTGGGCGGCGCGTCCGGGAACAGCCGCGCCGGCGGCGAGCAGCAAGGCGAGTCCCGCGCGGACCCATGACGGGTGCAACAGATTGCGTGTCGGCATGTGAGGCTCCTGGAGGGGGGCTGTTCGGGCACCTGACCCAAACGCCCGAATCCCGCGCCCTCCGCCTCACCCGTGGGGGTGGGGGCGCGCTCCATGCCGACTTTCGGAGGAAGTGCGCCGTTCGCCTCCGCGTGACGTCGACGCCGACCTCGCCAGCGATGCGCTGGTCTGCGACCTGACGCGACCCTCCGCGTCTTACTGGTCGTCCTGACCGTCTTCGTGGTGACGCTCGCCCTCGAGCGCTCAGCCGGCGCAGCCGCCATCCCGCGTGGCGCCGGACCGGCCTCGGCCTGCTGATGCGCGTCTGAGCGCGCCGTCTTCGTGTCCTTCGCCGCCGCGTGACGCCACGGCTCCTGTCCTCGCCCGGGCGGCTGCGATACCTTGGCGAGCAGCGTGATGTGCACCCGCCCACCCGCGAAACCTCGGAGTTCCCCGTGCCCCTGTCTTCGCGCTCCCTCCGCCCCCGATTCGTCATCGCCATCCTCCTCACGCTCGCCACCGCGACCTGCACGGAGCGCACGCCCGTCGGCACCAGTCTCACGGCGGAGTTCCGGCCCGTCCGCCCTCGCGCAGCCGGCGGCGAGCCTCACGTGCAATGCGCGGCAACGGCGGCATCACCCTCCCGCCCGGCTTCTGCGCGATCGTGGTGGCCGACCAGGTGGGGCTCGCCCGTCACATCGCGGTGCGGCCCAACGGCGATCTGTACGTCGCGCTCCGGGCAGTGCCAAATGGGAACTGCCGACAAAGGCGGCATCCTGGCCCTTCGGGACAGAGATGGCAACGGCACGGCGGATCGCAAGCAGCGGTTTCGGGACGCTGGGCGGAACGGGGATCGCCTGGTTTCAGGGGGCGCTGTACTTCGCCGCCGACGACCGAGTCCTCCGGTACACGATATCGGGCGGGAGTCTCACGCCCTCATCGGCCCCAGCGACCATCGTCTCGGGATTGCCCACCGCGGTCGACGCAAGGGCGAAGAACATCACGTTCAGCACCTCCCATATGTACGTGAACATCGCCTCGGGCTCCAATTCCTGTCAGCTGCAGAACCGAGTCCTGGAGTCCCCGGGGAAGGACCCATGTCCCGAGCTTCCGACCCGGGCAGGCGTGTGGCGCTACGACCCCACCAGCACCGGACAGCTGCCGTCGGCCGGTCTGCGATACGCCACCGGGCTGCGGGACATGCTGGCGCTCGAGGTCAACCCCGGCACCGGGGTGCTCTACGGCGTGCAGCACGATCGAGATCTGCTGGGAATGAACTGGCCCAAGCTATTCACGATGGCCGAGGACGCCGCGATCCCCTCCGAGGAGTTGGTGCGTATCGACCAGGGAAACGACTTCGGGTGGCCGTACTGCCACCACGACCGCCTGCAGGGCAAGAAAGTGCTCGCCCCCGAGTATGGCGGCGACGGCACGGTGATCGGCCGCTGTTCGACGAAAAATCTGCCGCTCATGACGTTCCCGGCCCATTGGGGACCCATGTCGATGGTCTTCTACACCAAGCAGCAGTTCCCGACCAAGTACAGGGGTGGCGCCTTCGTGGCGTTCCATGGCGACAACTTCACCGGGACTCGGCCCCGGCCCGACAACCCGGGCTACCACGTCGTGTTCGTCCCGTTCGTGAACGGCGCGCCGACCGGCGGGTACGAGGTCTTCGCCAGCGGTTTCGTCGGGTCAGGCACCGCGACGCCCACCGGAGCGGCACACCGGGCGACCGGGCTGGCCGTAGGACCGGATGGCTCGCTCTACATCACCGATGACAAGGGTGGCCGGATCTGGCGGGTGATCTACCGGGGGCCGTGAGCGTTGCACTCCGATAAATCAGGCGCTTGATCCGGCCGCAGCTTGTCGTCCGGCGATGTAGAATGCCACCAGATCGGGGGAAGGCCAACCCGGGTCCGCCGCCCTCATTTCCCGCAGGGTCTACTCGGCCGGGCCGCGAGCGCCGCCGCCACGTTCTGGGCGGCCGCGACGTTCTGCTGAGCCAGGCCCCCGGTCTTGAAGAACGCATCGTCGTAGCGCCACATCAGGAGTCCACACGACTCGGGCGTGAGGCCAAGAGTCTCCCCGAAACTCTCGACCTGGCCGGGTGTCATCCGGCAGTTGGGCGAGCCCGTCCCTTTGCCGCCCGTGCCCGTGCAGTCCCACGTGCCGTCCAGGTCCTGCGTCCCGCCGTTGATGATGTTCATGCTCAGCAGGAGGCCCAGGTTGTTCGCCCGGGCGGCGGCGACGGCGCCGTCACGGTAGGCTTCGACGCTGCCGAACCTGGTGACGTACTGCGTGGTCAAGACATCCACGCTGGCGTAGGGGCCGGTGAAGCGCGAGGCGGCGAGGGCGCTCCACTGCAGCGACAGTCGTGGTCTGGATCGCGGGGAAGATCTCCTTCACGTACGCGCTCATCTCGTCCAGCATCCCCCGGGTGATGACGCCCCCCCCCAGTCCGTGGTGTTCGGCTCGTCGATGATGTTCGCCATGATCACCGTACCGTCGGCCACGCCGGCGGCGACGGCCTGCTGCGCCGCGGGCGCGCGGAAGGTGTCCATCTTCGCCTTCCACTTGGCCAGATCGAACTTGCCGTCGGTGGTGTAGTTCGTCGGCGCGCCGCCGGTCATCGCGATGACGAGCCGCTGGCCGGCAGCTCTCGCGGCGGCGATGCGCTGCTCCACCCGATCCGCGGTCTCGCCGCTGTAGCTCATCGTGAACGGCGCGGGGCCGAACGCGTACGCCGTCGTGGTTCCGACGAAGAGGGCGAAGGGTCCGAAGGGCACGCCCAACGACGGCGGCGGCGGGGGCGGCGGTTCGGTGACCGTGACCACGACGCTGTCCCGCTTCCGCTCCGCGGTCGCGATCACCCTGGCCGTGCCGGGCTGCTTAGCCAGCACGGTGATCTGCTGTCCGGACCCCACGACGCCCACCCGACTCGTGTCGGTGCTCTTCCAGGTGCAGCTGGTGGCGAGCACCGTGCCCGACTTGGTGGTCGGGATGCAGCTGGCGGTTGCGGTTTCGCCCACCGACAGTGAAGCCGCATGCGGGTCGACCCGCAGGGCGAACAGCTTGTTGGGTGCCGCTGCCGCCGCGATGGAGGTGGTGCTATCGACGCCTGCGATCCCCGTGAGGCCGACCTGATCGGCACGGGGATCGCAGGCGCCAAGGCTCGCCACCAGCCACCCGAACCAACAGGCGGTCCGCGCGACGTTCATGGATGGCTCCGACTGCAGGCGTGACGGATAGAGGCCGCTAGAAGCATGGGGGTGGTGGCTGAGCTGAGAACGAAGCAGACTCGGGCGGCGAGGGGAATGTGTCGGCGTGGCTGTCGCCCCGCAAGTTCGTTGCACTGGGGCTGAGCCCGGATGGCTCTGAAAGTCGCTGACGTGGCCGACGCATGGTCGGCTCAAGTCATCCCGGCGTGCGACATACCGGCGTGCGACATACCGGCGTGCGACATACCGGCGGTGCCGGCGGCTGGCGGGACCCGGCGTAACGCGGAGACTCGCGCGCGCAGCCGCCACTTGCTGGGGCATTCCCTCTGCCACGACCGCTCCCCCCTCGTCCCCCGCCTCCGGTCCCACATCGATCACCCAAACACTCTGTGCCACGGCCGACCAGGTCGACGAAGGCCGTCACGAACAGCACCAGCAGCCGGACCATGCCTCGAGATTCTCGACGGCGGGACCCTCACGGTGAGCGGCAGGGCAGGGGCCGCGATCGCTCGGGAGGCGGCCATACGGAACATACCGCAGTCGGAATACCGGAGTCGGGCGGCCTTCCCTCGCCGGCGGACGCACCCGCATCTTTGGACGACCCCTGACCGACGACGACGCCCGACCGCTCCGCCACCATGCACACAAGCAACCACTCCCAGGACTCCGCCACCCGCGAATCCGAATACACCGTCCTCTCGCCCGGCACCCCGGTAGCCGACGGGGTTAGCCCGCTCCGGAAGGTCGCGGTGTTCGTGACCCACGGGATGGGACAGCAGGTCCCCTTCGCGACCCTCGACGCCGTTTTCGAGCAGCTCCGCCGCCGCCCGCCGTTCGCCTCCGCGCGCCCCGAGGCGGAGACGGTCCTGCTCGACGGCCAGCAGATGCAGCGGCTGGTGCTTCGGCTGCCGTCGCTCGGGCGCGAGATCCACTTCTACGAGGGATACTGGGCGCCCCTGACCGAGGGCGAGGTCACGCTGCGCGATATCTCGCTCTTCCTGCTGCACGCCGGCGTGAACGGCATCCTCAACAGCACCGCTACCTTCTCGCGCTGGATCTTCGGCCGGTGGCAGGCGTACGACATCCCGGTGCGGACGTGGGCCTACCTCGTCGTCGCGCTCGCGACCATCGGCTCCCTGGCCGTCATGAACACCGTGGTGGGAGTCGTGAGCGCCGCCCGCGCCGCCATCGGCGTGTCGCCGCCGACCTGGCTCAGCGATGCGCTGTTCTGCGACCTGACGACCACCCTCAACGTGTTTCTCGTCGTCGCCACGGTCTTCCTGGCGACGCTCGCCCTCGGGAGACTCAGCCGGCGCAGCGGCCTCCGGTGGCTCCGGACCGGACTCGGCCTGCTGAGCGTAGCGCTGTTCACGATGACGCTGCTGGCGACGGTGCTCGCCGGCCTCGCGCTGCCGCTGCTCATCCTCTCGCACCTCCAGCAGGGCGGCGCATGGGCGCCCGGCATGGTTCGCTGGAGCAGCCTGCTCGGCCGGCATGGCGCGGAGCGGTTCAACAACTGGTGCAGCGCCGCGTTCCTCGCGCTGCCCGTGCTGGCGCTGGTCTACGCCGGCTCCTCGTGGGCATGGAAGTTCCTGACGGCCGCGGGCTCGCAGATCGGCGCCAGGCGACCGGCGCAGCAACCGCTGTCGTCGCTGCTCGTCCTCGGCGCACTGGTCATCGGGACGCTGATCATCGTGCTCGAGGTGGTGGCGCTCTGGCCTTCCGGCGAAGACACGCACTGGCCGCTGCGGCTGCTGGTCACCTGGGTCGCGGTGCTGCTGCTGAGCGGCGGAGTGCGCCGGTTCCTGGTCCAGTACCTCGGCGACGTCGCGGTGTACGTCGAGTCGCACACGGTGGACCGGTTCTCCGAGCTGCGCGCCCGGATCCGGGCCTGCGTGACCGACCGGGCCCGGGCGATCTACGCCGCCAGCGGCCCGGCCGCGTACGCCAACGTCGTGGTCGTGGGCCATTCGCTGGGCTCGGTGGTGAGCTACGACGCGCTCAACCAGCTCCTGTGCGAGGACGCCATCGACCGCCAGGCCGGCCGACCCACCCGCGACGTCGCCCGCCGGACGCCGCTCTTCCTCACCTTCGGCTCCCCGCTCGACAAGACGGCGTTCATCTTCGCCATCCAGCACCGTCGCACCACCCAGGCGCGCGAAGCGCTCGCCGCGTCGTCACAGCCGATGCTGCAGGAGTACGCCTGGCGCCCCGAGCGATGGGTCAACATCTACTCGCCGTGGGACATCATCAGCGGCGCGCTGGAGTACTTCGACCTCCCGAACACATCCGACGGGCGCAGGGTGACCAACCAGCGAGACCGGGATGCGACGACGTTCCTGATGGCCCACGTGGAGTACTGGGAGGACCCGATGCTGCCCGAGGTGCTGTCGGAGGTGCTGACCTCTGCGTAGCGCGGCGACCGCTAGCGCGCCCGCTGGATACCCGCGTCGGTCAGCACCCCGTACTCGGCATAGGCCGTGCGATAGCCGGCAGCCTCGCCGATCCGGGCCAGTCCGCCGAACAGGAGTCGCTGGACGGTGATCGGGATGCCGGCGATGTACGTCGCGGGCATGGTGGAGCGGATCAGCACGGCGAGCTGGAGGGGGTTGGGAAGGCCCTTCCGGTTCACCTTGCCCGCGGTCGCCAGACCGAACAGCGTCACCAGCGCCTGCAGGCTCGCCACCAGCCCGGCGCTGTCCGGCGGGCTCACCTCGGTGGTCTGGCGGACGTGCAGCTCCTCCGCGCTCACGCTCCAGGGATGGACGTGAGGAACACCCGCGGGCAACGCGAACCAGTCGCCCTTGCGCGCGCTGCGCTCCCTTCCTCCCACCCGATACCTGGCGGCGCCCGACAGGATCTCGAAGGTCTCGTCGGCGGATGGGTGGACATGCGCCGGCACCGCGGTCTCACCCGTGAATGGTCGGTAGACGTACTCGAGGGTGAATCCCCGGCCGCCGGTCTCGGCCGGCAGGGTGAGGAAACGGACCCGCTGGCCCTGCCGCGGGTTGTCGAACCAGACTTGGTGGATGGACGCGCTCACGGGCGCCTCCTTCGGCGTACGGAGGTGAACATGGATCACCGACTGAAGTACGCCGGCGAGGTGGGGATGGATTGGGTGAAGCGCTTGCCATCGGCATGCCGACGATGCACACTAGAAGCCGGCGCCGATCCGCGCCCAACCTCGTCGGCCCCGCCCCAGCCGGGACCCTCGCGAGGCAAAGGGGGGCACACTCCCGGATCCGTCTGCTTCGAGCCTTTGGCACGCCGCGGGCGTCGCCGCTGGGGGGTGTGTCGCCCGTGGCCTGACCAAAGGGCCTTCCCATGACGACCGACAAGGATTTCAAGCGCCTGGTTCGCGGGCGCATGCAGAAGACGGGCGAGTCCTACACCGCCGCCCGCGCGCAGCTCCGCACTCAGAAGCCCGCTGCCCGGTCCACCGCCGCTCCCGCACCCATCGACTACGCCAAGCTCGCCGGCAGGAGCGACGCGATCATCAAGACGCGAACCGGCTGCACCTGGGAGCGCTGGGTCAAGGCGCTCGACGGGGTGGAGGCGCACACGTGGACGCACACCGAGATCGCGCGGCACGTGCACGAGAAGTACAAGATCCCCGGCTGGTGGGCGCAGACGGTGACGGTGGGCTACGAGCGCATCAAGGGTCTCCGCGCCATCGGGCAGCGGCGGAGCGGCGCGTTCGAGGCCTCGAAGAGCCGGACGTTCGCCGTACCGCTCGCCCGACTGTTCCGCTCGTTCCGCGACCCGCGGCAGCGCGCTCGCTGGCTGCCCGACGTCGCCCTCACCGTGCGAAGCTCGACGCCCGAGAAGTACATGCGGATCACCTGGCCGGACCGGACGTCGGTGGCCGTCGGGTTCCTGGCCAAGGGCAGGGCCAAGAGCCAGGTCGCGATCCAGCACGAGAAGCTGCCCGACCAGGCCGCGGCGGTGCGACTGAAGGCGTACTGGAGCGAGCGGCTCGACGCGCTTGGCGACCTGTTCGCGGCGCGGCCGACCTAGCCTTGCGCTCGCTCGTCTTCCTCCTGCTCGCCGGCTTGGCGCCGACGCATCCCGTGGGGGCCCAGCGGGTCACCATCCCCGCTGGGCTCCTCCGCGACTCGGCGGGGCGAACCACGATGATGCCGCGGCTGGCCGACCAGGCGGCCGCGGCCTATCGAAATCCCAACCGCGCGGTGCTGCTCGACAATCTCTTCCGGCTTCGCCTCGTGGCGGGCCGGTACGACGAGGCGGCGGCCGCGCTCGCCGAATGGCGCACCGCCACGACCGCGCGCGGCGACACGAGCAGCCGAGCGCGGGCGCTCAACACGCAGTACGAGATCTACCTGCGGGCGAAGCAGCTCGAGCGCACTCGGGGGACAGCATTCGCGGACGCGCTCCAGCAGGCGTTCCGGGACGGCTTCGCCAAGCTCGACGACCGGACTGCGGCGCTGGTGGCGCGAGCCTTCAGCGCCATCCCGCCGCCGGTGCCGGACGGGCCGGACGGCGCGCAGCCGGGCTCCGACAGTACGACCACGGTCCCGATGGCGGACCTGGTCGCATGGCTTCGCGCCTATCAGGTGACGACGACCTACCGCGAGCTCGGGCGGCTGGCCGTGCCGCTCATCCGGGAGGATGACCGGCGCCGGTACGACATGACCAGCGACATCCAGGTCCGGACGCCGGACGGCGCGACGGTGTGCGCCCTGGTCTGGCGTCCGCGGACGGGACCGGCGAAGCTGCCCGCGCTGCTCCAGTTTACCATCTACGCCGATACGACGGTGCTCTTCGGGGAACAGCGCCGCACGGCCGCGAACGGGTATGCCGCCGTCATCGGGTTCACCCGCGGCAAGCTCTGCAGCCCCGACCAGCCGGTGCCGTACGTGCACGAGGGCGCCGACGCAGCGGCGCTGATCGGCTGGATCAGCCGCCAGCCCTGGAGCGACGGCCGGGTCGGCATGTACGGCGGCAGCTACTCCGGGATGACGCCCTGGGCCGCGGCGAAGCGAGGTCCGCCGGCGCTCAAGGCCATCATGGTCGGCGCGCCGGTGGCGCCGGCGCTGGACGTGCCCATGGAAGGGAACGTCGTCTGGAACTTCGTGTACCCGTGGCCGTTCTACACGACCGACAACAAGGCGCTGGACGACTCCACCTACAACGACCGGGCGCGCTGGCGCCGGCTGAACCAGGCGTGGTACGTGAGCGGGCGCGCCTACCGCGACCTGGACAAGATCGACGGCACGCCCAACCCGGTCTGGAACGCATGGCTGGCCCACCCGGCGTACGACGCGTACTGGCAGGACATGATTCCGTACGGCCGCGAGTTCGCCCGTATCGGGATTCCGGTGCTGCAGACGGCGGGCTACTACTTCGGCGGACCGGGCGCCGCGCTCCACTACTTCACCGAGCACGTGAAGCACAATCCGCGCGCCGAGCACTATCTGGTGATCGGGCCGTACGATCACATCCAGGCGCAGCGCGGCGTAGTCAACGCGCTGGGCGATACGGCGACGAACTTCGCCGGCTACGAGATCGACCCCGCGGCGAGGATCGACATCGTCGGCGACCTCCGCTACCAGTGGTTCGACTACGTGCTCAAGGGCAAGCCCAAGCCGGCGCTGCTGGGCGACAAAGTGAACTACGAGGTGGTGGACGGGAACGCCTGGAAGCACGCGCCATCGATCAGCGCGATGGCGAACGGCGTGCTGCGGCTCTATCTGGGCGCCGAGCGGGAAGCCAACGGCTACCGGCTCGCCGCGAACGCGCCGGCCGGCGAAGCGTCGGTCACGCTGACCGTGAACCTGGCCGACCGCGCGGACAGCGATCTGATCGTGCCGGGCGGCGGCGTCGCCGACACCGCCATCGACACCACGAACGCCGTGACGTTCGTGAGCGATCCGCTCCCCGGTGCGACCGAGATCAGCGGCCTGTTCTCGGGCCACCTCGACCTCATCACCAACAAGCGGGACTTCGACTTCGTGGTCGGGCTGTACGAGTGGCGAACCGACGGGACCTACCGGCAGCTGCCGCCGTTCCAGGCGCGCGCGAGCTACGTGGGCGGTCCCACGCAGCGCCGGCTGCTCACACCAGGCCAACGGCAACGGCTGGACTTCACGAGCCAGCGGCTCGCGAGCCACCTGTGCGCGGCGGGGAGCCGACTGGTCCTGGTGCTCGGCATCCTCAAGAGTCCCAACCAGCAGATCAACTACGGCAGCGGGAAGGACGTGAGCGACGAGACCATCGCGGACGCCGGCGAGCCGCTCACCATCCGGCTGTTCAATCGCAGCGCGATCGACCTGCCGGTGCGGCGGTCGGAAGCGTCGCCGAAGTAGCGCTCAGTCGATCGTGGCCGACTTCACCCGCGCCAGCGCCACCTCGTCGGTGAGGTCGAGCCGGAGCGGCGTGAGCGACACCCAGCCCTGCTCGATGGCCCACCGGTCGGTGCCCTCCTCAGGCGCTTCCAGCGGCGCGGTGGTGATCCAGAAGTGCGGCCGGCCGCGCGGGTCGTGGCCGGGGACCACCTTGCCGTCGTAGTGGCGGACGCTCTGGCGGGTCCAGCGGATGCCGCGAGGCTCGGGCGGAAAGTTGACGTTGACCAGCGGAGAGCCGTCTTTGGCAAGCAGGAGCTCGAGCACCCGCACGACCCACGGCACCAGCGCGGCGAAGTCGGGCTGGTCGCCAGCCACCGGCGTGCTGAGCGCGATGCCGCGCAAGCCGAGCAGCGGCGCCTGCTTGGCGGCGGCGAGGGTGCCGGAGTGCCAGATCGAGTTCCCCAGGTTCGCGCCCAGGTTGATGCCCGAGAGCACCACGTCCACCCGTCCCCACTCGGCCACGCCGACGGTCACGCAGTCCGCAGGCGTGCCGTTCACCCGGAAGGCCTCGTGGTCGCCGATGACCGTCGCCCGGATCGTGAGCGGGCGCGAGTGGGTGATAGCGTGACCCATGGACGACTGCTCGACGTCCGGCGCCACGATCCGGACCTGGCCGAAGCGGCGGGCCACGTCGGCGAGCGCGCGAAGTCCCGGACTGTAGATGCCGTCGTCGTTGGCGATCAGGATCTTCATGGCGTACCCTCGACTGAGACCGGGACCGGCACCGCGCCGGCCCTGTTCCGGAGCATAGCATGCGGATCACGCTCCTGCTGAACCCAGGTGCCGGGAACGGCGGCACCACCGCCGCGGAGCTGCGGCCCGCCGATCGAGGCCGCCGGACACCAGGTCGAGGTGCGCGAGGCCAAGAAGCGGCACGTGCACAAGGTGCTGGACGACCCGGGCGACCTCGTGGTGGTCGCCGGGGGCGACGGGACCGTGGGCCGGGTCATGAAGGCGCTGGCTGGCTCGCCCGTCCCGATGACCATCCTCCCCACCGGCACCGCGAACAACATCGCCACCTCGCTCGGCATTCGCGGCGAGCCGGCCGCGCTGGCCGCCCGTTGGGCGCGGCTCGACGTGCGGCGGATCGATGTGGGGATGGCGCGCGGGCCCTGGGGGGAGACGCCGTTCGTGGAGTCCGTTGGCATCGGGCTGCTCGGCAACCTGATCCATCCGGAGGTCGGCGACGACATCGAGGGCACCGACGAGGCCCGCACCGCCGCTCGACGACTCGCGCGCACCCTGCCGGCGCGGCCGACGCGGGTCGAGCTGGACGGCGCGGACCGCTCGGCGAGCTACCTCCTGCTCGAGGCGATGAACATCCGATGCGCGGGGCCGAACCTCTGGCTGGCCGACCACGCCAGGGCCGGCGACGGGAAGCTCGAGGTGGTGCGGGCGCTGGAGAGTGATCGGCCCTCGCTCGTGGCGCTCGCGGACGCGTTCGGCACCTCGCGCGCCACGCTCGCGACCGAGCAGGCCAGGCGGATCCGGCTCTGGTGCGGGGCGGACGATCTGCACGTGGACGACGACCACGGCAGCGAGCTGGGACGGTGGGAGGGCGAAGGGGAAGTCGAGGTGTCGCTCGACGGCGCGTCGGTCGGCGTGCTGGCGTAGCCCGGTTCCGGCGCACTTCCCGCCCGTGCATCTTCCCCACGATTCGCGATGACGGCCGCCCTACTTGGAGAAGCCGCAATGTCGATTGCCGAGACCCTGCTGCCGGAGTTCGACCACGAGATGGCGAACACCCGGCGGATGCTCGAAGTCGTGCCCGCCGACGCCGCCCAGTGGCGGCCGCACCCCAAGTCGTACACCCTGGGCGATCTCGCCGCCCATATCGCCCGGCTGCCCGTATGGTGCCGCTATACCGTGCAGCAGTCCGAGCTCGACCTCGGACTGCCCGAGAACGCCTCGATCGCCCGGGCGCCCTTCACCACCACGCCGGAGCTGGTCGAGCGGTTCGACCGGAACGTGCAGGAAGCCCGCGCGGCCCTGGCCGCGGCGTCGGACGCCGACATGGGCCGGGTCTGGTCGCTCAAGAACGCCGGCACGGTCATCTTCGCGATGCCCCGCGCGGCGGTCCTTCGCGGCTTCGTCCTCAACCACATGATCCATCACCGCGGCCAGCTCTCGGTGTACCTGCGACTCCGTGACGTACCGCTCCCCTCGCTCTACGGACCGACGGCCGACAACCCGAGGTGACCGGCGGCGGGCGGCGCCCGTCCGGCCGCCCGGCTAGCGACGGCCCGCGGGAGCCGCGCCGGCGGCCTGGAATGCGGCGGTGCGCTCCGGCTTCGCCTCCGCCAACGCTTTCCGCACGCCGGCCGCGTCGAGATCCGTGCCGTAGACAGGCGTTCCCGGCTGCTGCCGCCAGGACTCGTCCAGGCTGCCCGCATCCACGCCGTCGAAGCCGAGCTCGTCGAGCAGCCGGATCACGACGTCCTTGGCGCGCCGATCGTCGCCTGCGACCGGCAGCGCGATGCGTCCCGTCGCGCCGCGCGGCTTCCCCTGCTCGAGCAGGTGCCGCGCGTAGATGTTGTTGAACGCCTTCACCACCGGGCGGCCGAGTCGCTCCGCCACCCAGCGGCTCTCGGTCGTGCCCCGCTCGATGGCGTCGATCCGGCCGTCGCGCTGCTGGGGGTAGTAGTTCCCGGTGTCGACCACCACCACGTCGTCGGGCACGCCGGCGAACAGGCCGGCCGGCAGTCGCGGAATGCTCTTCAGCGGGATCGTGACGACCACCACGTCGCCCGCGTGGGCGGCCTGCTCGGGCGTGACCGCCTTGGCGCCGGTCTCGTTGGCGAGGGCAGCGAGGGTCTCAGGGCCGCGCGAGTTGGCGATGGACACGTCGTGGCCTAGGGCCGCGAGGCGCCGCGCCAGCGTCCCGCCGATCTGGCCCGCGCCGATGATGCCGATTTTCATGTTTCCTCCTGAAGCCGTCGGTTACTCCCACTTCACCCGATACCGGCACACCGTGCCGCCCTTCGCCCGGCACTCCTCCTCCGACACCTTGACGCCCTTCACCCCGCACATCTCGAGCGCCTTCCGGTACCACCCCACCACGGTCAGGCAGTCGGGAGCGCTGTAGGTCTCGGCGTCGTAGGTGGTGAAGACGCCCTCCTTCGGGCCCACCGGGGTGTACTCTCGCCGGCCCGCCTCATAGTACAGGCTATAGAAGGCGGGCGACTTGGTCAGGAACCCATGCGCGTCGCCCTGGGTGAGGAAGCCGGCGTGGATGGTGGACAGATTCTTCTCGGCGGACGCGGCGCCCAGCCGCTCGAAGAACTCCGGCCGCCCGCCGCCCAGCACCCGGACGATGGCGTCGTCCAGCGCCTTGCCCAGCTCGAAGGGGTACCAGTTCGAGGTGAACAGCATCTTGAGCGTCCGCCGGTCACCCTCCGGCATCGTCGCCAGGACACGCTCGAGGCCCTCCTTGCCGGAGTGGTCCTGCACGAACGCGAGGCGCGACTTGAGGACCGCCCCTTTGATCTGCTGCACGGCCCCTCCTCCCTGAATTTTCCAACGTAGGCGGCCCCGCGGTGCGCGCGCAAGCCGACGCCGCCATACTATAGAAGCGTCTTCTCGCACGAGGATGGCCATGGCCAGCGACGACGGCGCCTTCGTCTCGCCGCCGCTGACGCTGGACGCGGGCGCGCTGCTCACCGATCTCTACGAGCTCACGATGGCGGCCGCCTTCTTTCGGGAAGGGGTCGGCGGGCGGGCGACCTTCAGCGTGTTCGCCCGCCGGCTGCCGCCCGGCCGAGGGTTCCTCGTCGCCGCGGGGCTCGAGCAGGTGCTGGAATACCTGCGCGCGTTTCGCTTCGGCGAGAGCGCGCTGGCCTACCTCCGGTCCCTCGGCCGGTTCGAGCCCGGGTTCCTCGATCATCTGTCGGCGCTCCGCTTCACCGGCGACGTGCGCGCGGTGCCGGAAGGCACCGTGGTGTTCGCGGACGAGCCGATGGTCGAGATCACCGGCCCGCTGATCGAGACGCAGCTGCTGGAGACCGCCGTGCTCAACCTCTGCCACGTGCAGACGGTGCTCGCGAGCAAGGCCGCCCGCTCGGTGCTCGTGGCCCAGGGCCGCGCGCTCGCGGAGTTCGGGCTCCGCCGGAGCCATGGCATCGATGCGGGGATGAAGGCCGCGCGGGCCGCGATGATGGCCGGGTTCGACTCGACCAGCAACGTGCTGGCGGGGCGCACGTACGGCGTGCCGCTCTCGGGGACGATGGCGCACTCGTTCGTGATGGCGTTCCCGAGCGAGCTCGACGCGTTCCGCGCCTACGCGCGGGCCTTCCCGGACGACGCGGTGCTGCTGCTCGACACGTACGACACCATCGCCGCCGCGCACCTGGCGGTCACCGTGGCCAGCGAGCTGGCGGCCGCGGGACACCGGCTCGCGGGCGTGCGGCTCGACAGCGGCGACCTGGGCGCGCTCAGCCGCGAGGTGCGGCGGATCCTCGATGCCGGCGGGCATCCGGCCGTGCGGATCATCGTGAGCGGCGGGCTGGACGAGGAGGACATCGAGGCGCTGGTCCGCGCCGGCGCGCCGATCGACGCGTTCGGCATCGGCACCCGGCTCAACGTCTCGGCCGACGCGCCGTC
Organism: uncultured Gemmatimonadales bacterium; assembly: GCA_963697755.1. Classification (GTDB taxonomy): domain Bacteria; phylum Gemmatimonadota; class Gemmatimonadetes; order Gemmatimonadales; family GWC2-71-9; genus CAVVWJ01. The sequence goes on along the minus strand of CAVOPE010000004.1, from coordinate 669,089 downwards.
GGTGGACCTGGTCTACAAGCTCGTGGAGCTGGACGGGCGCGACCTGCTCAAGCTGAGCCCGGGAAAGGCGACCTGGGTGGGCCGGAAGCAGATCGTGCGACGGCTCGGCGGCGACGGTCGATTGGCGGGCGACACGCTCGCGCTCGCCGACGAGCCGCTGCCACCCGACGCCGAAGGACTGCTGGAGCCGGTGATGCGCGCCGGGGAGCTGCTGCGCCCGCATCCGCCGCTGGCGCGGCTCCGGGCGCACTGCGCGGGCCAACTCGCCGCGCTACCCGCGGGCGTGCGGAGGCTGCACCGGCCGGACGAGTATGCCGTGACCCCGAGCGAGGCGCTGCAGGCGCGGCAGGCCGCCGCACGCGCCATGGCCGGCCGGCGGGTCGGCTCGGACTGATGCGAACGCCTCCATCAAACGCAAAGGATGCCCGATGTACGCCATCGCCCTGATACGCTATCGCCGGCCGCTCGAGGAGGTGCTGACCGTGGGCGACGAGCATCGCGCCTATCTGCGGGGCCTCAAGGAGCGCGGGATACTGCTCGTGTCCGGCCCGCTCGAGCCGCGCACCGGCGGCGTGCTGCTGCTCAGGGTTCCGGACGACGGTGGGCTGGCGGCGCTGGACCGGATCAGGGACGAGGATCCGTACACCAGGAAGGCCGTGGCACAGTACGAGCTGTTGCCCTGGAAGCCGAACATCGGCGGCGAGGGACTGGAAAAGCTCTAGGGTCGGGGGCGGGGCGCGAGCGGGCAGGACCGGGGTCCGCTGCGGTCGCTGCAGTGCGCTTCGAGGGTCGGCATCGCGCTGGGACCTCGAGGCGCACTGACGCTCCCTTCGCGGACCCCGGCCCTGCCCGCTCGCGGGGGCCTGGCTCGCGAGGACCTTAGAACGTCGCGGTGATCCCGCCGAGTACGCGGCGGCCGATCACTGATCCCCCGTACAGCTGGAAGCGCTTTTCGTCGAACAGATTCGTCGCGGTCGCGTGCACGCGGACGTAGTTGTTGACCCGGTACCCCGCGCTCACGTTGACGAACTCGCTCGACGGCACGTAGCCCTGGAAGACACCCGCCGACCACTGGTAGCCGTCCACCAGGCGCACGGTCACGTTCCCATCGATCCCCTGCTCCCCCGCGTAGCTCAGCGAGAACGTCCCCTTCTTGCTCGGCGTGTTGGGCACGAGCTGGTCGCCGAGCTGCTGGGACTTCACGGTGAAGTCGAACCCGGTGAACGAGGCGTCCGCCCGGAACTCGGGCGTGAGCTGATAGCCGACGCCGACCTCGATGCCGCGCTCGGTGACCTCGCCGGCGTTGGTGTACGACAGCACGATGGCGCGGCTTCCGTCGGGCAAGGTCGCCAAAGCATTGGCGCCCTGGAGCGTGGTGCCGGCCTGGAGCTGCGCGTAGCCGCCCAGCAGCACCGGAATCGGCCCGCGAAGCTGCGCCGCCTGCTGCGGCGTGAGCGCGCCCTGCGACTGGAGGAACTGGATCCGCTGGTCGAGCGCCGTGAGCTCGGCCGCCACGTTGGCCTGCGCGTCGAGCGCGAAGCTCGGAAACGCGGGGTTGACGCCAGGCAGCAGGTCGGTGACGAAGTTCTTGAGCTCGTTGATGTAGCCGTCGACCGAGACGTAGGCCTTGCTCGACAGGTCGCCCTTGTAGCCCAGCTCCCAGCCGGTCACCTTCTCGACCTCGAGGTCCGCGTTGCCCAGCGCGAGCGCCTGGGTCTGGGGCGAGAAGTTCCACGGCAGGTTGTCGGTGAGCGTGAGCCCGGCGAGCGCCTGCGGCGGCAGGCTGGCGCGGACCGCGGCATAGTACTGCTCGATTCCGCCTTCGAGCGTAGCCGGGCTCGCGCTGGGCGCGGCCACCGGCACCTGGAGGAAGAACTCGGAGTAGTTCGGGGTCTGGAACGCCTGGTTGACCGAGAACCGGAACGAGTGGTGGTCGTTGGGGCTGTACACCAGCGCGCCCTTGGGGCTGAACTGGGTCTCGATCAGGTCGCCGTCGTCCACTCGCCCCGCGCCGACCACCCGCAGCTGCGGGATCAGCTTGAACTCGACCTGGCCGTAGACCGAGTAGAGATCGTCGCTCCGGTCGTCGTTGGCGAGGTTCATGAGCGTGCCGCTCGTGTTCACCCTGGTGTTCCGGGCGGACGCGCCGGCCACCACGCGGCCGCGCTCCTCCATGAAGTTCCAGTTGGTCTGGCCCTCGACGTGGAAGATGTCGCTCCGCTCCTCGATCGGCAGGCCGGACTGGAGCGAGGTCTGCGGCTCGAGCGACGTGCGGCTATACCAGTAGCCGAACAGGTTGTACCGGTCGTGGGCGACCGCCGCGCGGACGTAGGGCTTGATCGCCTTGTCCACCTGCACGCGGCCGATGCCGGTCACGAAGATCTCGTTCTCCACCTGCGCCGCGCCGCCGTCCACCGTGAACACCGAGCCGTTGTCGGCGTAGTAGTCGAGCCGGGCGGAGCCGTAGCCGTTGACCAGCGGATCGCGGTCGCCGAGCGCGTCGCCGGTGGCGGGATCGAGCGTCTGCCCCGGAGCGGGACCACCTCGCGCACCGGGCCCACGGGCTCGTCGGTCGCCTCCTCGTACTCGCGCTGGAGCGAGGTGCCGTCGAGCCGGGTGCGGGTGCGGGAGTAGGTGTCGCTCCGGTTGTATCCGGCGTTGATCCGGAGACCGAAGCGGTCGTCCGCGAACAGGCTCGCATGGCGCAGGTCGCCGCGGAAGGTCTCGAGCTCGCCGCCCGAGAGCGTGAGCTTGGTCCCCAGCGCCTCGCGGGCGGTCAGCGTCGTGATGTTGACGACGCCGCTGAATGCGTTGGCCCCGTACAGCGCGGAGCCGGGGCCGCGCACCATCTCGACCTTGCCCAGGTCCTCGAGCGGCTGGGTCATGCCGTTCCACTCCTGCGAGCCCAGGAACGCGATCGCGAGATCGCGGCCGTCCTGCAGCACCAGCACGCGCCGGTTGAGCGAGGAGTTGAAGCCGCGGGCGTTGACGTTGAAGTCGTTGACGCCGCTCTGGACGACGTCGGCTCCGGGCACCGTCTGCAGCGCCAGCGGCGCCTGGCCGGTGATCGAGGCGCTCTGCAGCACCTCCGGCGGCACCACCGAGATCGCGGCCGGCGCCTCGACGATCCGCTCGGGCGCGCGCGATGCGCCCTGCACCACGATCTCTCCGAGCGACACGGTGACCGCCTCGAGGGCGGCGTCGGCCGTGACCGTCCCCCCCGCTTCCACGGTGACGTCCACGTTGCTCGGCCGGTAGCCCAGCCAGCGGAAGACGATCCGCTGCGGGCCCGCCGGCACCCGCCGGAGCGTGTACTTGCCGTCGGCACCGGTGACGGTGCTCTGCCCCGTGGCCTCGACCGAGACCGACACGCTGCTCAGCGCCGAGCCTTCGGCCGCGCGGGCGACGGTGCCGGTGACGGTACCGGTCTCCTGGGCGATCGCGGGGGACGGGACGAGGCAAAGGAGGAGAAGCGAGCAGCAGTGGACGAGCGGCGAGAGCACGGCCGACAAATTTCGGCGCATACCGAGGTCCTCGTGGCAGAGACGGTCCGAAGGCGTGGCGCAGAGCGCCGCACGGGAATGTGACATGCGTGCCGGGTGACTCGGGGGGAGGGACGGGTAGCAGGTAGTATAGGCCGCGTGGCCCCGGAGCGGAACAGGCCTACGATGGGGCTCAGGGCCGCCAGGGTGCGGCGACGCGGGCGTGAACGTCGGCCACCTCGGACGTGATCCGCGCCGCGTTCCAGCCGAGCTCGCCGGCGACGATCGGAATGCAGGCGGCCAAGGCAGCTTCACCGGGGTCGCCGGCAGTGCCAAGGTCCATACGGCGGAAGACGCAGTCGGCCAGCGTCTGCGCCATCTCGTGGCGGAGCGCGTAGACCAGCTCCGCTTTGAGCGCCGGTGTGGGCCCCACGGTCTCGCCCAGAGACGGTTCCGACTCCGCGAGCCTGGCGACCTCGCGCCAGCCGGCGCCATAGGTGCGCGCGAGCCGCTCCGCGCCATCCGGCGTGAGCGGGGCGGCGGCGTCGCGCGCGTTCTTCACCAGCGCATCCATGCTCTCGATGTCGCCGCCCCAGATCGGCGTCACGGCCGTCCGGCACGGGGGTGGGCGCCGGCCGAGCTTCCGAAACACCAGGTCCACGGCGCGCTGGGCGAGGCCGCGGGCGATGGTGAACCGGTTGGCGATCACGGTGACGAGGCCGTCGATTCCGTCCGTCCGGGCGTTGTCCGCGAGGTGGGACCGCTTGCCGAAGCTCACGTTGGCGCGGCGCAGCGCGCCGCTCTCGATCGGCAAAAGCCCGGCGTGCACTACGGCGACATCGTCCCGCGTGAGCCGCCACGCGGGGACCGCGAGGTCGATCTCCTGCAGGAACGCGGCGACTTCTGCCTCGGTAACCGCAAGCGCGGACGGGTCGCCCGAGAACACGGCGCTGTGCACGCCGATCAGGGTGACCTCTCGCCAGGGCACGATGAAGAGATGGCGATCACCTCGGCTCAGCAGGGCATCCGGATCGCGATGTCCGGTCTGCACGGCCAGCGCGTGTGTCCGGACCAGCGGGCGCCGGATAACCAACGCCATGTCGCGGGACAGGGGCACTCGGCGCGCGCGGCGGAGCCCGGTGCGGACGTACAGCTCCTCGGCGAAGGGGCCCGCGGCGTTCACTACGATACGACCGTGGAGATCGAAGCCCACGCGGCCGAGGCGGTCCTGGACGGACACGCCCACGACCCGACTGCCGCGGCGAAGCAACCCCTGTGCCTCACAATAGTTGCCGGCGACCGCGCCGGCCCGCGCCGCGCTGCGCACGAGCTCCCAGACCAGGCGGGGCGGATTGCAGAGCTGCCCGTCCCAGAACAGGCCGGCGCCGGTGAGGTCGGCGCCATCCAGCTCGGGACAACGCGCACCGGCCTCGCGGCGCGAGAGCAGGCGCGCGCGGGGAATGCGCCGGGCCGGGTCTCGGATTCCACGATTGCGATCGCAGGTCAACGCTTCGAGAACCGCGAATGCCGCCGACAGCGCCTCGGGGCCACGCGGACCGTGACCGAACGCTGGCACCAGCACCGGCAGCGGGCGCACCAGGTGCGGGGCGATGCGGAGCCAGGCCGAGCGCTCCCGGCTCGACTCGCGGACGCGCGCGACATCGAGGTGCTGGAGATACCGGATGCCGCCGTGGACCACCTTGAGCGAGTTGGCGGAGGTGGCCCCGCCGAAGTCGCCGCGCTCGACCAGCGCGACCGACAGCCCCCGCTGCGCGGCGTCCCAGGCGATCGCGGCGCCGGATACGCCCCCACCCACGACCACCACGTCGAATGTGCGACCGACCAGCGCCGTCAGGTCGCGGCGCACGCGCCCTCCCGCGATCCCCGGATGCGGGGCCACGCCTGGAGCACGAAGGTCGCGGCCGCGAGCACCTCCAGTCCGCGACCCGTGGCGGCCCATGACGTCCCGGCCCCAAACGCTCCGCCGAACGCGGTCATGAGGATGCCCGCGTTGAGCGTCGCCGTATGCCACCCAGGCCGGCGTTGGGCTGCCGCGCTCCGCGCCCGTACGGAGCCGTGGGAGGATCCAATACGCCACGCCGAGCACGAGCTGGACCGTCCACCCGACCAGGAGGAACTCGGCGTGGATCGGCACCAGCCGCGAGACCCACGGGCCGGCGGCGAAGCCTTTGCCGGCAAGGGCCGCGGCCCCCAGGGTGACGCCGGCGGCGAAGAACGCCAGCGCGGTTCGCACCAGCCACACGCTCAGGCGCGGCATCTCAGCGCTCCCGCACTCGGGGCCAGGTATTGAGCACGAACGCCCAGCCGGCCAGCAGCTGCAGCACGGCCGACGCCACGAGCAGGCCACCGGTCGGATAGTCGAGCGCGTGGAGCGGCTCGCCGGCGACGCGGAGTGCAAGCCCGGCGTTGAGCAGCCCGAACGCCGCCCATCCCAGTCGCTCGCTCCCGCGGGGCCGCTCCGCCGAATAGCGCGGGAACATCCAGTAGGCCACGCCGAAGATCACCTGGGTGAGCCATCCGACGACGAGCAGGTGGAGCTGCGCCGGGCCGAACACCGCGAGCGCCGGATGACCCGCGACCAGGGCAGGGGCCTGCAGCAGGACGCCGACCGCGAGCGCGGCCAGGAGGCAGGCCATCCCGGCGCGCAGGAACCACCGGGTCAGCGCGGGCACGGCGATCGGCCAGCCATGGCGCCCCCGAGCGTCAAGCTACGCCGCGCGGCTTCACCACGAGCGCGGTCACCATCCCGAACATTCCGTGTTCCGACTCCGCGTGGGGCAGGATGTGACAATGGAACGCCCAGGTCCCCGGATTGGTGGCCTTCACCAGCACGTCCCAGCGCTCTCCCGGCGCGACGTTGAGCGTATCGCACTTCCACGGCGCCGGCTGATCCCAACCGTCCTTGGCGATCACCGTCATGTGCATGCCGTGGAGGTGCATCGGGTGGATCATCATCCCTTCGTTCATGAACCGGATCCGCACGGTCTGTCCCTGCGTGCACACCACCGGCTCGGTGGCGGGGAAACCCTTCCCATTGAGCGTGTAGCCGTGGGCACCGTCATTGAGCACCATCACGTAGTCGACATCGGCCTTGTGCTCGGCGCGCACCCGCTTCGGCTCGACGATGAAGGCGCCGAGCAGCCCGTTGCCCACCTGGGTCGCCGCGTTGTGGTGCGAGTGATACATGTGTGAGCCGGCGTTGGGGACCGTGAACTCGTAGGTATAGCTCTCGCCCGGCTTGACCGGCGGCTGGGTAATGAAGGGCACGCCGTCCTGGTCGTTGGGCAGCTCGAGCCCGTGGAAGTGGATCGCGGTCGACTGCGAGAGCCGGTTGACGAGCTTGACCCGCACGCGGTCGCCCTCGCGCACGCGGATCTGCGGGCCGGGCACCTGCCCGTTGTACGCCCATGCCCTGACCTTCCGCCCCGGCTCGACCTCCCACTCGAGCTCCTCGGCGGTGAGCTCGTAGACCTTGACGCCCTTTTCGATCCGGGGCATGAGGACCTGGTTGCCCCGGCCCGTCGTCTTGGCCGGGAAGGCCTTCACGCCCTTCTCGTGCATGGCGTCCATCGCGTCTGCCTTCTGGCGCGCGGTGAGTGCGGGTGCCGCAGGCGCGGTCGCCCGCGCGCTGGTGTCGGCGGGCGCCGACGGTGTCTTGGCTGCGGCCTTGGACTCGGAGCATGCGGCGAGGCTCACGACAGCGGGCAGGGCCACGGCGGCCGCCGTGCCCTTGCGGATGAAGTCGCGGCGCGAGGTGGCATCGGGCAGGGTCACATCTTCGGACAAGGGATACGCTCCGGTTGAGGACGGCACGACTGGACTACCGGGAGATCTAGCGTCCGCTTTCTGAAGCCAGTGTGGAGCGATCGTGAAGATCTCTTCAGGGGATGAGTACCGCCGCGCCGCGCAGCCGTCCCGAACGCACCCGCGCGAGCGCCGCGTTCGCCTCGGCCAGCGGCATCGGCTCGACTGCGACGGTCATGGGAGTCTCGGCGGCCACGCGGAAGAACTGCTCGCCGTCCGCGCGAGTGAGGTTCGCGATCGAGCGCACCACCCGCTCTCCCCAGAGCAGCTCGTAGGGAAGCTCGGGGATGGCCGACATGTGAATGCCCGCGCACACGACCGTCCCGCCTCGATCGACCGCGCGCAGCGCCACGGGCACCAGCGTCCCGGCCGGCGCGAAGATGATCGCTGCGTCGAGCGGCTCAGGCGGGCCCTCGTCGGAGCCACCCACCCACTCGGCCCCGAGCTCCTGCGCGAAGGCTTGGCCGTCATGGTCGCCGGGGCGGGTGAACGCGAAGACTCGGCGCCCCTGGTGCCGCGCTACCTGGGCGACGATGTGGGCCGACGCGCCGAAGCCGTAGAAGCCGAGCTTGACGGCGTCACCGGCCGCCCGGAGCGCGCGATAGCCGATCAGCCCGGCGCAGAGCAGGGGAGCGGCGTGGACCGCGTCGTAGTCGGTGGGGATCGGAAAGCAGTAGCGCTCGTCCGCCACGGCCAGCTCCGCGTAGCCGCCGTCCATGTCGTAGCCCGTGAAGCGGGCCCGCTCGCACAAGTTCTCTCGGCCGGTGCGGCAGAAGCGGCACGCGCCGCAGGTCCAGCCGAGCCAGGGAACGCCCACCAGGGCGCCGGGTGGGAAGCGACCGGCGCCGTCGCCAGCCCGCACGACGGTGCCGACGATCTCGTGGCCGGGTACGAGCGGCAGCTTGGGGTGCGGCAGCTCGCCGTCCACGATGTGGAGATCGGTACGGCAGACGGCGCAGGCGTGCACGTCGAGCAGGAGCTCGCCGGGACCGGGGTCGGGGGGCGGGCGCTCGACCAGTCTGAGCGGCGCGCGCGCGGATTCGAGGAGAGCGGCTCGCATGATGGACGATAGCCGCAACCCCCGGACGGGCGCCTGACCCCAGCGGGCCCGGGCCCGCTGGGGTCACTCAGCGTCAGGTGGGGACGTTCCTTCCATTGCCGAGGGCCGAAGGACGCTGGCGGCCCGCACTTCTTCGTGCCGTATCCGTCCCCCGGAAAGCGCGGTCCACCCGAGCAACAGCGTACTCAGGGCGAGGCCGGCCCAGACGACCCGAGGCATCCAGAGGCCGGCTCCGGGCCGCCGGCGAAGTGCCAGGGCCGCGCCGGCCAGGACGCCGGTGGCCAGTGTCGCCACCAGGCTCACCAGCGCCTGCCCCTCGTGGGTCTCAACGAGGGTCTCGCGGAACCAGGGAGCGCGCTCCACCAACTCCTCTGCCGGCTCACCGGTCAGGTAGACGAGGCCCGTCGCCAAGGCCAAGCCGACCGCCAGCACGAGGGAGACGGTGACGAGCTCACGCGAACTCCGGATGAGGCCGATGGTGAGCAGCAGCAGCAGCAGCGGTGCCCCGATCACCGGCAGGTGGTTGAGCATCAGATGGATATGCGCGGCATCGAGTGACATCTCATCCTCTGGTGTATCACCGACCGGCGCGATGCGGCGGCCGGCCCGCCGACGTTGGACTACGATCTCACCGGCAGACTAGCACCCTTGAACGGAAGGAAGTGATAGATCGCGATGAAGATTCCTTAGGGCGCAGGCCCCGTGCAGCGAGAGGTAGGCCTTACCGGACACGAGTGGGTGGTGAGGCTGCCAGGGTCACCGCCAGCTCTCGGGCGAACCGCTCCACCTCGTTCCAGTCGGTGAAATCCCAGTCACGCGAGGTATCGGTCGGCAGACCCTTCCGACGACTGATGAGCTTGAGGTACCAGCGGAACCACCAGCCGTACTCCGTGTAGGCCACCGCGCCGGTGAATGATCGCGTAACCGTGGGGTGCCATCCCGTCTCCTTCAGCAGGCTATGGATGTAGGCCTGAGCACTTGCGGGATCGCTACCCGCCGCTCCGCTCACCGAGACGAACGCGGACCTCGAGGCGTTCAGGCCATCGGCGTGTCGGCGCACGAAGTCGCGGATGTACTTCTGATGGTGACCCATCAGCACGGAAGCCGCGACGAGGACCGCGTCGTAGTCGGCCAGCGATACGGCCTTGGGCACGTGGTCCCCCCGATGGATGTCCACCACATGGCCCGCATCCATCAGGATCCCCGCGATCCGTTGGGCGATGCGCTCCGTCTGACCGTAGGTGCTGCCGTAGACCACTAGAATCCGGGACATCCCCTCTCCTTCCGGCGAAGGGCCAGTGGTCACGGAATCGCCGGCACGGGGACCGACACGTGGAACCGCCGCTCGGCCTCGGCCTTCACCAGCTTGAGCGACTGCCGCCGGATGAGCAGGATGCCTGGCGAGAAGACCGCCCAGTACCGGCGGAACCGGGCCCGGGATCGGGGATCCGTCGTGCACACCCGGGTCTGGGTGCGGAATCGCGAGGCCTCGGGTCCGAGCGCCTCGGCCTCGAGGGTCCAGACGATCTTCGCGTATCCCGGCTCGGCGAAGCCCACGAACGCCTCAGGTTCGACGCCGCGGAACGTCACGTCGGCCCGCCAGGGCTGGGTGACGGCTCCCACCACGACCTCCCGATCCGTCTCCGCGAGAATGCGCCAGCCCAGGGCGAGGGTCTCGGCAAGGAGCGGCGCCGCCGAGGATTCCGGCGCCGAACCACGCAGCCGCGAGGGGAGGGTCCGGATCGCGAAGATGGCGCGGACGACCGGCGAGCGGTTCACATCCATGTCGCGCGCGGCGGCGAAGGTGTACGCGGCCGGTGCGGCCACGTTGATCTCATGGCGTTCGCTCACCTCAGCGGCCGGCATGAAGCGGTCGACGAGGGCGGTCTCTCCCTGACGGTCCTCCGAGCTCGCCACCCTCGTCCGGCCGTAGCGGTACCAAGTCGCTGCCACGTAGGCGGCGTAGGGCGCGGCAAGCAGCGCGAGACCTCCGGCGAGGGTCGCCACGGCATGGTGTCGGTCAAAGTGTCGGCGATGCGTCATGGCTTTCTCGGAATGGGCTGCCTCCAAGGTGGCACCCGGCGGTTGAAGTTCGGCCAAAGGGCGCCGGAAAGTTTCTTCACACTCGAGGCGGGGTCCGGAGACCAGCGCCCAACGACCAGCGCCTGATCTGAAGCGCCCTTCATCGGTTCGCGGCACTCCGCTTCACGGTTCGCCCGCTACATTCTCGTCTCCACCACCAACGCGGTGAGGAAACCATGGGCGATGAGACCACGCATACGGAGGAGCACCGGGTGAGCGGTGAGCGCTTGGTCCGACGGGTCAAGGAGCTCATACATCAGGGAAACGTCCGCCGGATCATCGTCAAGAACGACGAGGGACAGACGATCCTCGAGATCCCGCTCCCGCTCGGCGTGATCGGCGCGGTGTCGCTTCCCTCCCTCGTGGCCCTCGGCGCGATCGCCGCCCTGGCGGCGGACTACACGGTTGTGGTCCAGAAGGAGACCATGAGCGAGGCGGTGATGGGTTACGCCGGTTAGCCGTGCCGGGCGGACAGCCAGGCGGCGTACGCGATGACACTTCGGTGATATCGTCGTCTTTCTAGCGGACGGCCCAATGTCGGAGCAGAGGCCGCGAGGGGGAGCAGATGATGTACGGTCAGATGGGCGGGTACGTGGTCGTGTGGGCGCTGCTGTGGCTGATCGTCGTGGGAGCGGTGGTGGTCGCGCTATGGCGCGGGATGCAGGCGCAGGAGAAGATGGCGCGCCATCTCGAAGCGATCGAACGCGCCCTGGCCCAGCGCTCCGGCGTTCCCTAGGATGCCCGACGAGGGCTAGCGACTGAAGGTGGCGCGAATCTGATTCGAGCCCGGTCCTTCGTCGCCGTACAGCAGCGTGACGGTGCTCTGATCGACCGACACCGTGCCCGGCCCCAGAAGGTAGGGAAAGCCTTCACCCCCACCGCCGGCGCGGGTGAACGTCAGCGTGTTCCCCGTCCGGACGAAGCTGCCCTGCTCGGAATTGTCGAAGGTGATGCCGTTGTTCTTGTTGCGGTGGGAGGTGCGGAGGTCGTAGCCGCTGCCGGAAAAGGTGAGCGAGCCGCTTAGGGTGAGGCAGCAGCCGTTCGGAGCCCCGGGATCCGACGGCAGCGGCTGGTCGTTCTCCGCCACCATCGTGTAAGTCCCGTCGAGCGAGGCCGGCGCCGTGCCGTCGCCGCACGCGAGCGCGACACAGGCGAGACCGGCGAAGAGCAGGCGCGGTGGACGTCGAAGCAGCCTCGTCATGCGAGACCTCCCGGAGAAACAGGCGTGAAGGATCCTTCCGCGGCCGCTGTGGATGAAGCAGCTCTCGACAAGCCTTCCAGGCCTCCTCATCCGGCGAGTAGCACTATGGCTGGTCGAGCAGATCAAGCGAGGCATCCCCGCCCGCCACACCTGGACCGGCAAGCCGCTGCCGATGCGCGGCTCGTCGAACGTGCCGGACGAGGACGTGCGCGCCGTTGCAGCCAACGTCTGGTCCATCACCCCCCCCCGCCGCGCCCGGCGCCCAGCACACCGCGGCCCAGCTGACGAGTGGCCATGCCTGTCTACCAGACACCCATGATATCCGAGAATCAGCCGATCACGCGTGAGCTCCGGGCGCTGCTCGACGCCTCACCCGACGCGGTGCTGCTGGTCGACCGGACCGGCAGCGTCGTCGCGCTGAATGGCCGCGTCGAGATGCTGTTCGGCACGACGGCCGACCGGCTGCAGGGGCGGCCGGTCGAGATCCTGCTCCCCGAGCGGGCGCGCGCGGCCCACACCGCGGATCGAACCGCATACGCGTCGGCTCCGACGGTGCGCGCGATGAGCACGCGGAGCGGACTCACGGGCCTGCGTGCGGACGGGACCGAGTTCGCCGTGGAGGTGGCGCTCACGCCCATCGCCGGCTCGGACGCCGGTTTGGTGATGGCCGTGGTTCACGACGTCACCTCCCGCCGCGGGCTCGAATCGGCGATCACCGCGCCGAACCGGATGCGGGAAGCGCTCGACGCGCTGCCCGACGCGATCCTCACCATTGATACCCAGGGGCACGTCGACTTCCTCAACCGCGCGGCCGAGGCGCTGACCGGGCAAACCCGGGAGACCGCCCGGGGCCGGCCGCTGCCCGAGGTGATGTCGCTCGCCGGCGCGACCGACGGCAACCCGATCGAGAGTCTCGCGGCGGCATGTCTCCAGCATGGCGGGACGGGCGGCACCTGCGAGGCGGTGCTGTCGGTTCCAGGGGAACCGCATCGCGCACTGGACCTCTCGACCGCACCCATCCACGACGCCGCCGGTACGGTCACCGGCGCGGCGGTGATCGCCCGGGACGTCACGCACGCGCGGCTGATCGCGCACCAACTCTCGCATCAGGCCACGCACGACGCGCTCACCGGCCTGGTGAACCGCCGCGAGTTCGAGCGGCGGCTTGCCCGGGCGCTCGAGAGCGCCCGCGACGGGCGGACCGAGCACGCCGTCTGTTTCATCGATCTCGACGGCTTCAAGCACGTAAACGACATCTGCGGTCACGCTGCCGGTGACGAGCTCCTGCGACAGCTCAGCGACCTCATGACACACCAGCTCCGGTCGCGCGATACGCTCGCCCGCATGGGTGGAGACGAGTTCGGCCTCCTGCTGGAACACTGCGGGGTCCCCCGCGCCGTGCGGATCGCGGAGAAGGTTCGGGTCGCGATCGGATCCTATCGCTTCGTTCACGGCGCCGGGACCTACGGCGTGGGGGCGAGCATCGGCGTGGTCCCGCTGCACGGCAACCTGCAGGCGCCGGGTGACGTGCTCCGGACCGCCGATACCGCCTGCTATCTGGCCAAGCGCGGCGGAGGCAACCGGCTCCGCGTGTGGGCCCGTCACCCCCCCGCGACGGAGGGGACGCTCGGCGGCCAGTGGACGGAACGGGTGCTCGCGGCCGTGCGGGACAACCGCTTCCGCCTCTACGGGCAGCCGGTCGAGCCGCTCGACGGCAGCGCCGCCGGTCCCCGGCTCGAGGTCCTGCTCCGACTGGATGGCGGATACGGCGAACTCCTCGCCCCCCCGGCGTTCCTGCCGGCGGCCCGGCGCGAAGGACTCATGCCGGCCATCGATCGCTGGGTGGTTCGCGAAGTCATCCGCCTGCTCGCCGCATGGCAGCGATCCCATCCCGACAGCGAACCTGGTACCATGGCGGTGAACCTGGACGACGACACAGTGGCTGGGGGCGAATTCCCGCCTCTGGTGCAGGCCGAGCTGGCCAGGGCCGGCGTGCCGGCGACGGCGCTCTGCTTCGAGATCGGCGAGTCCGTCGCCGTCAGCCACCCCGCGGAGGCCGCCGCGTTCTGCCGCGACCTTCGCGGGGCCGGCTGCCGGACCACAATCGAGCACTGCGGCAGCGGAATGGCCGCCTTTACACTCCTCCGCCGACTCCGTCCCGATTACCTCAAGATCGCCGGTCATATCGTGCGCGGGCTGACCCGGGATCCGGTGCATCGCGCGCTGGCAACGGCGCTCAACGAGGTCGGGCACGTACTCGGTCTGGGCACCATCGCAGTCCACGTGGAGAACCGAAGGCTGCTCGCCCGGCTGCGCCAAATCGGCGTGGACTACGCTCAGGGCTTCGGCATCGCGCCGCCCGCGCCGGTGGAGGCCGTCATCGCCCGGCTCGAATGACCCGGCCGAACGAATGTTACCGACGTTCAAGTGAGACGGCTAGTCGTTCGTGAAGAAACGCTCATGCGGCCTTCAGGCTCGGTTCTGCGGTGTCGGACGAGGTTGCGGTATGCTCATGCTGGTCTGGGTGCCGCTGGTCCTTCAGCTCCTGATCCCGGTCGGCCTCATCCTCCTGATCGCCGGGCGACCCGCGAACCGACTGTCATGGGCGCTCAGCGTACTCCTGGGAGCGCTCTATGCGGCCCTCATAGCGGTCGCGGGGATCTGGCTGGTCCTTCCCTGGTACCTGCCGCTCGGGTATGCGCTCGGTATCCTGCTCGCGGCCGTCCGTTCGGGGCGGCGGCTTGTCGCCGCGCCGCGCTGGCCAGCGGGCTGGCGCGAGAGTGCCGTGACGGGCGGCATCGCGCTCGTGGCCGGCGGGTGCGTCGCCGGGCTCGGCCTCGCCGCGAGTGGTCGGCGCCCGCCCGCGACCGTCGTTTCGCTCGCGTTCCCGCTCCGGCGCGGGACCTATCTGGTCGTGAATGGCGGAAGCACGGAACTCATCAACGCGCACCTCCGCACGCTCGTCGCCGCGCGGTTTCGGATCTGGCGGGGGCAGAGTCACGGCGTGGACATCGTCCGCCTCAACCGATTCGGGCTGCCGGCTCACGGGCTTCTCCCGCGCGACCCTGCGGCCTACGCCATCTTCGGCGATCCGGTCCGCGCGCCGTGCGCCGGTACGGTCGTCACGACGCTGGACGGCGTACCCGACATGCGCCCTCCGCAGACGGATCGCCGGCACATGGCTGGCAACCACGTAATCCTGCGTTGTGGTGATGCCTGGGTTGTGCTGGCTCACTTGCGGCAGTCGACCGTGGCGGTCCATCCGGGAGAGCCGGTGGACATCGGGGCGTTGATCGGGCGCGCCGGAAACTCCGGCAACAGCGACGAACCCCACCTGCACATCCATGCCCAGCGTCCGGGTTCCACGGACGCCCCGTTGTCGGGCGAGCCACTAGCGATTCGATTCGGAGCCACCTATCCCGTCCGCAACGTCCGCCTCCACTGAGGAAGGTGCCATCGCAGCCGAAGCGTTTCGGTGGCTCGGGGCGTAGGCGGCGCACCAAAGGCATCTTCCCCGGTTCTTCATGCCGCCTTCATCGGCCGGGGCGTAGGATGGGATCGTCATCCAACGGCGGGCTCACCCATGCAGGACGGCGGGACGACAACGACGACTCCTGGCGAGCCGTTTCTCGACGGCGTGCTACGCCCCATCCACCGCGCCTGGCTGCAGGAGGCGCACCGGTTCCTCGATCCCACGCTCGAGCCGGGCGCCGACTTCTGGGCGCGGTGGGCGGGGGTCCGCTATCTGGCCGACGCCTTCCGCGAGCGGTATCGGCACGAGCGCGGGCTGGTGGACGAGTTGCGCCCGTTTATCGATCCCGGACAGGCGGAGCGACTGCAGCACGCGGGTGATCATCTGCTCCGGCTACGCCTTGAGGTCGACCGCATCGGCCGACGGCGGGGCACGGCGGCTGAGGCGGCCGCGGCCACCCGCAAGCTGCTGGAGCAGCTCGCGTTGTGGTGTGACGAAATCGAGCTCGCCGCGATCGGCCTCACGCGCGACATCCTGCCGCCGGAGGCGACTGAGCTGCTGGTCCATCTCGAAGCGATCATCGCCGACCAGCCGTGAGCCTAGCCGCGCGCGAGCGCCGCGCCGGCCGTGCGCGCGCGGCAAACCCAGGCCCAACCGAGGCGACTGCCGTGGCACACGAGGCATCCCCCTTCCGCTCGATACTGGTTCCGCTTGACGGGTCGGTCTTCGCCGAGCAGGCGGTGCCGCTGGCCAGGCGGATCGCCGAGCGCGGCGGCGGCAAGCTGCGCCTGGCGCTCGTGCACGAGCTGCCCTCCGCGCCGCTCGATCCGCTGGCGGCGAAGATGTACACCTCCATAGAGCTCGTGACTCGGAAGGCTGAGCGGGGATACCTGCGCCAGGTCCAGGCGAAGCTGCGCGAAGGCGGCACGCGGCCGTCGTCCGCGGTGACCATGACCGGGACGCCGGGTCCGGCCCTGACGCAATACGTGCAGGAGCTGGGCATGGACCTGGTCGTGATGGCGACGCACGGGCGCGGTGGTGTCCGCCGGGCCTGGCTCGGCAGCGTGGCCGATTACCTGATCCGGAACCTCAACATGCCGGTCCTCCTGGTGCGACCGCGTGAGGGAGCGGCGGCGGCGGAACGATCGCCGGCCCCATCCCAGATCCTGGTGCCGCTGGATGGCTCGCCGCTCGCCGAAGAGGCGATCCAAGCGGCCGCTGCCCTGGCGCGCATCCTCGATCTGGAGGTCAGTCTCGTGCAGGTGGTGTACCCGGTCCTGCTGTCCTCCGACCCGATGCTCCCGCTCCCGTCGGCGTACGACGAGGAGCTCACCGCCCTGTGCCGGTCGCAGGCCCAGGACTACGTCGACGACCTGGCTGAGCGGCTGCGGGATCGGGGTCTCCGCGCCACGGGTGCGGCGACGATCGGCTGGAACGCCACGGATTCCATTCTCGACCTGGCCCGCCCTGCGCGCGTCGCGATGGTAGTCATCGCCACCCACGGGCGCGGCGGACTCCGCCGCCTGGCGCTTGGCAGTGTGGCCGACAAAGTGGTCCGAGGCGCGGACGTGCCCGTGCTGGTCTACCGGCCGGCGGGGCGCGGCAAGGCGAAGAAGTCGCCGGTCCGAAATGCGTCACGCAAGCGGGGCGAGACCAAGCGGGGTCGATGAAAGGATGCGGTCCCAGCGGACGAGGGTAGGCTTGGTGCCGGTGTCAGCCGGCCGCCGTACCGAAGAGTGCACCGACCGCCGCCGTGAGGGCCATCGCCAGCGCACCCCAGAACACCACTCGCGCCGCGCCGACAAGCGTACGGGCACCCCCCACCCGCGCCGCCAACCCGCCCAGAACCGCCAGGCAGACGAGTGATCCGCCGGCGACGGCCAGGAGCAGCCGGTCGGTCGGCGCCAGGGTCGCGATCCCCAGGGGCAACGCCGCCCCCACGGCGAAGGTCAGAGCCGACGTCATCGCCGCCTGCACCGGACGAGCGCGAAGCGCGGCCGAGATTCCCAGCTCGTCTCGGGCATGGGCCTCCAGCGAGTCGTGCGCCATGAGCTGCTCGGCGACCTCGCGCGCGAGCGCGGGCGTCAATCCGCGCTCGACGTAGATCGCCGCGAGCTCCTGGTGCTCCGCGTCGCCGCTCGCGGCCAGCTCGCCGCGCTCGCGCTCGAGGTCGGCCCGCTCCGTGTCCGCCTGCGACCTCACCGAGACATACTCGCCGGCCGCCATGGACATGGCACCGGCCACGAGTCCCGCCACGCCGGCGATCAGGACAGCGGAGCGGCTGGTGTCGGCGGTCGCCACGCCGAGCAGGAGGCTGGCGGTGGAGACGATCCCGTCATTGGCACCGAGCACCGCGGCCCGGAGCCAGCCGATCCGCGCGGTTCGATGGCGTTCGACATGGCGCGGACGCATAGGGTCACCTCAGGAAAGAGTCGATGCCGTCAGACCGGCGGACCCCCGTCCCGATCACGAGACCGCAGGGCGGCCGTCGAAGGTAGCGCGCAGCGCGTTGAGAATCACCGCTACGTCGATCGCCTCCTGTAGCAGCGCGCCGGCCACGGGCGGGATGTAGCCCAGGCTCGCCGCGATCATGCCCACTCCGCTGAGCCCGAGACCGGCCCAGATGCTCTGCCGGGCCAGCCGGAGCGTGCGGCGGCTGATGGCGACGGCCTCCGTGATGCGCGTCGGGTCGTCGGCCAGGATGACCGCGTCCGCCGCCTCGGCCGTGATTCCTCCGCCGCCGCTCGCGAGCGCGATGCCGACCGTGGCGCTGCTCAACGCCGGCGCGTCGTTGGTGCCGTCGCCGACCATCAGCACTCGCTCGCCGCCGGCCACCAGACGCCGGACGAACGCCACCTTGTCCGACGGGAGCAGCCCCCCGTGCGCCTCGTCGATACCCACCGCGCGGCCGACGGCAGCGGCGTTGGCCTCATCGTCGCCCGAGAGCAGGAACGTGTGGCGCACCCCCTGCGAGCGGAGAGACGCGATGAGGCCGGCGATCGCGGGGCGGATGCGATCCGCATACTCGATGACGCCCGCGCCCAGACCGTCGACCGCGACATAGGCTCGGAGCGCCGGGCCCTCGGCACCGGCGAGGATCTCGCGCAGCCCGGCCTCGCACTCAGGATGGCGCCCTACCACGTAGGACCAGCCACCCACGGCCACGGCCCGGCCATCCGACCGACCGGTCACCCCTTCGCCCGGCGATTCGATCACTCCGGTGGCCTCGACCGGCGCGATCCCCCTGGCCTCGAGCTCCTCGGACAGCGTCCTCGCGAGCAGGTGGCCGGACCCGTGCTCGACGCCGCCCGCCAGACGCAGCACCTCCAGCTCGGTGAACGCAGGCGCCGACAGGACCCGGGCGACCCGGGGCTTGCCGACCGTCAGCGTCCCCGTCTTGTCGAAGATGGCGACGGTGATGTTCCCGAGCTGCTCGAGCGCGGAGCCATGGCGGAAGATGATTCCCCGCCGCGCCGCCCGGTTGATCCCGCCGACCACCGCCACCGGAGTCGCGATGATCAGCGGGCAGGGCGTCGCCACGACGAGCACGGCGAGCACGCGCACCGGATCGCCGGTCGTGAGGTACGCGCCGGCGCACACGAGCAGCGTGAACGGGGTGAACCAGACGGCGTAGCGGTCGGCGAGACGCTGGAGCGGGGACTTGCTCTCTTGCGCGGTGCGCACGAGCTCCACGATCCGGGCGTACTGGCTCTCTCGCGCCGGCGCGGTGGCACGGATGGTGAGGGGGCCGTCGAGGTTGAGACTGCCGCTCAGGAGCCGGGTACCCGGACCGGCCGAGACGGGCAGGGGCTCCCCGGTGAGGCGGGCGGCATCCACGTGAGAGTGTCCGGCGAGCACCAACCCGTCGCACGGCACCTGCTCGCCGGGTCGAACCAGGAGCTTGTCGCCCACGACCACCGCATCGGCCTCGACGTCGTCGGTCGCACCCGCGCGTACGCGATGGGCCAGCCGCGGGGCCGCCGCCTCCAGCTCGCGGACAGCGTCGGACGCGCGCCCCTCGGCGTAGCGCTCGAGCGCCTCGCCGCCGGTCTGCATCAGGACCACGATCAGGCCCGCGAGCGGTTCCGCCAGCAGTAGCGCCGTGACGATGGCGAGCATCGCCACGAGATCGGCCGCGAAGCGTCCGGACGCCACGCCGCGAAGCGTGCGCCAGACGACCGGCAGGCCCGTGACGGCGAGCCCGACCGCCCACACCCGAGCCGCGATATCTGGTGAGAGCGTCAGTCGAGCCGTGAGCCCGATGACGATGAAGAGAAGCGCACCGGCGGGCAGCAGTGCGGCGCCGGGAGGGATCAGCGGGCGGGCGAGATCTCCGCGTCCTGGCCCCGGCGGAGGCTGAAGCCCACGCCGCGCACCGTGGTGAGCAGAGGTTCCCCGGCCGTCTGCATCAGTTTGCGCCGGAGGTTCCCCACGTGCACGTCCACCACGTTGCTCTCCGGGTCGAAGTGCATGTCCCATACCTTCTCCAGGAGCGTGGTCCGGCGGACGACTTCCTCGGGATGCAGCAGGAAATACTCGAGGAGCTGGAACTCCTTCGGCGTGAGGTCGAGGCGGCGTCTCGTTGACGGTCGCGACGTGGCGCAGGCGATCGAGCGTCACCGGGCCGTACCGAAGCACCTCGAGACGCTCGGCACCTCCGCGGCGCTGGAGAGCCCGAATGCGGGCCAGGAGCTCGTCGAACTGGAACGGCTTCGACAGGTAGTCGTCGGCGCCCGCGTCGAGGCCGCGGACCACGTCTTCCACCGCGTCGCGGGACGTGAGCATCAGGATGGGCGTGTTCCGCCCCTCACGGCGAAGCTCCGCGGCGATCTGGAACCCGTTCTTCTTGGGCAGCACCACGTCGAGCAGGATGACGTCGTATTCGTAGACGTGGGCGAGCATGGTGGCCTCGTCCCCGTCCGGGGCGATGTCCACCACGTATCCCTCTTCCTTCAGGCCCTGCTCGATGAACCCGGCGACCTTCCGGTCGTCCTCCACGATGAGAATCTTCATGGCTCCGAATCTAGGTGGCGTCTTTGAACCCGGTCGGAACTCTCTGTGAAGCTTTCTTCATTGTCCTGTGAGGCGGGCAGTTCCAGCACGAATCGACCGCCGCCGCCATCGCTGGCCGCCAACGCCCGAAGCTCTCCCCCGAGCAGGCGGGCCAGGCGGCGTGAGAGCGGAAGTCCCAAGCCGGCTCCGCGGTCTCCGCCTGAGGCCTTGGTGACGTAGATGTCGAAGACTCGCTCCACCTCGCTCTCCGGAATTCCCGGACCCTCGTCCCAGACGATGTAGCAGACCCGCCCGGGATGGGCACTGACCCACAAGTGGACCGCCGTGGCCTGGGGCGTGTGGTGGATCGCGTTGCCGAGCAGGTTCACCAGGATCTGCTCCACGCGGCTGGCATCGGTCTCGCAACTCGGCAGGGCGGGCAGGAGCTTGAGCTCAAGGCGCACCTGCTTGGCCTCGGCGGCCGGCATGACGCGGTCCAAGGCGTGCCGGGCGATCGCGCCTGGATCGACGGCCCGGATGACGGGTTTCAGCCGGTCCTCGTCCAGCCGGCTCAGGTCCAGCAGGTCGTTGATGAGGCCGATCGCCTGCCGGGCGGAGTCGAGCACCTCGAAGGCCGCGCGGGGCACGGTCGTTGGATCCTTCTTGCGGACCAGCATCTCCGCCCAGCCAAACACTGCCGCGAGTGCGTTCCGCAGCTCGTGGTTCACCATCGCGAAGAACCGCTCGCGCGTGCGATGGAGCTCCTGGACCTCCTCCAGCAGCCGCGCGCTTTCCTCGTGCAGCCGCGCGTTCTCGACGATCGCCGCCGCGGTGGCGGCCAGGAGGACGGCAATGTGCTCGTCCTCGTCATTGAAGACGGCGGCGCCGAGCTTCTCGGTCAGGTACAGGTTTCCGAACGCGCCGCGCCGGCCCACGATCGGCACGCCCAGGAAGGAGTGCATCGGGGGGTGGTGGGGAGGGAACCCGTACGAGTCCGGATGCTTGACCAGGTCGGGCAACCGGATCGGCCGGGCCTCGCGGATGACCAGGCCGAGGATGCCGTGGCCCCGGGGGGCGGGCCGATGAGTGCCCGATCCTCCGGCGTGATGCCGTAGGTCGTGAAGCTCTCGAGCAGGCGCCCGTCCGGGGCCAGCACGCCGACGGCCGCGTACCTGGCCCCGATCACCTCGGCGGCCACTTCCACGACACGCTGAAGCACGCTCTCGAGCGCCAGCTCGCCGATCAGCGCCGAAGTCGCGACGACGAGGGCCTCGAGCCGCGCCTCGGTGCTCTGGAAGGGGGTCATGGCGGAGTCTGCCATGCGAGAAAGGTAGAGTCGCGAGGACGGGATGGCGAACAATTGGGTCGCGAGGATGGGATAGCGAACAATCGGGTCGCGAGGATGGGATAGCGAACAATCGGGGCGTGTCGAGGGCGGCGATGAAGAAATCCTCACGGTGGCTTCACGGAAGGCTGGGCGACGCGCACCCATACTACCGGCCATCCCCCCGCGCTCAGGAGGTTGTGCCATGTCGCCCCGGTCCACGATCCGATACCAGCGAGCCCTCTGCTTCGCGCTTCTCGCGACTGCCGCCGGCATCGGGGCCGGCTGCGGCCGCGCAGACGCCGCCCGGCTCGGCGAGGCCGGCGATGCGGCCGCCAAGGTCTACGTCGCCCCCGGCAAATACGACGAGTTCTATGCCTTCATGTCGGGTGGCTTCGACGGGCAGGTGGGGGTATACGGCCTCCCCTCCGGCCGGCTGCTCAAGCACGTGCCGGTGTTCTCGCAGAATGCCGAGAACGGCTGGGGCTACAGCGAGCAGACCAAGGCGATGATGAACACCAGCTACGGCATGGTGCCGTGGGACGACGCGCACCATCCGCAGCTGTCCCAGACCGCCGGCGTTCCCGACGGCCGCTGGCTGTTCATCAACGGCAACAACACCCCGCGCATCGCGCGGCTCGACCTGACCCGGTTCGAGACCGAGGAGATCCTCGAGATCCCCAACTCCGCCGGCAACCATTCGTCGCCGTTCGTCACCGAGAACAACGAGTACGTGGTGGGGGGCACCCGATTCAGCGTGCCGGCGCCGCAACGCGACGTCTCGATTGACGACTACAAGGACGCGTTCAGCGGTGTGCTGACCTTCGCCAAGGTGGACAGCGCGACCGGCCACATGGCGATCGCCTTCCAGATCCGCCTCCCGGCATTCGACTACGACCTGTCGCACGCGGGCAAGGGGCCGTCGCACGGGTGGTCATTCTTCACCAGCTACAACAGCGAAGAGGGCAACACCAAGCTCGAGGTGAACGCCTCGCAGAAGGACAAGGACTACGTCGCCGCGATCAACTGGAAGCGCGGCGAGCAGTGCGTCGCTCAAGGTAAGGCCACCAAGGAGCCGGCGCGTTACGCGCACAACCTCATGGGGGCCGACGGGATCGCCCGGACCGAGTGGGGCACCAGCGTGCTGGTGCTGACGCCGGCCGCATGCCCCGGGCTGGCCTACTATCTCCCGACCCCGAAGAGCCCGCACGGCGTGGACGTCGATCCCACGGGCGAGTTCATCGTGGCCGGCGGCAAGCTGGCGACCGTCATCCCGGTGCACAGCTTCTCCAAGATGCAGAAGGCGATCGCCGACCGGGCGTTCGCGGGAGAGGATCACGGCATCCCCGTGCTCAAGTACGAGGCGACGATCGCGGGCGAGGTGCAAAACCCTGGCCTGGGGCCGCTGCACACCGAGTTCGACGGCAAGGGCAACGCCTACACGTCGATGTTCCTGAGCTCCGAGATCGTCAAGTGGAGCCTCAAGGACTTCAAGGTGCTGGACCGCGCGCCGACCTACTACTCGATCGGCCACCTGATGATTCCGGGGGGCGACAGCCGGCATCCGTGGGGGAAGTACGTCCTGGCGCTGAACAAGATCACCAAGGACCGCTACCTGCCGACGGGCCCGGAGCTGGCCCAGTCGGCGCAGCTCTACGACATCAGCGGCGACCGGATGAAGTTGCTGCTCGATTTCCCCACCATCGGCGAGCCGCACTACGCGCAGGCGCTTCCCGCCTCGATGATCAAGGATCGGCAGCTCAAGATGTATCCGCTGATGGACAACAAGGATCCGTACGCGGTCCGGAACGAGAAGACCACCCGGGTCGACCGGCAGGGCAGCGTCGTCCACGTCCGGATGACCTCCGTGCGCAGCCACTTCATGCCCGACAAGATCGAGGGGATTCAGGTCGGCGACTCGGTGTATTTCCATGTCACCAACCTGGAGCAGGACTGGGACGTGCCGCACGGCTTCGCGGTGCTGGGCGCCAACAACGCCGAGCTGCTGCTGATGCCGGGACAGACGCGGACGCTGGTCTGGGTGCCCAGCCGGGTGGGAGTGTTCCCCTTCTACTGCACCGACTTCTGCTCGGCGCTGCACCAGGAGATGCAGGGCTACATCCGGGTGTCGCCCAAAGGCTCGAAGGTCGGGCTCAAGTGGAACAGCCCGAGCTACGCCGTCGCCCAGGACGCGGACGAGCACGGCGAGCGTGACCACGACGGGCACGACGACAAGTGACGCGCATGAGACCCTCCTCGCGCATCGCGGTGGCTCTCGCCTCGCTGGTGCTGCTGGCGGTGTACGTGACTCCGCTGTGGCGCATCGAGCTGGTCGCGCCGCAGTACCCCGAGGGCCTCGGCCTCCGGATCTGGGTGAACCAGATCACCGGACTCAAGCCCAACGACCTGAACAGCATCAATGGCCTGAACCACTACATCGGCATGCGGGCGATCGAGCCCGAGGCGATCCCCGAGCTCCGCTTCATGCCCCCGCTGCTGGCGGCCGCGATCGTGGCCGGCCTGCTGGTGGCCCTGATCGGCCGGCGCGGGCCCCTGGCCGTTTGGGCGGTGCTGTTCGCGCTTGGCGCGGCGGCCGGCCTGGGGGACTTCTGGAAGTGGGGCTACGAATACGGTCATCAGCTCGACCCGCACGCCGCGATCAAGGTGCCGGGGATGAGCTACCAGCCGCCGATGATCGGCAGCAAGCAGCTGCTCAACTTCCACGCGACGTCCTGGCCGGACATCGGCGGCTGGATCGCGATCGGGGTGCTGGCCTGCCTCGCGGTGGTGACCGTGCTCGAGTGGCGCCGACCGCGGGCGGCGCAGGCCATCGCGGCCGCCATTCTGGCCGCATGCACGGGTCCGGCGCCTCGACCGATCGCATGGGGTGCGGAGGACCCTCGTCACAGCCACATGACGACCGCCGATCCGCGCTTCGCCGCCGAGCTGCAGGTGCGGGGCTATGACGGGTAGCGCGCTGCTTGCGATGCTGCTCAGCCTGGCGGCCGGGCCGCCGGCCGGCCGGCGCATCATCGTGGCGCCCGGTGGGTCGGTCCCCACGGTGACCGCGGCCCTTCGGCTCGCGCGGGCGGGCGACACGCTGGTCGTGACCGCCGGCGTCTACCGCGAGCCGCGGTTGGAAGTGACCGTCCCGTTGACGATCCTGGGCCAGGGCGAGGCGGTGCTGGATGGCAGCGGCGCGCACGAGGTCCTGACGCTCAGGGCGGACGGCATCACGGTGCGCGGGCTGACGATTCGCAACGTGGGCTCGAGCTTCACCGAGGATCGGGCGGGCATCCGGCTCGACCGGGTGCGCCGCTGTGTCATCGCCGACAACCGGCTGCTCGACACGTTCTTCGGGATCTACGCCGCGCGGGCCGCCGACTGCGTGCTGTCGGGCAACGTGCTGGAGGCGCACGGTACGCGGCAGACCGCAACCGGGAACGGCATCCACCTCTTCGCGTCCGAAGGCTTCACGGTCGTCGGCAACCGCATCCGCGGCCACCGTGACGGGATCTACCTCGAGTTTTCCCACCGGGCGACGATCCTCGCCAACGACAGCCGCGGCAACCTGCGCTACGGGCTGCACTTCATGTACTCGGACAGCTGCGCGTACCGGCGCAACGTCTTCGCCGCGAACGGCGCGGGGGTGGCGGTGATGTACAGCCGGAGCGTGACCATGACGGGCAACCGGTTCGAGCACAACTGGGGGCCAGCCGCGTACGGGCTGCTGCTCAAGGAGATCAAGGACAGCCGGATCGAGGACAACGTCCTGGCGCACAACACCGTCGGGCTGTTCGCCGAAGGCGTGGACCGCGCCCGGATCGAGGGCAACCAGTTCGTGGGCAACGGCTGGGCGATCCGGCTCATGGCCGATGCGACCGACAACGACTTCCGACACAACCGCTTCGTCGAGAACACGTTCGACGTGGCCACCAACAGCCGAACCAGCAGCCCCAGCACCTTCGCGGAGAACTACTGGGACGCCTATGTCGGCTACGACCTCGACCGCGACGGCTTCGGCGACGTGCCGTTCCCGCCGGTGCGCCTGTTCTCGGTGCTGGTCGAGCAGAACGAGCCGCTACTCATCCTGTTGCGGAGTTTCTTTCTCGACCTGCTCGAGGCCGCCGAGCGGATCATGCCGGTGCTCACGCCCGAGGCGCTGGTCGACTCCAGACCGATGATGCGATGGAAGGCATCGTGACCGCGCTCGCGACGGCCAGGCCACTCGCGCTCCCGCAGACCGTAGTCTCGACCTCGGGCGTCACCAAGCGTTTCGGACGGGTGCAGGCGCTCCGGAACGTCAACCTGACGATAAGAGCGGGACGGGTGACGGCCATTCTGGGCCCGAATGGCGCCGGCAAGTCCACTCTCATCAAGCTGCTCCTCGGGCTCGCCCGGCCGGACCGCGGATCGCTGGCCGTGCAAGGTCAGGCGGTCGGACGCGACCCCGCCTACCGCGCGCACCTCGGGTACATGCCGCAGCATCCGCACTTCCCGGAGAATCTCACCGGCCGCGAGGTCGTGCGGTTGCTGCGCGACCTGCGCAGGGACGCGGTGCCGGAGGACGACGAACTGTTCGAGGCGTTCGGGCTGGCCGCCGAGCTGGACAGGCCGGTACGGACGTTGTCCGGGGGCACGCGCCAGAAGCTCAACGCGGCGGTCGCGTTCATGTTCCACCCGGCCCTGCTGGTCCTCGACGAGCCGACCGCCGGCCTCGACCCGGTGGCGAACGGCGTGCTCAAGGCCAAGATCCTCCGCTGCCGCCGCGCCGGGGTCTCGGTGATCCTGGTGTCGCATGTGCTGAGCGAGCTCGAGGAGCTGGTGGACGATGTCGTGTTCCTGCTGGATGGCGAGGTCGCCTTCCAGGGCACGCTGCGACAGCTCAAAGAAGCGACGGGAGAGAGCCGCCTCGAGCGGGCCATCGCCGGGCTGATGCGGAGCGGCGCGCCGTGACCGCCGCGACGGTGCTGCGCTACGAGCTGCGGGATCTGCGCCGGAGCCGCTGGATCGCGGGGTACGTGCTCCTGCTCCTCCTGCTGACCGAGGCACTGCTCCGGTTCGGCGGGGGCGGACCGCGGGCGGTGCTGAGCCTGATGAACGTCGTCTTGGCCGTCGTGCCCCTGGCGAGCCTGGTATTCGGCACGATGTACCTGTACGGCTCGCGCGAATTCATCGAGCTGCTGCTGGCGCAGCCGGTCGGACGGAGCGCGCTGTTCGTCGGCCTCTACGCGGGACTCGCCGTGCCGCTCGCCGGCGGGTTCCTGCTCGGCGTCGGCCTGCCGTTCCTTTGGAGCGGCATGGGCGACCCGGCGGCGACGGGTCCTCTCGCGATGCTGCTCGGTGCTGGAACGCTGCTGACGCTCGTCTTCACGGCCGTCGCCGTGCTCATCCCGCTGCTGGTCGACGACCGCGCCAAAGGGCTCGGCCTCGCGATCCTGCTCTGGCTCTCGGCCACCGCGCTGTACGACGCGCTGCTCGTCCTGGTCGCCACCAGCTTCTCGGATTTTCCTCTCGAAGTGCCGCTCATCGGGCTCACCCTCCTCAATCCGGTGGATCTGGGGAGGGTGCTCCTGCTCCTCCATCTCGACACGGCGGCTCTGATGGGGTACACCGGGGCGGTGTTCGAGCGGTTCTTCGGCAGCCTGTTGGGCACGGGGATCGTTGCCCTCGCCCTCGTCTTCTGGTGCGTGGGGCCGCTCCTGGTGGCCCACCGCCGGTTCGGCCGCAAGGACTTCTGAGGGATTCGGGCGCGTTTCATCCTTTCTTCACCGCCCCAGGGGTACTCTGCAGACAACTGAGGAGCCAATGGACATCAAGCACATTGTGGCGGCGACCGACGAATCCGAGGCAGGCCGCCAGGCCGTGCGGGCCGCCGTTGCGCTCGCGGTCGGCACGAGGGCGCGCGTCACCGTCATGCGTGCGGTACCGGCCACGGCGGCGGTGGTGTCAGGGATCCCGTCGGTCGAGCCGGCGCCGGACGACACTGCAGACAACAGCGTCGACCGGCTGCAGGAGTGGGTGGAGGCCGACCTCCCCGCGATCGAGCATGCCCCGAGGATCTCGTACGCCGTGACCTACGGACTCCCCGGTGTGGAGATCGGACACTTCGCCGAGCGCCACGGCGCCAACCTCCTGGTGCTCGGCCGCAAGTCGCGGTCGCTCATGGCACGGCTGGTCGTGGGAGATACGGCCGACGCGGTGGCGCGACGGAGTCAGCTGCCGTGCCTGTTCGTCCCAGGCGAAGGTGAGCTGCCTCGGAAAATCCTGGCGGCGGTCGACGGGACCGACCGCGGGAAGGCGGTCCTGCTCACAGCAGTGGACTTCGCCCGGCAAACCGGCGCCGACCTGCAGGTGGTGACGGTGGAGCCGACGCGGGCCAACGAGCCGCCGCACCTGGCCGCTGTCGCTCCCGCCGGCCGAACCATCAGCCTGGCGGAAGAGGCGCGGGCCACCGTCCAGCGGGAGCTGCAGGTGCGGCAGGGCCGGCCGGTGGAGGAGATCCTCGCGGCCGTGGACCAGCATCGCCCCGACGTTCTCGTGATCGGTTGCCACCGCGGCGGCCCGCCGGGCATCATCGACGCCGGGAGCACGGCCCGGCGGCTGGCACACACCGCGCCATGTGCCATCCTCACCGTGCCACTTTGATGCGGCCTGCCGCATCGAACGGAGGCAACATGGTACGCAATCTCGCCACGCCCGAGCGGGTGCTCCGCCTGCTCGCGGGGGTGATGATCCTGGGGCTGTACGGCGCCCTCGCGTCGCCGTGGAGATACCTGGCACTGGTCGGCCTGATACCGCTGGGCACCGCGCTCACAGGACACTGTCCCGTGTACCGCGCGCTCGGCCGGAGGAGCTCGGCCACATGACTGCCGACCGTTTGCGTCCGGTGCTCGCGCGCGAGCACCGGCAATGGACCGAGGAGATCATGACGGTGCTGATGCGGGCGGAGCCGCCGGACGCCGGACCCTGGGCGCGCTGGCATGCGCTGCAGTACTTGCAGACGACGTTCGCCGCGCGGCTCGATCAGGAGCGTCGGCTGGTCGAGAGCGTCGCGTCCAATCTGACGCCGGACCAGCGCGAGACCCTGTGGGCCCTGGGCGAGCTGCTCGACGCGCTCCGCCAGCACCTCGACCACCTGATCGGCCTGTGCCATCGGGCTGAGCAGTTCTCGACAGTCACCGGCAGAATCTTCGTCGCGCTGCAGCACTGGTGCCGGGCCGTCGAGGACGATCTCGGACCGCTACCCGCCGGCGTCATGAACCAGCAGTCGCGCCAGGCGACCGAGCTGGTCCCCGAGTCTTCGGTGGCGATCGGCTAGCAGCTCTATGCTACAATGACGGTCGTGACGCCGTGTATCTGGTCCGTCGGCGCCCCGCCCACCGCCGCGATCTCGGTGTCGGCGAGCGCCGCGACCGCTCCGATCACCGTCACCACCGGATTCTCCAGCCCGTCGCGGTCCGCCGCCTCGGCGATCGTGGCGAGGGTCGCGCGGGTGATCCGCTGCTCGGGGGTGGTGGCGCTCTGGATGCACGCGGCCGGCGTGGCGGGATCGCGACCCGCGGCCACGAGCTGCTCGGCGATGGCGCTCAGGCCGGCGCGGCCCATCAGGATCACGAGCGTGTCCACTCCCGCGAGGGCCCGAAGGTCGGGCGTTTCGCCGTCGGCACCCGCCGTATGGGCGGTGACCACGGCGAACGAGCGCGCCAGGCCGCGCGCGGTCACTGGGATGCCGGCGGCCGCCGGCGCGGCGATCGCGCTGGTCACCCCAGGCACGATGTAGACCGGTATCCCCGCCTCGCGACACGCCGCCGCCTCCTCGCTTCCGCGCCCGAACACGAACGGATCGCCGCCCTTGAGCCGGACCACCGTGCGGCCGAGCCTCGCGCGGCCCACCAGCAGGGCGTTGATCTCCCGCTGGCTGTACGGGGCGTGGCCCGGACCCTTGCCGACATCGATCAGCTCCGCGTCGACCCTGGCCTCGCGGAGCAGCTCCGGGCCGATCAGCCGGTCGTGCACCACGACATCGGCCGCGCGCAGCAGCTCCAGCCCGCGCGAGGTGATGAGCCCCGGGTCGCCGGGTCCGCCGCCGACCAGATGGACGGGGCCCGGCTCCTTCCGCGCGCCCACCATCATCCGGGGCCGGAACCGTGGCGCGGGCGGCGGTGTGTGTCGCCGCGCCAGGTCCAGCACGATGTCCTCGAGTCCGGGATACGAGCCGACCGCGTCGTCGACGAGCACGAGCCGGCCGGCCACCCGGCCGCGGCGCGGATCCCCGTCCTCAGGGAGGCCGAGCCGGCGGGGGATGTCCTCGAGTACGTGGGCGCCGCCACCGATGAGAAACGGCAGCACCAGCACGGTGCCGAGACGCACCCGGGCGAGGGCCTCCTCGAGCGGCGGATCATCGTCGAGGAACGCGGCCACGACCTCTCCCGCGACGCGACGGCGCCGAAGCGTCTCGGCGAGCTGCTCGGTGGCCGCGCGACTCTGCGGGTGGCGCTTCGTCCCGTGTCCGACGAGGACGAGCGCCACGGCATCGCGCGCGGCGGCCTCCCCGCGGAGCAGCTCGGTGACCCGGCGGGCGACGAGGGGCGCCACGCCCGCGTGGGTGCCGACCGGCGGCGTCTGCCGGAGCCGCACATCGGCGAACCGGCGGTTCCTGGCGAGCGCCTCGGGCAGAACCACCTCGCTGTAGTGACCGGCGCTGGTGAGCAGCGGGACGACGGTGACTTCGTCGGCGGTCAGCTCGTCGAGCACCGCGTCGAATCCCGGCTCGCCCTGGTGGAAGGCCACCGCCACCTCGTGGAACAGCCGGCGGGCGCGAAGCGACTCCGCGAGCCGGCGGACCAGCGCGTTCGCGGCGGGATCGCGCCGCGATCCGTGCGCCGCCAGGACCAGTGCCCGGCCGGTCACCGGCTCACCTCGAGCGGCACCAGGTCGATCGTCGGCAGCTCGCGCCCGGTGACGACGGTGCGGGTGGCCCGGAGGCCCATGAGCCGCTGGTAGAAGTCGCCCAGCCCTTCGTCGCCCACACGCTCGGCCGCCCAGCGCTGGAGCAGCGGACGAACGGTGTCGAGCAGCTCCTCGGTCGACACGTCGGCACGATAGAGATCCACCAGACGGTCGCCGGCCAGGCCTCCGCCGACGTAGACGTTGTAGAGCCCGACCGAACGGCCCACGAAGGCGAGATCGGCGGTGTAGGGCCGCGCGCAGCCGTTGGGGCAGCCGGTCATCCGGATGGTGATCGGTGCATCGCGCAGCCCGAGCTGCGTGAGCTCGGCCTCGAACTGGTCGAGCAGCGCCGGAATGGCGCGCTCCGATTCCGCCACCGCGAGACCGCAGGTGGGGAGGGCCGGGCAGGCCATCGAGAAGCGGCGCGCCGCCGAAAGCTGGGTCGGCAGCGCGACCCCATGGGCCTGCAGAATCCGCTCGACCGTCTCGATGGCGTCGGCGTCGAGATCGGTGAGCAGGAGGTTCTGCTGCGCGGTGAGCCGGATGCCGGGACGGAGCCGGGTGACGATCTCGTGGAGCGCGGTCTTGAGCCGGTGGCCCTCGGTGTCCACGATCCGCCCGCTCTGGACGAACACGCCGTAGAACCAGCGTCCGTCGTGCTGTCGGTGGCGGCCCAGGTGGTCGTGGAAGGGCAGCGGGGGAAGCGCCACCGCGGGCGCGAGCGGGAACGACGCGCGCCGCTGGAACTCCTCGCGGAAGCGCGGCGTGCCCCACTCGGCCAGCAGGTACTTGAGCCGCGCGTGGCGCCGGTCGCTCCGGTTGCCGTGATCGCGGAAGATCGCGGCCACGATGCGCACGGCCTCGACGCCATGCTCGGTCGCGACGAAGCCGAGCGGCTCGGCCAGGCGCGCGGTGGTGTCGGCCTTGTGATGGGTCATCCCCAGGCCGCCGCCCACCAGCAGGTTGAAGCCGGTGATCCGGCCGTCCCGCACGATGGCGAGCAGCCCGACGTCCTGGGTCCAGATATCCACGCAGTTGTCGGTCGAGAGCCCGACCGCCGTCTTGAACTTCCGCGGCAGGTACTGATCGCGGTAGAACGGCTCCTCCTGCTCGGTCGAGACCTGCTTCTCGCCGTCGAGCCAGATCTCGTGGTACGCGTGGGTGGCCGGCCGCAGCTCGCGCGCCATCGCCTCCGCCACCTGCCTCACGGCCGCGTGATCGGCGTCGCCGAGCGGCGCCGAGCAGCCCATCACGTTGCGCTGGACGTCGCCGCAGGCGGAGATCGTGGTGAGCAGCGCCTGGTTGACGCCGGCGATGGTCGGCTTGAGGTCGCCCTTCAGGACGCCGTGGAACTGGAAGCCCTGCCGGGTGGTGACGCGAAGCGTGCCGTTGCCGTGCTCGTCGGCCAGCCGCTCGAGCTCGAGGTACTGGGGGCCGGTGACGGCGCCCGCGGGGACGGCCACGCGGACCATGAACGAGTACGCCTTCTCGAGGCCCGCCGCCTCGAGCGCCTTCCGCGCGTCGCGGTCGTCCTGCTGATAGGTGCCGTGGAACTTGAGCAGCGCCACGTCGTCGTGGCCGAAGTGCGTCCGCTCCGAGGCCAGCACCTCGCCGATGGTACCTCGCAGGTGCCGCCCCTGGCGCTTGGCGACTTCGACCTTGGATTCCGGTTTGCCGGTCATCGGTGGCTCACGCCTTTCGCGCGAAGGATCGTGACGAGTCGGGGTGCAGCCCGCACTCGGTCTTGTCGGTCCCCGCCCAGCGCCCGGCGCGGGTGTAGTCGCGGGGGCCGGTGTCGGCCACCGCCACGGTGCAATGGGTGCAGCCAAGCGTCGGGTAGCCGCGCTCGTGCAGCTCGTTGTAGGGCACGTCGTGCGCGAGCACGTAGTCCCACACGCGGCGCCGGTCCCAGCCGGCGAGCGGATTCACCTGCACCAGCCGGTAGGTCTCGTTCCACTGGAGCTCGCGCAGCGTGGCGCGCTCGCCGCCCTGGCTCCGCATCAGGCCGGTGATCCACACGTCCACGCCCGCCAGCGCCTGCCGCATCGGCTCGACCTTGCGGAGCGCGCAGCACCGGTCGGGGTCCCGGCGCCAGAGCTCGGGGCCGAACCGCTCCGCCTGCGCTTCGGGCGTGAGCGTGGTGCCACGGTTCTCGAACCGGAGCCGGGGATAGCGCGCGATCATGCGGTCACGGAGCGCGTACGTCTCCGGGAAGAAGAACATCGTGTCGAGGTAGATCACCGGGAGCGGCACGTCGTGGCGCGCCACCATGTCGATCAGCGCGCACCCCTCCATGCCGAAGGAGGTAGACACGGCGAGGCTCTGACCCGCGAACCGGCGGAGGGTCCAGGCCACGATCTCCTCGGGCGTGGACGCGTCGGCGATCTCGGCGATCGCGGGCGTTCCCTGCATCAGCATGGGCGTCACTCTCCAGGGCCTGAAAACGAAAAAGCCCGCAGGACGTTGCCTGCGGGCTTCACATTGCTGCGCGTGAACTTCGAGCCGTCAGGTCGTCCGGTCGGGGGGCACACTCCGCATACAACAACAGGCCTGGGCGCCGGCGAGCGGCGACAGGACGGCATGGGGGGACCGGGTGGATGCGACGGAACGCATAATCATACAGTAGGCTAGTGCCCGCCGCCGGGCTTGTCAACACGGTGCCGGTGGTTGCGCGCGACAAAGAGGCCATCGCCTCAGCAACCCTGAGCAAAGTATGACGAAAATGTCGGACGCGCTCCGGCCGTCCGACGGTTCCGTCGTCGGCTCCCAGGGCGGTCGGGCGGTCAGGCGGTCAGGCGGTCGGATAGTCGGCGGTCAGAGTCGACGGGTACGCGATCGGTGGGTGAAGGCGGGGGTGGGGCTCGCGGAGAGAGCGTCAGTGCCCTGACCCATCGCGATGCCCGAATGCGACGGCACTGCAGCGACCGGAGCGAGCTCCACCCCCGCCGCAGCCGTGGACACCCCTGGCCGACGTGACTCCAGGCCGGGGCACGCTTACACTTCCGGATGCCGCCAGGGGCATCCTCGACGCACGCGCGCCGACGGATTGAGACGTCACCCTTGGAACCTGATCCGGCTGATACCGGCGAAGGGAGCGCGGCGCCCGCGAGCACCTCGCGCCAGCGTTGCGTCTCCATCGCCCGATCCTTGGAGCGACAGCGATGGCCACCCGCACTGCCCGTCCCCGCCCGAAGCGCGCCCCGACGCCCACGCCGCCCGCCGGCGACCGCTACGCGGACGCATTCCCGAACTCCACCAAGGTCCACCTCGACGGTCCGCGCGGCATCCGCGTGCCGATGCGTGAGATCGCGCTCGCCGGCGGCGAGCCGCCGCTCCGGGTCTACGACGCCACCGGGCCGCAGGGACACGACGTCCGCGGCGGCCTTCCGCCCCTGCGCCGGCCATGGATCCTGGCCCGCGCAGTCGAGGACACCGGCCGCCGCACCGGCGGGGATCCGACGATCGTGCCGGAAGGCCTTCGCCGCCCGGTGCTCCGCGGCACCGGCGGGATCACCCAGCTCCAGTTCGCCCGGCGGGGAGAGATCACCGAGGAGATGGAGTTCGTCGCGCTGCGCGAGGGGCTGCCGGCGGAGCTGGTCCGGAGCGAGGTCGCCCGCGGGCGGGCCATCATCCCGGCCAACATCAACCACCCCGAGCTCGAGCCGATGATCATCGGCCGCGCCTTTCACGTGAAGATCAACGCCAACATCGGCAACTCGGCCGTGCGCTCGTCCATCGACGACGAGGTCGAGAAGCTGCGCTGGGCGACGCTGTGGGGCGCCGACACGGTCATGGACCTGTCGACCGGCGCGGACATCCACGAGACCCGCGAGTGGATCGTCCGGAACTCGGCCGTGCCGATCGGGACGGTGCCGATCTACCAGGCGCTGGAGAAGGTCGGCGGCGTCGCCGAGGACCTGACCTGGGAGGTCTACCGCGACACGCTGATCGAGCAGGCGGAGCAGGGGGTGGACTACTTCACCGTGCACGCCGGCGTCCTGCTGCGCTACGTGCCGCTCACCGCCAACCGGGTGACCGGCATCGTGTGCCGCGGCGGCTCGATCATGGCCAAGTGGTGCCTCGCGCACCACCAGGAGAGCTTCCTCTACACCCGCTTCGCCGAGATCTGCGAGATCATGGCGGCGTACGACGTCTCCTTCTCCCTGGGCGACGGGCTCCGGCCCGGCAGCATCGCCGACGCCAACGACGAGGCGCAGTTCGCCGAGCTGCGGACCCAGGGCGAGCTCAACCGCGTCGCCTGGGCGCACGGGGTGCAGGTGATGAACGAGGGCCCCGGGCACATCCCGATGCACCTCATCAAGGAGAACATGGACAAGCAGCTCGAGTGGTGCGGCGAGGCGCCGTTCTACACCCTTGGGCCGCTGACCACCGACATCGCGCCGGGCTACGACCACATCACCAGCGCCATCGGCGCCGCGATGATCGGCTGGTACGGCACGGCCATGCTGTGCTACGTGACGCCGAAGGAGCACCTCGGGCTGCCCGACCGGGACGACGTGAAGGCCGGCGTGATCGCGTACAAGATCGCGGCGCACGCCGCCGACCTGGCCAAGGGACACCCGGGGGCGCGCGAGTGGGACGACGCGCTCAGCAAGGCCCGGTTCGAGTTCCGCTGGGAGGACCAGTTCAACCTGGCGCTCGACCCGGTGACGGCGCGCGCCTTCCACGACGAGACGCTCCCCGCCGAAGGCGCCAAGGTGGCGCACTTCTGCTCGATGTGCGGGCCCAAGTTCTGCTCGATGAAGATCACGCAGGACGTGCGGGACTACGCGGCGGAGATGGCGGCCAAGTCGGCGGAGTTCCGGGAGCGGGGCGGAGAGATCTACGTGGCGCCGTAGGTCGCCCGGTCCTGTCGCACCGTCGCCCGGAACGACCGAAGGGGACCAGACCTCCGCACAAGCCGACAGTGCTCCGGTCTGATCCCCTTCGGTCGTTCCGCGCGACTCAAGCTTCCGTCAGGGCGACTCGAACTTCCGTACCCCCGATTCGTCCTCCTCTTCGAGCGTCAGCACCGGCAGCTCCAGCCGCCAGACGATTGCCGCGAAGCGGATTCGCCGCGATGGCCGCCATACCGATCAGCGACGCGGGGTCGCGCGGGAGCCCGAGCCGCTCGAGCACGAGATAGAACACCGCGCCCGCGATGGCAGCGCTGGCGTAGAGCTGGCCCCGGCGGAGAATGAGCGGGATTTCGGCGAGAAGCACGTCGCGCACCACGCCCCCCGCCACCCCCGTGATCACGCCCATGAGCGCGGCGAGCAGACCAGAGAGCCCCGCCTGCTGGGCGATCTGGGTGCCGCCGATGGTGAAGAACGCGAGGCCCAGCGCGTCCGCGACGAACAGCGCGCGGAAGGCCGGGATGCGGAGACGGATGTAGATCAGGGTCAGCACCGTCGCCCCGAGGCAGACGACGAGGTAGGTCGGATTCGCGATCCAGAAGATCGGGTGGCGCTCGAGGAGGAGGTCGCGCAGGGTGCCGCCGCCGATCGCCGTGACCACGGCGATGACCGCCACGCCGAGCCAGTCGAGACGCTTGCGGCCCGCGGCGAGGGCGCCGCTGATGGCGAAGACGGCGACGCCCAGCAGCTCGAGGACGTGACGGATGTGGCTATTGCTCCCACGACTGGGTGATAACGGGTCCGGCGTGGCGTCAGCAGCGGCGTCGCGAGGGGACGACCCGTGGCAAAGTACAGGTCCGGGAGGAGCACGACTACAGTAGGAACCGCCCGGAACCCCGTCAAGCCGCCGTGCACGACGCGTTACAGGCGCGTCTCCGCCTTCTTCAGCGGTCACGGATGGCAGTCGATGTCCTGATCGTACAGCGTCACCGACCCGGCCCCGACCTTGAGCCGCACCGATTTCCTGCCGCGCCCCGCGACGCTCTGCGGCAGCTCCATCTGGGTCGCGACCCCGTTCACCTGCCCGCCGCCGTCGTCGAACCGAGTGACCTGATGGTCCTTCACCTCGGCCTCGTACGGCTCGCCGCTGGGCGTCCCCGTGCGCGGATCCACGGGCGTGAGCCGCAGGCGGCCGCTGGCGAAGAATTCGCTCGTGAGCGCGCCGGCCGGGTCGATGCGCACCGTCTTGTGCAGCTCCACCGGTCCCTGGACACGGAGGAAGTCGGCCGGTCCGTTGGCGCAGAACGGACGCGGAATGATCTGGTCGAACATGATGACGAACTGCTGCTCGGTGCCGCCCGCCGCCGGCGCGGCCGCGCCCAGGTCGAACCGCGTGGCGCTGCCGTCGGTGGCGATGTCCACCGGGGCGACGACGCTGCCCAGCGGCCCGCCGATCGCCGCTTTCAGCTCGGTCGGAAGCGGGTTGTAGATCTCCGCGGGGATCTGGCGGAACCCGGGAGCGGCATTGATCGGGGCCGTCGAGCCGGGCGCCGCGGCCAGCAAACCGCTCCGCACCATGTCCACCGTGACCAGTTGCTCGGCGAGCTCCCAGCTCAGCACCTGATGGTCCGTTGTGCCCGGGATCAGCAGCTCGAAGTGCGCATTACCCAGCGTGAGAGCGCCAGCCTCGAACAGCCGGACGTGGATGCGGATGGGTCCGAAGTCGCCGCAGGCGAGCTGGACGGCGCTGCCCACCCATCCGCTCGCGGTGCTGTAGCCGGTCTGGAGGTCGCCGATGGCGTCGGTCCACCTGCAATTGAACGGCGGAACGCTCGGCAACCCCGCCGCCGAGCGGTCGCCGGAGAGGGCGAAGAGCGCGGCATCGGATGGCCCGCGGGTCCGCACGCCCAGCGAACACGAGGTTGACCGGATCCTGCGCCGTGCCCGAGAAGTCGGCGCCGGTGTAAGGCCAGAGCGTGAGCGTGCCGCCGCCAGCAGGAATGGTGACCAGGCCAGCGGGCGGCGCGACCGCGGACTGCATCGCGGAAGACATCTCCGACGGGCCGGTCACCGGATCATCCTCGGTACAGGCCACCGCGAGAAGGAGCAGCAAGAGAGCGTAGCGCATGGACGTGCCTCCAGAGGGGATGGGATCGTGGAGGCACGGTGCGGCCGGGGGGTCAAGTCTGGGTCAAGCGCGTCGCGCTCGACCCCCCGGGTCGGCCGAGAGGAGCCGCCGCCGCTGCCCGGGGGTGAGCATATCTCTTTCGATCACTCGCTGAACGAGGCGGGCGACGAACCCATAGCCCCTCGGCTCGGCTACGAGCCAGTGGGTCCACTCGAGCTCGTCGAGCGCCGCGTGCACCGCCTCGAGCGGGAGGCCGAGCGCGGCAGCCAGCCGGGGCGGCGCGACGCGCTCGTCCAGCACGGCGGCCGCGGCGAGGACCTGTTGGGCGTCCGCCGACAGGCGACGAAAGCCGATGCGGATGGCCGCGACGAGCGCGTCGGGCAAGTCGCCGGGCAACGACTGATCCAGTGTCTTGAACGGCTCGGGCCAGGCCGTGGCGCTCTGGCGCAGGTCGAACCCCGCCGCGACCGCGCGAAGGAGCTCCACCGCGATCAGCGGAATCCCCGCCGAGTCGGTGCCGACCCGGCGCACGACGCGATCGAGTTCGACGTCGTCGTAGGTTGGCAGCAGGCGCCCGGCCAGCGCGCGCAGGGCGACGGCGGTGAGCGGGCCGACCTCGACCGCCGTGCCGGCGAGGTCGCGGCCGATGTGGCTTCGGACCTGATCGAGGTCCGGCCGCGGCGGCTGGGCCGACAGCGCGAGGACGATGCCGAGCGGCGCCGCGGCCAGGTCGCGGAGCAGGCCCGACGAGCGTCGCCGCGGACTCCGGGTCGAGCCACTGGGCGTCGTCCACGGCCAGCACCACCGGCGCCTCGTCGGCCGCCGCGCGCACGATCTCGCGCAGCGCGTGCGGGAACGGTGACGGCGCGGCCGCGGCGGCGCCGGGAAAACGCTCGGCCCACGCCGGCGCCGCAGCGAGGAAGGCGGCGATCGCCGGACCCGGCGCGGCGGCGACACCGGGGACCTCGGCGAGCCCGCCACGCGCGAGCGCGAGGGCGCCGCTCCACGGCTCGAGCGCGATCGCTCTCGATGGCGCGAGCCGCCGCGACCGTAACGCCGTCGAGCCGCAGTCGGGCGAGGAGCTCCTCCACCAGCCGCGTCTTCCCAGCCCCGCTGTCCCCCACGATCACCAATGCCGCGGCACGACGGGCCGCGGCCGCGGCGGCCGCCGCGTCGAGCAGGCGGCGCAGCTCGACGTCGCGCCCCACGAGCGGGAGGCGCGAGCTCGCGCCGTCGTCCATGGACGCGCCGCCGGAGCGCGCCGTCGGACGGACCAGCCGCTGCCGGCGCACCCGCTCGGCCAGCGCGCCGAGCTCGGCGCTGGGCGACGCGCCGAGCTCATCCGCCAGCCGTGCGACGAAACGATCGTACAGCTCGAGCGAGCCCGCGCGGTCCCCGGTCAGCGCGAGGCTCCGGACCGCGGCGCGAAGCGCCGGCTCCGAGCGGGGATCCAGCGCGAGGGCCCGGCGCGCCACCGCCGCCGCGTCCGGCGCGTTCCCCGAGCCGAGCAGCTCCTCGACGCGGTGCACGAGCACCTCGACGGAGCGCGCCCGCCAGACGGCCCGCTCCGCCGCGAGCCATTCCTCGAAGTCGGAGGCCTTGGGCACGGCGAAGCCCTCGAGAAACTCGCCCGACACCAGCTCGCAGGCGGCCCGCCATTCGTGACGATCCGCCAGCTCGGCGAACCGATCTACGTCCACCTCGACGGTCCCGGGATCAGCCGGATCCGGCCCGCGCTCGTGTCGATCGCCTCCTCGCCCGCGTGCCGGCGCAGCACGCGCAAGGCCTCGTTCAGGCTGTGGCGGGCCGCGGCCTCGCTGCTCTCGGCCCAGAGCAGCGCGGCAAGATGCTCGCGCGCGCGGCCGCGCCGGTCCGATCTGGCGAGGTAGACGAGCAGCGCGAGGTGCTTGCGCCACAGGAGCTCGCCAGGCGCCATCTCACCGCCGACGGTCACCTCGATCGGGCCGAGGGTGCGACAGACGATCAGCGGGGGCACGCGGCCCTCCGGCGGTCCACCTCGCCGCGCAGGTCGGCCATCGCCGGCTCGGCGCCGTGCCAGAGCTCGGCGACGCGCGAGAGCAGTGCGCACGCCGCGACGGTATCCGCGGGCGTCATCGCCGAGGCCAGGCGCGTGGCGCCGCGCTTCGACCGCGCGTACACGCTGAACGCGGCTTCGATCTCGCCGGCCTGAGGCGGCCCGGACGGCCAGCCGTCGAAGTCGGAACCCTCGTGCCAGCGCCATTCGCGCTCGGCGCTC
This sequence comes from uncultured Gemmatimonadales bacterium, assembly GCA_963697755.1. Classification (GTDB taxonomy): domain Bacteria; phylum Gemmatimonadota; class Gemmatimonadetes; order Gemmatimonadales; family GWC2-71-9; genus CAVVWJ01. The sequence goes on along the minus strand of CAVOPE010000004.1, from coordinate 629,458 downwards.
CGCAGATCGCCGCGCGCCATGAACCAGTCGCCTCGGAGCAGATGAAACACCGCCCCGGCGAACGGATCCGGCGGGTGATTGACGGCGAAGACCGGCCGCACGGAGTCCGAGATCGCGAGCGCGGCGATGGGTTGCCCCCGCGCGCCCGCGCTGATGGCGCGGAGGAGGGCCGCAAGCGGCGCGGCGCCCGCGACGGCTTCGAGCCGTCGCCGCACCGAGTCGAACCCTGCAGTGTCACCCTCGGCGAGGCGACCGAGCGCGAGCGTCCAGAGCAGCCGCCCACCCAGCGCGCTGTCCGCCTCCAGCGCGACGAGCGGGCTAGGTCGTCCGGCATCGCTGGTCGCGAGCGGCAGGCCGACGACTCGCGGCACCACCCGCCACTCGGCCCGCTGCAGGCGGGTCTCGGCCAGGGGGAAGAGGGTCACGGCGGAGTCGAGGCGCGCGAGGGCCGCTCCGGGCCGGCCCAGCACCATGAGCCCGAGCGCCTCGCCGGTTGACGCGCTCGCGCGGGCGGAATCGGTGGCGGATCGCTGGCGCGCGAGGATGCGGTTCAGGGCGATCTGGGACTCGGGGAGATCGAACCACGGCGCGCCCAGCCGGCTTACCCGCGCGACATCGGCGAGCTGCGCCGAGTCGCTGCGCCACTCGATCAGCCGACGCTTGAGCCAGCCGAGCCACGGCACGAAGCGCTCGTCGTAGGCCAGCTCGAGCAGCGCCACCACGTCGGGATCGCCGGGCTCCGGGCGGAGCGACACGCGGCGCCGGAGATCGAGGAGTCGCCGCGCGTCGGCCCGGTGCCCGGCCCGCAGGTCGAGCGCGAACAGGTGATTGTAGGCCTCGGCGAAGGAGGAATCGAGCGCGATCGCCTCGCCCATCACCCGCGCGGCGGTCTCCATGCCGCGGCCGACGAGCGGCCCGCGGTGCCACAGCTCCTCTGCGTAGAGGAACCGGGTGTAAGCGTCGGTCGGGGCACCTGCCACCGCGGCGTCCAGCATGGCGAGTCGTCGCTCGACGTCGGGCTCGAGCAGCGCCTGGACGACCGCGCGGTCAGTGGGCCTGAGCCGCGCGCCATCGCGCTCGTAGAACGCCCGGAGGTCGAACTCGTACGGGAGACGACGCCAGCGCTTCGCGTTGGCGAGCCGCCACCAGGCGAGGGCAAATGACGAGTCGGCTTCGACGGCGGTCGCATAGTCGCGCTCGGCCAACGCCCACGCGTCCCGCTCGAAGGCCGCCTCGCCCTGGAGGAAGGCCTTGAGCGCGCCGAATGGGACGCCCGCGAGGTCCTGCAGCGGGTGGTACAGCGGCTCGAGGTCGGGCGCGACCGTCCGGAGAAGGTGAAGCGCGAGCTGCTCGCCCAGCGCGCCAAATTCCTGCACCGAGCCGCGGACCTCGGGGAGCGGGGTCTTGGCGCCGGAGGAATCGTACAGCGTGATGCGGGCGCGGAGACTGTCGCCGCGACGGGTAAGGAGACCATGCGCGACCCAGTGCACGTTGAGCGCGCGCGCCGCGTCGGCCTGCGCGCCGCCGACATCGCGGCCCTGCCGCTCCCACCAGCGGAGGATGCGCCGCGGCGACGTGAGCTCGAGGCCGGGCACGTCGTCGAGCGTGAGCTGGATGAGATGTGCCATCTCGGGGCCGAGCGCGTCCGACGCCGGCCCACCGGTCACTTCGAGCGGCAGCACGGCCAGCTCGCGGGGCGCGCCCCCGATCGCGGGCGGCGCCCACCAGCGCCGCACCGCGCTGCCCGCGGCCCACACGCCCGCGCCCAGCGCCATCAGAGAGACGTATCCCACCGCCGTGCCTGCGCGGCCGCGCGCCCGGAGGACGGATACCCGCTCGAGCGCGCGGCGGAAGGAGGCCGCATCCGGCCACCGGTCGTCCGCCCGGTCGCTCAACGCGCGCCGCAGCGGGCGGCGAAGCCGCGCGGGCACCTGGCGCCACGTTGCCGATGCACTGGTGGCCGCGGGGTGCCACGCGTGACCGGACACCGCCTGATAGAGCATCTCGGCTACGGCCGCGAGATCGGCGGCCACGGACGCACGATCGGCGGGGGCACCACTGAGGCCCGCGATCACGGCTCGATCATCGAGGCGGAGGACGGTGTCGCAGCCGAGGCGCGGGTGCGCGACGCCCGCCGCGTGCGACGCCTCCAGGGCGCGCAGGAGCTCCCGCCCGAGCGCGAGCGTTTCCGACGTGCTCAGGGGACCACGCGTCAAGCGGGTGGCCAGGGTCTCGCCCTCCAGGTGCTCGAGGGCGACGTAGGGAACGCCGTTCCGGCTGTTCGCGCGGTGCACCGCGACGACGTTCGGGTGGTTCACTTTGGCGAGCAGACGGGCGTCCGCGAGAAAGGCGTCTACCCGCCGCCCGGTCGCGGCCGCCGGCGGCAGCGCCGCGATTTCGACCAGCCGATCGAGGCTCAGATCCCACGCGACGACGCGCACCATGCCGTCGGACACCGAGAGCTCGCGCTCGATCCGGTACTCGCCGTTCAGCGCCCGGCGGAGCGACGCCAGCGCGTCGTCGGTCATGTCCCGCACGCGGCGGCGCTGCGTCGCAACCGCGAGGCGAACGCGGCGATGGGCGGCTCGGGTTTCGACCAGATCTCCAGCACGCGCCGGACCAGCGGGCACGCCGTCTCGAGATCCCCGCGCTCGGCGGCCAGCATCGCCCGGCGGCTCCGCGCGTAGGTGCCGAGCGCCCAGTCCACGTCCGCCGGCTGAGCTTCGGCGTCCGGCCACCCGACGGCGTCGGTGTTCTCGTACCACAGCCAGGCGCGATCCGCGTCCGCCGATTGCCCGATGGCCGCCGCCCACTCGCCGCGCAGGAGATGCAGCGCGGAGCGGAAGAAGGGATCCGGCGCGTGACCCGCGGAATCCAGTCCGAGCGCGGCCTCGGACAGCCGAAGGGCCTCGCCCGGGTCGCCTGCGATCGCGGCCGCGGCAGCGTCCAGGAACACGCGGAACGGCCCGGCGACCGTGTCGTGCGCGGCGAGCGCCTCAGACCAGCGCGCCGCCGCGGCCGAGTCGCGTCGTGCGACCGCGTCGAAGGCGAGCACCCACAAGGCGCGGGAGCCGCGCGACGAGCCGACGAACGCCTCCAGTGCCAGGCGCCCGGGCCGCGTTTCCTCGTCGGAGAAGCCCGGCACGCCGAGCGCGCGCGGAAGCACACGCCATTCGGCGGCCTGGAGTCGGGCTTCAGCGCTGTCGGCGAGGAGTGTCGCGGCGGCATCCAGATGCGACAGCGCGGCAGCGGGGCGGCCGAGTGCCACGAGGGCGACGCCTTGCGCCACGTGGCCGCTGCCCCGGAGTGCGGGCGGGCTCTCCTCCATCGCCGTCAGCCGCTCGCCGAAGGCGAGCTCGAACTCGGGCAGATCGAAGGCGAGCGCGCCGCGGGCGGCGAGCGCCAGCGCCGCGCGAGACTCGAGCAGGGGCCCCGCGCCCGCGGCGAGCGCCGCGGGATCGAACCGCGCCGTGAAGGCCAGGCGCAGGAACGGCGGCAGGAAGATCTCCGATTCCTCCGGCCGGCCCGCCGTGCGGTCGAGGCTGTCGAGCGCACGGGCCGCCTCGTCGCGGCGGCCGAGCCGGATGAGCGCCCAGGCGAGGTGCTCCCAGGCCGGAGCCAGCGTCGGGTCGGCGGCCGCGGCTTCGCTGAGCATGGTGGCGGCCTCCTCCAGTGGCCGGCCCGCCAGCGGGCCACGGTGGAAGAGCTCGTCGCCGTAGAGCAGCCGGACGTAGGCGTCGCCCTGACCGACGCGCTTGGCCGCGTCGTAGCGATCGAACCGCGGCGCACCCGACGGGGCGAACTGCGCCTCGACCAGGAGGCGATCCACCTCCGGCAAGGCGTCGGCTGCGGCTGCGGAACAGTGCGAGGAAATCGGGTGGGAACGGGGGATTCCGTCGCAGCGGCATCCACCGGCGCGCATTGCCGAGGCGCCAGGCCGCCAGCACGAACGTGGAGTCGAGCGCGAGTGCGCGCGCGTAGTGCTGCTCGGCAGGGAGCCACGCGTCGCGCGCGAATGCGTCCTCGCCCTGGAGGAACTCGAGCACCGCTTCCGGCGCGACGTGCATCATGGCCCCGCCGCGCCGGTATGTGCTCCGGAGTCCCGGCGAGACCACGCCCATCACCCGCGCCCCGACCCGATCGGCCAGGCGAGCTGCGGTCGGCGGAGTCGCCGGCGACCACGGCCTGGAGCAGCGGCTCGCCGCGGCCGTTCACGACGCTGATCTCGACTTCCAGCTCCGCCCCGCGCGGGCGCACCACGCCCCACACCCCATAGCGGGAGCCGAGGCGGCGGGTGAGGTCCGCCAGGCGACGCGCCGGCGGAAGCGGTCGAGGCGGTCCACGCCCGGCCGGCCGCCTTGGTCGGCCGCATCGTCACATCGGGCAGGCGCTCGAAGTACCACCGGGTCGAGCTGGTGAGCTCCCGCCCCGCCGAGGTGTCCGCCAGGCCGACGGTCTCGAACGGGAATACGACCATGTCGCTGAGCGCCGCGCGCCCGCCTGCGCGATGACTCGCGGGTTCGCGCGCGGCCGCGAGTGCGAGGTACGCCAGCGCCGCGACCACGAGGCCGCCGACCGCGAGGGGCCGCCACTCCATCCGGCCACCGGGTAGCGCGGCGGCGAAGCTCCGCGCATCCGGCCACCGCTCCTTCGGCTCGAGCTGGAGCGCCTTTCGGAGCGGCCGGCGGAAACCTCTGGGCACCTCCGCCCAGTCTACGCCGTCTGGGTCCGCCAGCGTCGCCCAGCGCCGACCCATGCAGGCCTCGAACAGCACCATTCCCACGGCATAGATGTCGGTTCGCTGGGTGGCCGGCTCGCCCCGGAGTTGCTCGGGCGCCATGTAGGCGAGCGTGCCGATGAGCTGTCCCGAGTGGGTGAGCGTCGGCGTGTCAGGATCGAGGACGCGCGCGATCCCGAAGTCGCCCAGCTTGGCGCCGCTGTCGTCGAGGAAGACGTTCGACGGCTTGACGTCGCGGTGGATGAGGTGCTGTCGGTGGGCGGCGGCGAGGGCCTCGAGGATGTCTCGACCCATCGCAGCGGTCTCGTCAGCCGAGAGCGCGCCGAGGAGAAGACGCGACGCCAGCGTCTCGCCGCCGACGAGGTCCATGGTGAAGTACATGAGCCCATCGGCGATGCCGGCGTGATGCACCCGGACGACGTGCGCGTCGCTCAACTGGGCCGCGGCGCGCCCCTCCCGCAGGAAGCGCTCGGCCGCGATCGCGGTCGCCAGCTCGGGTCGGAGCACCTTGATCGCGATGGGGCGATCGAGGTCGACGTCGCGACCCACGAACACGATCCCCATGCCGCCGGACGCCAGCTCGCGCTCCACGACGATGCCGGGAGCGAGCGCCTGCCGGAGGCGGTCAAATACCGAGGACATAGCGAGATGGCCTGGTATGGGGGATGTCGGGGACGGGACTAAAGTGCGGCCCGCGAGGCCCGGCGGCAACCTCGCCGGCTTGACGCCGCCTTCGAAGAGTGCGGCCTCGACTTCAAGACGCCGCCCACGGCCCCATGATCGGCGGCGGGGCTGTAGCGCGCGGGATCGGTCGGATACCTTTGAGGCACGCATGTCCGCCGAACATATCCGCACCATCATCGTCGACGATCCCGACGATCTCGGCCGCCTCGTGGCGGGCCGGATCGCGGACGTCGTCCGCGCGAAGGCCGCCGCCGGCGGCCGCGCCGTGCTGGGGCTCGCCACCGGGTCCACACCGATCGGCGTGTACCGCGAGCTGGTCCGCCTGCACCGGGAGGAGGGGCTGAGCTTCGCTCGGGTCCTGACGTTCAATCTCGACGAGTACTACCCGATGGATCCGGCGAGCATCCACTCGTACCACCGGTTCATGTGGGAGAACCTGTTCTCGCAGCTGGACATCCCGCGGGACCAGGTGCGGATCCCGCGCGGCGACCTTCCCCGTGACCAGGTGGACGCCGAGCTGCGGCGCTACGAGGCGGAGATCCACGCGGCCGGCGGCATCGACCTGCAGCTCCTGGGCATCGGGCGGACCGGCCATATCGGATTCAACGAGCCCGGGTCGGGCGCCGAGAGCCGGACACGGCTCATCACCCTCGACCTGGTCACGCGGAAGGACGCGGCCGCCGACTTCTTCGGCGAGGAGAACGTGCCGCGGGAGGCGCTCACCATGGGCGTGGCCACGATCCTCGAGGCGCGCGAGATCCTGATCCTCGCCACGGGAGAGCACAAGGCGGCGATCGTGCGGCGCGCGGTCGAGGGCGAGGTGGACTACGAGGTGGCGGCGACGTTCCTGCAGCGCCACCCGAGCACCACGTTCTATATCGACCGGGCCGCCGCCGCGGCACTCACCCGCGAGGCGACGCCCTGGCTGCTGGGCAGCGTCGAGTGGACGCCCGCCCTGACGGTGCGCGCGGTGGTCTGGCTCTCGCAGCAGGCGGGGAAGGCGATCCTCAAGCTCACCCAGCACGACTACGCCGAGCACCGCCTGTCGTCGCTCGTGGCGCAGCACGGCTCACCCGGCGCGCTCAACGGTCTCGTGTTCAACGCGCTCGGCGCCAAGATCCGGGGTCGCTCGAAGCTCCCGCGCGATCAGCGGGTAATCTGCTTCTCTCCGCATCCGGACGACGACGTGATCTCGATGGGCGGGATCCTGCGGAAGCTGGTCGAGAACGAGAACGAGATCACGGTCGCGTACATGACCAGCGGCAACGTGGCGGTGTTCGACCACGACGTTCGCCGGCACCTGGACTTCCTGCGCCGCCTCGCCTCGGAGGAGCACATCGAGGCCGGCGCGGTGGATGCCCTGGGCCGGCGTGTGGACGCCTCCCTCGGGTCCAAGCGGCCGGGCGACGTGGACATCCCCGAGGTGCAGGATGCCAAGCGGATCATCCGCGAGACCGAAGCGGTGGCGGGGATCCGCACTCTCGGGCTCGAGGACGGCGCCGCCCGGTTTCTCAACCTGCCGTTCTACCAGACGGGAATGGTGAGCAAAGCGCCGGTGGGGCCGGCGGACGTGGCGATCGTGCGCGCGCTGCTGGAGGAGATCGCACCCGACCTGATCTTCGTCGCCGGCGACCTGTCCGACCCACACGGTACCCACCGGATGTGCAAGGAGGCCATCGACCGGGCGCTCGCCGAGCACGTGGCGGCGGGCGGGCGCCGGCCCGAGGTATGGCTGTACCGCGGCGCGTGGCAGGAATGGCCCGTCACCGAGGCCACGTGGCTGGTACCGCTCTCGCAGGAGGAGCTCCGGCTCAAGATCCAGGCGATCTTCAAGCACCAGAGCCAGAAGGACTCGGCGCCGTTCCCCGGCCCGGACGAGCGCGAGTTCTGGCAGCGGGTCGAAGCCCGCAACATGGGCACCGCGGCGGAGCTGGACCGGCTCGGGCTGGCGGAATACTTCGCGATGGAGGCCTACGTGGTGGAGTCGTAGGCGCGGGTCAGTCCGTCCGGAAGAGCAGGTGCGGCTGGCCACCGTGCATCACCTCACGCTCCTGCGTCAACGCCGCTTTCCGCAGCACCCGTTGCGACACCAGGTTCGCCGGCAGCACCAGCCCCACGACCGAGTGCAGGCCCAGCCAGTCCCGCCCGATGGTCACGCACGCCCGGGCCGCGTCCGTCGCCAGCCCGCGGCCCCACCATTCCGGGAAGAGCGCGTAGGTCAGCTCGACCTCGGCCATGCCCTCGATGGTCAGGTTGCGGAGCCCCGCTCGGCCGACGACGTCGCCGGTGACGGGATCCCGCAGGATCCAGATCCCGAACCCGTGCTCCGACCAGTGTTTCAGGTTCCGCTCCAGGTATTCGGTCGTCTGGGCCTCGGTCCTGACCCCACCGATCAGCGCCATCATCCGTGCATCCTGGTGCATGCGGTGCAGGACCGGGAGGTGCACCTCGGTCAGGCGCTCCGCCAGGAGCCGACGGAGGGCGAACGCCACAGGCGCCGTCGCACCGGCGGGCAGAGCCCCCAGACCCGTTCCCGCGGGGGACGCCGCGTTGGCCAGGTGGTCCATGGCGAAGCCTTACCCGGCGTTGCCGGGCTCGAAGTCCTTGTCTGTCATTGCGTTGTGGTCCTGGCCATGGCTGGAAGCGGCGGGTGCCGGCGGCTGGTTCCGCTCGCCGGGGTCACTGCGAAGCAACAGGGCCGAGTAGCTGGCCTCGAAAAGGGCGCGGTGCCGAGGGGTCAACATGAAACGCTCCGGGACAGAGATCGATCTTTGTACTCGGCTGGGAACCTGTCCCCGGGACGTCAAGTAGATGTCAAGAAGTGCCCGATTGTGATTCGCATCACGTTGCGCGGCGCTCGACCGGCCTGCAGAATAGGTACGGGAAAATCTGGCTCAACTCCGGCGGAACATGGCTGCGACCCTGACGTGTGCGCACTGCGGCGGCGATTTGGAGACCGGCGATCGCTACTGCCCTCAGTGCGGGGGCGAGTCGCTGGCGTGCGCCTCGTGTAGCCGGCCGCTGCTCGCCAGCGATCTGTCCTGCCCGCACTGCGGCACTCCCGCCGAACCCACCGTCCTGATCGACCTCTTCGCCACCCCTGGCGACGACTCTTCCCCGATGGCCGACATCCTGGGGCGGCTCCGCCGCGCCACGTTGGGCGAGTTCGAGATCGGCCGGGAGCTGGGCCGCGGCGGCATGGCCGCGGTGTTCCTCGCGCACGAGATCGCGCTGGACCGACAGGTGGCGATCAAGGTCATGGCGCCGGGCCTGCTGCTCGGCGAGGGCATGGTCGAGCGGTTCCGGCACGAGGCGATCACGATCGCGCACCTGCACCACCCGAACATCGTGTCGGTGTACTCGGTGCGGCAGGCCGAGGGGTTGCACTACTTCGTCATGCGGTACGTGCCCGGGCGATCGCTGGAGCAGGTGATCCAGGCGGCGGGACGTCTGTCGCTGCCGACGGTTCGCTCCCTCATCCACCAGGTGGGCTCGGCCCTGCAGTACGCGCATCGCTCGCAGGTCATTCACCGGGACATCAAGCCGGCCAACATCCTCATCGACTCCGAGGGGAACGCGGTCGTCACCGACTTCGGCATCGCCAAGGCGGCGGCCCGACCGAGCCACACGCTGACCGGCGCGCTGGTCGGAACGCCCGCGTACATGAGCCCCGAGCAATGCAGCGGCACCGAGGTGTCCGAGGCGTCCGATCAGTACGCGTTGGGCGCGGTGGCGTACGAGCTGGTGACGGGCGCGCCGCCGTTCGCCGGTTCCACGCTGACGGTCATGCAGGCGCACGTCGAGCGCACGCCGCCGCCGATTCGCGCGCTGCGGGCCGACTGCCCGCCGGAGGTGGAGGCGGCCATCCTGCGCATGCTGGCCAAGGACCCCGCCGAGCGATGGCCGCGCCTGGCGGACGCCGTGGCCGCGCTCGGCGCGGCGCCCCTGGCGGAGGACGACCCGAACCGCGCGGAGCTGATCGCCCATGTCCTCGCCGGCGGCGACACGTTGCTGATGGACACCCCGCCCACCAGCCCCGCCCCGCGAACCAGGGCGTCGCAGGCGGGCAGCTCGGCCGCGAGGCCCATCGGCGGCATCTCGATCATGCCCGCGCCCGCGGGGCTCGAGACCGGCGACAGCTTCAGCCTCGTGGCCGTGATCCGCGGCGAGCACGGGACCCGGCTGCCGCCGCGGGCGGTTACCTGGACGACCGACGCCCCCGGCGTGCTGCGGATCGACCCCGACGGCGGGCTGGCCACCGCCGTGGGGCCGGGCACCGCGATGGTCACCGCGACGTGCAAGGGCATCACCGCGCTGCTCCGGGTCGAGGTCGCCACGCCGCGCGCGGACGACATCGTCATCGAACCGATGAACGAGCCGCTCCACGTCGGCGAGGAGATCCGCCTGGAGGCGACGCCGCACGACAAGCGCGGCTGGCCGGTGTATCGCACCGTGACCTGGCACTCGGCCGACACCGAGATCGCCGCGGTGACGCCGCAGGGCGCCATCGCCGGCCGGGCGCCGGGCACGGTGCGGATCACCGCGGCCCTCGACGACGCGCGCGCGAGCATCGTGATCCCCGTGCTGCCCGCGCGGGTGGCGTCCGTGGACATCGCCGACCCGCCAACCTCGGTGGTCGTCGGCCGCAGCTTCGCGCTCATCGCGAGGGCACTCGACGGCTCGAACAACCCGCTTCCGGGACGCGCCCTCGTCTGGAGCTCGAGCGACGTCAACGTCGCGGTGGTGACCGGAGAGGGCCACGTGGCCGCGCTCCGTCCGGGCTCCGTCGTCCTCACCGCCATGTGCGAGGGCGCGCGTGCATCGGTGCGTATCGCCGTGGCCGCAGAGCGCGCGGCCTCGCCGGTCGAGCCCACGCTGCGTCCTCCGTCGCGCCGGCGGGCGCGCCGCACCCGCCATCGCGCGGTGCTCCTCGGCGCCAGCGCGGTCGCGGCCGGGGTACTGTGGTCGGTGCTTCGGCCCGGCCCGAACGAAGTGGGATCGGCCGCGAGCAGCGACACGACGCGACCCGCCGCCTACGCCGGCCCCCCCGCGGGCGTCGATACGGCACCGGTGCCGACCGTCACGATCGCCCCGCGGCCCACGCGCGCCCTGCGCCCGGAGGCCGCGACCCGCCTCACCGCCGAGGTGCGGGACGCCGGCGGCCGCGTCATCGAGGGCGCAGCGGTCGCGTGGTCCTCCACCGACTCGACCGTGGCGCGGGTGGATCGCGCGACGGGCCGCGTCGTCGCGCTCAGCCCCGGCCGCGCCCAGATCGTGGCGGCGAACGGCGCGGGCCGCGACAGCGTGGTGATCACGGTGCGGCGGCCGGGCGTCCGGGCGCCGGCGGTCGCCGCGATCACGATCGACGCGCCGCGCCCGATACGCACGGGCGATTCGACCTGGCTCCATGCGGTTGCGCTCGGCCCGCAGGACGACATCCTCACCGGCGCTGAGATCACCTGGGCGTCGAGCAACCCTCAGGTCGCCACGGTGGATGCGATCACCGGTCTGACGCATGGCCACACCCCCGGCACGGCGATGCTGCTCGCGAGGAGCGGCGACCAGTCGTCCGTCGCGGAGCTGACGGTGCTGCCGAACGCCGTCGCCGCGATGCAGGTGCTCGGCGGGCGGCCGATGGCGGTGCAGGAATCGCTCGCGTTGCACGTGGTCGCTCGCGATCCGGCTGGGCGGGAGCTGACCGGCATTCCGGTCCTGTGGACCAGCAGCGATTCGACCGTGGCGGAGGTGGAAGAGAGCACGGGCACCGTCGTGGGACGCGCGCGCGGCAGCGCGAGGATTACCGCCAGGGCGGACGAGACCTCGGCTTCGATCCTGCTCACCGTGCTGCCGCGGCCGGAGCCGCTCGGATCCCAGGGCCCGAGGGTGGATCTGGATCGCGCCGCGGACTGGATGGAGACCGGCCTGGACGAATGTTACGGCGCGCTCGAATCCCACAACCTGGGCCGGCTCCGCGCCGTGTGGCAGCCGCGGTCGCCGGGCGATGAGGAGAACCTCAAGCGACTGAGCGCGATCCTCGGGTCGAGCGAAGCGAACGCCACGGTCGGCGAGCGCATCGATCGCGCGCCGGCCATCGGCCCGGAGGCGGCGACCATGGACTTCAGCGTTCCGCTCACCTGGCGCGAGTCAGCCGGTGGAACGCGCACGAGCCAGCTCCTCTTCCGCGCCGAGTTCGTCCGCGCCGCGGGCCGGTGGGAGATGTCGAGCTGCCGGATCGTCGGCACCCCGAAACTCTGAGCCGACGCGGTGATCGTCTGCCGGACGCTCGGGCCGATCGAAGTCACCGTCGATGGTGCCCCGGCGCCGGCGGAGATGCTGTGGCGAAAGCACCTCGCGCTGCTGGTCTACCTCGCTCGCTCCCCTCGACACACCCGCAGTCGTGAGCATCTGATCGGCCTCCTGTGGGCCGATCGGACCGACGCCGCGGCGCGCCACTCGCTCAGCGAGGCGCTGCGGGTGATCCGCCGGCACGCGGGACAGGACGCGCTCGAGGTCACGGTCGGGCAGGTCGGCCTGGCCCCGGGCATGGTCGAGCTCGACGTGGACCGTCTCGAGCAGCTCGCCGCCGCGGGCGACTGGGGCGCCGCCTCCGAGCTGGTGGCCGGCGAGTTCCTGGAAGGCTTCGGCGTGCCGGATGCCACCGAGTTCGAGGACTGGCTCGCGACCGAGCGCGAGCTCTGGCGCGGGCGCAGCGTCGAAGTGCTGGTGCGTTGCGCCGAGCACCTCGCTCGCGCGGGGCGGGCGCAGGATGCCTCGGCGGTGGCCGGGCGCGCGCTGGCGATCGACCCGGTGTCGGAGGCGGCGCTCCGGGCGGCGCTCCGGTCCCGCTCGCTCGCGGGCGACCGCGCCGGCGCGCTCGAGCTGGCCGAGCGGTTCTACACCCGGCTGGCCGAGCTCGGAGTCGAGCCCGGCGGGGAGACTCGCGCCATGGTCGAGCGGGTCCGGCGTGAGCGAGGGGTGCGGCGCGACGTCCAGACCGAGAGCCCCGACGAGCTCGCCGTGGTCCGCCCGCCGCTCGGCGGCCGGGCGGAGGAGCTGGCCCGGCTGCTGGACGAGGCCGGGCGCTCCGCCCGGACGGGACGGGCGGTGCTGCTGCTGCTCGAGGGCGAGCCCGGTGTCGGCAAGAGCCGCCTGCTCGACGAGATGCTGGCGCTGCTCCGGCTCGACGGAACGGCGGTCGGCGCGGCGCGTGCGGTCGAGGGCGACCGCGAGGATCCGTGGAGCGGCGCGATGGCGCTCGCCCGCGGCGGCCTGATCGACGCCCAAGGCATCGCGGGGGCCCCGCCGCCGGCACTGGCGGCGCTTGCGGCCGCGTTGCCGGAGTGGGCGGAGCGCTTTCCCGGCGCGGGATCGAACGAGGACATGCCGCTCGGCCGGGCACTCGCGGAGTCGGTGCGCGCGGCGGCCGCCGAGCAGCCGGTGGTACTCGCGGTGGACGACGCCCAGTGGCTCGACCACGACTCCGCGCTGGCGCTCGGCTCGATGCTGCGGGACCTCCGGACCGTGCCGCTCACGCTCGTCCTCGTGACCGCGCTGTATCCGCCGCGACCCGAGCTGGACGAGCTCCGGAGCCGCATCGGCCGCGATCTGGAGGGCGTCGTGGTCCGGCTCCGCCGGCTGGACCGAGCGGCCCTCCGCAACCTGGCCGAGCGCATGCTGCCGGGATACGACCCGATCTCGCTCGACCGCGTGGTGCGCCGGGTGGCCACCGACTCCGCCGGGCTTCCGCTGTTCGCGATCGAGCTCCTGCGGGCGGTCGCCCTCGGGCTCGATCTCGGGACGATCGCCGGCACCTGGCCCGAGCCACTGCGCACGATGGACCAGAGCCTGCCCGGCGACCTCCCGGACGCCGTGGTGGCCGCCATCCGGATCGCGTTTCGGCGGCTGAGCCCTTCCGCGCAGCGAGTCCTGGTCTCGGCCGCGGTCCTGGGCGATCTCGTGGCGCCGGCGGTGCTCGAGCGCGCGCTCGAGCTGCCCTCCGATGAGCTCGGGCGGGCGCTCGACGAGCTGGAGTGGCACCGCTGGCTGGTGGCGGAGCCGCGAGGCTATTCGTTCGCCGCGCGGATCGTGCGACAGGTGGTGCAGCGAGACATGCTCACGCCGGGACAGCGGCGCCGCGTCCTTGAAGCGGCGGGACGTCGCTCGCTGGAGTGAGCCGCCCGACGTGGACCGCCGGCAGCATTTCTCGAGCGCTACATCGTCGAGGCGGGCGCTCCGGGAACCTCTAGCCCGCTCGAGGTCTTATATCCGGTGGAAGCGGTCTGATGGAAGCGATCTGAGACCGAGTTGTTTCCACCGACGGGCGGAGGCCGAATCGATGCGACGCCTGATCCTGACCCCGAGCTCCATGCCGACGACGCCCGAGCCCGGACCGTTGCTGCTCTTCATCCAGCGGGCGCAAGTCGCGATGGTATACGCACCGCGGACGCGGTGACGCTTCCGTTCCCGCTCAACGGATGTCCGTCACCGCCACCCGTCCGGCCCACTCCTCCGCTGCTTCACCGGTCATGGCCGCGAGCGCGAAGGCGCTGGCCAGCCGCGCGAGCTCGTCGAGTGCCAGGCCGCGAAGCCGGCCCGCCACGATGCCGGCCAGCAACGCGTCGCCCGCGCCGACGGTACTCCGCACGGGCACGGACGGCGGCGTCGCGGCGACGACCCGGTCGGCCGTCACGAACAGCGCGCCCTTCGCGCCCAGCGACACGGTCACCAGCTCCATCGCACCCTTGAGCAGTCCTCGCGCCGCGGCCACGATATCGTCTCGCGTCAGCAGCCGCCGCCCCACCAGCTTTTCCAGCTCGTGGATGTTCGGCTTGAGGATATGCGGCTCCGAGCGCAGCGCGCGGCGGAGCGGCTCGTCGCTCGTATCGAGCACGACGCGCGCGCCGGCGCCGGCCACCAACGTGGTGAGCTCGCAGTAGAAGCCGGGGTCCACGCCCGGCGGGAGGCTGCCCGCCATCACGACCCAGCGTCCGGCGGCGGCGAGGCCGAGCACCCGCTCCATCAGCAGCGAGCGCTCCGCCAGCGGCGGGGTGAGGCCGGGGAAGTCGACATCGGTCGTCTGCTGGGCGGCCGGATCGACGATCTTGATCCCGACCCGGGCCTCACCCGGCACGCGCACGAAGTGATCCTCGATGCCCCGCTCCGCGAAGAAGGTCTCGAAGGCCGCGGCGTTTCCAGCGCCCATCCATCCGGTCGCCCCCACCCGGTAGCCCGCATGCGCCAGCGCGGCGGCCACGTTGACGCCCTTGCCGGCGGGCTTCGACTGCTGCGCCTCGACCCGGTTCACGGCACCCGCGGTGAACCGGAGCACGCTGAGGGTCCAGTCGAGCGCCGGGTTCGGCGTCACCGTGACGACGTCGATGTGACTCACGGACCGGCGCCCACGGCCGCGCCGGCCGGCGCGCGCATCCGGCGCATATCGGCGAGAATCGCGGCTGGCGATACCGCCCCGCCGAGGAATTCCTCAACGACCTCGCGCGTGGCTCGCTCGAGGCCGAACCGGTAGAGCCGCGGAGCCACCCAGCCGTACCAAGTCGGATCGCCCGTCGTGAACGGTCCGTGCCGCGTCCGGATGCGGTCGCGGATCGCGGCGATCAGGATCGCGCCCACCGCGTAGTTCATCATGTAGCCCGGCGCATCCACCAGCTGGCCCCGCATCGCCCACCAGGACAGCTCGGGGTGGGGGCGGATGCGCAGGTACTCGCCGGTGAGCGCGGTCCAGACGGTGTTGGGGTCGGCGCCGGGATCGCGGAGCATCTGCACCTCGAACAGCGCCCAGGCCACATCCATCACGATGCCGCCGTATCGCGCGCGCAGCCCCTCCGCGAGCGGCACCGAGTCGCCCAGCCAGCGCTGCTGCCACGCGGGCTCGTACACGTCGAGCGCGGCGACGTCGGCCACGGCCTCAGTGAACGGATCGCTGTCGGGCCAGTCGCGGAACGCGGGTCGCGTGCGAATCGCCGCGAGGTGCGCCGCGTGCCCGGTCTCGTGCAGCAGCTCGTTCAGGTTGTCGAGGCCGCCGCTGCGATAGGTCGCGAAGACCCACGGCTCGATGACCGGCGAGCGGCCGCCGAACGTGGTGAACGCGACCGGATCCTTCCCCGGCCGGGGCTCGAGATCGTAGTGCACCCGCAGCCGGCGCACGTCCACGCCGAGCGCGCCCCACACCTGCGCATTGAGCTCGACCAGCCGCTGGCGGGAGATGCGGGGGCTCAGCGCCAGGCTGGCGCGCCCGTTGTCGTAGTACCAGTCCCACGGCTCGAGCAGGGTATCGGGCGCGGCCTCGCGCCAGGTCTCGAGGATCGCGACCAGCCAGCGCTCGAGGGAATCCGGCGGGACGCCGGCGCCGCGGGCCTGCGCTGCAGTGGGCGACTCCCCGCCCGCGCGGGACCGCGCCTCGAGCGCGATGAGCCGGCGGTATGGGCTCCGCGACGAGCCGTCGCCGTTCACGCTACGCCAGACAGGGCCCAGGGCTAGGAAGAGGTCGCGCCGGCGCGCGGCCACGTCCACGCGCGCCACCTGGCCGAGGATGGACAGCCGGTCGAGCGTGTCGCTCCCGAAGCCGACGTGGGACTGCGCCCAGCCATAGCACGCGTAGATCCGCGATCGCAGCGAATCCAGCGCGGCGGCGGCCGCGTCCATCGCGCGCTCGGAGCAGTCCGGCGATGTCTCGTCGGCGCGAGTCGTGTCCGGGGCGCCGGAGACGGACGCGGGCAGGGCCACCGAACCGAGATCCCGTGCGAAGGTCGCGCGCATCACGCCGAGTGCCCGCACGTCGTCGCCGGCGAGCGCGGCGGAGTCCACGCCGGCGAGCCTGGCCGCGAGGCCCGCGCGAAGCGAATCGTACCGCCGGACCACGGCCGCGAGTGGCGCCCCGTCCGCCGTGGCACGCGCGCCGGCCGCCAGGGTCACATCGATCCGGTCGCGCAGGTCGCGCACGGCCGCGTAGGACGATTCGGCGGCGGCGAGCGGCGTGACGGCACGTTCGGGCGCCGGCCCGCCTGGCACACGGGCGCAGGCGGCGAGCAGTACGACGCAGATCGGGGGCACGCGGGATCGGAACATCTGTCCTCGTGGGGAGACCTACGAGGATACATCCCATACGTGGGATGGGCGACTACGGCTGTGCTAGGCGAGTGGGCGGGAGCCCCGGCGGTAACCTCTCCGCCGGGGCCCACCCGATTGGCGTGGTGTGCTAGCGCTGGGTGGCGAGCCGGTTGAGCCGCGCCTCCGCGATGTCCGTCAACTTGGCGTCGGCCGCCTTCTCCTCGGCCAGCGTCGGCTCCAGCACGCTGGCGCAGTCGTCGCGGCCGAGCTCGCGGGCCCACGCGATCAACGTGCCGTAGCGGGCGATCTCATAGTGCTCCACCGCCTGCGCCGCCGCGGCTGCCGACGCGTCGAGCACGTCGCTGTCCTTCGCGTCGCCCAGGATCTCGTTGGCTTCCGTGATGATGCCGTCGATCGCGGGGCAGGTGACCGCCTTCGGTTCCTGGCCGTGCATCTTGAAGACCTGCTCCAGCCGCTTGATCTGGTTCTTGGTCTCGGTGAGATGGCTCTCGAATGCCTGCTTCAGCGTCGGGTCCGACACCTTCGAGATCATCTTGGGGAGGGCCTTCGTGATCTGCTGCTCGGCGTAGTAGATGTCCTGCAACGTGTGGACGAAGAGATCGTCCAGTGTCTTGATCGGCTTGGTGAGCAAACCCATGTCGTCCTCCAGTGATGATACGGCCACCCGGTCAGTTCCGAGCGGGGTCTTAAGGGAGGTGCATTCTGGGGTGAAGGACGAGGCGGAGCCGTGAGCCTGCTCACGGAGATGAGCGGGACGGCGATTCAGGCGGGCTGGTGAGTGGCCCACCACTCGCGCGCCTGCGATTCCGTCCATGCTGCGGCGCCGTCCAGCTCGGCGAGGCTCAGCGATAGCTCACGCGCGGTCTGCGGGCGGTCCGACGGATCCTTGGCCAGGCAGGCCATAATCAGGCGCTCGAGCGCCGGCGGAATCGGCCGGTCGGTGCGCGCGGACGGAGGTGTGGGGCGGGTGCTCGCGTGGTGCATGACAATGCCCATCGGCGTCTCGGCGGTGAAGACGTATTGGCCGGTCAGGAGCCAGTAGGCGACGCATCCCGTGGCGTAGATGTCCGCCCGGCCGTCGACATCGGTATCGCCCAGGGCCTGCTCCGGCGCGATGAACGCGGGCGTTCCCTGGACGACGTTCTCCGCGGTGAGGCCGGCCGCCGGCCGCTCGACCCGTGCGTCGAGGGCCTTCACCAGCCCGAAGTCGAGCACCTTCACGAAGTCGTAGTCCTCGCCATAGCGGCACAGGAAGATGTTGGCCGGCTTGATGTCCCGGTGGACGAGGCCGCACGCCTGGGCCTCCGCAAGCGAGTGACAGACCTGTCGCAGCACATGAATCGTGCGGTCGGGCGGGAGCGGGCCGAAGCGTCGCACCATGGCATCGGCATCGAGGCCGTCGAGCAGCTCCATGACATAGTAGAAGGCGCCGTTGTCCGCCACGCCGAAGTCGAACAGCTCGACGGTGTGGGGAGAACGGAGCCGGGCGATCGCCTGCGCCTCCTGCTCGAACCGGCGCTGCAGCTCGTCGGTCACCCCGCGGCCGTCGGCGGCCGGGCGGATGAGCTTGATGGCAGCCGGGCGCGCCAGCATCCGGTGGCGGGCGCGCCAGACCTCGCCCATGCCGCCTTGGCCCAGGCGCTGTTCCAGACGATAGCTCCCCAGCTCGCGCGCCGTCGCGACCTCGCGACCCAGCCGATAGACCACGCGCGCGCCTAGGTACGCGAAGCCGACGCCGAAGGCGGAGTTGACGAACGACCGGATGTAGTCGTCCACGCTCGGCGTCACCTTGCCCCATAGGTCCAGGAGCCAGAGCGCCAGCGGAGACATCAGGCCCGCGGCGACGGCCGCGCCAAGCATCCGGCGCGGCGGACCCGGCATGATCAGCGGGAAGAGAATGATGACCGTGGGGACCCAGATGAGCGGCGGCACGATGCCGAGATCCAGCGTCCACGACCAGTAGGCGGTGAGGGCGAGCGCGAAGCAGATCGCGACCTCGTACACCAGGCCGATGGTGTGGAGCCGCGACGGCGACACCCGGCCTTCGCCCGCCAACCACCACACGCCCAGGGACGCCAGCGCCACGCCGAAGTCGGCCGCCGCGAAGCCGAGGTTGCCGAAGTGCACGGGAATGTGGCCGACGACGCCGACCAGCCACACGACGATGTACATCGCGGGATCCAGCGAAAAGCCGATTCCGAGGATGATCGCGAGCACGCGGACGCGGGAGCGCACCTGCTCGAGCAGGTCTCGCGGCAGCGCCGAGAGGCGTGGGGTCTCGCCGGGTGTCAGGTCGGGTTGCAGCAGGGTGACCTGCTCGTGCATGCGGAAGTCCCGGTGGGAGTCGGCGAGTGGGGCTGAGACTAGAGTTGGCACGGCCTCGGAGTTTTCGCCAGAGCGCGTGGCCCTCGCCAGCTACCCCTGCGATGGCATGCCGGCGTTCAGCTCGGCGAGGCGCCGGCTTAGGAACCGCCGCTCCGGCTCCTGCCGGGCCAGCGCCAGCGCCCGCGCGTACGATGCGCGGGCATCGGCCGCGCGCCCCAGGCGGCGGCACAGATCGGCGCGCGCAGAATGCGCGAGGTGGTAGTCCCGGAGCTCGCCGCGGGCCAGAATGGCGTCGATCAGCGCCAGCCCAGCGGACGGCCCGTCCCGCATCGCCACCGCGGCGGCGCGGTTGAGCTCGACCACCGGCGAGGGCTCGGCGTTGAGCAGCACGTCGTACAGCCCCACGATCTGGGCCCAGTCGGTCGCCGCCGCGCTGGCGGCGTCCGCGTGCACCGCGGCGATGGCGGCCTGCACCGTGTACGGACCGACCGGCCGCGCCCGGAGCGCGCGCTCCGCCAGCGCCGCGCCCTCCGCGATCTGATCCCGGTTCCAGCGCGAGCGGTCCTGATCGGACAGCAGCACCAGCTCTCCGTCGTCCGTGGCGCGGGCCGCGCGCCGCGACTCGTGCAGCAGCATCAGCGCGAGCAGTCCCACGGCTTCCGGGGCCGACGGCGTGGGCAGCAGCTCCAGCAGCAGCCGACCCAGACGAATCGCCTCCGCGGAGAGGTCCCGGCGCGTGAGCGAGGCGCCCGAGGACGCCGAGTAGCCCTCGTTGAAGACGAGATAGATGACGTGCAGCACGCTGTCGAGCCGATCGGGCAGGTCGGCGACGGAGGGTACCTGGTACGGAATGCGGGCGTCGCGAATCTTGGTCTTGGCGCGTACGATCCGCTGCGCCACGGTGGGCGGGGAGGTCAGAAAGGCGTGCGCGATCTCCTCGGTCGTCAGTCCGCAAACCTCGCGCAGGGTCAGCGCGATCCGGGCGTCGGGCGGCAACGCCGGATGGCAGCAGGTGAACACGAGGCGGAGGCGGTCATCCTCCACGCCGCCCTCCGCGCCCAGGTCATTGTCCGCGGTGTCGGCATCGAGCTGCTCGGCCAGACGGCCGAGCGAGGCGTCGAACCGCGCGCGCCGGCGGAGGCCGTCGATGGCCTTGAAGCGGCCCGTGGAGACGAGCCAGGCACGCGGGCTGGCCGGCACGCCATCCCGCGGCCAGCGCTCGAGCGCCGCCGTGAAGGCGTCGTGCATCGCCTCCTCGGCCAGGTCGAAGTCGCCGAGCAGGCGGATCAGGGTGGCGAGCACGCGTCGCGATTCGGCGCGATAGACCGCGTCGACCGCGGCGCCGGCGAGGTCGGAGGGTGATGCGCTGGTCACGCCCCGACCTGCCGCCGAGCCACGCTACGGCTTGCTGAAATCCACCACCGGCCGCACCTCGACGCTCCCGGTGCGCACCGAGGGAATGCGCGCCGCCACCTGGATCGCTTCATTCAGGTCCTTGGCCTCGATGAGGTAGAACCCGCCCAGCTGCTCCTTGGTCTCGGCGAACGGCCCGTCGGTCGTGCTCACCTTGCCGTTCCGCTTCCGCACGGTGGTCGCCGTCTGCACCGGCTGGAGGGCCTCGCCGTGGATCATGTGGCCGCTCTTCTGGATGTCGTCCGTGAAGGCGAAATACTCGCCCATGAACTTGTCCGAGTCGGTCTGCGACATGGTGCCGATCTTCTTCTCGTCATCGTAGATGAGGCAGAGGTACTTCATGGGATCCTCCGGGATAGGGAGATGCTCCGGGAACACCAAGTAGTCGTCCGGGAGCGCCCGATTTCGACAGCCCGGCGGGACGCGCACGTATACCCTTGGGGCCGGCCATCTTGGCTCTTGCCGGAAGATCGTGATGCGGGCCGATCATGTACGCCGGTACGCCGTACGCGCACCTGATGATCTATCAGCATCCCAAGATGCTCAAGCCGTAGCGGCGCCACGACGCTCGCAAAGCTGCCGCCCACCTTTGGCATCAGGTGTAGACGTGCACGCCCGTCGCCTTGAACGCCGCGAACACCGGCGTCCCCTCCGTCAGCCCGAGCTCGCCGACCGCCTCCCGCGTCACCTCGGCCACGAGCACGGGGTTTGTCCGGAGCACCACCCGAACCCGCTCGCCGCCGGGCGGCTCGGGCACGATCTCCTGCACCGTTCCCGGGAAGACATTCTGCGCGCTGCCGTCGGGGCGCGCCCGGAACAGGACGATCTCGCGCGGGCTCACGGTGAGATACGTGGCACCGGACCCGCTCGCCTCGTCCACGGCGTACGTTCCGTGCGGCGTGCGGATCGCGCCCGACGGCGTCCATGCCCCTTCGACCGGCCGGCCCACGAACAAGTTGGTGCCCACCAGCTCGGCCACGAACGGCGAACGCGGCGAGCGCAGCAGGTCGTCGCGCGAGCCGGCCTGCGCGACCCGTCCCCCGTCGAGCACCACCAGCCGGTCGCCGAGCACCAGGGCCTCCACCGGACTGTGGGTCACGTAGACCGTGACGCAGGAGAGCCGCCGGAGCAGCGCCCGAAGCTCGATCCGGAGCGCGCGGCGGGTCTGCAGGTCCAGCGACGAGAGCGGCTCGTCGAGCAGCAGGAGGCGGGGATCGAGCACGAGAGCCCGCGCGACCGCCGCGCGCTGCTGCTGGCCGCCCGACAACTGGCTCGGCATCCGTGCCGCGAGCTCCGGAATGCCGACCAGGGCGAGCGCGTCGCGGACCCGCGTCTGGATCTGGCGGCGCGGGAAGCCTCCCGCCCGGAGCCCGAAGGCGACGTTGTCATACACCGAGAGGTGGGGAAAGAGCGCGTAGTCCTGGGCCACGTAGCCGATGTCGCGCTGCCACGGCGGAACGTGGACCCTAAGGGTCGCATCGGCCCAGCGGGCGCCCTCCACGGCGAGCCATCCAGCGTCGAGCCGGTCGAGGCCCGCGAGCAGCCTGAGCACCGAGGTCTTCCCGGCGCCGCTCTCACCGAGCAGCACGGTCGTGCTGCCCGCGTTGGCAGAGAACGCCACGTCGAGCGCGAACGTGCCGCGCTGCTTACCGAGCCGGGCGTCGAGCACGGGAGGCCAGGGCGCCGAGCCGCGACGGGCTCAAGCGGATGCAGAGCAGCACGGTCAGGGAGACGATCAGCAGCAGCACCGACAGCGCCACGGCGGCCTCGAGGTCGCTCTGGAGCGCCAGATAGACGGCGAGCGGCATCGTCTGGGTCACGCCCGGCATGTTGCCGGCGAAGGTAATGGTCGCGCCGAACTCACCCAGCGCCCGGGCCCAGCTCATCGCCGCGCCGGCGAGCAGCGCGGGCGCGGCGAGCGGGGCGAGCACGGCGATGAAAGCGTATCCCGGCGCCGCGCGGAGCGTGGCGGCGACGTCGAGATACTTGCGGTCGACCTCGGCGAAGCCCGCGCGCGCCGCGCCGATGAAGAACGGCGCCGCCACGAACGCCTGCGCGACGACCACGCCGAGGGTCGTGAACGGCAGCGTGATCCCGGCCGCGCTCAGCGCGTGGCCCGCCAGGCCGTTCCGGCCGAACGCGGTGAGGAGGGCGACGCCGGCCACCGTCGGCGGAAGCACCATCGGTAGATCGATGAACGCCTCGAGGACGCGCTTGCCGGCGAACTCGCGGGTGGCGAGCAGGTAGGCGACCGGGAGTCCCGGTGGCCACGATCAGGGCGATGGCGGCGAGGCTGGTGAGGAGGCTCAGACGAAGGGCCTGGAGGATGATCGGGTCGTGCAGCCGGGCGACGAGGTCCGCGGGCGGCACCCGGACCACGAGGCTCACCAGCGGCAGCCCGAGGAGCGCCACCAAGAGGCCGCCGAGCAGTGCGCCGGCGACGCGCAGCAGCACGACGCCGGGCGAGGTCCGGGGCGAGAAGATGGTCGGGAGGCTCAGGGGTGGCCGGCGGCGGGCTCCGCGGCGGCGGCGGGCAGGAAGCCGTGCTGCTGCAGGACGCGCTGGCCTTCCTCCCCGCGCACGAGGTCCACGAATGCCCGGGCCGCCTCCGCGTTCTTCGCGTCCGCGAGCACCGCGATCGGGTAGCTGGCGATGACATTCGACGCGTCCGGGATCTCGAGCGCGCGCACGTAGCGCGCGACGGCCGGCGTGACATCGGACTGATAGACGATGCCCGCGTCGGCCTCGCCGAGCTGGACCTTGCTCACGACGCTCTTCACGTTCTCTTCCTGCGACACCACGTTGGCCAGCACGCCCTTGTCGTAGTCGGGCGGGAAGCCGTCCGCGGCGGCGAGCTTCTGCAGCGCCTCACGGCTGTACTTCCCCACCGGCACGGCTTCGGCGGCCATGACGACCTTGGTGCCCCGCCGGGCCACGTCCTGCAGGCGCCCGATCCGCGCGGGATTCGTTCGCGGTACGATCACCACCAGCCGATTCCGCACGAAGACGGGCGTCTCGCCCTCGACCAGCTTCTTCTCTTTGGCGTAGTCCATCCAGCGCTGATCCGCCGAGGCGAAGACGTCGGCCGGCGCGCCCTGCTCGAGCTGCAGCGCGAGCTGCTGCGAGCCGGCGAAGCTGAACTGCACGCTTGTTCCCGGGTGCTTCTGCTCGAAGGTCCGCCCCAGATCCCGGAAGGACTCGGTGAGCGAGACGGCGGCGAACACCGTGAGGGTGGAAGGCGCGGGGTCGGCGGGACGGACGGCCAGCGCGGGCAGACCGACGGCGAACAGCGTGAGGCGGAGCAGGGCATTCATGTCGTCGCGGTGCCTTTCGCGATCATGACTTCGGTGGACTTGATGACGGCGTAGACCGACTCGCCCACCGCGAGGCGGAGGCGCTCGACCGATCGACGGGTGATGACGGCCACCAGCTCCTGGTCCCCGATGCCGATGCGGACCTCGGCCATGAGGCCGTCGACCGTGAGGGCGAGAATGCGGCCGCGGAGCTGGTTGCGGGCGCTCAGGTCGAGACCGTTGGCGGCCTGGTCCGCGCGGCCGAGAGCGGCGTCGAGATCCCGCTCATCGAACAGCCATTTCCGGCCCACGCGCCTGCCCGGCAGCTTCCCGGCGCGGGCGAGCGCCTGGATCCGCTTGACGTTGAGGTGGAGGTGGGCCGCCGCCTGTTCCGCACTCAATAATCCCATATCAACCCCTATGATACTTGTAAAGCGTTCGGTCGCAAGTCATGTTGTCCTCTATCGTACCCTAACATCCCCTAACTTCCGTCGCGGAAATCCTCAATGCGCCCCTCGAGCCTGGCCCTCGCAGTGACGGCCCTGCTCGTCCTCGGCGCCCCCGTGCTCGCGCAGACCCCGGCTGCCCGCCGCCCCGCCGTCCCGCCCGAGTGTCCGCTGGACCGGGTACATCCAGGTGCGCGAGACCTACCGCGACGGCGTAGGCCTCACCGGCTCGATCAATCGCGCGCGGCTGACCGCGTACGGCACACTCAAGGATGTGAGCTGGCGGGTGCAAGGCGAGTTTCGCACCGGCTCCGTCGGCACCAACAAGGCCAGCGTCGCGCTGAAGGACGCCTACGTCCGCTACAAGACCGGCGACTTCGGCATCCAGGCCGGCCAGTTCAAGACGCCGTTCACCATGGAGTTCATCCGGTCGCTCGCCGACGTGGAGACGGCCGACCGCTCGACGGTCGTGGACTCGCTCGCGCCCAACCGGGATATCGGCATCATGGCCGACTACGCCCTGGGCGCCACCGGCACCCTCACGGTCGGCGTGTTCAACGGCGAGGGCCAGAACGTCACCGCGAACGCCGACTCGAGCCTGCTCTGGGTCGGTCGCGCGACGGTGCGGCCGATCGCCTACCTCACGCTCGGCGCCAACGTCGCCTCCTACGAGTCGGACAGCACGCGCTACGGCGTCGACGCTACCCTCGAGTACATGGGTGCCGCCTTCCGGGGCGAGTACATCGGACAGCATCGCGACGGCGGCGAGCTCGACGACAAGGGATGGTACGGCCAGGCCACCTACCGCGTGCTGCCCTGGGTGCAGCTCGTCCTGAAGCAGGAGGACTTCCGGCGATCGGAGATCAGCGAGGCGCTTCGCAATCAGGCTACCACCGGCGGGGTGAACTTCGAGTTCAGCGGGGGCAAGGTGCGACTGCTGGCGAACTACGTCTCCCGCAAGATCGGCACGCCAGGCACGCGCCGGGGCCAGCTGATCACCCAGGCGCAGGTCAAGTTCTGAGGGACGCGGCCCGCACCGGCTCCGGCGCGGGCGACAAGCTCATCCCGAGCCCTGCGCCTGGTGAGACCTGCGGCTCGCCGGCATGCACGAGCGCGTCCACGAGGAGGAAGTGGATGGTGGCGCCGCGGTCGGGATTGTTCTCCGCCCACAGCCGACCGCCGTGCGCGTTCACGATGGTGCGAGAGATGGAGAGCCCGAGACCCAGCCCATTCGGTTTGGTCGTGACGAAGGGCTCGAACAGGCGGTCGATGATCGCCGCGGGAATGCCCGTGCCACAATCGCGGACCGAAAAGTGGACGCCGCGGTCCTGTTCCGCGCGCGCGGTCAGCAGGAAGGAGCGGTCGCCCAGCGCCGTCTCGCTCATCGCCTCGCACGCATTGAGGATGAGATTGAGCAGCACCTGCTGCACCTGCACGCGGTCGCAGAGGACGGGGGAAAGGTCGGGCTCGACGGCGCTCGTGGCCGTGACCCGCCGGAGGCTCAGCTCGGGGCGGGCCAGGTCCAGGACGTCGCGCACCAGCTCGGCCGCGGCCACCGGCTGGAGCCGAGTCTCCCCGCGCTTGAAGAGGGCGCGCAGGCGCTGGATCACCTCGCCGGCGCGCCGGTCCTCCGTCACGATGTCCCCGAGCGCGAGCGCCAGCTCCTCCGGCTCGATCGCCTCCCGTCCAAGCAGGCGCAATGCTGCCTGCGCGTTGCTGAGGATCGACGCGAGCGGCTGACCCAGCTCGTGCGCCAGCGCGCCGGAAAGCTCGCCCAGCAGAGCGGCTCGTGAGAGGTGTCGCAGCTCTTCCCGCTGCTCCTCGAGCTCCGCCTGCGCCTTTCGAGGCACGGTGACGTTGGCCAGCGTGACGACGGCGCCACCGTCGGAGCGCTCCAGCGCCTCGGCGCTCATGGCGTACCAGTCGCGCCGGCCGTCGTCCTCGCGCTCGTACTCCAGCTCATAGCGCCGGCGGGCCCGGCTCAACACGCTCTGGACGCCCGCCAGCGCCTGTTCCGCGACCTGGTCCCCCTGCCCGGCCGCGTCGCTACACGCCTCCAGGTAGTCCTCCCCCGCCCGCACCCGGTCGAAGGCTCGCGAGCCGGCGGTGTCCGCGAACCGCCGCCACGAGTCGTTGACCTCGAGCACGATCCCCCGAGCGTCGAGGATGGCCACGCGATCCTGGAGCGACAGCAGCAGGGCGCGGTGGAGCTGTACCGCCTTCTGCCTGCCGCTGCCGACCACGGCCAGGCACAGCACGGGCAGCGTCGTGAGCAGGATGAAGACCTGCAGTGCGAGCACGTTGTCGTCGGACGACAATCCGAGGAAGGGTCCCATGCCGCGATCCGCGCTCCAGATGGCGGTCAGGGCAACCACGGTCAG
The DNA here is from genome assembly GCA_963697755.1 of uncultured Gemmatimonadales bacterium. Taxonomy (GTDB): domain Bacteria; phylum Gemmatimonadota; class Gemmatimonadetes; order Gemmatimonadales; family GWC2-71-9; genus CAVVWJ01. The sequence continues at coordinate 603,093 of CAVOPE010000004.1, read as the reverse complement.
CGCGACGCTGGCGCCGGCGGGACCGAAGCGGACGGCCGCCCAGATCAGGACCGGGAGCGGCCCGTAGAACCGCAGGGCGTGATCCCACCCGGCGGCAGCCGGGTAGAAAAACGCGAGCCCGCAGGTGACGGCCAGCGCGACCGCGAGCAGAACGGCTTCGGCGCCGCGACCGCGGTCGAAGGGGACACGGCGCCACCGCGCGCCCTCCGCCGCCGCGATGCCGAGCACCGGCAGCACCGTCAGGGCGGTCAACGCGCTGGACACGAACCATTGGCTCCATGGCCGCCAGTAGGTCGGCGACGCGCCGTGCAGCACCACGTTCGCGGCCCCGATGGTGGCCCCGACGGCAGGGGCAAGGATCGCGGCGACGCCGACGAACAGCGACAGCGCGAGCATGCTGTCGAGGCGCGGAGGGCCGCTGAACGCCCGGCGCAGGAGCACCGCGGCGACGACGGCGCGGGCGATGTTGGCCACGTCGGCGAGGAGCACCCACGACAGGCTCCACTGCGGCCAGTGCGCCACGCCGTGCAGCAGCGCGCCGACCAGGATGTACCACAGCCAGTCGCGTCGCGGAGACGCCACGAGGGCCGCGGTGAGCACCGCGTAGGGCAGGAAGAGCACGGCCGAGCCGAGCTCCGGATATCGAAGCAGGGAGCTGACTTCGTTGGCAAGCAGGGCGAACGGGGCAAACAGCAGGAGCCCCGGCGCAAGAGGAAGGAGGCTCGCGTCGTCGACGTGGAGCGGAGGTGGCCTGCGCGGTTCGCCCATTCGATGTCGCGGCTCCGGTCGGCCGGGTCAGGCCCGGTCGACGTGGTACTCCAAAATGTAGACCGGGGAACAGCCCGGGACTAGCCGAGCCGCCGAAGATCGAGCGGATCGCCGGCCGGTCACTTCGCCAGGCACAGCACCCCCATTCCATCGCGGCGGTTACCGCCGCAGTGCGCGACGAGGTGTCGCCGCTCCGGCGCGATGATTGGCTCATTCTGTGTAACGATCCTGGCGTCGGCGCCGCGTGCGAACCGATGCACTCCGCCGTTCCCGTGGGCCGCTCCTGCCTCCGCCGGCGGCAGTTGCGGCGTGGCACGAGAAATCATCTCGCGACCGACCGTCGCGATTCAAGGCGCCGACCATTTCCTCACACTTGAGGGCCGGGCCGGGAGGGACGATCCTGTTGGCGTCTCTTCTAGGAGTGTCATTGGCGTTCCCGCTCGGCTGTCGCCTGCCCGCGCCGTGGCTCATGGCGCTCGCGATCGCGGGCTCCGCGTGCGCTGGAGGCTCGCGGCCCGAGGTCCCGCTTCCGATGCCGTCGCCCTCACGGGCGCCGGCGGCGGCCGCTCGCGTGCCGAGCTCCGCCCAGGCGCCCACGGCGAAGGGGAAGACCGCGCCTGCCATCCGGCAGAAGCCCGGCACGGCCAAGGCTCCCGCCCGCAAGCCGGCCCCGGCGCCGGCGCCGCGCCCTCAGGTCGACAGCACCGCCCTCGAGTTCGCCGTGACCGCGCGGCTGGCGCACGCGCCGCTGGCGCGGGCCATCGCCCGGCGCACCCGAAACCCCGAGCTCGCGGAGCGGGCGGCCTGGGCCGTGACCCGCGAGGCCGGCCGGCTGCGCATGAGCCCGAGCCTCCTCGCGGCCGTGCTGCTGATCGAGAACCGCCAACTCGACTCCGCGGCGGTGAGCAGCCAGGGCGCGATCGGCCTCATGCAGGTCATGCCGATGCACGCGGGCAGCTACGGCTGCGCCTCGGCCGACCTGCGGACCGTGGACGCCAACATCTGCCACGGCGCCCGGATCCTGCATCTCTATATGGTGCGCAGCCGCTCGGTCACCGTCGCCCTCCGGCGCTACAACGGTTGCGTGCGCGGAGCCAACACGCCGCGCTGCTCCCGTTACCCGGGGCAGGTGTTGCAGACGGCCGCCCGGCTGCGGCGTGACATCCTCGTTGGCAGCGGGCCGGCGGATCAGCGGGTGCGGACGTAGCGACGTGGTCGCGTCGCCGCGCGGATCAGGTGTAGTAGCGGAGCACGTAGTTCAGGAGCACCACCAGGACGATCAGGACTAGGACGATCACGACCCCCACCGCGCCCAGGTACCTCCGGCTTCGAGCGACGGCCTCGCGCTGCATCCCGATCGCTTCCTGCTGGTTCTCGAGCACGCGGCGGTAGGCCTCGACCTGCTGTCGCTGCAGGTCGCGGATCTCGGTCAGCAGTCCCCGCACTTCCTCGTCGTCCGTCATGCCGACCTCGCATTTGAGGGCAAGGCGCTCTCGTCCGGAGCTATCAGCTGCAGGCCATCACTTTTCGACGCCCACCACGTGCGCCTGGATCTTCCCCTCCACCGCGCCCCGCCCGAACCGCCGAGCGATGGCGTCAGCCGCCCGGGCGGTCGCCGTGGCGAGCCCCGCGGGGTCGCGGGCCTCGATCTCGTTCCGGAGCGGGGTCCCCTGGCAGAATCCGATCGCCGGCTCCTCCGGGGAGCCGGCCCGACTGCGCTCCTGAACGGTGGTGAACCTGGGCGCGGTGAACCCGCCGCCGGCGAGATCGCGCTCGATGGTCGCCCGGTCGGAGTAGCCGTGCGGAGTGCGGGCGAGGAAGCGAGGGGGATCGGCAGGGAAGAGGGTTGCGAGCGCCGTGGTCACGGCGTCCGCGAATTCGTTCTCCTCGATCCGATCCCAGACGTTGAACAGGAGGAGACCGCCGGAGCGGAGGACCCGACGCGCCTCCGCAAACGCCTTGGCCTTGTCGGGGAAGAACATGACGCCGAACTGGCAGACCACCGCGTCGAAGGCTCCATCCTCGAAGGGCAGATGCATGGCGTCCGCCCGGCGCCACTCGACCGGCCGGCTGGTCCCGAGCGCGGCTGCCTGGTCGAGCATCGCCTGGTTCAGGTCGGAGGCGACGAGGGAAACGCTCTCCGGCAGGAGCGAGACCAGCGTGCGCGTCACCACCCCGGTGCCGGCCGCGATCTCGAGCACCCGACTGACAGGCCTCGCCACGAGTCGCTTCACCAGGTCCACGGCATAGGGCTCGAAGATCAGGGGCACCAGATGCGCCTGATACATTTGCGGAAGGGTGCCGGCAAAGACCTTGTCGGCCTCGAGGTGGCTCATTGGCGTGCCTGGGGTTGGAAGACCTAGCGCCAGTCGATCTCGTAGATGACGAGTCGACCGGGGCCGTTGTTGCGGAGCACATGACGACCTGCTGCCTCACGCCAGCTCCAGCTGCCGGCCCCGGCCCCGCCCCTGGCCTGGGGACTCTCCTCCTCGGACAGGACTCCGGCCGCTCCCAGCACCGTGAGCCCAGGACCGCCATGGGTGTGCGCGTCCGCCGCCCCCGGCGCCAGGGTGACCTCGTACACGCGGACCGTCGGCCCCTCCTCGAGGAGACGGCGGCTCGGCCCGTCAGGCAGCGCCGGCGCCTCCGGGCCGGATCGCGCGAGCCACTCGGCCACCACGTAATGGAGCGGCAGCGTGTCCACGTTCGCCACGCGGTGGGTGTAGGGCAGGCTCGCCGACCAATTCTCGAAGACGTGCGGGCTCGCCGGAGGAGGCTGGACCGGGCTCGGCGGCGCCCCCGCCGGTTGCGCCCAGATTCGGGCGTCCTGGATCGCTACTCCGACCATCGGGGCGGCGTGAACATGGTAGGCCGTGGTATCCCCCGACGGTATGCGCACGTCCAGTACCCGAACCAGGGCGTTGTGGAACACCAGCCGGTGCATCGGCTCCTCGTACACCGGTACCGCGCCACCGGCAGCGACCTCGGGAGCGGGCGGTCGGGGAGCGTGCCCACACGCGAGCACGGCGAGCAGGAGCAAGAATGCTGAACCACGGCGATTCCGGGGAGCAACCATGCGACCTCCGCCGCGAAGAGAAGTGGCCGGCTCTCGCGGACTCTCTCAAGATGCCGGCTGCACTTCTCCGAGTCGAGAGGCGCGTCCTCCCCGGTGATCGCCCCTCGCTCACTCCGCGGCCGGCTTTGACGTCGACCGTTCCCAGTTCACGAACAGGAATCCGCCCGGTGCGTCGAACTTCGGCTGCCCGGGGCCCGGGGTGATCTGGAGCTGCAGCTCATCGATCGTGTTCTTCGAGCAGTCCCAGCACGCCAGGGCAAAGTCGCCCGCCCGCCTGGTATGCGACAGCAGCATCACGTGGACGAACGCGCTGTCCGACACGCGCTCACCGTTCCGGAACAGGTGGGCGATGGACCAGAGCGCCACGGCGCTGTTGATCGTGGGCACCAGGGGCGTATGGACCCCCGTCGCGCCGTGATAGTAGAGCCCCCGAATCACGCCCCCGAACTTCGGATGGTGCGGCACGTCGGTCGTCTGCACGCGGTCGAGCACGGCCTTCCATCTGGCCCCGTCCTGGGTGGTGAACTCCGCCGTCCCGTCCACCGAGTCGCGGACCGCGCCCTTGTCCCACGCGCTGACGATGAACCGCCCGGAGATCGGCGCCACGTTGTTGGAGTAAGGGCCGTTCCGGATCTGTCCCTCCAGCGCCTCGTGCTCCGGGCCGAACGACTCGAGGATCGGCCCGGCGCTGTCCGGGAACGGGAATGGGCCGGGGAGGATCTGGATGACGGGGCCTCCGCCGGTCACCCGGATCTCCTGCGCCGGCGGGCCGGCCGGCGCGCTCGTCTCCGAGTCGGTGGCCGCCTCTCGGCGCGGGCCGTATCCGCTCGTCGAGCCCCCGGCGCCGACTACCTTCAGATGCGTCTCCATGCCCAGCTTCTTGTGGGAGTCCTGGCCGACGGGGCAATAGATCTCGTAGGTCCCGGGCGCGAGATCGAGCGTCAGCGTGGCGCTCGTGCCCGGCTGGATCAGGGAGGTCTGCTTTTCGGTCCCGTGGCCTTCGACCTCGAGGGCGTGCGGGATGCTTCCGCCGTTCGTGACCGTGAAGGCCACCGGCCCGGCGGGGACCGTCGTCGCCGACAGCCGGATCGTCCACTCGGACAGTTCGGCGTCGACGGGAGCGGGATTGACGCGGCGGGCCGGGATGGCGGCGGCGAGGGCCGCCACGGCGCCGACGAGCAGCGCGGCCTTGGAACTCTGTCTCATATGCTCGATCCTCAAGATGGGGTGGCATCGCTAACCTTCGAGCGGGAGACTCCATGCCCATCGCGGCTATTCCGCCGGGAATAAACTCGTCGTCCGGCGAGTCTTCCCCTCGGTAGGCTGTCCCGCGACACAGTCGAGGACCGGTTGGAGCAAATCGAGCTGGGGCGATTCGAAGACGTAGTGCTGCCGCACCTGAACGCCGCCTACCGACTGGCGCGCGGGCTGCTGCGGAACCACGCCGACGCCGACGACGTGGTGCAGGAGGCCTTCCTTCGTGCGCTCCGATACTTCGGGGGCTTCCGCGGCGAGGGTGCGAGCCAGGGCCGGGCCTGGGTCCTCGCCATCGTCCGCAACACGGCCTTCACCTGGCGACGCCGGCACCGCGCGGACGCCTCGGTGACGGAGTTCGACGAAACCATCCACAGCGAGGCGGCGGCCGGCGAGCACCCAGGGTCGGAGCTGGCGCGACGCGACTCGCGCGAGACGCTGGCCCAGGCGCTCGATCGTCTGCCGCCCGACCTGCGCGAGGTCATCCTGTTGCGAGAGATCGAAGGGCTGTCCTACAAGGAGATCGGTGACGTGGTGGACGTGCCCATCGGCACGGTCATGTCCCGGCTGTCGCGCGCCCGGAAGCGCCTGCAGGCGGCGCTCGCCGTCTCCGGCAAGGAGCGATGAGATGACGCACCCTGACGTGGAATCCCAGGTCGACGCGTACCTCGACGGCGAGCTCGCCGCCGGCGACGCGGCCGAGCTCGAGGCGCACCTGACGGGATGCGCAAGCTGCGAGCGGTTTCGCGAAGACCGCCTCGCCCTGCGCACGGCGATCCTCGCCGAGCTGCCCAGGCTCGAGGCGCCGGACGCCTTGCGGACGCGGGTGCGCTCGGCGCTGCGCCAGCGGTCCGTGTCCGACCGCGGTCGCCGTGCGTTCACGCCCGCCGCCTGGCGCTGGCTCGCGCTCGCCGCCTCGTTCGCCGCTGTCGCGGTCGGCAGCTGGCAGCTCGGCGCGGCGCGCAATGCCTCGTCGGTTCTGACCGATGAGGTGCTGGCGAGCCACGTGCGCTCCCTCATGCCCGGCCACCTGAGCGACGTCGTCTCCTCCGACCAGCACACCGTGAAGCCGTGGTTCGACGGCAGGCTCGACTTCTCGCCGCCGGTGCACGACTTCGCCGGGCGCGGATATCCGCTGCTCGGCGGGCGACTCGACTACCTGAACGGCCGGCCGGTGGCGGCCCTGGTGTATGGACGGCGGCAGCACGTGATCAGCGTCTTCCTCTGGCCGGCGGACGGGCCGCGGGACGTGGCCGCGCCGCTGATGCGGCGGGGCTACCATGTGCTGCACTGGGCGACGCCGGAGTTCGCCTACTGGGTGACCTCGGACATCGGGCTGGCCGAGCTGCGGCAGTTCGGGGGGATGCTCAGGCTGGCGGACTCGACGGCGGCGGGGGCCGGGGCGGAGCGCTGACCGAGCCCCACTCGACAATTGCCCGCCATGGCGGCACTTTCGAGGTCGAGCCAACCACTTCCCGAGCTCCGCCGATGGAACCACTGCGCGCCTCCACGTTCCGCTCCCCGACGTTCTCCGACGGGGCGCGACCGCTCGTCCTGATCGTCGACGACGAGCCGCTGGTCCGGGCGGTCATCTCGCGGGCACTCGCCGGCGACGCGTACGAGCTGCTGCTCGCCAACGGGGCGAGCGAGGCGCTCGAGCTCGTGGTGCGGACCAGGGCGACGGTGAACGTGGCGGTGATCGACATGCACCTCAACGGCAGCGATGGCGTGGACCTGGCCCGGCTGCTGCGGCTGCTGCAGCCCGGGCTGACGGTGCTGTTCACCTCCGGCGACGGCGAGCACGAGCAGGACCGGGTGCCCCGCGACCCGCTGCTGCCGAAGCCGTTCCCGCTGGCCAAGGTGGCCCAATGCGTTCGCGACCTGCTGGCCACCGGGAGGTGTCAGTGCTGCGAACGGTGGCGGGACGGCCATGAGGCGTGAGACCATCTCCCCCGAGCTGACGTACTAAAGGATGGCGGCAGTCGCCCAGGGTCGCCCGCGTCCAGCTCAGGTGGAGGATATCTCGATGCGCACGCCCATCTTCGGTCTCAGCACCACGCCGGTGACGGACATCAAGTCCGAGCTGCGGCTCCAGCTGGAGCGAGACCTGCTGGCGCTGCTCTATCGGACGCCGCGCTAGCTGCTGCCTGGTAGCATCGCGGCACGGAAACAATACTCCACCGGCATCCTCGGGATCCGAGACGAATCCCTCGAGGCAATGGCCGCCGCTCGTCACGGCGAGACGCTCCCCTCCCTCACCGCCTCCTCGACCTCCGAGACCACCTGATCGGTCGCTTCAGCCGAGCCTAGCTGCTCAGGGGCGCGTCGATCCGCTCGCGCACGCGGAGGCGCCCGACCTCCAGCTCCTCGATCGTCAGCCGCCGGATGCGGCCCTCGAGCACGGCGGCGCGCTTGATCGCGAGCCGGCCGATGGCAAGGGCGCCGACCGCCAGCGCCCCCATGCTGGTGACCGCGAGCGCGGTCGCGATGCGCGCGAAGGCGAGCTGGGCGCCTGCCCGGGGATGGGTCGTGAGTGCCTGTTTGGCCATGGGATGCCTCCTGGTAGGAATCCCTGGAAGTATAGGGACGGCTGGACACGCTTGATTACCGTGATGCAGAGCCCTACGATGGCAGTTCCCGATCCACCCACGAGGACACCATGGCTCGCACCACGGAGATCGACCGTTTCCGCACGGTCTGGGACCAGGAGGCCCGGCTCACCATCCGGCTGCTCGAGGCGCTCCCGACCGACCAGTATGACTTCCGGCCCGATCCCAAGGGCCGCTCCATCGGCGAGATGGCGTGGCATCTGAGCGAGATCGACGGCTACACCAGTGTGGGCATCAGCAAGGGGAACGTCAGCTTCGAGGACGTGCCGCCGAACATGCAGCGCCCGAGGGAGGTCCGGCTGCTGGCGCCGGGTTATCGCCGGGTGCACGAGGAGGCCGTGGCGCGGCTCGCGGGCCTCACGGACGAGGATCTGGACCGGGAAGTGGGGTTCGTCGGGGAGCGACTGTCCGTCCGCGACGCCCTGTGGGGCGCGATCCTGCTGCACTTGGTCCACCACCGCGGACAGCTCTCGCTGATGTGCCGGCTGGCTGGCGGCACGCCGCCGGGGATCTACGGGCCGAATCGGGAGGAGATGGAAGCGTTTCAAGCTGAGCGACAGGCGGTGAAGGCGTAGGAGGGCGTCGCGGGTCAGGTCGCGCCGCCTCCGGAGCGCTCGCGGCGCGGGGTCGCACCCTTCGGCTGGGCCCGCTCGTAGGCCGCCATCGTGGCCCGCAGCTCCTCGAGCAGCAGGCGTTGGTCCACGGCCGCCGCGCGAGCGTCCTCGGCGGCGCTCCGCGCATCTTCCGCCGCCATCCGCGCCTCCTCGGCCGCAAGACGAGCCCGCTCGGTGGCCGCCCGCAGCGCTTCTGCATCCGTCCGGTCGCGCTCGGCCCCGGCCCGATCATCCTCGGCGTGAACGCGACCGCCCTCGGCCCGGCCCCGACCGCCCTCGGCATAGGTGCGACCGCCTTCGGCATGAGCGCGATCGCCCTCCGCAACGGTGCGATGCCCTTCGGCGTCCTCGCGCGCGGCCTCGGACGAAGCGCGCAGCTCCTCTGAGAGCGCCCGCCGCTCCTCGGCCAGCTGGCGCGCCTCCTCCGCCGCCATCCTCGCTGCCTTGTCTTGCCCTGGCACGTGCCACCCCCACGGTCGCCTCGGACAGAACTCGAGCCGCGCCACGTCGGCGATCGCCCGCACGAAGCACCGAGTCAAAGGCTCGCCCTTAAGATGCATCCCGCGCCGGGTCCGGTCGAGAGTCCCCGGGTCCGCCCGGCCCACCGAACGCATGTCGCTTCGTGGGCGATCCGCTCGAGGGCTTCAGCGCCCAGCACTACGCGCGGATCCTGCCCGACGGCCACCTGCTGCTCTACGACAACGGTACGCGCCACCAGCCGCAGGAGACCCGCGTGGTCGAGCCGGCGATCTACACGCCTTACGTCGGGGCGGTGCAGCGGCTCGCGAGCGGGAACACAGCGATCGGGTACGGTGGGGTGGGGCACGTCGCCGAGGTCGCCCCGGACGGGAGGGTGGTGTGGGAGGCGGACCTGCGGGTGAACGGGCAGCCGGCGTTCGTGTACCGGCTGGTGCGGATCGGGTCGCTGTACGGGTACGAGGCGCTGTGACCGCTCGTCCGGCGCGCGTCGTCAGCGAAGTCCCTTGAGCATCGCCTGGGCGGCACGGGTGCGGGCGTCGTCCGGGCGGAGGGGCTTGCGACAGCTGTAACCACGGTTACTGTAGTCTCATGCCCGCGATCCCCTGGATCCTCCTCTCCTCCCGCCTCCCCCGTGAGCCCACCCGACTCCGCCTCGCCATCTGGCGGCGGCTCAAGCGGCTGGGGGCCGTGCTGATCCACGATTCGGTCTGGGTGCTGCCGGCGGATGCGAAGACGCGCGAAGCCTTCGAGTGGCTGGCCGAGGAAATCGAGGAGCAGGGCGGCACGGCGTGGGTGTGGGAGGCCGCGGGCCTTTCCGCGGCCCAGGACCGCGAGGCGGTCGAGCTGTTCCGGCGCGAGGCCGACGCCCGATACGCCGAGATCGGCGCCTCGGCCGAGGCGATCCGGTACGCGGTGCTCCGGGGTCGCCGCCGAGGCGGCCGCCGGCGTCCGCCGACGCCCGCGACCTTGGCGCACGCCGAGCGGCAGCTTCGGGGTCTCGAGCGCGCGCTGCGGCTGGAGCGGCGGCGGGATCACTTCCGAGCGGCGGGGCGGGCCACGGCCACTGACATCGTGAGCGGGGCGATCGCCGAGCTGGAGGCGCGGCGGTCCACGCCGGGCGAGAAGGGAGCCAGCCGTGCTTTGGGTGACTAGACCCCACCCGCACATCGACCGAACGGCCTGCGCGTGGCTCCTCCGGCGGTTCGTCGATCCCGAGGCCACCTTCGCGTTCGCTCCCGATCCCGAGGGAGCGAAGGCGCTGGGCGGCACGCCGTTCGACATGCGGGGGGTCGAGCTCGGCCACCACGAGGGCCGCTGCTCGTTCGAGACCATCCTCCATGTCTACCGCCTGACCGATCCCGCCCTGCACGAGATCGGGGCCATGGTGCACGACGCCGATCTCGACGACGACAAATTCCGCTCGCCCGAGTCGCCCGGACTGGACGCGATCGTCCGCGGGCTGGGACTCGTCACCCCGGACGACCACGAGCTGCTCGGCTTCACCCATCGCGTCTACGACGGACTGTATGCGTGGGTCCAGCGGAGCCTGCAGTGAGCACCGTCCAGGAGGTGGCCGGCACCGAGTCGATCGCTCACGGGCGGCCGGAGCGCCTCAGCCGAGTCGCCTCGGCGCTCGGCCTCGAGCGGAACACCACTGCGGTGGTGGGCGCGATGTTCCTCATGGCGCTGGGCGAGAACCTCTGGCGCCGGTTCCTCCCCAAGTACCTCGAGGCGCTCGGCGCGCCGGTCGTGGCAATCGGCGCGTACGGCAGCACCGAGGATCTGCTGGACGGCCTCTACCAGTACCCCGGCGGCTGGGTCGGCGACCGCCACGGCCGGCGGCGGGCGCTGCTCCTGTTCGTGAGCCTGGCCGCGGCAGGCTACCTCGTCGTGGCGTCGGCGACGGCGTGGCCGACGGTCATCCTCGGGATCGTCTTCGTGATGGCGTGGACCAGCATGGCGAGCCCGACGCTGTTCGCCGTCGTGGGCGACAGCCTGCCGCGCGAGCGCCGCGCGGTCGGCTTCTCGGTGCAGGCCATTCTCCGCCGGGTTCCGATCCTGGTGGCGCCGGTGATCGGCGGCGGGCTCATCGCGGCCCATGGCGTCGTGGCGGGGGTGCGCGTCGGACTCGTGGTCTCGATCGCCCTGGCCGGCGCCACGCTGCTGGTCGTGCGCCGCATGCGGCTGGACCCGGTCGTGCCGCATCACGCGACCGGCATCGCGGAGGTCTGGCGGTCGCTGCCGGGTCCCCTGCGGCGGCTGCTGCTCTCGGACGTGTTCATCCGCACCTGCGACGGGTCTGGTCGACGTCTTCCTCGTGCTCTACGCCGTCAACGTCGTCGGCATCGATGCGCCGGCGTTCGGACTGCTGATCGCGGTGCAGACGGCCACCGTGCTGGCCTGCTCGCTCCCGGCGTCGCAGACTGGCCGACCGCTGGGGGAAGAAGCCGTTCGTCAGTCGCCACGTTCATCGCCTTCTCGTGCTTCCCGCTGGCCGTGGTGGCCGCCCACTCGTTTGCGGCGCTGCTGCTGGCGTTCGTCGTCGGCGGGCTCCGCGAGATCGGGGAGCCCGCCCGGAAGGCGCTCATCCTCGACTTCGTGCGCCCCGATGTCCGCGCCCGCGGCGTCGGCCTCTACTATCTCATCCGGTGCGTGGCCATCGCTCCCGCGGCCACCATCGGCGGACTGCTCTGGAATAGGGCGCCCGGGCTGCCCTTCGTCCTGGCCGGCGGCATCGGCCTGGTGGGGACGGCCTTGTTCGCGCTGACCGTAGACGAGCGGCACGCCGGCTGAGTCCCGGCCTGCAAGCTTCGAGACTTGAGGAGGTTCCCGTGCAGGCTTCGTTCGTGGCGATCCATCGCGCCGTTCTTCTCGGCTTTCTCGTCTCTGCCGCAGCCGCGCCGGCCTCAGCGCAGTCGCCGAAGCAAGACTGGCGCGCCGTCGACCGGGCCATCGGCCGGCCGGGCTCGATGCAGCCGGGTGACGTGCAGAAGTACAGCTTCCCCAGAGCGGACCTGCACGTGGCCGTCGCCGACGTGGAGGTGAAGCCGGCGCTCGCGCTCGGCTCGTGGGTCGCGTTCAAGGCGACCGCCGCGGGCGGAGGCGAGGCCATGGCCATGGGCGACCTCGTGCTGCTCGAGAGCGAGGTCGCCCCGGTCATGAGCAAGCTGCAGTCCATGGGCGTGGAGGCGACGGCGCTGCACAACCACCTGCAGGGCGAATCGCCGGCCGTGATGTATCTGCACATCCAGGCGCGGGCCGATGCGGTGAAGATCGCCGAGGCGGTGCGAGCTGCGTTGGCGCTCACCAAGACACCCAGCGGGTCGCCGGCCGCGACCGATGGAGCGGGTTTCGAGCTCGATACGGCTCGACTGGCATCCGCACTCGGCTACGCCGGGAAGGTGACCGGCGGCGTGTACCAGGTGAGCGTCCCACGGGCCGATCCAGTGCGGATGGGCGGGATGGAGATACCACCGGCCATGGGCGTCGCAACGGCGCTCAACTTCCAGCCGACGGAGAACGGGAAGGCCGCGATCACCGGAGACTTCGTGCTCACGACGGACGAGGTCAACCCGGTCATCCGGTCGCTGCGGGACGGCGGCATCGCCGTGACGGCGCTCCACAGCCACATGCTCGGCGAGGAGCCCCGGCTTTTCTTCATGCACTTCTGGGGGAACGACGATGCGGCGAAGCTCGCCCGGACGCTCCACACCGCGCTCGGACACATGAAGGTGCGGGCGGCCGGCGCATGACCGCTGAGGCAGCCGTTCCTGCGGAACGCGCCGCGCAGGTCTCCCTCGGCGCCCTCGCGCGCTACTTCCTGCGACTCGGCACCTTCGGGTTCGGGGGCCCGATCGCGCTCACGGCCGCCATGCAGCGGGACCTGGTGCTGGAGCGGCGCTGGGTGACGGCCGAGGAGTACAAGGAGGGGCTGGCGCTCGCACAGCTCGCCCCCGGGCCGTTGGCGGCGCAGCTCGCCATCTATCTCGGCTGGGTGCGCCAGGGTGTGCTGGGGGCGACGCTGGTGGGGCTGACGTTCGTGGGACCCTCGTTCCTCATGGTGCTCGTTCTGTCGGCGTTCTACCTGCGCTTCGGCGAGCTGGCGTGGATGCAGGGCGCGTTCTACGGGATCGGGGCCGCGGTCATCGCGATTGTGGCGCGCGGCACCAGCAAGCTGCTCCGCTCGAGCATCGGGCGTGATCCGCTCCTCTGGGCGGTCGTGGTCGTGAATGCGGCCGTGGTCGCGTGGACCGAGGCCGAGATCCTGTGGGTCTTGGCGCTGAGCGGGCTCGTGGTCCTCGCCTGGCGGATCTGGAGCGAGAGGGGCGTCGCGCCGGGCCTGACGGCCTTGTCCGTGCTCCCGCTGTGGCTCGTCACCGGCCTGCACGGACCGGCGACGGGCGAGACGATGGCGCGGATCCTCGGCTTCTTCGCGAAGGCCGCGATCGTGGTCTTCGGCAGCGGTCTGGCGGTCGTGCCCTTCCTCCACGGCGGCGTGGTCCGCGACTACGGCTGGCTCACCGAGCGCCAGTTCCTCGATGCGGTAGCGGTCTCCATGATCACGCCGGGTCCGGTGGTGATCACCGTGGCGTTCATCGGCTATCTCGTCGCGGGGCCAGTCGGGGGGCTGATCGCCGCGATCGGCATGTTTGTGCCGACCTACCTTGCGGTGGTCCTGGCGGCGCCCTCGTTCCACCGGGTCACCGCCAACCGGCGGCTCAAGGCGGCGGTGGACGGCGTCACGGCGGCGGCCACGGGAGCGATCGCGGGGGCGGTCGTGGTCCTGGGGCGCCGGGCGATCATCGATGCCGCGACGGTCGGCATCGCGCTCGCAACGCTACTGGTGCTCATCCGCGTGCGGCGGGTCCCCGAGCCGCTCGTGATCATCGCGGCGGGAGTGGTCGGCGTCGTGCTGATGCGGCTTCGCTGAGTTCGCACGGGTCCGCCACCGAAGGCAGGCGGCGAAGGGGGATGCAGCCGCATGACATACGGCACGCTGATTATCCCGCGGGAGGATGTGGTGCGGGTGCTGCGCATGCCCGACTGCATCGAGGCCGTCGAGCGAGCGTTCGTCAGGCACGCACGGAAGGAGACCATTCCGCCGGGCGTCCTCGGTGCGCACGTCGAGGGGGGCGGCTTCCACGTCAAGTCGGCCGGTCTCCTGGACGCCGTAGGCGGCAGGCCGGTTTTCGCGGCGAAGGTGAACGCCAACTTTCCCGGCAACCCGGACCGCCACGGCCTTCCGACCATTCAAGGCGTGATCGCCCTGTTCGACGCCGCGGACGGGCGGCTGCTGGCCCTGCTGGACTCGATCGAGATCACCAGCCTGCGCACCGCAGCGGCCACCGCGGTCGCGGCGAAGTACCTGGCGCCGGAGGGCGGCACCGTCACGATCTGCGGCTGCGGCGAGCAGGCCAGGAGCCAGCTTCGCGCGCTGACCTGTGTCCGCCGCGTGAAGCGCGTCATGGCGCTCGACCTGAACGCGGAGCGGGCGACGCGCTTCGCCGGCGACATGGCGGCCGAGCTGGGCGTGAGCGTCAGCGTTATCGGCGAGCCGGCCGAGGCGGCGCGGGAGACGAGCATCTGGGTGACGTGCACGCCCGCGCGTCGGTGGCTGCTGGGCCGGGCGCACGTCGCGGCGGGTGCCTTCGTCGCCGCGGTCGGCGCCGACAACCCCGACAAGCAGGAGATCGAGCCGGAGCTACTCGCCGCGAGCGCCGTCGTCGCTGACGTCCTCGAGCAGTGCGCGACCATCGGCGACCTGCATCACGCGATCGCGGCCGGCCTCATGCGCCGGGAGGACGTCCGCGCCGAGCTGGCCGACGTCGTTTCCGGACTGAAGCCCGGCCGCCTTTCACCTGACGAGATCGTCGTGTTCGACAGCACCGGCACGGCCCTGCAGGACGTGGCGGCCGCCGCGCTGGTCTACGAGCGCGCGCGCTCGAGCGGCGCCGGTCTCACCGTCTCCTTGGGGGCGGCGTGAGCATGACCGACGACGAGGCCGACGGCGGCGCCCGGACGGATGGCGATCCTCTCGAGTGGCTCGCGAGCCACGAGGCGGCCGGCCTCGCGGGACTGAACGAGTTCCTCGCGATTCCGAGCGTCAGCACCAAGACCGAGCACCGCGGCGACGTCGCGCGGTGCGCCGAGTGGCTCGCGGCCGAGCTGAGGCGCATCGGTCTCACGGCCGAGTGTCACGCGACGCCCGGCCATCCGGTCGTCGTGGCCGAGTGGCGCGGCGCCCCGAGCGGGGCGCCGACCATCCTGATCTACGGGCATTACGACGTCCAGCCGCCGGAGCCCCTCGAGCTGTGGACGTCGCCGCCGTTCGTGGGCACGGTGAGGGACGAGCGGCTGTACGCCCGCGGCGCGGCCGACGACAAGGGACAGCTCTGGATCCACATCACGGCGCTCGAGGCGTGCCTGACCGCCCGCGGCGCGCTGCCGGTCAACGTCGTCCTGCTGATCGAGGGGGAGGAGGAGGTCGGGAGCACCAGTCTGCCCGGCTTCCTCGCGACGCATCACGCGCGGCTGGCGTGCGACTACATCGTCATCTCCGACACGATGATGTTCGCGCCGGACGTGCCGAACATTCTCGCTTCCATGCGCGGTCTGGCCTACTTCGAGATCACGGCTCGCTCCGCGCCGACGGACCTGCACTCCGGCCAGTACGGCGGGGTGGTCGCGAACGCGGCGATGGGCCTGGCGCGGGCCGTATCCACGCTGCTGGAAACCAACGGCAGGGTCGCGATTCCCGGCTTCTACGATGACGTCCGGGGGCCATCGCCGACCCGGCGCCAGGAGATGGCGCGGCTCCCCTTCAACGAGGGGCTGTTCGCGTCCGAGATCGGTATCGGCGGCCTGACCGGCGAGGACGGCTACGGGCCCCTGGAGCGCATCTGGCTTCGGCCGACGTGCGAGGTCAACGGCATCGTCGGCGGCTACACCGGCGAAGGGGCGAAGACGGTGATCCCGTCGGCCGCGCTGGCGAAGGTGAGCTTCCGTCTGGTGCCCGACCAGACGCCGGACCGGGTCGAGCGCCTGCTTCGCGACCATCTCGCCCGACTCACGATTCCCTGGGTGAGCATGGAGCTCCGGCGCCTTCACGGCGGGGTCCCGTGGAGCGCGGACAGCGACACGGCCGCGGTGGCGGCGGCCCGCCGCGCGCTGGCGACCGCCTTCGGGCACGACGCCGTCATCGGAGGAACCGGCGGCACGATCCCGATCGTGCCGGAGCTCACTCGGTACTTCGACGCGGAGATACTCCTCATCGGGTTCGGGCTTCCCGGTGAGAACGCCCACGCGCCGAACGAATGGATCGACCTCGGCAATGTTCGGCGGGGGGTACGGGCGGTCGTGGCCCTGTACGAAGAGCTGGGGTCGTTGGGGTGTCCCCAGGGAGGTGATCAGCCACGCGGAGCATGAGCGCTACACCAAGGTCCAATAGCCGGGGCTTGCGCCCTGTCGTACCTGTAAGGTTCGACCTCTCGACAGGGACTACCGCCGGCTCGAGGACTTCTCGCTCATCTCAAGCGACAGTGAAGGGATGGTGCACCATGTCACAGGACGTACTGATTCCGCGCGGCAATCCGCTCACCGAAGTCATGGAGCTCACCGCCCACGATGGTCAGCACTGGGTGGCGTACGTCGACGCGCTTCCCCCCTGGAGGGACCGCGGTCCTTGCTCAAGCAGACGGTCCTCCCCAGGCGCCGCCTGCGATTCGATTCGGCCAGCGAGTCTCGGGTGAACCCGGAGCTGCCGGCGGGCGCGCCGTTCCTCACCGAGGGCCGCCTTCTCGGGCTGCTCGGCCTGTCACGCAGCCTCCAGGCGGTGGAGCCGCCTCCGCCGTCGCGCGCGCGCCCGCGGCGCCGGCGTTGGATTTCGCGCATCTCGTACCGCCGGGCGCTGCAGGCTCGCGGACGCCGCGCGATCGCGGACGCCGCGCAGGCGACCCGTCTAGCCGTCGAGGCGCTGCTCGTACGGGCGCTGAATTCGCTCACCTGCGTGCAGATTGCTTCGCCCACCTCGTGGGTACAGGAGGCGGAGCGGGTGACCAGACATTCGATCGAGCGATCCAGGCCCGGCCTTCGGCCGGAGGCGCTCGGTGGCGGACGGGCGGGAGCTCCGGAGCGGGCCCGGCGGTACCAGCCCGCGGTGTCGGGAGTGCCATACATCCGGCGCGAGTCAGTTGGGGGTCGGGCGGCGGTGCTGAGTCGATGAGCTGGGCCTGATCGAGCGACCGAAGGCCGGGGCGGGAGCCGAGATGAGGGCCGGGTGAGGCTCCGGGCGTAGCTTACCCGAAAGCGCGGAGGAGCTGGATGCCTTCGCGCCACGCCCATCCCAGGAGGCGAACCATGTCCCGGCTGACGCAGTGCTTCGCGCTCTGCCTCGGCGGTCTGACCGCCGCATGCACAAGTGAAGCGACTGGCCCGACCGCGCCCGCTTCGCCGCTGGCCGCCGTGATCACCCCCGCCGCGTTGACCGCGGGGCCGAAGCTCGCGCTCAGCGACAGCTTAATCGGTTTCTGCTACCGTCCAGGGACGACCCGGAACTGCGTCTTTCTCTCCGAGCGGGTCCGCATCACGAGCACCGTCCGTTCCCTGCACTGGCGGGCAGCGACCGACGTCCCCTGGCTCGTCCTCTCGGCCACGACGGGGACGACGCCGGCCGGCTTGAAGATCTCGGTGGACCTGACGCACGTCCCGCAGCCGCACGGCGACAGGGTCTGGGGCGGGGTGACCGTGCGGTCCGCCGGGGCGTCGAACAGCCCGCTGAGGATTCCCGTGACGCTGTACTTCATTCCCATTCGGTACTAGGGCGGCCCAGGCCCCTCAGTGCGACGGGCGCGGGTTGAGCCCGAGATAGATATGGGTCGATCGGCCAGCGCCGCCGAGCGGGCGCGAGCTCGTTCGACCTTTGGGTGTGGACCCGGCCGGATTCAGCGATAAAATACGGTCGCATGCGGGGTGCTTCTGCGGAGCCGGGGCCGAGCCCCGCTCACCCAGACGTCACTTTCGGGAGGAAAGGATGGCTAGACCTCGCATCTTCCTTGGCTCGTCGGGAAAGCAGGCGAAGCTGCTGCAGGCGCTGACGCGCGGTCTCGAGGACGTCGCGCACGTCGAGCCCTGGACGACCTCCTTCAATCCCGGGACCACCACGCTGGACCGCCTGGTCGAGCTGGCGCATGAAGTCGACTTCGCCGCGTTCGTGTTCGCCAGGGACGACTGGACGACCGCCAGCCCCACCGCCTCCGATTCCCCGGGAACCGGTCAGGATTCGCCGCGAGACAACGTCGTCTTCGAGGCAGGCCTGTTCGGCGGCGTGCTTGGCATGCGCCGGACCTTCATCCTCCATGCGCACGGCTCGAAGCTTCCAAGCGATCTCCTCGGCCTCACCAGTGTTCGCTACGGCGACGTGACGACCCCTGCCGAGATGAGAGTCGTCAATCAGCAGCTTCGGAAGGCGATCGAGAACGAGGGGCGCCTCGCCCGCATCGAGGGCCTGTGGTGGCAGTTCTCCTTGACGGCGCTCGGCCCGCGGGAGCCTTCCGCCATAAGCCTGTTGCGAATCTCGCGAGATCGCGACGGGGCACTGGAGCTGAGCGGCCGGTCATGGCAGGAGGATGGCAGCCTCTCGGCCAGATACTGGAGCGACGCGGCGAAAGAGAGGAAGGAGCCTTCGGGCGTCTTCTACCATTGGCAGGGGGAACGGCCGCGAGACCCGAACGCGCCGCAGCTGGACGGGACGGGCGAGATCCGGTTGGAGTCCGTCGATCGTGCTTCCGGTTACTTCACGACTCGGGCAGCCAATGATCCGGCAGTGAACGCGCGGACGGCCGGAGTGTACTGGCGGGCTGAGCCCGCGGACCTGAGCGTGATGGACGGACCCGACGATCGGCAGCGCGCCGAGTTGATCTCAGAGCGGCTGAAGCATTGGAAGTCGATCACGAGTACCTGAGAGGAAAGCAGGGAATCAGGACCAGGGCGTCCCCGGTCCCCTGCTGCTCGTAGTTCATCATTAGGTTGTTGGCTCTCACCTTCGGCGCAGGCTTCGCTACTTCCGGATACGGCCGGCCTACCATGGCCGGTGCTCTATCAGCAGTAGCTGCTGAGCGACACTGCTGGAGTCGATCCCACATGCCGCCGCGGCGGCCAACGCGCGTGCCGGACTAGGTTGGTTTGAACACCATCGCCCAAACCGCTGATAGCAGCACCAGCAGGTTGACCGCCAGCAGACGGCGCTGGTGGCGCGGCAGCCTGCGAATCTCGTCGGGGCTGGAGCCGGCATCTGCTGCTGCAACAAGGCGGGTCAAGGCTGGACGCAGCGCGGTGACACCGATCAGAATGAAGACGACCGTGGCTCCAATGCCCCAGATGATCCACACCGGCATCGCGAGGTGCCCGACGAGCATTGCGCCCACACCGGCCAGCAGCGCAAGCCCCGAGGCCGGACCCGCCAACCAGGTCCCGAGCGCTCGTCCATATCGAAGAAACGTTGCCACCTCCTTCGGCTCTGCGCTGCGAGTCGCCAGAGCGTTGAGAACAGCGATCGCCGCGAAGCCCCCGATCCACGCGGCTGTCGCGGCGACATGGATGAACTTGAGCCAGTTGTAAGCGCTTAGCATGATTCTCTCACCAATAGGACAGCTAGGACCGCCGCGTCTAACGCCAGCCCCCTGACAAAGTACAAGGCAATTGCCCACGCGGCGCCTGCTGTTACGGCGACCGGCCCCGCTGCTCCGCCGCGGGTCCACCCCGGCGGGCCCAATACCGTCCATGCAGCACCATCGCCGTATTCGCCGACGCCAGCTTCCGGGCACATCCGGCCGCTAGCCGCGAGGTGCCCTCGAGGCTGCGATGGAAGGCGGGGCGGCGGCTGAGGACGGCGCCCACCGGCGGATCGCCAGATAGAGCAACAAGCCCGCCGGTCCGAGGAGACGTCAGAACCAGCGCAGGAACGATGAGCAGGTGCGAGATGCCACGCTGCTGCGCGTCGCGCACCGCCCACCCGCCGATGAACAGGTCGAATGCCAGAGGGTGTGTCGTGCGCGGCGACGACACAGTGAGGATGGCGAGATTCGTCTGGGTGGTCGGGCATGGCGTGGCCATGCTCGGCATCGATGGCCAGCTGCGCGAGCCGGGTGCCGTCGAGGACTTGATGCGATACGCGCTCCAGCGGCTCCGTACCGGCATCGATGTCGCTATCGGTCCTCGGCCGGTCCCGGGTTCATGACGGCGGCCGAAGGCCGGACCGCAACGTGGGAGAGGTCGAGTGTTCGCATGGCGGCTATCGCCACCTCCCATGCGCCCTCATGGCAAAGGCCCCGCATGGCCGCGTCCTCGTAGGCCGAGATTGCGGCGCCAAGCAGCGCGTTCCGCACCTGTTCCGCTACCTGTCGCAGGTCAGAATCCACGGCTCCGCTCCGTGCCGCCACAGGCGGGGCACAGGAGGACGGTCCCGAGCCGGGCAGCTCGCCCGGCAGCGGTCAGCACCCAAGGTCGTAGCTGCCACGGCGGGGTGTGACGAACGTGCTGCTGGTGTCCGCACTCCAACTCGGCCACCCAGTGCTCCTCGCTGTCCTGGTGGAAGCCGATGATACGCCTTTCCGGAATCACCCGCGATCTCGAATGCTGTCCGCCTTTCGTGCGGGAGTCAGACCGCCGGAGCTCCGGACTCATTCGGCGGCCCCTCAATCTCGAACCTTAAACGTCCCGGCCAGTAGACGCCCCGCCTAGACGGCGGCTGCTTGGCCTCGCAGGCACATCAAATATCCCAGCAGCAACGCGCCGTAGATGAGGACCGTGGACCAGGCCCATCGAGTTTACCAGCCCGCCCAATTGCCCCATGAGCGCGACCGCCAATCCTGCGAACGCACCGAGTACTCCCAGCGGAGCCCTAAGCCGCACTCAATTTGTCTCGCGCGCAGGCGAGTGCGGAAGGGGAAGGCGAGCGCGAAAGCGACGATTTTGCGACAGCCGCTGGCCCGTGAGACGCCACCGGGCACGCTTGCGTATACCCTCGTGCGAGGCTCGAGGCCGCGGGATCCTGTCCTCTCCTCGTCCCGAACGGCCCACACGAGGAGGTACCTATGCGATGGACCAAGTTGCAGCAGGGTTTGCGGATTCTGGCCGTGGGCTCAGTGCTCGTGCTGGCAGCGTGCGGCGGCGGCGATAAGAGCCCGACCGGCCCCGGCCCCGGCCCCGTAGCGGCAACGGTAACGGTAACGGCGGCATCACCGGCGACTACGCCCTGGCCCGCATCGGCTTCGTCTCCCTCCCCGCGTACCTCACGATCGAGGACTGTGCCCCCACCCGGTTCACCGGCGGCGGGATGCGATTCTACGACGATGGCACCTGGGAGTTCGCCGTGGCGATCCAGAACGACTTCGGCGACACCCGGTTCGACAATGCGGGGTCCTACGAGCAGCAGGGCGGGGCGCTGTGGTTCGAGTCGGACTACGGCGAGAGCTTCCAGGGCACGATCGACCAGGACGGGGTCATCGCGATCGACTACGACTACTGCCAGAACGGGCAGACCGACATCCAGCTCGTCTTCGCGCGCTGACCGATCATGGGCACGGTCGCGGGGATCTCGTGGGGTAGTTTGCCAGCGGCGACGCCGGGGCGTAGGTTGGCGCACATGGCCTCGGCGCCGGACTCGTTCTCGCCCGCCCTCGAGCGGTTGCTGGAGAAGTTCGCCGGCGTCGTGCGGCGGGTGTGCTGGCGCTATCACTTCACCGGCGCCGAAGTGGACGAGCTGCTGCAGGAAGTGCGGATCCGGCTGTGGCACGCGCATGGCAGCCACGAGCAGGCGCATGAGACGCTGGCCGCGATCCCTGCGTCCTATCTCCATAGAACGGCCCTCTCCGCGGCCGTGGACCTGCTGCGCCGGCGCCGGGCGCGGCGCGCCGACCAGATGGACTCCATCGACGACGAGCCGAATGGCCTGGCGGGAACGCCCGGGCCGGACGCGGCGCTGGCCGAGTCGGAGCTCGCCGAGCAGGTCGAGCGGGCGGTCCAATCCATCCAACCATCCCGGCGGCCGGTCGTCCGGATGCATCTCATGGGACATTCACGCGAGGAGATCGCCCGGACGCTCGGGTGGTCCGAATCCAAGGTGCGCAACCTGCTGTATCGCGGGCTGGCCGACGTGCGGGAGCGCCTGCTGGCCGAGGGGGTCCGATGGGACAGTGGGACATGAACGAGACGACGCGACTCCAGGAGCTGTACGCGCGGCGGGTAGCATCGCGCGGCGCGGGCGGCGCCGATGCGCACGCCACGCCGGAGGCGATCCTCGCGGTGGTGCAGCGCGAGGGCTCGGAGACCGAGCGGCTGGCGACGCTGGACCACGTGATGTCGTGCGCGGCCTGCCACCGGGAGTACGAGTGGCTCAAGGCCGTGGACCAGGCGGGGTTCGAGGTGGAAGCCGGGGCGGCCGGCGGACAGGGCCGCCCGTGGTGGCAGGGCAGGACGCTGGCGTTGGCGGCGTCGCTCGCGATGGCCGTCGGCGCCGCGGTGGCGGTGTCGAGCGTCCTGCGCTCGGGGCCGGAGCGCGAGCGGGGCGCTGCCGAGGACATCGCCCTGATCGCTCCCGGGCCGCGCGCCACGGCGCGCGGACCGCTCACCTTCGTGTGGCGTGCCGTTCCGGGGTTGTCGCACTACGTGCTCGAGATCCAGCGTGCGGACGGCTCCGTCGCCTACGCCGACACGACCCGGGACACCGTGGTCACGATCGAGCCCGGCCGGCTCCTGCCCGACACCGAATACCGGTGGTGGGTCAGGGAGGTGACCGACGGCGCCGAGCCGAAGAGCTCAGCGTTTCGAGAGCTCTGGATCATCGGTCGCTGAGCGCCGCCGCCACGCGGCCAGGGCGGCGGCGACGATCACCAGGAGGCCGCTGGCGGCCGCCCACTCTATCGGGCGGGGCTGGGGCGCGCGGAGCCGCACGCGCACCATCGGATCTCCCACCACGCTGAACGCCGCCCACACCCCGGGCGTGGCACCGTGCTTCATCGCCGCCAGCTTGGCCGACCGCAGGGCCTCGACCACCTGGCGCCCGCGTGCCAGCTCGTCGTAGAAGTCCTCCACGAACCGCACCGTGCTTCGGTCGCCCACGCGCCAGCTCGTGGCCACGACACTCCGGGCGCCCGCCTGCAGCAGCGGCGCCGTGAGCCCCTGCACACCCTCCCCATCCACCACCACGCCGCCGGCGGTGCGGCACGCCGAGAGCACCACCAGATCGGCGTCGAGCTTGAGCGCGGCGAGCTCGCCCGGCGTGACGAAGCCGCCGGCGGTCTTGCCCGGCGCGAGCGCCAGCGCGGTGCGGCCCAGCGCCCGGTCGTCCACCAACGCGTGGGTGGCGAAGTGGATCACGGCGAAGGAGTCGAGCGGCGAGTGGCGCAGGTACTCGGCGCTCGCTCCCTCGCGCAGCCGGACGTCGGCGGCCGAGGCGTAGCGGGCGACGAGTCGTGCCTCCCTGCCGGATCCGTCGAGCCGCGGCAGTCCGCCCTCGGCCGCAAAGAGGCCGGAGGTGTCGGCGCCGAAGGTGGGATCGCCGAAGGCGAGCAGGCGGGCCGGCCCGCGGGGCGGCGCGGGCCGGCTCCAGAGCAGGGCCAGGGTCTCGGCCGACGGCGCGATCGCGATCGCGTAGCGCTCGACGACGAAACGCCCGTCGTCGAGACGAAGCGCGTCCCACGGGATGCGGTGAAGCGGGCCGTCGGGCACGATGATCAGCCGGGTCACGCCGGAATCCAGCTCCGCCAGCGCCGGGTCGAGCAGCGCGACCGCGAGCGACCTCGCCTCCGCCGGCGCGGCCTCTCCCTTCGCCAGCAGGGCGATCAGGCGCGCGATGGCGCCGGTGAGGGAATCGGCCGGCGCGAGAATCCGCGCGGGCGCGAGCCCGCCGCGCCGGGTCACCACGAACGCGGTGGTCGGGGCGCCGAGCGCGCCCGTGACGTACTCGACCAGCGCGGTGCTGTCGTCGGGGAGCAGCGCGGCGATCCGGGCGGCGCCCAACGACGACGCCGTCACCGGTCGTGAGACGACGGGCGCGGGCGACAGCTCGAGCGCCGAGGCCTCGTAGAGCCGCCGGCCCAGCTCGCGGGCCCGGCGCCGCTCGGCCAGGCCGAATGCCGCGTCGGCCCGACCGCCGGCCGCGAGCGCCGCGATCACGCGGGGGACGCTCGAGTTGCGGTCGCTCTCGTCGGTGGCCGTGGCCTGGAACGCCATCAGGCGGAGCTGCTGATCGTCGAGCGTCGCGCGCCACTCGTCCAGCGCGTCGCCGGCGGCCGTCAGCTCACGCTCGGCGCCGGCCAGGTCGCCGCGCCGGGCGAGGATGTCGGCGATGTAGGCCCGGGTCTCGTGCTGCCGCAGGCGCTCGTCCGGTCCCAGCTCGCGGAGGTAGCCGCGGAAGATGCGCTCGGCAGCGTCGAGGTCGCCCCGGTGCAGAGCCAGCCGGCCGCGCTGGTAGACGAGCTTGGGCCGCCAGGTGTCGATGCGGTTCCGCCGGAGCACCTGCTCGGAGCTGTCGAGCGCCTCGCCCGCCTCCGACCAATTGCCCGCCAGGATCTCGAGGTCTGCCAGCGAATGATACAGCTCGATCACGCCGACCATCGCGCCGGACTGACGGTCGAACTCGAGCGCCGCCTGGGTGAGCCGGCGCGCGGTGGCGAGGTCGCCGCGATCGCGCGCGATGTTCCCCTGCCACGAGCGGACGTTCATCTGGTCGGCCGTGTCGTCCATGGCGACGTACTGCGCGAGGGCCTGGTCGAACCAGTGCGAGGCGGTCGGGAGGTCGTGCAGCGAGTAGTACAGCGTGCCCAGCATGTGCTTGGCGAGTGCCTCGGCCTCCTGGTAGCCCGAGGCCCGCGCCTCGGCGAGGGACTCGGTGAGCGCCGCCTTCGCCTCTCCGTAGGCGCCATGATCGCGCATGACGTCGGCCATGGTGGTGAGGGCGAAGGCGAGGCTCCGGCGGTCGCGCACGCGCCGGAGGATGTCGGTGGCCCGCCGCAGCATCGCGATCGAGGAGTCCTCGAGGCCGCGGCCCCAGAGGTCGCGCGCCATGGCGCGGAGGCACTGGGCTTCGCCGCGCGGGGCCTTGACCTGCCGCGAGTACTCGAGCGCGGAGTCGAGCGCGGGCCAGGCGCGGGCGTCGCCCATGTAGAAGAGGATGAGGCCGCGCCGGCAGCGGACGCCGGCGATCAGGTCCGACTCGCTCACCGGCAGGACCCGGAGCGCGCTGTCGTGGTACGCCAGCCCCACCCATTTGTGCGCGTCGACCCTGGCGTTGCCCAGCGCCTGCAGCGCGTCGCCCTCGGACGCGCTGTCGTGGATGGCGCGCGCGCCGGCGAGCGCCTCGCGCACGAGGCTGTCGGTGGTCTCCATGTCCACGGCCTCGTAGCTGATCCGGGCGAGGCCGAGCCGGGCGTAGATGGCGAAGAGGTCGGTGCGGTCGGGTGAGAGCCGGAGGAGACGACGGTAGTAGCGGGCCGCGGTCGAATCGTCGTGACCGAGGCGGGCCATGACGGCGAGGCCATAGAGGGCCGCACGGTCGGTGGAGTCCCTGCTCAGCCGCGCGGACCACGCGGTGCCGACGGCGGCCGTGCTGTCGCCCTCGACCGCCGCGCTGGCTTGGCGCCCGAGCTGGCGCGGCGACTCCCCGCCCTGACCGGACGCGACGGCCAGGGCGACGACGGCGCAGAGCGACAGACGCGAGCCGAGCAACGGAGCCCTTGGGGAGGTTGGCTCCAGGATACGGCCGGCGGGCGGGGAGGGAAAGGCGGGCAGGCGGGCGAGCCGCGTGAGAATCCGGCTGCAGGGTGTGCGTACCTACCTCCGAGCGATCACCGCGATCACCCACTCGGAGGACTTCCCCATGACCCATCGTCTCACCCGCCGGTACGGCTGGGCCTGGCGTGCCCTCGTAACCGCGCTCGAATCCACCCTGGTCGCCTTCACCTTCGCCGCGTGCTCGGGCGGAGGGAAGGATACGACCGGGCCCAACGACCCGCCGGGCCAGGGACCGGGCCCGCTGCCCGCGCCGCAGCCGGCGCCCGGGCCGCAGCCTGGGCCCACGCCCGAGCCGCCGACCATCCCGGAGGATCCGCCGGCGCAGGGCGGTATCCAGGGCACCTACGTGCTCACGCAGATCAACAACTCGCAGCCGGGGCAGATGGTGACGGTCGCCAACCCGGACGGGGTCGTGATCGGCCTGTACCGCTTCGACGCGGCGACGACGCTGACGCTCGACGCGCTGCAGACTTTCACCTTCCAGCTCCGCTACAAGGACGACAAGGGTGAGTACGGTTACGACGACCACGGCGAGTTCAAGTCGCCCGGGCAGGTGCAGGGGACGCTGGCGCTGACCTTCTACTCGGACGACTACGGCGACCAGTTCTCCGGCGTGGCGGTCGACGGCACCGTGGCGTTCACCTACGACTTCGACGGCGACGGGCGGCCCGACACGACGTTCGGCTTCCAGCGGGTCAACTGACACCTCTCACTCTGAAGGAGTACGAACCATGCAGCGGATCATTCTTGCGGTACTCGTCGCCTCGATCGGCACCGTCGGCACGGCCCGGGCCCAGCGGCCACAGTCGACCCACCTGCCGTCGCGGTTCTTCGTCAACGGCCACTCGGTCGCCGCGTTCGGCACGTCGGTGACGCCCCAGGGCTGGGACGCGCTCAAGACGTCCACCGGTCTCGGCGGCGGCGTGCAGGTGGGCTACGCGATCACGCCGCGGCTCACGGCCTACGCGGGGTACGAGATCGCCAAACAGGCGGTGGACGTCGTCGGGCTCGAGGGCGACTTCGGGCTCTCCCACCTCGAGGCCGGCGCCCATCTCAGCTTCCCGGTCAAGCAGAGCCGGGTCATGCCCTACGTCGGCGCGTGGGTGGGACGGCGGAGCCTGAGCTCGACGCTGGACGACTTCGACACCGGGACGAGCCAGGATTTCTCGCTGAGCGGCCTCGCGGCCGGCGTGAGCGGCGGCATGCAGTACTTCGTCTCGCCAGTGCTGGCGCTCGACGGCGGCGTGAGCCTCGGCATGGGCAAGTTCGGGAACGTCAAGATCGACCATCAGAATCAGCTGATGCCGGAGATGAACAACAGCACCACGATGAGGCTGCAGTTCGGAGCTAATTGGTACCCTTGAGTGACGGAGAGGACTGAGAGGACGGAGAGGACGGAGAGGGACAGCGGCTCTGAGCAACGCCACCCCTCTCCGTCCTCTCCGTCCTCTCAGTCCTCTCCGTCTTTCAGGCTGGCAGCGGGATCTCGCCCTTGTGCCCCGCCAGCCACTGGTCGAAGCTCTGGAGCTCGGGGTTCAGCGTGCGGGTGAAATTGAGGTCGCGCACGCCGACGAAGTAGTCGTTGAAGTCGCGCTTGAACTGGAACATGTTGCCCAGGTCGTCGGCGCCGGGAAAGGGGAATCCGCGGTAGACCTCGGGCGGGACGTTGGCGTACTTGATGTCCTTGCCGAGCGCCTTGCTCATCTTCGCGGCGAGCTGCTCGCCGGTCAGGTGCTCCCCCGCGACGGCGACGGTCTTCCAGATGAGCTCCTTCCCCCGCTTGAAGATGCCGTAGGCGGTCTTGCCGATGTCCTCGGCGGCTATGCCGGGCAGGCGCTTCTCGTCCATGGGGAAGACGAGGGCGAGCTGGCCGTCCGGGGTGCGCTGCGGGCCCGCGCCGAAGTAGATGAAGTTGTCCCAGTAGAACGAGGTCAGCAGCCACGTGGTCGGCACGCCTTCCCTGGCGAACACCGCGTCCGCTTCCCCCTTGCCGTCGAAGTGCGGGACCTTGTACTTGCCGCCCAACGTGGGCATCCGGTCGTCCCCCAGCGGCACCCACTTGCGGGTGTCCTCGAGGGTGGACCAGATGACGTGCTGCAGGCCCGCAGCCTTGGCCGCGCGCGCCATCGTGGTCGCCTGGGCGATCTCCTTCTCCGCCGAGAAGTGCTCCCAGAAGTTGGTGAGGCAGAATGCACCGTACGCGCCGGCGAAGGCGCGCTCGACGCTCGTCTGATCGTCGAGATCGGCGGCGACGACTTCGGCACCGGCCGCGGCGAGGGCCTTGCCCTTGTCGGTCGGTGTCTGGTGAGGGCCCGGACGGCGAACTCGCCGTCCTTGTCGGCGAGGATCGCGCGCACCAGGCCGCCGCCCTGCGCGCCGGTGGCGCCGACCACCGCGATGATTTTCTTCTGCTCTGGCATGACCGTCTCTCCTGTGAAAGGGTCTAGGTGACGAGCGCGTCGCATAGGCGGACGAGCTCCCGCAGCTCGCGCTCGCTCAGGCCTCGGGTGATCGACTGCTGGACCGCGTAGACATCGGGGTCGATCCGCTCCAGCAGCGCCAGTCCCGACCGAGTGATCGTGGCGATGGATTCACGCCTGTCGTCCGGGTTCCGCACGCGCGCCACCAGGTGCTGTCGGGCGAGGCGGTCGAGCATGCGGGTGACGTCCGGTGCCCGGTGGATCATCCGCCGGGCGATCTCATTCCGCGGGTGGCCGCCGGGGTGCACGCCGCGAAGGATGCGGAGGACGTTGTACTGATCGGCCGTGATCCCGTGGCCTTCCCAGACGGGCACGGCGGCCTGCGCGAGGTGCTCGGCGGCGACCATGAGGCTGACCGTGGCCTCGTCGGCGAGGGAGCGCCAGCGGCGCTGCTGAATCCGGTCGCGAATCGGCATACACGATATTATGTGTTGGCAACACGTATTGTCAAGAGCTCGATCCTTCCTGGAGGGCATGGGCCTCCCGCCGCCGGAGCCGGATGCGCTCGTCAGGCGGTCAGGCGGTCAGATGGTGGGGCGGTCCGATCGTGGGGCGGTCCGGTGTCGGGCGGTCGGAGGGTTGGTGCGGCGACTAGTCATCGGTCCGGACTACCTAGCGGGATTAGGGACGAGGTGAGATCGGGCGCGCCGCTCGAGGAGCAGGCGCCCGATCGCGATCAGGTGGAGGATGACGGAGAGCGGGACGGCGAAGGTCGGGATCAGGATCAGGGGGAAGATGCCCATGCCCGCGACCGGCGGCACGCGGGCGCCGAGCTCGGGGGCGAGGAACGGCGCGAGGAAACCGGTGCCCATGCCGACGGCCACGACCAGGTCGAGCAGGCCGAAGGCGTTCCAGGCCAGGGCGATGCCGCGGGCGCCGCGCAGGCGACGGGCCAGGGCGAGCGCCACGAGCGGCGCGGTGAGGCCGACGAAGATGTCGCCCCAGCCGGCGGGGAGGGCGAAGTGGCCGGGGAGCTGGCCGAGGCCGTACAGGACCACGAAGACCACGCCGAGCGCCCGGTAGAACTGAAGCGCGACGATGGCCGGCAGCGACGCGGTGCGGACGGCCTCGCGAGCCCCGCGCGATAGCAGCAGGGCGGCCGCGGCCAGGACGAGCGCGCCCACCGCGAAGAACGGGATGAGCGGCGTGAGGTAGAAGCGCTCCCGCGCGAGGAGGGACGCCGGCGGCGGGGCGAGCAGGAGGCTCAGGGCGAACCAGCCGAAGACGAAGACGGCCAGGCCGATCGAGACGCGGCGCGAGGTCCGGGCGGCGAAGACGCGCCAGACGAAGAAGGGGATGGCGGCGTTGGCGGCCAGCACGACCAGGGTGATGGGCCGGGGGATGTCGGGGATCATGGGTGCCTCTCTTTCCTGCGCAAGCGGTGACGAACCGGGCTTATGTGTATATGCACTCATTTCTCCGTTCACGCAAGGGCCTGAGACTGGCGGCTGGGAGCTAGCGGGCAGGTATACCGAGCGTCTCCCTTGCGCGGCCGTGCCTGGCCTGGGCTTTGCCCCCTGCCAGAGAATCCACGTCCCCGGAGAGCCCAAGATGTTGACGCACCGTGCCGTACGCCGCGCCTTCGTGCGCCTCAGCCTCGCGGTTTGCGGCATGCTCGCGCTCTCCGCCTGCGGCGCCCACTACGCGCAAGTTCCCGCACGCCTCGACCTCCAGCCCTACGGCCGGGTCGGCCTGGTCACCTTCTCGACCGAGCAGGCGAACAAGCAGTGGAGCACGATGGCGACCCAGCGCTTCGCCGAGGCGCTGCTGGCGAGCCAGAGCCGGATCGAGCTGATCGAGCTGCCGGTCACCGACAGCACGGCGCAGGCGCTGGCCGCGGCCGACGATCCGTCCGCACTGCTCGCCGCGATCGCCCGCGAGCGCCACGTGCCGGCCGTGTTCCTCGGGCACCTCACCGTGTCGGGCGTCAAGCCGCGCGGCGGTGTGCTCAACGCGGCGCGCAGCCTCAAAGTGCGGGCCGAGGTCTCGGCGCAGCTCTCGGTGCGGCTCCTGTCGACCGGCACCGGCGGCACGATGTGGCGCTCGAGCTCGATCGCCAACGGCACCGTCGGTCAGGTCGCCCTGGCCGATGCGACGCCGTCGGTCGCCGTGCGGAATCCCGACGACACCTACGGCGAGCTCGTCGGCGAGCTGGTCCAGAACGTCACCCGCGACCTTCGTCCCACCTGGGTCAAGCAGTAGCTCGCCGCTCACCCGCCGGACCGCCTTCCTCCCAGCCCCTACAAAGTTCGTCTCGCCCGGTGTGATCTTTCGGGCGAGACGAACCGCCGCCACGCGCGGCCTCAGGGGGGAGAATGTCCGCAATGCTTGCGACACGACGATTGGGTACCCAGGGACTCGAGGTCTCCGCCCTCGGCCTGGGCTGCATGGGGATGAGCGAGGCCTACGGCACGCCGGACGACCGCGAGTCCGTCGCCACCATTCACCGCGCCCTCGAGCTGGGCGTGACCTTGTTCGATACCGCGGAGGTGTACGGGCCGTACACCAACGAGACGCTGCTCGGTAGCGCGCTGGCCGGGCGGCGCGACCGCGCCCTCATCGCGACCAAGTTCGGCTGGGAGATCGGGGACCAGCGGCGCGGCGGACTCGACAGCCGGCCGGCGCACATCAGGGAAGCGGTGGAGGGCTCGCTGCGGCGGCTGCAGACGGACCACATCGACCTGCTCTACCAGCACCGGGTGGATCCGGAGGTGCCGATCGAGGACGTGGTCGGCACCATGGGTGACCTGGTGCGGGAAGGGAAGGCACGGTTCCTCGGACTGTCCGAGGCGGGCGTCGAGACCATTCGCCGCGGGCACGCGGTCCACCCGATCTCGGCGCTGCAGAGCGAATACTCGCTGTGGGAGCGCAACCTCGAGGACGACGTCCTGCCTGCCCTCCGCGAGCTTGGCATCGGGCTGGTGCCGTTCAGCCCGCTGGGCCGCGGCTTCCTCACCGGCACGGCACGGCGCGCCGAGGAGTATCCCGAAGGCGACTACCGGCGCGGGGATCCGCGGTTCCAGGGCGCCAACTTCGACGCCAACATGCGCGCCGCGGCGGTCGTGGGAGAGATCGGTCGGGAGCTGGGTGCGACGCCGAGCCAGGTGGCGCTCGCCTGGGTGCTGCGGCAGGGGGAGGACCTGGTGCCGATCCCCGGCACCAAGCGTCGCCGCTTTCTCGAGGAGAACGTCGCGGCGGCGAACCTCGAGCTGAGCGACGCGAGCGCTGGCCCGGCTGGACGCGGCGCTGCCGCGGGCGGCGACGGCCGGGCCGCGGTACGGCGAGGAGATGATGAGCTACATCGACCGCTGAGGCCGCGTCACTCCGGCAGCCGGCCGCGGACCGCGCGAGCTTCCTCGATCAGCTCGCGCACGATCTCCGCGGCCGGCTGCTCGCGACGCGCCAGCCGCAGCCCCTGGCCGGCGAAGAGCGTGGCGAACTCGGCGTCGCCCTCGAGCGACGCGCGATAGATGTCCGCGGCGGCGGCGCCCTGCCGCGGGTAGGGAAGCGGCCTCGCTCCGCTCGCCTGGTACAGCCGAGCGAACGCGTTGCGGAGGCCGCGCGCGGGACGGCCGCTGTACACATCGGTGACGAGCGTGCTGGTCTCGTCCGCCGCCAGGAGCTGGCGCCGGTAGCTCGGCGGCGCGGCGCTCTCGGTGGCCAGCAGGAAGCGGGTGCCGAGCTGGACGCCCAGTGCGCCGAGGGCAAGCGCCGCCACGATACCCCTGCCGTCCATGATGCCGCCCGCCGCGAGCACCGGCAGGCGCACCGCGTCCACCACCGCCGGCACCAGCGCCAGCGTCCCCACCAGCGGCAGCTCGTCGAGCCGGCCGGACGCGAAGGTCGAGCGGTGTCCGCCGGCCTCGGAGCCCTGCGTCACGACGAGGTCCGCGCCGGCGGCCTCGACTTCCTCTGCCTCGGCGACGGTCGTCGCCGTTCCGATCACCAGCGCGCCCGCCGCATGAACCCGCTCCACGTACGGCCGGGGCGAGCCCATCCCGAAGCTCACGATCCGGACGCCCGCGCCGAGCGCGATCTCGAGCGCTTCGGCCGCGCTGGGAAAGTCCGTGGGCCTCGGCGGCGGATCCGTCGGCAGGCCGAGCCGCTCGCGGATGCTCCGGAGCACGGCGGGCGAGGCGGCATCGTCCGGCCCCGGCGCGGCCGGCGCGGGATCGATGAAGTTGATGCCGAAGTGCCGCCGGGTGAGGCGCCGCGTCTCCTCGATCTGCCGGCGGAGCTCGTCTGCGGGGATCCGGCCGCCGGCGAGCGTGCCCAGGCCGCCCGCCTCCGACACCGCGGCGACGAGCGCGGGCGTGGTCCATCCGCCCGCCATCGGCGCCTGGACGATGGGGACCTCGATGCCCAGCAGATCGCAGACGGGCGTGCGCACGGCCGTCACCGGCTACGAGGGCGCGACGGCCGCTTCGGCGACGGCGGCTTCCGTCCGGGTCCACAGCTCATGCGCGAGCGCGGGGTCGTCGGCGAGCGGACTGCAGGGCACCTCGCGGCTCTTGTCGTAGTAGCGGCCCGTCGCCGTGGCGAGCTCGGCGGCGGTGGCGCAATAGAGCGGCGTGCGCGCGCCTTGCTCGTTGGAGTCGAGGAACCGCAGCAGGATCCACCGGATCGGCTGCGGCACCGAGCGCCAGATATTGGACGCAACGCCGCCCGGGTGCAGCGCATACGTCGTCACCCGGGTGCCGGCCAGCCGTCGCGCGAGCTCCTTGGCGTGCAGCACGTTCATCAGCTTGGTCACAGCGTAGTCGGCGAATCGGCTCCGTCGGGGCTCCGTACGACGCTGGAGCAGGGACCAGTCGATCCCCTTTGCCGACATGTGCGCGACGCTCGCCACGTTCACCACCCGACCCTGTGGCGCGCGCTCGAGCGCCGGCAGCAGCAGGTTGGTGAGCAGGAAGGGGCCGATGTGATTGGTGGCGTAGGTCAGGTCGAAGCCGTCGGCGCTCAGCGCCCGGGTGCCGGCGACGCCCGCGTTGTTGACCAGCACGTCGAGGGCGCGTCCGGAGTCGAGGAACGCCTGCGCCGCGCGCCGGACCGAGCCGAGGTCCGCCAGATCCAGCAGGGCGAACTCGACCTTGGCCTGCGGATCGCGGGCGCGGATGCCCTCGAGCACCGGGCGGGTGCGCTCCTCGCTCCGCGCCGCAAGCACGACCGTGCCGCCGCGCCCGGCGAGCGCTTCGGCCGTCGCCCGGCCGATGCCGGAGTTGGCGCCGGTGACGTAGAAGGTGCGGCCCTGCAGGTCGCGCGCGGTCACTGCTGCATCGCGATCGCCTCGGTGTCCGGCTCGGCGGCCGGGCGCTCCCGCCGCCCGCGCTCGAGGTTCGGCAGCCACGCGGTCAGCAGGCCGAGCGCGGGCAGGTAGGCGCAGAGGTGGTAGACGAACTCGATGCTGGTGTGGTCGGCAAGCTCGCCCAGCGCGGCGGCGCCGATGCCGGCGATGCCGAACGCGAAGCCGAAGAAGAGTCCCGAGATCATGCCGACCTTGCCGGGCACCAGCTCCTGGGCGTAGACCAGGATCGCCGAGAACGCCGAGGCGAGGATGAAGCCGATGACGACGCTCAGGACGCCGGTCCAGAACAGGCTGACGTAGGGCAGCGCCAGCGTGAACGGCAGCACGCCGAGGATCGAGCACCAGATCACGAGCTTCCGGCCGAACCGGTCGCCCACGGGGCCGCCGATGATGGTGCCCGCGGCCACCGCGCCGAGGAAGGCGAACAGGTGGAGCTGCGCGCTCCGAACGTCGACGCCGAAGTGGTGGATAAGATAGAAGGTGTAGTAGCTGGTGATGCTGGTCAGGTAGATGTACTTGGAGAAGATCAGCACGAACAGCACCGCCAGCGCCAGGCGCACCTGCGTGGGGGACAACGTCGGATGGCCCTGACCCGCGCCGGCGCGGAGCGCGGTCACGGCGCGGCCGTGCCGCCGGTACCATTTGCCGACGTTCCAGAGCACCAGGATCGCCACCAGGGCCGCGCCGGAGAACCACGCGACGCTGCTCTGTCCCCGCGGCAGCACCAAGAATGCCGCCACCAGCGGCCCGATGGCAGAGCCCGTGTTGCCACCGACCTGAAACAGCGACTGCGCGAACCCGTGCCGTCCTCCCGACGCCATGCGCGCCACCCGCGACGACTCCGGATGGAAGACCGCGGAGCCGAGTCCCACGAGGCCGGCCGCGACGAGCAGGCCGTGATAGCTCCGGGTCACCGACAGGAACAGGAGGCCGACGAGCGTGAAGCCCATGCCCGCCATGAGCGAGTACGGCTTCGGATGGTGATCGGTGTACAGCCCGATCAGCGGCTGGAGCACCGACGCGGTGAGCTGGAAGGTGAAGGTGATGAGGCCGACCTGCGCGAAGGTCAGGGCGAAGTCGGCCTTCAGCATGGGGTACATCGCCGGCAGCAGCGCCTGCATCATGTCGTTGAGCAGATGGCAGAAGCTGATGGCGAACAGGATGGGAAGCGCAGTGGCGGGCTGCACCGTCGCAAGGTAGCGGCGGGCCGCCGCTACCTCAACGTGCGATGCGACGTGCGTCGGCGGCGACGGCTTAGGGGTTGAAACGCTCCTGCTCCCGGAGGACGGCGAGGCTCTTCGAGCCGAGGGTGAACAGCGCCTCGAAGATGCCCTTCACGCCGACCTTCGATCCGGTCGGCGGTGGGGCCGACGTCTCGCTGAGCACGGTGAGCTGGCCGGTGTCGTCCTTGATCTGGTAGGCGCCGCGGCCGAGCAATCCCGCCGACTCCTTGACCTCGCCTTTGACGCGCACGGTCTTGCCGTTGTACTTCGACGAATTCTGCAGCAGCTCGCTGATCGGCGTGACGCCGGCGCACCCGGCGAGCAGGACAAGCGCGCACGCGAGGGCGGCCGCGGACGGCCGGCGCGACCTTGCCCCGCGGGTGGTGGGTCTGGAAGCCATGGACTGGGTGCTCCGGGAAGAGGGCTCGGGGACGAACCGGACACGCCCGCCGAATTTACTGTGCCCCCAACCGGGCAACCAGCGGCGACGCCGCGACCGCGCGTCCCACCAGCCAGCGCTCGCCGGTACCCTGGAAATCCCACCGCATCGGCGCCACCGCGGCCGGGCGGTCCGCCTCCCGGAGGGCCCAGCCCGCGAACGTTCCGGCATGCGGATCCACCGTGCCGGACCCGGTCCACGAGTCGGCATCAGCGGCCAGCGACACCATCTCCCGCGGCAGGAGCCGCGCCGACCGCAGGGCAACGACGACATCACCCGCGGTCAGCGACCGCTCGTATGGATCGGCCGCCCCCGTCCTGGCTCGGAGCCACCGCGCCACTCCGCGCACCCACCTCGGCAGCCGGGACCGCCCTGAGGCGACACTGTACAGAAACAGCCCACCCGGCCGGAGCCGGGCCGCGATGCGCCGGAGCACCACGTTCCAATCGTCCAGGTGCTCGAGCAGGTCAGAGCAACAGACCACGTCGAACCGGCCGCGCAGGCTCTCGAGCCGTGCGCCGAGCTCTTCGAGGGACGTGTCCCGGAGTCGGATCCGAGTCACGGTGAACCCGAGGCGCGCGAACGCGAGCGATATCGGGCTCGCGTCGCGGCTCAGATCCAGCATGAAGGGAGTACGCCGTGGGGTCACCCACTGCTCCGTGAACACCCGCATGAAGTAGCCGAACCGGGGATCCAATTGCTCGCTCGTCTCGTCCATCGTGCCCATCCTCCGCTGTGATGCGCTGCGCAGCTTCCCGGCCCCTCCACTCGGACAGCAATATCGGCAGCGGGCCGGCGGCCGCCCATCCGGCATCGGGCAGCCATGCGGTCCCACGATCGCTGGCGCGCTAGAGTGCCTCCGGATGGGGGGGACCCCTAACCAAAGTCACGGGTGGGTGGGGGAAGGGCTTGCGGCGAATACGTCCGACCCCCAAGATCGAATCGAGGTCCGATGCCCGCCATCAGCGTCTTCGACATCTTCAAGATCGGCGTAGGCCCCTCCAGCTCGCATACGCTCGGCCCGTGGCTGGCGGCCCGGCGATCGGTGCGCCGGTGGCAGGAGCTCGGGCTGTTCGACTCCATCGTCGCGGTGCGGGTGGATCTCTACGGCTCCCTGGCCAAGACCGGCCGGGGGCACATGACCGACGTGGCGGTGATGCTGGGCCTCTCGGACGAGGACCCGGTGACCTGCCGGACCGCGGCGATACCGACCCTCATCGAAGCCATTCGCACCTCGCGGGCGATCGCGCTTGGCGGCCGGCGTCCCGTCGCCTTCGATCCGGCCACGGATTGCCGCTTCAATGCCCGCATCACCTTTCCGCTCCACCCCAATGCCTTGACGTTCACGGCCATCCTGGCCGACGGCTCGAACTCCGCGGAGACCTACTACTCCATCGGCGGCGGCTTCATCGTGCAGGAGGGTGAGTCGGCGCCGGCGGCATCGTCGGTCACGCTGCCGTTCCCGATCGAATCCGCCGCGGACCTGCTCGGGTATTGCGAGGCGCACGCCCTGACCGTGGCCGAGGTCGTGTGGCGCAACGAGCTGGCGTGGCGGACGGCGGAGGAGATCCGCGGCGGTCTGAGCGCGATCTGGGAGACGATGAAGGACTGCGCGTTCCGCGGCTGTCGCACGCGAGGCATCCTGCCCGGGGGACTCGGCGTGGTGCGGCGCGCCGCCGGGCTCAGCGAATCCATGCTCGGGGCCTCGGCCTGGCCCGACGCCGACTCGTGGATCGAGGCGATCCGTGCCACGCGCCCGTCATTCCAACAGACCCTCACGTGGGTGAGCTGCTTTGCCCTGGCGGTGAACGAGGAGAACGCGGCGTGCGGCCGCGTGGTCACGGCGCCGACCAATGGAGCCGCGGGCGTGATTCCGGCGGTGCTGCTGCACTACCTCTGTTTCTGCGGCGGCGACGCGAGCGGCATCGAGCGCTTTCTGCTCACCGCCGGGGAGATCGGCAGCATCATGAAGAAGCGGGCGACGATCTCGGCGGCGATGGGCGGATGCCAGGCGGAGATCGGCGTCTCGAGCGCCATGGCGGCCGCCGGGCTCACCCAATGCCTCGGGCGGCTCCGCCCCGCAGGTCGCGATGGCGGCTGAGATCGCGCTGGAGCACCACCTCGGGCTCACGTGCGATCCGGTGGCCGGGCTGGTGCAGATCCCCTGCATCGAGCGCAACACGATGGGAGCGATCAAGGCGATCACCGCTTCGACGCTGGCGCTCGCCAGCGAGCCGGCCGATGCCAAGATCGGGCTCGATGCCGTCATCCGCTCGATGTGGGAGACGGCCCAGGACATGAGCGCCAAGTACAAGGAGACGGCCGAAGGCGGTCTGGCGCTCCAGATCGCGGTGAACGTCCCGGAGTGCTGACGACGGCGTGGTAGAGCGGCACTGCGCCCGCGCTCCTCACGTCCGGGCGGCGAATCGCGCGAGCCGGAAGAACTCGATGTCGTGCCGTGTCGCACCATGTTGGGCCAGGTCGGCCATCACCTCGCCGACGACGCTGCAGAACTTGTAGCCATGGCCGGAGAACCCGGCGGCCACCACGACCTCGGGGTGCGCCGGGTGGCGGTCGAGGATGAAGTGGCGGTCCGGGCTGTTGGTGAAGAGACAGGCCTTGAGCATGAGCGTCGGCCCGGCGCCGTCGGGGAAGTAGCGGTGGGCGAACGCTCGAAGCAGCTCCTCGTCCTCGGGCTCGGGCTCGCGATTCACCGCGTCGGGATCCGCCGTTCCCCCGCGGTGGTGGTATTTCCCGAACTTGAATCCGGGGACGAGGAAGCTCGGGAAGCCGTAGTACCGACCCTCCTCCACCTCCAGGTTGAAGACGGGGAAGACGCCGGGCAGGAACCAGTCGGGGCGCGATGGCTGGAGCCAGGCCAGCACCTGACGCTCGGGAACGGCGAGCCCCGCCAGCTCGGGAACGAGCTTCGCGGCCCAGGGCCCCGCGCAGACGATCAGCCGGCCCGCCTCGTAGCGTCCGCGCGAGGTACGCACCCACGCGCGACCGCCTCCCGCGCCCCATTCCAGCACCGGCTCCCGGCAGCGCACCTCCGCGCCATGGCTCATCGCCTGGACGACGTGCGCGACGTCGCACCGCTCCGGTAGGAGGAACCCGCCCTCGGGCTGGTACAGGCAGCGCAGCTCCCGGGGCAGACGATACCCGGGAAAGCGCCGCTGCAGCTCAGCGCCGTCCATCACCTCGTGCGGCAGACCGTGCAACTCGCTCGACTTGAGCGCGCCCTGGAACACCATGCCCCCCGCGCGGCCCCGCGTCCACGCTGCCGGTGATGTGGAGGAGACGCTCGCCCGAGAGACCCTCCAGCTCGCGCCACAGCTCGTACGCACGGCGGAGGAGCGCCACATAGGTCGGGTGCTCCCAGTAGGCCAGTCGGATGATGCGGGTGAGCCCGTGGGAGGAGCCGAACTCGTGCACCAGGTCGAACCGCTCGAGGCCCAGCACCCGCAGGCCCCGCCGGGCGAGGTGGAACAGCGTGGCGCTGCCCATCCCTCCCAGACCCAGCACGATCGCATCGTAGGCGGCCATCGGGATCTCCTCGGGCGACGGGTCATCTTGTCCTGCCAAGTCTAACCCGCGGCATCCCGCGCGCACCCCCGCAACGACCTTGCGGCGGGTGGGGCCGGATGCCAAGATCGAAGACACATGCCGAAGGACATCGTGGAGGCCCCTGCGTCCGAGCCGAACACCGGGCAGCTTCGCCGGCTGCTGCGGCAGCAGGAGAGCGTGCGCGCCGTCGTCGAATCCATCAGCGGCGAGCTGGAGCTCCAGCCGCTGCTCGAGCGGATCCTCAGGCATGCCTGCGAGCTGATCGGCGCCGAGCACGGGACCATCGGGCTGGTGGACCACGAGCGCGACCTGGTCCGCACGGCCGCCGGCTACCACATGCCGCCGGGCGAGATCGGCGCCGAGATGCCCCGGGGTGTGGGACTGGCGGGCGTGGTGCTCGAGCGCGGGACGCCGGTGGTGCTCGCCCGGTACGGCGACCTGCCGCATCCCACGCAGCCCTCCCTCGGCGACCATTCCGTCATCGGGATGCCGATCGAGTGGGACGGCCGGATGATAGGGTTCCTCGGCGTGGGCTGCGGCGCCGAGCCGCTCGGTCTCGAGGAGGCCGAGACGCTGGCGGCCTTCGCCCGGCCGGCGGCGATCGCCATCGCCAACGCCCGCCGGTACCAGGACGAGCGCCAGCGGAGCGAGCGAATGGCGCTCGTAGCCCGCGTGGCGCGCCTGGTCAGCGCCGACCTCCGCCTCGACGACCTGCTGCAGAGCGCGGCGGACGCCATCCACGAGCTGCTCGGGTTCCCCAACCTTGCCATCCCGCTCATCGACCCGCAGCAGCCCGACACCCTCGTCGTCACGGTCAAGGGCGGCCACTACAAGCGCCTCATCGAGGGCGAGTACCGCATCCCGGTCACGGTCGGGCTCATGGGTGAGGCGGCCCGCACGCGGACCACCGTGCTGGTCAACGACGTGACCGCCGACCCCCGCTACCTGACGACGCCGGGGGGCGCGCCCGCGCGCGCGGAGCTGGCCGTCCCGATCCTGCTCGGCGACCGCGCGCTCGGGGTGGTGAACGTGGAGCGCGACGAGCCGTTCTCGACCGAGGACGCGACGATCGTCGGTGTCATCGCCGACCAGCTGGCGGTGGCCATCGAGAACGCGCGGCTGTACGCCAGCGCCCAGCAGGTGGCCGTGCTCGAGGAGCGGCAGCGCCTCTCACGCGAGCTGCACGACGCCGTCACCCAGCATCTCTCGAGCATCACGCTCATCGCCCAGACGCTCGGCCCGGCCTATGGCCGGAGCCACGCCGAGGGCGAGGGGCGCGCGCACCGCGTGATCGAGCTGAGCCAGACCGCGCTGGACGAGATGCGCGTGCTGCTGGCCGAGCTGCGTCCAAGGAAGGCGGGGGAGCGAGCGGGCGGGCGAGCGGCGGCGGAGGAGCCGGCCGGCTCGGCGCGGGCGCGGCTCCGGCGACATGGGCTGGCGGACGCGCTGGGCCGGCTGGCGGCCGACGTGTCGTGCGACGGCCTGCCCATCGAGGCGGAGCTCGGCGGCTACCTGCCCCGGCCGGTGCCGGAGGAGGAGGCGCTCTACCGCATCGCCCAGGAGGCGCTGAGCAACGTGGTGAAACACGCTGGCGCCACGCGCGTCCGGTTACGGCTGGCCACCGACCGGGCGGCGACCGTGCTGAGCGTCGCGGACAACGGCACCGGATTCACCACCTCGGTCGAGCGGACCGGCGAGCACGCGATCCAGATGGGCGGCCTGGGCCTGCTCACGATGCGGGAGCGGGCGACGGCGATCGGGGGCACCGTCCGGATCGACTCTTCGGCGGCGGAGGGCACGACGATCGAAGTGGTGGTACCGCACAGCGGAGGGCGAGCGACGTGAGCCAGGCGCGAGGCGGGCGCCGCGGGCCGGTGCGGGTCCTCATCGCGGACGACCACCAGGTCGTGCGCGAGGGCCTCCGCATGATCCTGTCCGAGGAGCGCGAGACGATCGAGGTCGTCGGGGAAGCGGCCGACGGGCAGGAGGTCGTGCGGCTGGCCGAGCGGCTCCAGCCAGACGTGGTGCTCATGGATCTGCTCATGCCCGGGATGGACGGCGTGGCGGCCACCGAGCGGGTGCGCGCGGGCGGCACCGGGCCAAGGGTGCTCATCCTCACCACCTACGCGGACGACGAGCGCGTGCGCGACGCCGTCCGCGCGGGCGCGACCGGCTACCTGCTCAAGGACGTGCTGCGCGCCCAATTGGTCCAGGCGATCCACGCCGCGGCGGTCGGGGTCCCGACGCTGGATCCGCGGGCCCAGCAGCACCTGATGCGCCAGGTCGCGACGCCGCCGACGGCCTCGCCGTTCGCGGGATTGACCCCGCGCGAGCTCGACGTGCTGCGCCTCGTGGCGCGCGGCCTCGGCAACAAGCAGATCGCGGCCGAGCTCAACCTGAGCGTCGGCACCGTGAAG
Organism: uncultured Gemmatimonadales bacterium; assembly: GCA_963697755.1. Taxonomy (GTDB): domain Bacteria; phylum Gemmatimonadota; class Gemmatimonadetes; order Gemmatimonadales; family GWC2-71-9; genus CAVVWJ01. The sequence continues at coordinate 562,073 of CAVOPE010000004.1, read as the reverse complement.
GGCTACGTGAGCGCGATCCTGCCCAAGATCAACGCCGGCGACCGGACGCAGGCGGCGCTGTTCGCGGTGAAGCACGGGCTGGAAGATGCCGCTCGCTGAGACCCGGCCGGCGCCGGGCCGGGCCGATGCGCTCGACCGCGGGCGCGCCGCGTTCGCGGCGAAAGCGTGGGGCGAGGCCTACGCCACCCTCTCCGCCGCCGACGACCAGGCTCCTCTCGATCCTGCCGATCTCGAGCGCCTGGCCACTGCCGCGCGGCTCACCGGCCGCGACGCGGACAGCGCGGACCTCTGGGCCCGCGCGCACCAGGCGTGGCTTGGCGCGGGCAACGAGGAGCGCGCGGCCAGCGTCGCGGCGGGGCTCGCCATCCAGCTCCTTCTCGAAGGCGAACAGGCGCGAAGCAGCGGCTGGCTCGCCCGCGCGCGCCGGCTGCTCGACGACGGCCGCCGCGACTGCGTCGCGCTCGGCTATCTCCTGATGCCGCAGGCGCTCCAGACCAGCTTCGGCGGCGACCCGGCCACCAGCCGGGGCCTGTTCGCCGAGATCACGGCCATCGGCGAGCGCTTCGGCGACCGCGACCTCGCGATGATGGGACGCCTGGGCGAGGGCCGCTCGCTGATTCGCCTGGGCGAGACGGCGCGCGGCATGGCGCTGCTGGACGAGGTCATGGTGGCCGCCACCGCGGACGAGCTGTCCCCGCACGTGGTGGGCGACATCTACTGCGCCGTCATCGACGCCTGCCAGGAGACCTACGACGTGCGGCGGGCGCAGGAGTGGACGGCGGCGCTCGTCCGCTGGACCGCCTCGCAGCCGGACGTGTCGCCGTATCGCGGCTCGTGCCTCATCCGCCGGGCCGAGCTGCTGCAGCTTCACGGCGAGTGGCCCGACGCGCTGGGCGAGGCGACCCGCGCGTGCGACTGCCTCGCGGGGCCGCCGGTCCACCGCGCGATCGGCGCCGCGTGGTACCGGCTCGCCGAGCTGCATCGGCTCCGGGGCGAGGCCGCGGAGGCGGAGGAGCGCTATCGGCAGGGCAGCCGGTGGGGGCGCGACCCGCACCCCGGTCTCGCGTTGCTGCGGCTGACGCAGGGACGGGTGGACGCCGCCGCGTCGGCCATTCGGCGGGTGGTTGCGGAGGTGACGGACCCGCGTCGCCGCGCGGCCGATCTGGCCGCCTGCGTCGAGATCATGCTGGCGGCGGGCGATACCGGCGCGGCGCGTGCCGCCGCCGAGGAGTTGTCGCGGCTGGCGGCATCGCTCGACGCGCCGTTTCTGCGCGCGGTGACCGCGCAGGCCCTGGGCTCGGTGCTCCTCGGCGAGCACGAGCCGCGGGCCGCGCTGGCGACCTTGCGCGAGGCTTCGGCCGGGTGGCGCGAACTCGACGCGCCGTACGAGGTGGCCCAGGTCCGGGTGCTCATCGGACTCGCGCACCGCGCCCTCGGCGACGAGGACACGGCGGCGATGGAGCTCGACGCCGCGCGGCACGCGTTCGCCGGGCTCGGGGCCGCGCCGGACGTGCGGCGGGCGGATGCGCTCCTGCGCCCGGCTTCCTCGCTCGAGGCCGCGGAGCCGCTCACCCCGCGCGAGGTCGAGGTCCTCCGCCTGGTGGCGACGGGACGGACCAACCGGGCCGTGGCGGAGAAGTTGGGCATCAGCGAGAAAACAGTCGCCCGACACGTGAGCAACATCTTCACCAAGCTGGAGTTATCCACCCGGGCCGCGGCCACGGCCTATGCCTACCAACACGACCTGCTGCCAACGCACTACATAAAATGACCCATGGCCGGCACCCGGGTGCGCCTGGGCAATCCGCCCGACGCGCGCCCCCCTGGTCGTGCGTACCATAAGGTGTGGGGCGACGATGCGTCGCCCAGGCAACCCGATGAAGGAAGGGCATCATGCGCGAATTCGAAGCGATCGACACGGTGGTGATCGGTGGGGGACAGGCCGGGCTCTCGATGGGATACCACCTGGCTCGCCGGGGCGTCCCGTTCGTGATCCTGGAGGCCAACGCGCGGATCGGTGACAGCTGGCGGCAGCGATGGGACTCGCTCCGCCTGTTCACGCCGGCCCGGTTCGACGGGCTGAACGGGATGCCCTTTCCCGCGGCGTCCAACGCGTTCCCGACCAAGGACGAGATGGCCGACTACCTCGAGGCGTACGCCGCACGCTTCTCGCTGCCGGTCCGCACCGGCGTCCGGGTGGACCAGGTCTCGAAGACGGAGGGCGGCCTCCTGGTGAGCGCCGGTCACCGCCGGATCCAGGCCCGGAACGTGGTGGTGGCAATGGCGGACTTTCAGCGTCCACGCGCGCCCGAATTCTTCGCGGAGCTCGACCGCGGCATCGTCCAGCTCCACTCGAGCGCGTACCGGAGTCCGGAGCAGCTCCACCCGGGCGGCGTGCTGATCGTGGGCCTCGGCAACTCGGGCGCGGAGATCGCACGCGAGCTGGTCAGGGCGGGGCACGAGACCTACGTGTCGGGGACGGCGGCCGGCGAGCTGCCGTTCCGGATGGAGGGACTCGCCGCCCGGCTGCTGCTGGCGCGGCTCCTGTTCCGGGTGGTGTTCTTCCGCCTGCTGCGGCTGGATACGCGGCTCGGCCGGAAGGCGCATCAGAGGGTGGCGGGGCGGGCCACGCCGCTCATCCGGGTGATGACGCGCGACCTGGCGAGCGACGGCGTTCTCCTGGTCCCCCGCACGACAGGCGTGCGCGACGGCCGGCCGCTGCTCGAGGATGGACGGACGCTCGGGGTCGCCAACGTCATCTGGGCCACGGGCTATGTGCCGGGGTTCTCGTGGATCGACCTGCCGGTGTTCAACGCGCGGGGCGAGCCGGTGCACACCCGCGGCATCGCGACCGCGGAGCCCGGACTGAGCTTCGTCGGGCTGCACTTCCTCTATGCCATGTCGTCGTCGATGATCCACGGCGTTGGGCGGGACGCGGAGTACCTGGCGGAGCGGATCGCGGAGCGGCGGGGGCCGCGAGTGGAGCAGGTGAAGGAGCCGGCGGCGGCCGCGGTGGCGTAGCGGCACTGGTCATCCGGACGGTAGTAAGCGGTGACCGTAGTGGGTTGTACTCCGACCTTGCGCTACCCCGCGTTTTCGTGGCTACGCACCCCTGCCTCCAGATCCGATCCGCACAGCGGGCAGCACGGCTCAGCGCCCGCGATGCGCCAGGTCCCGCTGTAGTCCAGCTGGCCAACCCACCACTGCTCGTGGTCGCGCAGGTCACGCCGCACGCGCAGCGCGGTCGTGATGCACGCCCTGTTGGGGCACAGCCGCAGTTGCCATTCTCCCAGGTTCGACACCCGCACGACGACCTCCCTGCCGGCGCGTCGCCGGCGTGCAGTGAGCACGTGGCTCGTGACGGGCGTGAATATGGGAATGGGGTGACCGGCGAACATCTCGCGGTGGGCCGGATCAGGATCGCACGATCGCTGGCCGGCAGGATGTCGAAGGTGGGATCGCCGACCCAACCAAGGTGAGGGGTCGGCGGGCGGTCAGCGGGTGCCGGTAGGCGTCCGCACCAGCGCGGACCATCCCGGTCGCCCGCGCAGCGGCTCGAGCGTCCGGTCGATGCGGATCCAGTCGCGCGAGACCTGCGCGGGGCCCGCCAGGACGGAGTCGAGTCGCGCGAGCGCCCGGGGATAGTCACCCGCCATGGCGTCGACCCGGCTCCGGACGTACGCCACGTAGGGACTCTGCTGGCCCGAGCCGAGCGGCTGCAGCTTCCCCGCCAGATCGGCCTCGAGGCGCGCCTCGGGCATGCGGCCGGCGAGCGCCAGCGCCAGGGCGCGGGTGACCACGATCTGCCCCCGATCCCGCCGGTTGCCCCAGCGGGCGAGAGTTTCCTCATAGGCCGAGACCGCACTGTCTGCGTACGCGCGCGAGCGCATGGAGTCGCCGAGGAAGCGGTGGGCCTCCGACAGGGCCAGGGCCCAGTCGCCGCGGCCGCCGTCGAGGTCCGCGGGCGTGAGCGTGGTCATGATGCGGAGCTGGTCGTTCTCGAGCATCCAGATGAGGTCCTCGCGCAGCGCGACGTAGGCCGCGACGGCGCGCGGGCCCGCCGTCGTCTCCATCTCGCGCAGGATCCGGCGTGCGGTCGCGAGGTCGCCCTCGGCCGCGGCGAGCCGCATGCGGCCGTACGCGAGGCTCAGGCTGGTCGGACGCAGGCCCCGGGCGCGATCGAGCTCCCGCCGGGAGTCGTCGAAGCGGCGGAGTCTCAAGTAGGCCGCGCCGAGGGCGCCCGCGGCGTCGGGTGAGCGGGGGTCGAGCCGGGCCGCGTGCTCCAGGTCGGCCACCGCTTCGGCATAGCGGTTGAGGTCCAGCTCGGCGGAGCCAGCGGCGCTCAGCAGGTCGCTCCGGTTGGGCAGCATCCGGAGCGCCTCCCGGTATTCCTGCAGCGCCCCGGCGAAGTCACCCTCGACGATGAGCTTGTAGCGGGCCTGCGCCGCGCGCACGTCCGGCGAATCCGGGGCGAGCGCCTTGGCGCGCTCGAGCGAGGCGCGGGCCGCCTCCGCGTCGGCGACCATGAGCCCGCCGTGCCGGAAGGCGTCCACCTGCACCTGCGAGAGCTCCGCCCAGGCTGCCACGAACTGCGGATCCAGCCGGACCGCCTCCTGCAGCTCGGCGATGGAGGCGCGGAGCACCTCGGTGTAGATCTCGCCCGCGCGGAGCTCGCGACTCCGCAAAAAGCGCGCGTACGCCTCGAGGTTGCGGGTCGGCGGCGCGGTGAGCCTGGCCCGCGTCGAGTCCGCGAGCGCCAGATGCAGCGCGCCGGCGACCTCGCCCGCGATCTTCGCCTGCACCGCGAACACGTCGGTGAACGCGGCGTCGAACGGCTGCTGCCACCGGGTGACGCCGGTGCTGGCCTCGATCAGCTCGGGGCTCACCCGCACGCGGCTCCGCTTCACGCCCTTATCCCAGCGCACCGTGCCGGTCAGCAGATAGCGGACGCCGAGCTCCGAGGCGATCTCGGCCGGCGTCTTTCCACTCCCCTGGTACTGGCTGGAGCTGCCTCGGGCGATGACTTCGAGCCCTGGCAGCCCGGCCAGCTTGCCGCGAAGCTCGTCCGCCATTCCGTCGGCGAAGTAGGCGTCGGCGCTGTCGCCCAGGTTGGTGAACGGCAGCACCGCGAGCCGGGCCACGGGCTCGGCGAGCGGAGCGACTGCGGCGGCGGGCGGACTCGCCGGATGGGGCGCGCGGCCGGCGCGCGTGGCGAGCACGGCGGCGATCAGCGTCGCGACGGCGGCGATCGCGATCCAAGCCGAGCGCGGTACGCGCGGGCGCGTGGTCGGGGCGGGGTGCGCGAGCGCGGCGGCGAACTCCGCGATCGACCCGAACCGGTCGCCGGGTGCGAGGGACAGCGCGCGGGCGAGCGCGCGATCCACCGCCTCGGGGGCATCGGGCCGGTACCTGCGCACGCCCGGCGGCGCCCCGGTCAGCCGCCGGGCGAGCGTCGCGTGAATCGTCGGCCCCGCGTGCGGCGGAGACCCGGCCAGCATCTCGTAGCAGATGGCGGCCAGGGCGAACTGGTCGGCTTTGGGGCCGGCGCGCTCCGCCATCGCCTGCTCGGGCGCCATGTACATCGGCGTGCCGATGTGGTGGCCCTGCTCGGTCAGGTGCTCGCCCGAGTGCTTGTCGAGGTGGAGCGCGATGCCGAAGTCGGCGAGCATGGGCACGCCATCCTCGGTCAGCAGGATGTTCTCGGGCTTCACGTCGCGGTGCACCACGCCAGCCCGGTGCGCGTGCGCGAGCGCTTCCGCCGCCTCGCGGGTGATCCGGAGCGCATCGGCCACCGGCAGCCGGCCTTCCCGCTTGAGCCGCCCGCGGAGCGTCTCGCCGCGCACGTAGGGCATGGTGAACCAGAGCCGGCCCCCGTCTTCGCCCGAATCGTAGACCGAGCAGATGTGGGGGTGTTGGAGCCGCGCGGCCGTCGCGATCTCCCGGCGGAACCGCTCGGCATCCATGCCGGCGCTCACCTCCGGCCGGAGGAGCTTGAAGGCGACTGGGCGGTCGTACCGGAGGTCGTGGGCGAGGTACACCGTGGCCATGCCGCCTCGCCCGAGCTCGCGCTCGAGCCGGTAGCGGCCGTTCAGGGCGGGGGACGGCGGCGAATCGGTCACATCATCGGGGCAGTGATGCTGAAAAGTGCCGGGGTGACGGCGCAATCGCCAGCAGGGGCCGAGACGACCGCCGGGGCCGGCGTTACATGGCGTTCGGCCGCCGCCGATCGAGGGCAGATGCCGCCGCGGGCCGGCGGGGCAAGCTCAATCGGGGGTTGAAGATCGGTGGCGGGAATTCGACCGCAAGAATCAGGGCGCGACGAGGGCCGTCGGGCCATAGACTTGGGTCACGGAACAGCGGACCAACACCAGCAGTGAAGGAGACGAAAACGTGACACCAACGACCTATCACCCCGGCGGCGCGCCCTTCGCCATCCGCTTCGCCGTCACCGATTCCTCACTAGGATCCGTCCTCGTGGCCGCGAGCGAGCGCGGCGTGTGCGCCATCCTCATGGGCGACGACCCCGAAGTGCTCGCGCGCGACCTCGAGGACCGGTTCCCTGAGGCGACGCTGATCGGCGGCGACGCTGCTTTCGAGCGACTGGTGGCACGGGTCGTCGAGCTCGTGGAGGCCCCGGGCGCCGGTCTCGACCTGCCGCTGGACCTCCGCGGCACGGCGTTCCAGCGGCGAGTGTGGCAGGCCTTGCGCGAGATCCCGGCCGGTGGGACGGCCAGCTACACCGAGATCGCGGATCGCATCGGCGCGCCAAACGCGGTGCGCGCGGTAGCGAGCGCCTGCGCGGCCAATCCGCTCGCGGTGGCGGTGCCGTGCCACCGCGTGGTGCGCAGCGATGGCGGACTGTCCGGTTATCGCTGGGGCGTGGAGCGGAAGCGTGCGCTGCTGCGGCGGGAGGCGAGCGCGTGAGTGCCCCCGCCATGGTATCCGACGGGGTCGGCTCGGCGGCCGTCGAGCGGATCGGCGCGCTGGATTGGGCCCGCGTGGCCCGCGAGCTGGACGCGCGCGGGAGCGCGGTGCTGGAAGATCTCGTGTCTCCGGACGACTGCCGGGCGCTGGCCGCGCTCTACTCCGAGGACGCCCGGTTCCGCAGCCGGATCGTGATGGCGCGCCACGGGTTCGGGCGCGGCGAGTACAAGTACTTCGACTACCCATTGCCCGATCTCATCGCGGACCTCAGGGCGGCACTGTATCCCCGACTCGCGCCGATCGCCAACCGGTGGAACGAGGCCATGGGCATGGAGGTCCGGTACCCGGATGAGCACGACGCGTTTCTCGCCCGCTGTCATGCGGCGGGGCAGCGGAAACCGACGCCGCTCCTGCTCCAGTACGAGCCGGACGACTACAACTGCCTGCACCAGGACCTCTACGGGGAGCACGTGTTCCCGCTCCAGGTGGCGGTCCTGCTCTCCGTGCCAGGCCGCGACTTCACCGGCGGCGAGTTCGTGATGACGGAGCAGCGCCCGCGGATGCAGTCGCGCGCCGAGGTGGTGCCGCTCCGCCAGGGCGACGGGGTGGTCTTCGCCGTGCATCATCGGCCGGTGGAGGGGACGCGCGGTGTGTATCGGGTCAACCTGCGGCACGGCGTGAGCCGGATCCGCTCGGGCCGCCGACACACCATGGGCATCATCTTTCACGACGCGGAGTAGCAGAGACGCGCTAGCGGCGCCGGGGCGGCTCGAACGTCGAGTCGTCCACCGCGTTCAGCCGGAGGTCGGTGTAGTCGTACACGAAACTGTCGGCGGCCTGCGCGAACACCGCCTTCCTGAAGAGCCGTACCCCGCCCAGCGACTCCCAGCGATCGAACGTCACGTCCACGTCCCGCAGACCCTGCCCGGTGTGGTTCATCAGCCGAATCCCCACCGGCATGGTGTCCGTCGCACTCAGGTAAAGCGTCACCGGGTCGGCCAGGTCGTCGTCGAATACCACCGCCAGCGCCGGCCGACCCTGCCAGGTCTGGCCCTCGCGGGCGCGCGGCCGCCGCCACCGGCTCGCCGGCGCGAGCACCAGCATGTGGAGCTCGTGCCCGCGGAGGACGCTGCGGCTCACGGGGTCGAGCGGGCCGGCCGTGTCGGCCGCGACGTCGAATAGCCACCCCTCGCGTGCGCCGACGCCGGCGAGGAACTGCGGGCCGAGGGCGAGTCGCGCGCGCCCGTCGCGCGCGGAGGAGACCCGCGTCACAAAGGAGGAGCGCGGGCCGGTCACCGCGGCGACGGCCTCGATCGTCCGGATCCGATCGCCGCCACCCAGTGCGCGCCTGGCGCCGGCGAGGAACTGCTCGGCCGCGGCCGTCGAATCGCCGGCCGCGGCGGAAGCCTTGGGAGTCCCGGTGCGGCAGCCATCCAGGCCCACGAGGGCGAGCAGCATGGCCCATCGCGCGCTCGGCGCGAAGCGTGGCCGGCTCACCTTCAGGCCGGGACCAATGGCGTCCAGCGGAATACCGACGATCTCACGCGAGCCTCGGAGGGTAGGGAACCGCGGGAGCGACCGCGGAAGAAAATCGGACCGACCTGCCCCCGCCAGATGCATCGAGGGATTACACTCCGTAACGTAACGTTACAGGCGACGGCTCGGCCGATCTCTGACACGGCCACGCAACTCATGTTGCTTCAACGTCTTGTTGGTCTGGAACGTTTCGGCACTCCGATTGCCCTTGGGGGTGGCTCGAGCATTATCGACCCATTCACCAACGGAGACCAAACGATGCGCCGCTCCACTATCCGTACGGCCGCCGCCGTCATGACCGTCGCCGCCCTCGCCGCGTGCAGCGACGCGGGCGGGCCGTCGACCGGCGGGCAGGTCAACTTCAACCTCGCGACCAGGGCCGCCACGGCCGCCGCCGGGCTGGTCTCGCCGTCCGTGGTCGGCACGCCGGAAACCTTCTCGGACGGCACCAACACACTCGTGATCGACCAAGTGCAGCTCGTGTTGCGCGAGATCGAACTCAAGCGCCTCGACGCCGATACGGACTGCCACGACGCGGCGGGCCACGACGCGTGCGAGCGGCTCGAGCTCGGCCCGGTTCTGCTGGACCTGCCGCTGGGCGGCACCGGCGGCGCGGCTCGCAGCTTCAGCGTGCCGGTCGCGGCGGGTACCTACCGCGAAGTCGAGTTCGAGATCCACACGCCCTCGCATGACGAGGACGCCGCGTTCGTGCAGGCCAATCCGCACTTCGCGGGAGTCAGTGTCAAGGTGACCGGCACGTACAATGGCACCGCGTTCGCCTTCACGAGCGATCTCACGGCCGAGGAAGAGATCGAGCTGAGCCCGCCGCTGGTCACCACCGAGGGCGCGGCCACCGACCTGACCTTGTTCGTGGATCTCGACCGCTGGTTCCGCGAGGGCACGGGCGCCCTCGTCGATCCGCTGAGCGCCAATGCGGGCGGCGCGAACGAGAGCCTGGTCGAGAGCAACATCAAGGGCACGCTGCGCGCCTTCGAGGACGAGAACGAGGATGGCGCCGATGATCACCACGGGGGCCAGGGCGGGAGCGACGACTGATCGGATGAACGACGCGTGAACGAACAACCTTGGCTGATCGCGCTCGCCCAGCTCTCGGACAGCTTCGCCACCAGCGTGGCGGAGCTGATCCGGGAGCTTCGCGCCGGAGTCCTGGCGTGGGATCCCCGGGAGGATCTGACCCCGCCCTCCGGCACGGCCGTGCGGCTGATCCTCGCCGGGGGCGCCGAAGCCGCGGCGCTCGATCTGCTCGCGGAGCTCCCGCCGGCGGCGGCGCCGGTCTATCTGGTGGGCGCCACGGCGGATCACCGTCTCGCCGCGTCGGCCGTGCGCCAGGGCGCGCGCGACTACTTCGCGCTGCCCGAGGACTTCGACGTGCTTCGCCGTTCCCTGGAGCGGGAAGGCCGCGAAGCCACCGGGCGCGTCGAGGCGAGCCGGTTCGCCGAGGCGGAGCGCGGGGGCAATGGCTTCGACACCATCCTGGGCCGGAGCCCCGCGCTCCGCCAGACGCTGGACCAGGCGGCCCGAGTCGCGGGGCATCGTGACGTGACGGTGCTGATCGGTGGCGAGACCGGCACCGGCAAGGAGCTGCTGGCCCGCGCGATCCACTACGGCGGCCCGCGCGCGCCGCAGCCGTTCGTGGAGATCAACTGCGCCGCGATCCCGGCCAACCTGCTCGAGAGCGAGCTGTTCGGCCACGAGCGCGGCGCCTTCACCGGCGCGATCGCCGCCAAGCCGGGCCTGTTCGAGCTGGCCCACGGCGGCACGCTCTTCCTCGACGAGGTCGGAACGCTGCCGCTCGAGCTCCAGCCCAAGCTGCTCCGCGCGCTCGAGTCGCGAACCATCCGGCGTGTGGGCGGACAGACGACCCGTCAGGTGGACGTGCGGATCATCGGCGCGACGCACGCGGACCTGGCCGCGGCGGCGGCGCGGGGCGAGTTCCGCGAGGACCTGTACTACCGGCTCAACGTCGTGACGCTCACGCTGCCGCCGCTCCGCCACCGCGACGGCGACGTCGAGCTGCTCGCGGAGACGTTCCTGGCTCGGATCGCGACCGCCTACGGTCTGCCCGTCCCGGCGCTGACCGCGGAGCTCCGCGCGGCGCTGCGCGCGCACTCCTGGCCGGGGAACATCCGCGAGCTGAGGAACGCCGTCGAGCGGGCCCTGGTGCTGTCGCCGCGCGGCACGCTGCGGCGGGAGGAGCTGCTGCCGCCGGCGGCACGGAAGGACATCGCGACGGGCGGCGGCCTGCCGTTCCCCGCGACCCTCGACGTGGTCGTCCGCTCCGCCGCGCTGGCGATGCTCGAGCTGACCGGCGGCAACAAGAGCGAGGCGGCGCGCCGGCTGGGCATCTCACGGCCACGGCTCCAGCGGCTGCTCGACGGAGAGCCCGCGTGAGGCGCTGGATACACCCACAGGAGATCGTCATGCCTACTGTCCGTTCTCGACCCCGTGTCCTCCAGGGCCTGCTGCTTGCCTCTCTCGCGGGCGCCGCCTGGTCGTGCTCCGATTCGTCCGGCCCCGACGGGTCTCCGGACACCAAGCCGGCCAACAGCCTCAACATCGTCCACGTCGCGCCGAGCAGCACGCCGCTGTTCAACGCCTCGGACAGCTTCTACGCGAAGCGAGGCGAGGATCGCGAGGTCCGGATCTTCTTCCAGGACGAGGTCGGCGGTCAGGGCGAGGAGTACCTGCGCCTCCGGATCAATGCGGCCACCCTGCAGGCCCTGCCCGACGGCACGCCGATTCAGGAGGGCGATTCGGTCCTGATCCACGTCACCGTGGTGGACCCCGCCCAGATGTTGTTCGAGCTCCAGCCCTCAGGGCTCCATTTCAACGCCGAGGAACCGGCCGAGCTCAAGATCCACTACGCCCACGCCGATGGGGACATCAACGACGACGGCTCGTCGGACCAGCAGGACCGGACGATCGAGAGCACACTCCTCGGCATCTGGCGCCAGGAGAATCCCGGGGATCCGTTCGTCCGATTGAGCTCGGTCCTCGAGCTGGAGATCGACGAGGCCACGGCCGAGCTCGCCGGCTTCAGCCGCTACGCGCTGGCGTACTGACCGACCAATCCATGGCCGCCACCCGTCCGCCTGACGACGCCACCCACCAGCTCCGCGAGCTGGTGCGGGCCGCACGCTTCGGGGACGCGCTGGACTGGTTCCGGCGCGCCGAAGGCTCGCCTGGCGCGCGCCGTCCGGATGCCCAACTCCTGGCCGCGACCGCGGCCACACGTCTGGGCGAGTTCGTGGTCGGCGAGGCGCTGGCCGGCGAAGCGCTGAGCCAGTTCCGCGCCCGGGGCGACGCCGACGGCCGGATGCGGTCGCTGAATCTGCTCGGCGTCATCCGGTTCGAGCGCGGCCGCCTCGACGAGGCTGAGCAGGCGCTGGCCGAGGCGCTCAACCTCGCGACCCAGCTCGGCGACAGCCTGACGGCCGCCCGGGCCTGCAACAACCTCGCGTCGGCCACGCACCTGCGCGGGCGGCCGGACGAGGCAGTGGGCCTGTATCGAGGCGCGGCGCTTGCGTACCTGCGGCTCGGAGACCGCCGAGGCATGGCGGAGGCCTATCACAACCTCGGACTGATCTACCGCCAGCTCGGTGAGTGGCGCGACGCCGAGGACGCGACCAACGAAGCTGTGCGCCACGCCGAGGTCCTCGGCGAGCGCGGGCTGCTTGCGCTGGCGACGACGGGCCGGGCGGAACTGCTGGTCGAGCGCGCGGATCTGGCGCACGCGGGGCACGAGCTGGACCGGGCGGCGCGTCTGGCGGCGGAGGCGGGCGACGAGGTCGGCGCCGCCGAGGTCGAGCGGGTGCGCGCCTTGGCGGCGTACAAGGCCGGCGAACTCGCGGTCGCCCTGCGCCACGCGGACTCGGCCAGGGAGACGGCGAGGACCTTCGACAGCGCCCTGCTCGCCGCCGAGTGCGCGGCGCTCGGCGCGCTCATCCTCAAGCGAATGGGCCGCGCGGCTGACGCCGAGCAACGGCGGACGGAGGCGGAGCGCGGGTTCCGCTCGCTCGGGGCGATCCGACTGCAGCAGCGGCTGGAAGAGGAGTGGAAGGCGGCGCGGGCGCCACGCTGAGCCGGGTCACGGGCAGGGGACGCGAGCGCGGCACCGTAGGGCGACAACCCTGCGGAGACGCGCGATGACGGCCAATTCGATCACCCTCGCCAGGTTCCCGATCCTGCTCGCGAGCTTGCTGCTGCTCTACCTCGGTACCCCCGCGGTCCGGCTCGCCGCCGTTGCGCTGTTGTTCGCGGGTCTCATGCTCGATACGGTCGACGGCATCGTTGCGCGACGGCGGGGACAGACCAGCCTGCTCGGCGGGGTGCTCGACATCGCGGCCGACCGGACCTACGAGCTGGCGCTGTGGATCTGCTTCGCCGACCTGGACCTCGTGCCGGCAGCTATCCCAGTCATCGTCGCGGCGCGCACCTCGCTCACCGATGGGGTCCGCGCGGTCGGAGTGGGGCGGGGCGTGGCGCCATTCACACAGCAGCACGGCGCCCTCGGGCGTTTCCTGGTCGCCTCGCCGTGGATGCGCACGGTCTACTCCATCGCCAAGGTGACGACGTTCTGCGGGCTGGCCGCGGCGTACGCCTGCTCGGGCTTCCCCGCGGGCTCGGCGCTCGAGGCCGTCGCGACGCCGATGATGTCGGCCCTCCAGGTCACCGCCTGGGTGACTGTCGCCCTGTGCGTGGTGCGCGGGGTGCCGGTGATCGCGACGCTCGCTCGGTCCTCGTACTCCTCTACCAGCCGTTTCGGCGCCTGCCGCCGCCAAGCTTCCAGCAGCACGTCGCGCATCTCGTCCGGCGTAATCCGGGCCAGGCGCACGAGCACCGTCGGATAGCCGCGGTAGTGATCCGTGACGAAGAACGTCTCGGGATCGGACTGCAGGCGGAAGTCGCGCTCGGTGTCGCCGCACTTCACCACCAGCACCTCGCCGTCCTCCCACATCCGAGCCAGGAATTTCCCCCGCACGCGGAAGCCGGGGGTGCCGTAGGACAGGCCCTCCTCGACCCCGGGGAAGCCGAGGGCGATCCGCCGGACGCCCGCGAGGGTGACGCCGGCGCGGCGCGGCGGGCTCACACTGAGACTCGCCGTGAGGGTGGCGCGCCGAGCAGCAGGTGCAGCGCCGCGTAGCCGCGCCAGGGACGCCAGCGCTCGGCGCGAAGGCGGAGCGCGTCCGCGCCGGCGCGCCCGCCGCGCGCTGGAGCCGGCGGTCGGTCGGGTCGAACGCGTCGGGCCAGTGGAGCGCGTGGGCCACGATCCGGGTGGCGAGCCGCTCGCCGACGCCCTCGATGGCGACCAGCGCGCGATGCGCCGCGGCGATGTCACTACCGGGCTCGAGCCAGAGCGTCGCTCGGCCAGCGCCCGCGCGATGCGCGTGAGCACGTCGGCGGTCCGGCGTGCCACGCCGAGCGCAGCGAGCGTAGCCACGCCTGCCTCCGCCACTCTCGCGGCATCCGGCGCGAGCCACGTCGGTGCGACGGTCGCCCGAGTCCAGCCGCTCGCCCAGCCGCTCGACCAGTCGCCGCGCCGGCTCGCTGGCAGCGAGCCCCGCCCGCCCGCCGAGCAGTGCGCGGAGCACCGCCTCCAGCCCGTCGAACGCGCCCGGGATCCGGAGCCCGGGCCGCCGGACCGACCCACGCGCGCAGCCCCCCGCGCGCGAGCTGCGCGTCGACCACCGTCGGCTCGGCGTCGAGGTCGAACAGCCGGCGAAGCCGCGCGAGCAGCGGCATCAGCGCCGGCACCAGCGCCGGCGAGACGAGCACCTCGAGGTGGCTCCGGCCGCGGTCGCGTCGAGCCACGGACAGCACGCCGGTCTTGTCGTCGAGTCGCACCGTGCGGTGATAGCGGCCGTCCGCCACCAGCTCGACGCCGGGCGAGGGCGTCGTGCGCGAGAGCCGGGAGCAGCGACCCCCAGTCGAGCGGCGGCGCGATAGGCGAGGGTCAGGCGGATGCGGTCGCCGCGGGTGCAGTGGCGCCGCTCGTCGACGCGTCCGCGGGCCGCGCCGCAGCGCGCTGGGGCTCAGCCGATAGCGCTCGCGGAAGAGCGAGTTGAAACGGCGAGGCTCTGGAAGCCGCTCGCGAAGGCGATTCGGGTGACCGGCAGCGACGTGTCGGCGAGGAGACGCTTGGCGAGCAGCAGGCGATGGGTCTGCGCCAGCTCCAGGGGCGAGACGCCGAGCTCGCGCTCGAGCACGCGGCGGAGATGGCGATCGCTCACGCCGAGCTCTCGGCGAGCTGCGCGACGCCGCGACCGTTGAGCGCGCCGGCCCCGATCCGGTGCGCGGCCACGCGGGCGAGCCGTGGCACGGCGTCGATGACCGCGCGACCCGGCGCGAGCTCGGGCCGGCAACGGAGGCAGGGCCGGAACCCTGCCTGCTCGGCCAGCGCGGCGGTGTCGAAGAATCGCCGACGCTCGTGATACGACACGCGCGCCGGGCACACCGGGCGGCAGTAGATCCGGGTGGTCGTGATGCCGACGAAGAAGATCCCGTCGAACCGTGGGTCGCGCGCGTCGAGTGCGCGCTCGCAGACGATGGCGCTGAGCGTGGTCGGGGGAACGACGATGCCGATCATGCCTCGAATCTATGCCGCGCGCCGCCTCCGGCTCGCCGGATTCGGACTCTCAATCCGACACGGATTCCGGGTCCGGATCCGGCGGGCGGCGGCGGGGGGCGAGGGGTATCGTTGGCGGACGTTGGAGGGAAGGACGGAGAGGACGGAGAGGACGGAGAGGGCTGACGATGACTAGGATCTTGGCTTTGCTGCTGCTCGCCGCGATTGGCCCGGACTGGTCGCCGGTCCAGATCGCCGGCACGCCAGCAGGGGGGTGCACTGCGCCGGAGTACCGGCAGTTCGATTTCTGGGTCGGCAACTGGGACGCCTACGAAGCGACCGCCTCGACGAAGGTGGTCGCACGCACCCTGGTGACGCCCATCCTTGGCGGCTGCGTCCTGCGCGAGGTCTACCAGCAGAACGACGGCCTGGTGGGCGAGAGCTACAGCATATACGACTCGAGCCGCAAACAGTGGCACCAGAGCTGGGTCACCAATCGCGGCGGGCTCCTGCTGCTCGACGGCTGGCTCGAAGAGGGACGCATGGTGCTCATCGGCCGGGAGCACCGGCCCGACGGCACCTCGTCGCTCATTCGCGGCGTCTGGTGGCCCGAGGGCGACGCCGTCCGCGAGCGCGCCGACCGCTCCACCGACGGCGGGAAGACCTGGACGCCGGTGTTCGATCTCATCTTCAGGCCGCATCGCGCGGCGTAAGAGAGAGACGGAGAGGACGGAGACGGACGGAGAGGGACAACCTGTCGGGAGTGGCTTTCCCTCTCCGTCCTCTCCGTCCTCTCGTCTGACGAAACTCTGTCATTCCGCCCATAGCTCGCCGCGCTCGGCGCGCCGTAGATATGGGCATGACTCTCTCCGTCACCCGCAGCATCGCCGAGCTCCAGGCCGAGGCCGAGCGTCCGACGCTCCGGCGCGCCCTGGGGCCGCTCAACCTCACCGCCCTCGGCATCGGTTCGGTGATCGGCACCGGCATCTTCGTCCTCACCGGCACCGCCGCCTCGCAGAACGCCGGCCCCGCGCTGGTGCTCTCGATGATCGTCGCCGCGGTCGCCTGCGCGCTGGCCGGCCTCTGCTACGCCGAGCTGGCCTCGATGATCCCGGTGGCCGGCAGCGCCTACACCTACGCCTACGCCTCCTCGGGCGAGCTGGTCGCCTGGATCATCGGCTGGGACCTCATCCTCGAGTACGCGCTCAGCGCCTCGACCATCGCCGTCGGCTGGTCGGGCTACTTCGTGAGCTTCCTTCGCGACCTCGGCCTCGCGCTGCCGCCCCAGCTCACCGCCGCGCGGGGGGCCACGGCCATGGCCGCGGACGGCACGGTGCTGCAAGGCGTGTTCAACCTGCCGGCCACCGTGATCGTGCTGCTGGTGGCGGCGCTGCTGGTGATCGGCATCAAGCAGAGCGCGGACGCCAACACCGCCCTGGTCGTGCTCAAGGTGGCGGTGCTCATCGCATTCGTGGCGCTGGGCGCTTCGTACGTGCGGCGCGAGCACCTCGTGCCCTTCATTCCGCCCAACACCGGCGAGTTCGGGCACTTCGGCTGGAGCGGTGTGATGCGTGGGGCCGCGGTGATGTTCTTCGCCTACGTGGGCTTCGACGCGGTCTCGACCGCCGCCCAGGAAGCCAGGAACCCGCAACGGGACATGCCGATCGGGATCCTAGCTTCCCTGGCCATCTGCACGGTCCTCTACATCGCGGTGGCCATCGTCCTGATCGGCATCGTGCCCTATCAGAAGCTCAACGTGGCCGATCCGCTCGCCGTCGGCATCGACGCCACCGGGCTCAGGTGGTTCAGCCCCATCGTCAAGGTGAGCGCGCTGTTCGGACTGTTCAGCACGATGCTGGTCCAGCTTCTGGGCCAGACCCGCATCTTCTACTCGATGAGCCGGGACGGCCTGCTCCCCGATCTCTTCGGCGTCGTGCACCCGCGCTTCCGGACGCCCTGGCTCAGCACCGTGCTCACGGGCGGCGTCGTCGCCGTGGCGGCGGGACTGTTGCCGATCAGCGTGTTGAGCCAGCTCGTGAGCATCGGGTCGTTGCTGGCCTTCGTGCTGGTGTGCGTCGGGGTGCTGATCCTCCGCCGCACCGCGCCCGAGGTGGTGCGCCCGTTCCGTGTTCCCGGCGTCCCCTGGGTACCGATCCTCGGCGCGCTGGCTTGCCTGGCGCAGATGGTGAGCCTCCCCTGGGCCACGTGGGAGCGGCTGATCATCTGGATGGGAATCGGTTTCGCGGTCTATTTTCTCTACAGCCGGCGGCGAGCCCGGGCGCGGAGACTGGAGCGGCGGGCGCTCGCGGAGACGGCGGCACCGATCGGCGGGTGAGTGAAGTCTTCGTCGCGGTTCCTGATACTTCTGCTGGTCCTGACGCTCGGGCTCGCCGGCCTCCTGGCCGTCGAGGCCTGGCGCGCGACGCGCTCGCACCGGGTGACCGCCGAGCGCGCGCTCCGGGACTATGCGACGGTGGCGGCCTGGGAGCTCCTCTCGGCGACCGACGAGGAGCTCCAGCGTCGGGCGGGCGCCGCGCTTGGCGCGGTCGCGGGGAGCCCGGCGGCCTCGCCGTACGACTCCCTCCCCTCCGCCGCCGCACTCTCGCCGGCCGCCGACTCGCTGCTTCCGTGCGCTTCCGCCGCCTCCGTCCGCTTCAGCTTCGCGCTGGACCTCCGCACCGGGAACCTCGCGACCGCCGGGGCCACGCCGTCGCCGACGCTCCGCGCGTGGCTCGCCGACACGCTCGCCACGGCCGCGCGCATCCAGCCCGCCGGCGCCACGCGATACGGCACCGTCTGGGGCCCGCGCGGGGGCCCCGCCGCCGGCACATTGGCGGTGTTCGCCGTGAAGAGCGTCCGCTACAACGGCTTCGCGGTGCACGACGCCCCGCTCGCGGTCTACGGCGTGGTCACCTGTCCCGAGTCGTTCGCGGCGCTGCTCGACGGCGTGCTTCAGCGCCACCCGCTGCTTCCGGCGCAGGTCGCGGGGGGCGTGCCGAACACATTGCTCGTCGGCGTCACGGTGACCGACGCCGCCGGCGGCGAGCTGTTCACCGCCGGACCCCCACGCTCGCCGGCGGCCTATGCGGGCGACCCCGTGTCGGGCGACGGGGCGCTGACGGCCCGCGCATGGCTTCCGGCGGACGTTGCCGGCCGGCTGGTGGTGGCCCGGCCCGGCGCTGGGCTGCCGCTGCTGCTCGGTCTGCTGATGCTCACGGCCGGTCTCACTGCCACCGCGGCCTTCCAGTTCCGCCGGGAGCAGGAGCTGGTCCGGCTGCGGCAGGACTTCACCTCGAGCGTCTCGCACGAGCTGCGGACACCGCTGACCCAGATCCTGCTCTTCGGCGAGACGCTCGAGCTGGGGCGGGCGAGGGGTGAGGATGCGCAGCGCGAGGCGATCGGAGTCATCGTGCAGGAGGCGCGCCGGCTGGCGCACCTGGTGGAGAACGTGCTGCACCTCTCCCGCACCGAGCGGCGGCTGGTGCGCGTCTGCCCGGTGCCGACGCCCGCGGCGGCCGCGGTCCGCGAGATCGTCGAACGCTTCGCGCCGCTCGCGGGGGCGGCTGCCGTCAGGATCCGCACCGAGCTCGACGAGACGCTGGTCGCGATGGCGGACCCGGCGGCCCTGCATCAGATCGTGATCAACCTGCTCGACAACGCGGTCAAGCACGGCGGCACCGGACCGATCACGGTGCGCGCCGTGCGCCGCGACGGCCGTGCCCGCATCGAGATCGAAGACGCGGGCGCGGGGGTCCCTGTCGCCGAGCGGCTCCGGATCTGGGAGCCGTTCGTGCGGCTCCGGCCTGCCGACGCGGTGCCCGGTAGCGGGATCGGCCTCGCGGTGGTGAAGGAGCTGGTGTCGGCCCACGGGGGCGACTGCCGGATCGAGGACGTGGACGGCGGCGGCTCGCGCTTCGTCGTCGAGCTGCCGGACGCCGGCGTCGGGCGCGCCGCCGAGGATCGCGCGCGCGCGGCACGGGAGGCGCCGTGGCCCGCATCCTGATCGTCGAGGACAATCGGAACCTGGCGCATGGTCTCAGGACCAACCTCGAATTCGAGGGCCACGTCGCCGAGGTGGCCGAGGACGGCGCGGCCGGGCTCGCGCTCGCGCGGACCCGCGGCCACGATCTCGTGCTGCTGGACCTGATGCTGCCGGCGCTCGACGGCTTCCGCCTGCTCGAGACCATCCGAACGGAAGGGATCGAGACACCGGTTCTGGTGCTCACCGCGCGGGGCGACGAATCCGACAAGGTCCGCGGGCTTCGGGAAGGGGCGGATGACTACGTCACCAAGCCGTTCGCGCTCCGGGAGCTGCTGGCGCGGGTGGCGGCCTTGCTCCGCCGGGCCCGTGGCCGCGGCGCCGCGCTCGGTTTCGGCGCGGTGCAGGTGGACCCGGCGACGCGCGCCGTCACGCTGGCCGGCGAGCCGGTGCCGCTCCGGCCGAAGGAGTACGACCTGCTCTGCGCGCTGCTCGCGCGGGGCGGCCGCGTGGCGACGCGCGCGGAGCTGCTGCGGGAAGTGTGGGGCTACCAGGAGAGCGTGATCAGCCGGACGCTGGATACCCACGTCGGCGAGCTGCGGCGGAAGCTGGAGCCCGATCCCGCGCGTCCGCGGCATATCCTCACGGTGCGGAAGACGGGATATCGGCTGGCAGTCGGTGGGGAACGCGGGGCGGAGGTATGATCTACGGACGCTCAGGGCGCTGTGGCGGGTACCGCCTTGACCCGGGTGTCCGTCGCCACCCAATTGAGCTCCCAGGTCTTGCCGCCGTCGGCCGAAAAGGACTGCTCGAACCGCACGGAGTCCGGGGTGACGACCGAGATCACGAATCGCACGAAGATGGCTCGACCATCCAGCGATTCCTGGGAAAAGAACTCACCTCGGCCGCCGGTGAACTGGCCGACGGTCGGCGGGCTCAGCGTGCCGCTCCTGCTGTTGGAGAAATTGAGGGTCCATTGCCGCGACTGGGGGTTGTAGAGCCGCAGGCTCAGCGCCTCGATGTGACCCGCCGGTCCATCGGCCTCGAGCTCCACCAGGTTGGCGCGACCATCCCAGATCGGTCGGACTACAGTCGTACCCGCGTACTTGACCCAGGTCGTCGACCCCGTCAGCGGGTGCTGGAGGAGCGACAGTCGAGTCTTCCAGGTACCGATCTCGAAATCGAAGTCATGCTGACCCTCACGGCTCGATTGCGCGACTCCCGGACGGGGTTGGAGCGCGACAGCCAGGCCGCATGCGAGGAGGCAGGTCCACAGGTGTCTCCGGGCGTTCGTCACGGCATTCCCTCACAGTCCAGGATCCCAGGCCGACAGTAGCCGGAAAACCGGTACTGCCGCCATGGCCATTTTGTAGATTGTGGCCATGACCACTTTCCTCCTGCCCATCGACCGCTCCTCCGCGATTCCCATCCACCGGCAGATCTATGAGGGGGTGCGAAGGGCGATTCTCGGTGGGCGGGTCCGGGCCGGGCAGCGCATCCCCTCGAGCCGCGCCCTGGCCGTCGAGCTGGGCGTTTCGCGGCTGCCGGTGCTCACGGCCTTTGACCAGTTGCTGCACGAGGGCTACCTCGAAGGTCGAGTCGGGTCGGGCACCTTCGTCAGCGCCAGCCTTCCCGACGACCTCCTGCGCCCCGCTCTCCCGCCGGATCTGCCCGCCCAGCCACACGCGGCTCGCCAGGTGTCCGATCCGGCGCTTCGCGCTCGCGAGGGCGAAGGGCTGGGCGCCTTTCGGATGAGCCTGCCGGCACTGGACCAGTTTCCGCATGCCGCATGGGCCAGGATCGTGTCCCGGCAGGCGCACGCGCTGACGCACGAGCAGATGGCCTACGGCGATCCCGCCGGACTGCTGCCGCTACGCACGGCGGTCGCCGCGCATCTCCGCCTGGCGCGCGCCGTCCGGTGCGAGGCCGAGCAGGTGCTCATCACCTCCGGATCGCAGGCGGCCCTCCGCCTGGCCGCCGCGGTGCTGCTGGCGCCTGGCGACCGCGTGGCGATCGAGGACCCGGGGTATCCCGGAGCACGCTCCGCCCTGGCTGCGAGTGGGGCGGAGCTGATCCCGGTGACGGTCGACGACGAGGGCCTGAGCGTGACCGCACTTCGTGCGGCCGGCCGGCGCGTGCGCGCCGTGTACGTCACCCCGTCTCACCAGTATCCCCTCGGCACGTCGATGACCGCGGCCCGGCGGCTCGCGCTGCTGGACTGGGCGCACAGTCGGGGGGCGTGGGTGCTGGAGGATGACTACGACAGCGAGTACCGCTATGTGAGTCGCCCGCTGGGCGCTCTGCAGGCGATGGATGCGCACGGCCGGGTCGTGTATATCGGGACGTTCAGCAAGGTGCTGTTCCCGGCGGTGCGGGTGGGGTACCTGGTCGTGCCGTCATCCCTGTGGCAGCGGTTCGTGGAGGCGCGCGAAGCGTTCGATCTGTTCCCGCCCACGCTCTACCAGCGGGTGCTGGCGGAGTTTCTGCACGAGGGTCACTTCGTCCGGCATCTGCGGCGCATGCGGGGCGTGTACAGGCTGCGGCGCGAGGCGTTGCTCAACGGTCTGCGTCGCCATTGTGGGAACCGGGTCACCGTCTACAATGCCGACGCCGGGCTCCACATGGCGGTGCTGCTGTCGGCCGGCGAAGACACCCACGTCGTACGGCGCATGGCCCGTCGCGGCCTGACGGCGACGCCACTCTCGACGTGCTACGTGGGAAAACCCGGGCGGAATGGGTTGCTGCTCGGATTCGGCGGGTCCACCGAGCGGCGCCTGCTGGACGCCACGCGCGTGCTGGCGGAAGTCCTACGGCAATGCTGAAGGCGTAGCGCTCGACCGCAGCACCCCGTCGAACGCCGCCATGCTCTCGAACCGGTCCTTCGCGGCCTGGAGCGAGTCGACGACCACGTTCTGAAGGGAAGGGCACCTCGCTGCGACCCCTTGCCCCCTCTCGAACATCTGATGCAAGTGGGCGATCCCACTCGCGAGGAGGGTATCGTCCACCCGATTGGTCGGCACACCCGTACCGGAGGAGGCTGTTGTCATGTCACGCACATGCGTCGCCCTGCTGCTGCTCGGCCTCGCGAGCCCGGCGGTGGCCACCGCCACCCGGACGGCGACCGTCCTGGACGCTCGTCAGTGGCGACTCCACCATCGACGGCCGCACCGGTCACACGGCCGTCTTCAACCTCGTCCCCCGGGTCGTCCGGGACACCGCGGAGGGCGTCGACAGCGCCCGGGTGGTGGACCGCGTCCGCGCGACCGTGTCCGGCCCCGTGCCCGTCGGCCTCGCGGCCGGTCTCGCCAACTGGCCCACGAGCATGTACTGCGACGGCACCGCGTCGGCCGCCGTCCAGCCGCTCGACCCGCGCGAGCTCCTCGACCGCGTCCAGCTCGCCTCCAAGTGTGGGATGCGGCTGGTGCTGATCATTCCCCGGAAGCTCCTCACCACCACCCACAAGGTCTCCGGCCCCTTCTCGCTGGACAGCGCGGAGCGGGCGATCGACCGGTACGCGAACCAGCTCCCCCCGGATACGCTCCAGAAGTACCGCGCCAACCTCATCGGCCTGAACCTCGCCGACGACTACACCTGTCTCCGCTGCTGGGGCGGCCAGGAGATAACCCAGGCCCAGCTCACCGAGTGGGCGAACTACACGCGCGCGAAGCTCCCGGGCCTGCCGCTCGGCATCCGGCGGACGCCGGACTGGGTGGCGGTGTACCCCCCGCTCGCGGCGAGCATCGACTATGTCTGGGCGCAGTACCACGCCGGTCGGGGCAATCCTCAGACGTACTTCGATCGCGCCGCGGAGACCGCGTCGCGGCTGGGACTGCGGGTGGTGATGGGCGTCAACGTGAAGGACTGCAATGGACGGGGCTCCAAGCCGTGCTCGGCCGAAGAGCTCACCAGCGCCGGTACCGTCGCGGTCAATCACCCCGCGAACTGTGCGTTCCTCAGCTGGCGCTACGAGGACACCATCTGGGAGAAGCCGGAGATCCGCCAGGCGTGGGACGGGCTCTTCGCGCTGGCGAAGGCGCGTCCTACGCAGGACTGCCGTCGGACCTCGGGCAGCTAGTCGGGCGCGGCTGCCCGACTACAACGCGCCTTACGCCGCGAGCGCCGCGGCGAACACCGGCATGCTCTCGAACCGGTCCTTCGCGGCCTTCGCCAGCGCCCGTGCGATCGCGGCGTCCACCGCCGCCGGCACCTCGGGGCTCACCTGGCGCGCCGACGGCGGCGGTGCACGCAGGATCCGCATCACCAGGTCCGTGGTCGACCGGCCCGTGAACGGCGGCCCGCCGGTCAGCATCTCGTACAGGACGCAGCCCAGGCTGTAGACGTCGGTCCGGACGTCGAGGTCGCGCTCCTCGCGGAGCTGCTCCGGGCTCATGTACCAGATCGTGCCCACCACCGCGCCCGTCTCGGTGAGCCGGGTATGCTCGGTGCTCTCGATCGCCCGGGCGAGCCCGAAGTCCGCGACCACGGCATGGACCCGCGCGGTGCCGTTGCCCGCCCGTGTGAGCAGGATGTTCTCCGGCTTGAGGTCGCGGTGCAGGAAGCCCCGGCCGTGGGCGTACGCCACGGCCTCCGCGACGTCGCGGGTGATTTCGAGCGCATCCGGCACGCTCATGCGGCGGTCCCGCTCCAGCCGCGCGTACAACGACTCCCCTTCGACGAACGGCATGACGTAGTAGAGCATCCCGTCGGACGAGCCCGAATCGAGCAGCGGCACGATGCCGGGATGCTTGAGCGACGCCGCGATCTCCATCTCGCGCCGGAACCGCTGCGCGGTGGACGCCGAGCAGAGCTGGTGCAGCGCCTTCAGCGCCACCGTGCGCTCGTCGCGGAGATCGCGGGCCAGGTACACCGTCGCCATGCCGCCCCGGCCCAGCTCCCGGTCGAGCGCGTAGCGCGCGGCCACCGCCTCCGCCAGCGCGGCCCGAAAGGCCGCAGGGTCATGCATCATCGGGCAGGGTCCCCATGATCAGAGGTACGCTCGGCGCAGCATCTCCGCCGCCGATGTGTCCAGCCGGTCGGCCCAGCGGAGCTGGTCGAACAGCCGCAGCAGGTCGGCTTCCGCGACCCGCCGCCGGCGGATATCGACGAGATCGTGCACCACGCGTCCGCGGTGCATGATGATCACCCGGTCGCCCAGCTGCACGGCCTGGTTCAGCGAATGGGTCACCATCAAGGTGGTGAGTCCGCCCTGCGCCACCGTCGCCCGCGTGAGCTTCACCACCTGCTCGGCGCTGCGCGGATCGAGCGCCGCCGTGTGCTCGTCGAGGAGCAGCAGCGTCGGCTGCACCACGGTGGCCATGAGCACGGTGAGCGCCTGCCGCTGCCCGCCGGAGAGGAGGCCGATCGGCGTATCGAGCCGGTCCTCCAGTCCCATCTCGAGCCGTGCCACCTGCTCCCGCACCGCGCGCCGACGGTCGCGGCCGAGCGTGCGGCGAAGCCAGCGCGGGCCGCCGCGTCCGCCGGCCAGCGCGAGGTTCTCGGCGACGCTCAGATCCGGGGCGGTGCCGATGAAGGGACTCTGGAACACCCGGCCGATCAGTCGCGACCGGCGGTGCTCCGGCCAGCCCGTCACCTCCTGGCCCTCGAGGTAGACCCGGCCGCTCGCGCCCGGCAAGCTGCCCGCGATCGCGTTCAGCAGGCTCGACTTCCCCGAGCCGTTCGTGCCCAGCACCACCGCGAACGTGCCGCGCTCGAGCTGCAGGTCGACCGCGTCGAGCGCGCGCACTTCGCCGGGCGTGCCCCGGTGGAAGGCATGGGAGAGCGTCTCGACCCGGAGCGCGATCTCGGGCATGAGCGCGCTACGCCGGCGCCCGCCGACGCGCTCGCGCCGCGAGCTGCGGCAGCACGAGGACCGCGAGCACGAACAGCGCCGTCACCAGCTTGAGCGCGTTCGGGCTGAGCCCGGCGCGGATCGCGGCCGCCACGAGCAGCCGGAACACCACCGAGCCCACCACCGCGCCGGCGATCCAGCGGCCGATGGAGCGTCTCCCCAGCAGCGTCTCGCCGACCATGAGGTTCGCCAGGCCGGTCACGATGGCGCCGATGCCCATCTGGATGTTCGCGAAGCCCGAGAACTGGGCGAAGAGCGCCCCCGACAGCGCGATCAGCCCGTTCGAGAGCGCGAGGCCGAGCACCATCATGCCGTCCACGTCGATGGCCATCGCCCGGGCCATCTGCGGGCTGGTGCCCGCCGCGCGCATCGCGGTGCCGAGGTCGGTGCCGAGGAAGGCGGTGAGCGCGGCCGCGAGCCCGACGACCAGGATCGTCATCACGATCAGGGTGGCGAGCGTGCTCCCCGGCACGTCCGCGCCCATCAGCGTGATCGTGGCCGGCAGCCCGAGCCGGGCGCCCGCTCGCTCGGCCACCGTCACCAGCGTGACGCTCGAAGCGAGGTTGACGTTGCCGCCGCCCATCACGAACAGGCTCACGGAATAGAGGGCCGTGCTCGTCAGGACGCCGGCGAGCAGCGCATCGACCAGGAACCGGGTATGCAGCACGCCGGTGATGACGCCGGCCGCGACGCCCGCGAGCGCGCCCACCGACGTCGCGGCGAGGGGCGACATGCCGCCGACCAGCAGCGCGGCCGAGACCGCGACCCCCAGGCCGAACGAACCGTCCGCCGTCAGGTCGACGAGGTGGTAGACCCGGTAGCTCAGGAAGACGCCGAGACCGAGCAGCGCCAGGATGAGGCCGGTCGTCGCCGCCCCGATGAGCAGGTTCACGGTGCGGTCAGGCGATCTGCGTGATGGGTGCGACCCAGCCGACGCCGCGTACGAGCGCGCTCTCGCCGACGCCGTCCTCCCGGTCGTCCCACACCAGGTGAAGCACGTCGCGCAGCGGGTGGTCGGCGAACACGGTCCGCACCAGTGCGCCGAGCTCGACGGTGCGTTGGGGCAGCGGATGGTAGGCGAACACGGCGGCGTGGAAATGGCCGAACAGCCGCTCGGTGATCTCGAGCGGCAGAAGATGCTCCGCCAGCGGCCCCTCCGACGTGCGCGACACCACGCCGGCGATGAGCGCGGTGGTAAGCCTGTGCGTTCGCTCGGGCGCGAACGACAGCCAGTCGCGGATGGCGGGCACCTCGAACCGGAATGGCGGTGCGTCGATCGCGGCCGGCGAGCGAAGCATCCGCGCGCCGCAGAGCCCGGCCGTCTCCGCGGCGATGACGACACCGGCGGTGTCCTGGCCCACTGCCTCGAGGCAGACGCCGGCCAGCTCGGACAGCGGGATCGCGCCGGCGTCGCCGCGGGGGCTGAACCGGACCAGCTTGGCGAAGTCGCCTTCGCAGGTGAGCCCCGAAGCGAGCACGGCGCGCGCGAGGCCGCCGTCCGCGACGAGGTAGTCCGGCATCCGGGCGCCGTCGCTCGGAAAATGGGCCACGCAGCCGGCTATCGCGGTCAGCTCGCCGAAGCGATCCTGGCACTCCTCGTAATTCCACCCGATCGCGCCGACGCCGAGGCCGAACCCGTTGCGCGGCAGCCCCACCGCGGCGCACACCTCCGGGCCGACGGGCTCGTCGCCGAGCCGGGGCCGGCCGTGCAGCCGGCAGACGAGCCTGCCCTCGGCGTTGCTGGTGGACGTCTGATACTCACCGGCCGCGGCGAAGGTGGCACGCAGCTGCCAGGTGGATTCCGGCCGGCTGATCGGCCCGCTCCGGCGGCCGATCTCGGCCTGCGCATCCCAACCGGCGATCGCCAGGGTGTCGCGCACGGCGGGGGAGAGCGAGGTGACCCGAATGTCCCCGCGCAGGACGGCCAGCTCGCGCCGCCAGCGCCCGAATACGGCGGTGGCGGCTGAGCTGATGTAGGTGACATCGGAGAGATCCAGGCTCACCGATCGCACGCCCGTCCGGAGGAGATCCTCCATCGTGCCCGACAGGTGTTCGGCCCATTCCCGGTCCAGGCGTCCTGCGAGCCGGAGCACTGCGGCGCCTCCCTCGCGGGCGGCGTCGATCCTCATGGCGTCTTGGGGCGCTCTCCCACGACCGTATCCGCCTGCTTCACGACGTCCGGAGGCAGGGTGATGCCGACGTCCCCGGCGCCCTGGGGATTCACGGCGAGCTTGGTGGTCTGCAGCCGGTAGAAGGGAATCTTCGCGGGGCTCTCGCCCTTGAGCACCCGGGCGATCATCTTGCCCGCGACCACGCCGCCCTCCTGGAAGTCGGGGAAGAACGACGCGACCGCGCCCTGCAACACCTCGAACGGGGAGGGGGAGAACACGGGCACCTTGCATGCCTTGGCGACCTTGATCAGGCCGGCAAATCCGGCGTGCGCGGCGTTGCCGAACAGCTCGATCGCGCCGACCTTCTTGCCGCAGAGAGTCTGGGCCGCGTCGGCCACGTCGTTGACCGAGCTGACCGGCGCCTCAACCACCTGCAGCCCCGCCTTCTTGGCCGCCTTGGTCAACCGGTCCTTGAATTCGACCGACAGTTTCTCCTCCGGTGAGAAGAGCACGCCGATCACGCGCGCCTTGGGGGCGATCCGGCGGATGATCTCGACCCGCCGGGTCTGCTCCGGATCGCCGAAGCCGGGGGAATAGACGCCCGTGATGTTGGCGAGGTGGTTGCTGTCGCTGGTGCCGGCGCCGGCGGCGAACGGGTCGGAGAGGAGATTGAAGACGATCGGGAGCGTCTTCACCCGCTGGACCGCGGCCTGGAGCGTCGCGTCCTGCAGCGTGACGATGACCGCCGCCTTGGCATCCACGGCGGCGTCGATCAGGCTGGGGAGGGTGGCCAGGTCGCCCTGGGCGCTCGACACCTTAAGCGTGTAGTCGCGGTCCGCCTCGAGGTCGGATTCCTGGAGCCCGACCTTGATCGCGTCCTCGCCCCATTCGCTGCCCATCCAGTCCGCCGCGCGGATCAGCGCGATGAGCGGGACATTGCCGGCGGCGGTGCCGCCTCCGGCCGGTGCCTCATCCGTCGTGGCGGCCTTGTCAGGCTTGGGGCCGCACCCGGCGCAGAGCGCCACCATGGCCGCGAGGCCGACCCACCGAACGCCGTGCATCATCAACAACCTCCGGGAGGGAAAAGGAAATCGCCGATCAGCCCAGGCCCAGCCGTTCCAGCAGACCACCGTACCGTGGATCGGGCCTGAGGGGCTCGGCCCACGGGGCCACCTTGAGGAAGAGCATGCCGGGCTCGCGGAACTCGTAGGCCCGCTGCAGCTGCGCGAAGGCTCGATCCTTCTCGCCGAGCTCGGTGAACAGCATCGCGGCCAGCAGGGCCAGCCGATTCTCCTCCGCCACCTTCGACTCGATCTCCCACAGGATCCCCGTAGCCTCTTCCCGATTGCCGGCCGCCGCGCACGCATACGCGAGCAGCAGCTTCTTCACCGTGCGGAGCCCGGGCTTCTCCGCCTCGCGGCGGATGTCCGAGATCGCGGCGTCGAACTCCCTCCGGGCGACGTACACCCACCAGAGCACCAGGCGCGCGCCCAGGAAGTCCGCGTTCATCGCCAGCGCCTTCTTGAGCTCCTCCTCCGACTCGTCGTACCGTCCGGCGAAGTAGAGGATCCAGCCGACCGCGCGGGTCACCGGCACCGCCAGCGGGTCGAGCTGCTGGGCCTTCCTGATCTCCGCCACCGCCTCGTCGTGGCGGCCCTGCGCGGCGAGGAACTCCGCGTACCACTCGTGCGCCATGACGTAGCTCGACTTGAGCTCGAGCGCGCGCTTGAACTCCCGCTCCGCGCCGGTCCAGTCGAGGTCGCCCAGCCAGCGCGCGTACGCCAGCGACGTGTGCGCCTCGGCCAGGCTGTCGTCCATCTCGAGCGCCTTGAGCGCCATGCTCTTGGCCAGCGCAAGGTACTCGGCGGGCGGCTTGGAGCTGAAGCCGATGCTGAGCAGCTCGTAGGCGTCGGCCAGGCCGGCGTAGGCCACGGCGTACGCGGGGTCCTTCGCGATCGCGTTCTGGAAGTACTCGATGCCCTTGAGGACGTCGGCCTCGGCCCACTTGTTCGCGTGGAACCGGCCCAGCAAGTACATGTTGTACGCGTCGACGTCGCCCGTCGCCTTCTTCTCGACCCGCGACTTCTCCTCGGGCGAGAGCGCCACCGACAGGGCGCCGGTGATCTGCTGCGCCACCTCGCTCTGTACCTCGAAGATGTCGCTGAGCTGGCGGTCGAAGGTCTCGCCCCAGAGGTGCTTCTCGGTGCGCGGATCCACCAGGTGGACCACGATGCGCACCCGCTGGCCGGCCCGCCGCACGCTGCCCTCGAGCACCGCGCTGACCCCCAGCTCGTCCGCGATGGTGGTGATCTTCTTGGTTGTCTTCTTGTACTGCATCGAGGACGTGCGCGAGATCACCTTGAGCGCGCTCACCTTGGAGAGCTGCGCGATGACGTCGTCGGTGATGCCGTCGCTGAAGTACTCGTTCTCCGGGTCGGTGCTCATGTTCTCGAACGGCAGCACCGCGACCGACTTGCTGCTCCCTGACGCCTCCTGCACGATCGCCTGGGCCGCGGCCGCCGCGATGGACACAGTGGCGGCTGGCGACAGCGCGTCGGCGAACTGCGCGGCGCTGGCGTAGCGATCGGCCGGCAGCGTCGCCATGGCCTTCCGCACCGCGGTGTCCACGGCCTCGGGTACGAGCTCCCGCTGCTTCCGCGCCGAGGGAACCGGCGTGTTGAGCCGGTTGGCGATGATGGCCATGAGGGTGGAGCCGCGGAACGGCGGCTCGCCCACCAGCATCTCGTACAGCACGCAGCCGAGGCTGTAGATGTCCGTGCGGCCGTCCACCATCTTGCTCTCGTCCACCTGCTCTGGGCTCATGTAGGTCGGCGTGCCGATGAGCTGGCCGGTGCTCGTGCTGCTGCTGTCGCCCCCCATGGCCCGGGCAATGCCGAAGTCGGCCACCACCGCGTGTCCCGCGTCGAGCAGGATGTTGGCCGGCTTGATGTCCCGGTGGACCACCCCTGCGCCGTGCGCGTAGCTCAGCGCGTCGGCGACCTCGCGCGCGATCTGGAGCGCGTCGTTGACCGGGAGCTGTCCCTGCTCGTTGAGCCGCTGGCGGAGAGACTGGCCCTTGATGTAGGGCATGACGTAGAAGACCAGGCCATCGACCTGGTCGGAGTCGTACAGCGGGAGAATGTGCGGGTGGTGAAGCCGGGCCGCGATCTGGATCTCGCGGAGGAACCGCGTCGCGCCCACCTCCGCGGCCAGTTCCGGGCGCAATACCTTGACCGCGACCTCGCGTTCGTACTTGAGGTCGTGAGCCAGGTAGACGCGCGCCATGCCGCCTTGTCCCAGCTCGCTTTGGAAACGATACCGGGACGCCAGCGTCGCACTGAGGCGTTCGAGCAACTCAGCCACGATCGCTCACCCTGACCGGGCCAGGAGTCCCGGTGCCTGCGAGGGATCCTTCGACCAGCCTACGCCAATCCCCGCGCCATCCGTAGACCTGCCCGCATGCGCATAACGGATGCACCGCCAATATTAGGTGGAATTCCCGGCGTCGCTAGTCGTTGCGCGCGCGTACGCTCGACGCGACCGCGTGGATTAGCCCTTCGGCTTGGGCGCGGCGTTGTACCCCCGATCGCCGTAGGGCGCGAGCTTCTCCAGCCACATCAGCTCGAGGATTCGGAGGTCCGCGGCCGGATCGGCGTCCGGCCGATCGGTATGGCTCAGGGTGTCGAGGATCTCGAAGGCGAACGCGTCCGGGCCCTGGGCCTTCCAGTCGGCCTGGAGTTCCCGGCTCGGGTGGGCTCCCATCCGGAGCTGGGCACGCTGGCGGTTGAGCATCGCCGGGAGATCTGTGGTGGCGCCGACCAACACCTTGCCACTGACCAGGTTACGCACCTGAAAGATGCCCATGGGGCGGCGGCGTTGGCGGTACTCGTGAATCGCGGTCTTGCGGTCCACCGGAGGCTCCTTCGGACCGATCGCCTGGCCTGGTCACGGCAGGCTGATCGCTGACCCGATAACTTGGGCAGGCGAGCGCCCCGGTCGCTATGGCACGGTCGGCTGACTGGGCGGAGATGGATCCAACGAGGACGCCGGCGGTACGATAGTTTCATCACCAACTCTCTGGACGCCTGGATGAAAGATCCCGACACGATGACGCACGCGGAGCTGGAAGCCGCGCTTCACGGCCGGGCGAAGTACGACCTCGCCTCGACGATCTCGGGCTCCCGCAAGCTGTACCGGATCCGGGCGCAGCTCGGCGACATGACCCTCAGGCGGGTCGGCGGCAACATCACCGAGTTGCTGCGCTGGCTCGTGCGGGAGATGCCGGAGGTCTAGCCTCCCTCACCAGGACGAACCGTCCGCCAAGGGACGGGCCAGCCCCGGCGGCCAGGACTTCCGACCGGTGCCGGCTTCCGCCTAGTATCCGACGTCTCTCGACCCGGCCCCGCTGATGCTGCGTCTGCTGCGCGAGCGTTTCGTTCTGCTCCCCCCTCTGACCTTCGCGCTCGGCGCGGCAGGCGGCTGCCCGCAAGCACCGGTGCCGGCCGGCGCGGCGATCGCCTCGGCGGTCGGCCCGTCGCAGGTCTACCTCGACCCCGAGCCCGGCGAGCGCCACCTGCGCCGGATCCGTCAGCTCACCTTCGGCGGCAACAACGCCGAGGCGTATTTCTCGCCGGACGGGACGCGTCTGATCTTCCAACGGCAGGACAGCGTCAACACCGGGTGCGACCAGCAGTACGTGATGAACGTGGACGGCAGCGGCGTTCGCCGGGTCTCGAACGGCGAGGGACGCACCACCTGCGGCTACTTCTACGACGGCGGCCGGCGGATCCTCTACAGCTCCACCTTCGCGGATGCCCCCGGGTGTCCGCCGCCGCCGGACCGCTCGCAAGGCTATGTCTGGCCGCTCAACAACCTCGAGATCTACACGGCCCGGGCCGACGGCAGCGATCTCCGCCGGCTCACGCGGAACGTCGCCTACGACGCCGAGGCCACGGTGTCGCCCGACGGCTCGCGCATCGTGTTCACCAGCACGCGGGATGGGGACATCGAGCTCTACACGATGAAGGTGGACGGCTCCGACGTGCGCCGGGTGACGCACCGGCTCGGCTACGACGGCGGCGCCTTCTTCTCGCCCGACGGCAGGCACCTCGTGTGGCGGGCCATGTATCCCGAGACCGCCGCCGACTCGGCCGACTACCGGAGCCTGCTCGACCAGCGCCTGGTGCGGCCGACGCGCCTGGAGCTGTGGGTCTCCGACGCCGACGGCAGCAACGCGCGGCAGGTCACCCGGCTCGGCGCGGCCAGCTTCGCGCCGTTTTTCCATCCGGACGGGCGGCGGATCGTGTTCGCGAGCAACTACCCGGAGCCCCACGGCCGGAACTTCGACCTCTACCTCGTGGGCGTGGACGGCGGCGGGCTCGAGCGGGTGACGACCAGCGGCGAGTTCGACGGCTTTCCCATGTTCAGCCCCGACGGGCGACGCCTGGTGTTCGCGTCCAACCGGCACGCGAAGCAGCGTGGGGAGACCAACCTCTTCATCGCGGACTGGGTGGAGTAAGCCGGGTCGCACGAGGGTCGTCGGATGCTCAAGGAATGGACCGAGCCCCCTCCGATGAGCGCCGCAACGCCGGCGCCGGCCGTCCTGTCGTCTGACGGCACACTGTGGCTGGCGTACCGGATCGCCCGCGACCCGCACCACTGTGCGGTCGTCCGATTCCATCACGTGGAGCACTACGCCTGGGGCGCGCCGCCGGCCGCGCACGCCCTGGAAAGGTTCGGCGACCTTCCTCGCGGCAGCTTTTATGAGGTTCCGGGCGGAGACGCGGGAAGCCGCTGGCGTCGGTGGCTCATCACCTTTCCCGACGCCATCCTCGAAGTGCGAGCCGCCGAGGGCGAGGTGGTGCTCCGCGCCGCGGCGGCATTGGCGCCCGCCCATGCGCTCGCTGCGCTGCTCGCCTGAGCTGCGACGCCTGAGCGGACAAGGGCTCACGCCCGCCTGAGGAATCGCGGCATGGCCTTCGATCTCCAGCCCACTCTCCGGAGCGCCCTGGTCGAGCTTCGCCCTCTTCGGGCGAGCGACCACGACGTCCTCTACGCGGTCGCGTCCGACCCCCTCATCTGGGAGCAGCATCCGGACAAGACCCGCTCGGAGCCGGCGGGGTTCCAGACCTTCTTTGAGCAGGCACTGGCTTCGGGCGGGGCGCTCCTGGCCAGCGATGCCGAGTCCCACCGTGTCATCGGGTCCACACGATTCCACGGCTATGATCCACGCCAGGACGAGGTCGAGATCGGCTGGACGTTCCTGGCGCGGTCGCACTGGGGGGGACGGTACAACGGGGCGATGAAGCGACTGATGCTGGACCACGCCTTCCGCTTCGTCGGTCGGGTCGTGTTTCTCATCGACCCGTCGAACCATCGCTCGCAGCGGGCAGTGCAAAAGCTCGGCGGGGTCAGGGTCGAGTCCCGGCGAGACGCCAGTGGTCGCGAGTGCTGCGTGCTCCAGATCAACGCATCGGCCTGGGCCCAGCGGAGGTCGTGACCACGGTGCTCTGCGACTGCCATCCAAGAACGCTCCGCGCCGGCAAGACGATACCCGAGACGGACGCGACCTTGAGGGGACCCCGACCCCTGAGGAGGTCCCGATGCCTCGCCTTACCCTCGGCGCCGCCGCCGCGCTGGCCCTGCTCACCGTCGCGTGCGACGCGCCCAGCGCGCCGGCCGACCGCATGACACCGTCGCACCTGCCGCCGCCGCCCATCGCGGCCGTCCGCGGCGGGAGCAATTTCCGCCTGATCAGCATGATGGACGCGTGCGATCCGGTCACCTTCGCCACCATCGGCTGTCTCCGGACCGGCGGCGGCGTCAGCCTCGATCACTTCCTTGCCAAGCTCGGCAAGAAGGGCGTCGTGGGCGCCTGGCACTTCGCCCCGCCCAACGTGAACGCGCGAGTCGGGCAGACGCTGCTCGCGGCGAACCGGGGCGGGGAGGTCCACACGTTCACGGAGGTGGAGGAGTTCGGGGGCGGGATCGTGCAGCTGCTGAACGACCTGTCGGGCAACCCGGTGGCGGCGCCGGAGTGTCTGGCGCTCGTGGGCGGCGACTTCGTGCCGCCCGGCGGAACCTTTACCGACGAAGTGGAGGAGGCGGGCGTCGAGCACTACCAGTGCTGCATCCACCCGTGGATGCGCACCGACGTGACCGCGCGGCCGTAGTCGCGGTGCGCACGGCCGTAGTCAGCGGCGGACCCGGCCCACCAGTCCCAGCGGCACGCTCCGAGTGCCGGGCCATGCGCGCGTCGAGCCGTCACCGTCGCGCAGTCGGAGCTGGCCCGAGATCCCGCCGTCCAGCAGCAGCGCCTGGCGGCAGCCGAGCGCGCCCATCACCGCGGCCATCTCGGGGGTGGTGAGCCCGAACGGCACGCGTCCGAGCGTCTCGCCCAGCGCGTCGAACCGGGTGAGGGCGATGATGACCCGCCCGTCATCCAGGGTGCCGAGCGCGAGCCTGGCATCGCGGTGGCCGAGATCCACCCCCAGGCCGGCCGTCCGGAGCGACGCGGGCACCGCGCCGTCCTGCAGCAACATCGGGTAGCTCTGGAACGCCTCGCGGGCGGTGCCCCGGCCGCGCTCGAGCTCGACGCTGTCCGGTGCGACCACCCGAACGCGACCAGCCGCGTCCACCGCCACGGCTCCGGCGAGCGGCGCGTACTGGGGCCGCAGCACTTCCTTCCCGCCGCTCACTACCCAGCCCCAAGGAAGCTCATGGCGGAACTGCCCAGCGTCCAGCGCCAACGCCGCGTCCGCGGCCGCGTCCTCCACCGTCCAGGTTCGGCCTTCCGTGAAAGCCGGTGCGAGCGACAGGTCGATCCGGCGCGGATCCAGCCGCGCCACCACGACCCGAGTGCGCCACGCCTCGCTCGCACCCCGGAGCTGCAGCTCCCCCCATTCGATGCCGTCGGCGCCGGGCTGCCACGCGATCCGATCCGCGAGCGACGCGTCGCCCGACCACTGGGCCGGTGCGGCGTCCCAGCGCCAGAAGGTGACCCACCGCCCGCCGGCCCGGACGGCCAGCGCGTCTTCCGGGCTGGCCGCGCCGCCGCCCGCGCCACCGATCGCGCCGCCGCCCAGCACGGCGGCGGCGGCAACAGCCACGGTTACCCGGAGGACGGTCTTCATCCGGCTACTTCCCCGCCTGGCAGCCGGCCATCTGGAGCTGCTGGAGCGAATCGGCGATCGCCATCATCGTCGCCGTGTCGCCCGCCTTCTGGGCGGCCTCGGCGTGCTGAGCCAGTGCCTGAATCTCCTTCTCGTGCTTCTGGGCGTTCGCCGCCATGCAGTTCATCATCGCCTGCTGGCCGGGCGCCATCGTGGGCGCGGCAGTGGCGGCCGGCGCCGGGGCCGGAGCGGGTGCCGGCTTGGCCGCGCGCGCGGCCGGTACTTCCTGGATGCCGAGCAGCCGCTTGAGCTCGTCGGCGCGCGCGTTCACGGCGCTCTTCTCGGAGGCTGATACATCGGGACCGGGGGCGCCGCGCAGGATCGCGTCGGCCCGCTCCTTCGCCATGGACAGCTCGCCCCGGCCGAGGCCGGAGGCCTTCATCTCCGTCTGCTCCGCCCGGCTGTCGATGTCGCGCTGAGCTTCCCAGTAGTTGTCCGGCTGGGCCGGCTGCTTCACGACGCAGCTCGGGTCGATCAGGGTCATCGCCGAGTCGGCGTAGATGGCGGAGAGCTTCTGGTCGCCCTTCTGCTGGGCGTTGACCATCTTCTCGGTGAGCGCGCTGTACTTGTTCACCATCTTCTCGTCGGACCCGGCTCGGGTGCCCCACGTCTGCTGTGCGGCCTCGCACTTGGGCTTGGCCTCGGCGTACGCCGTCTCGGCCTTCTTGTACCGGCCGTAGGGCGTGTCCTCCTTCGCGGCCGCGGCGCGCTCGGCCTGGCCGGCCTTGAGCCCCTCGACCAACTGCTTCACGACGTCCTCGGTCAGCACGACCGTGCCGCCGGCGCCGCCCGCCGGGGGGGCGGCATTCGCCGCCTGGGCTGCCTCCGGCGCCGAACCGGTCGCGGCTTCGGTGGCCTTGGACGCGCCTTCCTGTTCGGCGGTCTGCTTCACTTTTTTCTTGAGCCCGCCGAACTGGGCGGCGGCGGGGGTAGCCAGGCCCAGGGCGACGGCGACGACAGCCGCCGTCCGCAGGAGGGAGGCGAGCCGCCGGTGGTGGTTCCGCATGATCTCTCCTTGATGATTTCGATCGGTCCGGTCAAGCCGGTCGCGCGTACCCCGGTAAGACGCCGCGAGCGGTCCGGTGTTCTCAGTCGCCGGCCCGAACTGTTACGGGCGGCGGCGATGCCTGGAATGGGTGCTGGAATCCGAAGAATGTGGCGACCGGGGCGGGCGAGCGCCAGCGGCGATCGGTCGCCGCCCGCCCCGGCGCTTGCTACTTCTCCACGCCGACAAACAGCGCGCCGGTCAGTTTGCCGTCGTCACTGGTGAGCGGCGCGTAGTCGGCGTCGTACTTGTGGCCGAACACGGTCGCGTCTCCAACGTAGGAATGCTTCTGGGTCAGCGCCTTGTAGGCCGGCGAGGCGTGATCGAGCTTGGTGTTGACGGCGGATTTTCCATCTTCCGTCATCAACGTGGTCTGAGTCCGGACGAAGTCCTTACCGTCATACGAGAGAATGCTGGCGTCGATCTTGCCATTTGGCTGCACCGCGGCCTCGGCACTCTTGCCTCCCGCAGCCCAGGCGATCAGTGCCACCGAGCAAGCCAACATCAGAGCCACCGCGACGCCCTTTCCAACCCGAACCGTTGCCCGCCGAGATACACCCATAGTATCCCCCTTCCGCATGAAGGACGGCTGACTGTTGGCGGTGCGAGGCCGCACCGCCGGTGCGCGCACCGGTGACCCGGCCGCAAGGTGCTGAAGGGTGCTGTCGGACTGGCGAGCGCCGACTATGGTGGCGGGGGATCGAGCATACCAAGCCCTGGCGCTGACGCATCAGCGTCAGCGCCGACGGGGCAGACGGAGGGAACGCCTTCATGGCGGACTCCCTCGAGCCGGGAAGAGGTTCGACGTGCCGGCTCTACCAGCAATGCCAAGGTGAAGTTGGGTACCAGGCAGGTCAAGTAGCGAGGTCAAGGCGGGTCCCGCTGGCCGTCCGAGGCGCCAACACCTCGACTCGAACCCACCCTCCTTTTCGGGCGCCTCGACGGGCATAGTTGACATATTCCTATATGGGTATATATTACTGACCATGGCCCGTGCCGCGACGACCACCGACGCATTCAACGCCGTCGCCGAGCCCCGGCGCCGGCAGATCCTGGATCTGCTCGCCGGCGGCGAGCGCCCGGTGAACGACCTGGTCGAGCAGCTACGGCTGGGTCAGCCGCAGGTCTCCAAGCACCTGCGGGTCCTGCGGGAGGTGGGCCTGGTCGACGTGCGCGAGGAAGGGCGGCAGCGAGTGTACCGGCTGAACGGCCGGCGGCTGAAGCCGATCCACGACTGGGTGAAGCACTTCGAGCGGTCATGGGAGGAGCGGTTCGAGGCACTGGATGAGCTGTTGGAGGAACTCAAAGCGGAGGAGCACGGAGATGACGACGATGGCGAATAGCGGCACGGCGGTCGTAACCCTGCCGACGGACACGCAGATCCTGATCACCCGGGAGTTCGCGGCACCCAGGCATCTGGTCTACCGGGCGTGGACCACGCCCGAGCTCATCAAGCGCTGGTGGTCGGCGAAGCGGGGCGAGGTGACGGCGGCCGACGTCGATCTCAGGGTCGGCGGGACGTGGCGCTGGGTCATGGTAACGGACGGCGGGTTCGAGGTCGCCTTCCACGGCGAGTACCGGGACATCGTCGAGAACGAGCGGATCGTCTCCACCGAGGTGTACGAAGGGATGCCGGACGGCGAGGCGCTGAACATCATGACGTTCGCCGGATCAGGCGGCCGCACGACCCTCACCATCCTCGTCCAGCATTCGTGCCGCGAGCACCGCGACGCGCACATCGAGTCGGGCATGGAAGCCGGGATGCAGGACGCGATGGACCTCCTGGAGCAGGTGGCGCAGTCGCTGCTCTAGCTATCGACGCCCCGGCGCGGGTCAGGACGACCGCGCCGGCTTCTCCGCCAGGTACGCGAACCGCGACAGGCGTCGCTCGACCGAGAGCGTGTGGACGCAGCGCAGGAAGCGCTGCAGACCCTCGAAGTTGGGCTCGCCTTCCCTGGCCACGAGCGGCTCCCGGTGTCGCGCCCGGGCGTCGTGCCAGCGGGACGCCACCGCGGCGGCATTGTCGGTCACGTCCCGCACCGCGTGGACTGTGAACCCGGCCTCCCGCAGCATCGCCTCGTTCGCGCCGGGCGGCACGAAGAGGTAGAAACCGATCGAGCTCCGGGTCGCGAGCTCCTCGTGGGAGACCACGCCGGTGACGACCATCGCGTCGGTGAACAAGGCGCGACCGCCCCGACGCAGCACCCGGTGCCACTCGCGGAGCGCCGCCGGACGGTTCGCGATGTGGCACATCGCGTCGTTCGAGACGATGGCGTCGAACGACTCGTCGGCGAAGGGCAGGGGCCGGCTGGCGTCCACCGCCTCGAAACGCACTTGTTGGGCGAGGCCGCGCGCCTCGGCGAGCGCCCTGGCGTTCCGGACGCCGTGCTCGTTCACGTCCACGCCGGTCACCCGACAGTTGCGCGCCGCCGACAGGTAGACCGCGGGGCCGCCGGAGCCGCTGCCCACCTCCAGGACCTCCCTCCCCGCGCTCAGGCCGAGCAGCCGGGCGAACTCGAGCCACTCTTGGGCCGTCAGCCAGCTGCTCTGACCCAGGTCCTCGCCGTAGGCCTCACGGCGGACCGCGAGCTCGGCGTCGCTCGCGAAATCGGCGTAGACGTTGTCGTACAGGTTGACCGGATCGGTGGACACGCTCAGCCCTCCTTCCCCCGCTCCTGCACCTTGGATGTACGGCGGAGGTATCCCAAGCCCGAGAGCGAGTCAGCGGTGATGTCGGGCTCCGACGGGGGCCGCACCTTTCCCGTCAGCCAGTCCCGAAACATCCGCAAATTCCCCGGGGTGAGCTCCCAGTTGACCTCCGGGCATGCCCAGTCGTACAGGACGCGCCCCACGAGCGTGTCGTCTTCGTCCCAGCGAAGGTGGTCCGAGGCGACGATGGCGAAGGCGACGACCTCGAGCGCCGGCGCGGACAGGGCTCCGGACAGAGCGGCATCGCAGAGCCGGACCAGCATCTCCGCCGTGACCGTGACCTTCTCACCGGCCGGGAGATCCTGGATGTGGACTCGGCGACTGGTCGCGCTCACAGGATCGACGGCCTCGCGAACCTCCGCGGCCAGCCGGTCGGCCGAAACCGTCCCGTAGAAGAAGTCTCGCACCGTGGCCTCCTTCACCGCACCTGAGCTCCCGTCGAATGGCACCGAACGAATAACGCATCGACCGGCAACGGCGAAATAGCTGGCTGCGTCCGCCATCAGTCGGATTCTCAGGCACCCTCGGCGGTGGACGGCCGGGCCCGCTGCCTGATCGCCTCCACGATCTGGCTCGGATCCGCGTCCGTACCCACCAGGGTGAGATAGAGGCCTGGCAGGTCGGCCTCGAGTGCCTTCCGCGCGATGAACTGCCGAGCCGGCGGCAACCGGCGGATGTAGCGCTCGGGATCGCGGACCTCGAGCGCGACCAGCCGGACGCTGCCGATGAGCCGGACCGAGGCCCCGCGGATCTCATCCCAGCCGATGGTCCCCACCGGGAGCGAGCTGTCCCGGATGCCGGCGTCATCGATCACGACGCGCTCGGTCTCCTCGCCGAGCGCACGCAGCAGCACGAGCGCGTAAGCCCCGCCCAGCAGCAGCGGGGCCCACGCGAGCCAGCGCTCGAGCCCGACACCCAGGAGCGCCGCCCCGATTCCAAGGAGGCCCGCACAAAGCCCGAGCTTCCGATAGATGTGCCGCCGCGACGCGTGAACGACGATGCGTTGCATGAGCGGTCAGGCGGAACGGCGCGCGGACGCTCTCCACCGACGCTCCGCTTCCCGTCGGATCGCCGGCAGCAGCAGCCAGCGAATGGCGACGATCCCGATGCCGAAGATGCGCCAATATCGGCGAAATCGGGTCCGCGCCGCCGGGTCGGTGCCCGCCGCTCGTGTCTCCGTTGCCAGGCGGGTGAGCTCGACGCCCAGGGCTTCCGTCTCGAGCGTCCAGGCGATCTTGACGCGCTCGGCCTCCGCATATGTCCGGAACCGGTCGGGTGGAATTGGCGTGAAGACGACATCGGCCTTCCATGGCTCGCAAGCGGCCCCGGCGATGAAGATCCGGCCTGATCGTTCCGCCAACGTTTCCCACCCCATGCGCAGAAGGCTGTCAGGGTCCAGACTGATCGGCACGGCGACTGGGCTGCTGCCGAGGAGTCCCGACCGCAGCCGGAAGA
This sequence comes from uncultured Gemmatimonadales bacterium, assembly GCA_963697755.1. GTDB lineage: Bacteria > Gemmatimonadota > Gemmatimonadetes > Gemmatimonadales > GWC2-71-9 > CAVVWJ01. The sequence continues at coordinate 521,709 of CAVOPE010000004.1, read as the reverse complement.
GGGCTCGGACGAGGGGCACCGACTGCATGTCGAAGTGTCGGGCGACCTGGAAGACGATGTGAGCCGGGGCGTGCACCACGATGGCGTGTCGCTTTCGAACATCCGGCTCGGGCAGGAAGGCATCCAGGACTGCGGCCATTGGCCCTTCTCCAAAGTGTGACCGGACTCACCGCGTGTGCCAACCTCATGGCCTAGGCTGAAATAGCAGGCGCTGTCCCAGATGGCACTCTTGCGGGAGGTCCTATGACCACGCGAGGCGAATCTTCCAAATCAGCGACTCCCCAGCGGCGCCGGAACCAGCAGCTTCGCACGCGGCGCTATGAGCCCACTCCACTGTACGCGCTGGCGAAGGACCTCAAGCGCGTGGGCGTGGAGCTCGATAAGCACGGACCTTGGCGCCCGATGCGGCGACCGCTGAGGCGGCCGGGGCGCAACGCCGAGCGCGCCATCCCGATCGTCACGAACGGTGTCGTGGAGATCGCGGTGGACACGGCCGAGCACGCCGTCGACCTGTCCGGCTTCCTCAACTCGGCGGGCCTGGAGGACCTCAATCCGGTCCCCAACCTCCGGCCGCCCGACCAGGATCTCGCCCGCGACTAGGCCGGCGCCGGCGGCGCCGGCCGCTTCGAGCTACCCGTCGTGCACGAAAAACGTGATGACCATGGATGCGAGCATGGTCGCGAGCAGGAGCCCCACGCCGCCAACCAACCCGGCACGAACCCCGCTCATTCCACCCCGCACCCGGCCGCGGGTGACACCCGTGGCGACGCCGCCCAACATCGCCAGCAGAAACAGCGCCCAAGCCATCCAGTGCGGCAGGGCGATCGGGTAGAAGGTGTACGGAATCGCGAGATCCATCCGATCCTCTCGTGCCCGCCCGGCGTCTCGTCCGCATGCGTGGGCTACGCCGCGCGCCGCCTCGTCGCCAGCAGCATCACGAGCCCGGCGATCAGCGCCGAGGCGACGCCGGCCGCGAGCCCCGCAATCGGCCCGGCGCCACCCCAGACCATCGGGGCCATCCCTCCGGTCGCCGTGATGAGGCCGGCCCAGATCCAGAGCACCGGTCGGGCCCATCGATGTCGCAGCCACAGGGCACCCGTGGCCACCACTCCGGCCACGGCATAGCCGAACTCCGTGGCGGTGGCGATCCGCTGGCCGGTCGTGCCGGCGGACGACAGCTCGCCGATGGCGCTATTGAACCCCATGGCGCTGAACACGAGCAGGAGCGCGAGGGCACTCCAGCGAGCGATCGGGCGCGTCGCAATCGGCATACGGACTCCACGCCGGCCGGGCGACCCTGGGCCGGGCACTCCTCGGTGATCACTCGATCCGCCCACTCGACGAGCGACACGAAAATCTTGGGGGGTGCCCCATGACGCGGCCAGCCTGAGCGCTCACCACAATTCGCCGGGTCGCCATTCAGCGGACAACGGGTCGTTCACGTTCACCCGCGGCGATCCCGGCAACCGGTGGATCATGATCAATTCATCGGGCGTCTCGATCAGGTCCGAGCCCTGGCGGATCCGCAACGGCCCGATCCATGTCTCCCACCCGAGGCGGTCATAGAGCGGCTGTCCTCGATCCGAGGGGGACAACGCCGCGAGCCCATACCCGGATACCTCGCTCACCAGCGCGCGCATCACCGCCGATGCGAAACCGCGGCCCTGGTGCGCGGGATCCGTGGCGACGGCCTCCACGTATGCGGTGCGGAGTGGAGGACCCGCGCCCGGAGCCAGCCACCGCGTGACCCAGAGCGCGTGGCTCACGACGGCACCATCGACGGTGGCGAGGACGTGGATCGGATCGCGGAAGGTCTCGAAGGCCGCTTGCAGGTCCTCCCCGTACGCGCGGTCGCAGAGCGCGAGGATCTCGTCGCGCGCGTGCGCCGAGAGCTCGGCAGACGAAGCCACGTGAATCTTCATCAGCTACGGCGCGACGGTTCCGCCGGCAGCTCGAGCGGTGGGCCGGACCGGGGATCTAGTGCCCCGGCTCCACTCGGCGTGATTCCGGCGGCTGGGCCATGACCCGCTCGGCGAAGTCCAGACGCTCCTGGGTCTCGGTCAGCTCCCGCCGCAGCTCGCCGACGTCGGCTTCGAGCGCCTCGAGCCGGGCCTCCTGCTCGCCCGCGCCCAGCGTCGGGCCCAGGCGCTGCCGCAGGCGTTGGGCCCATAACCCGAACCCCAGCGCCAGGGCCGCGTGCACCGCGGCATGGTACGGCTCGGCGGCTCCGGCCGCGAAGCCGACTGCCACCAGGTTGAGGCTGCTCAGCACGATCGCGATCGGCTGCCAGAGCGCAGGCTTGAAGGTCATGGCGAAGATCCTGTCGTGTTTGCCTACGACTTGCCCCCCGCTGGAGGCGGGCCGGGACAGCGCCCCCAAGTTACAGTCTGCGACGCCCTAGTGATACGAGATACGCCGCTCGGGGGTGTCACTTGGGCAGGATGAGCTCGAGGCGTTCCCTGACGATCATTTCGAGAAGATGGTCCGTCCATCCACGGCGCGCCACCTTGCCCACGCCCTTGGTGGCGGCCCGTGCACGGCGCCAGCGTGGCCTATCAGCCGCGCGCCGAATTCCGGTGGCCGCCGTTCTCGCAGGCGCGGCGGTGCTGGTATCAGTGGCTCACGGTGCTCGACCAGGGCGCCGAGCAGGTACGGCGGGACCCGATCGGGTTCGCGCGCACCCAATGGGAGACCTGGTCGCCTGAGGGGTGGTTCACCGAGCAGGAGTTCTGCTCGGTAGCCGCCGGACGCAGCGCAGGGAAGAAACCTCCATCCGTCACTCGCCGAGCAGGCCCTCCAGGTGCTCGAGGGCGGCGCGCTCGCCCGTCACCTTTCGGCGGTTGCGGCCCACCATCCCGGCCGAGCGCCGCCGGCGGCTGGCGGGCGACATCCGGCGCGACACAGGTCCTCCTGGAGCTCGGCGGCGACGCCGGGGCCGGGCTCCCATGCGGGCGGATCCTCGACGACCAGAAGCCGGGTAATCAAGCCGTCGCGGAGGTCGAAGATGAGGGCGAGCTCGCTCTGCGCCGCGAGACCGCCCGGTTGGATGGTAAAGCGCTCCTCGGCCATGACGACCACACGTCCGCCGCTCCAGGAATACTTCACCCGCCAGAAGGTGAGCAGGTCGCCCAGCGTCGCAAAGTAGTCGAGGACGGCCGCCTTGCCGCGACCTTCCTGGGTGTCGGCGGTGCCGCCGTGCGGCGCGGCGACGGTCAGCGCGACGTCGTCGGCGAGGTGGTCCAGCAGCGGCTGGAGATCGGCCGTGGGGAGCATCCGGTCCAGGATGTCCTGTACGATGGTGAGGTTATCCATGACTGCCGGCATCGGGTCTGCCTCGTTCCGTGGTGACAATAGATCGTCGAACGAGTAACGCCGATTTCGACAGGACGGAAGCCCGGCGGTCTGTCACAAATGGGCAGCTCTCCCACATGTTCCAGCAGCATGGAAACCGGCGCACCAGCTTTCGCCTCGGCGAGGCCGATGCTTTTCGCCATTGCCTACTTGGCGGAGGACACCACGCTGTGAGCGGACGGCGGGGGGAAGGCCAAGGGCGCGGAACTCAAGCCGCTGCACGGGGCGGGGCCCGGTCGCGAGTTCGTGCTCGGGATCATGCGCAACGTCGTGCCGGTGGGGAGCACGTTCCGGTAGGCGGCGATCAATGGGCAGCCGGGGTTCATCGCGTAACTGAGCGGGCGGGGCTGTCGGTGCTCATCTTCGATACTTGGGGTGGGCAGATTCACCCGATCTGCCGTCGGCAATCCGGAGAACGGTCGGACCCTCGGGACCCGTCGTAGCGGCATCGACGCTCGCACACGGTGCTGCCAGACAGGCCGGGCAGTTGGACTAGTTACGGAGGCGGCGAGCGAGTGCGGACCCGGTCGTTACACCCAAACGGAAGCGTGATCGAGTGAGACCGTCCATCCTCGCGCTGTTGAGCACGCTCGCGGCGATTGCCCTCTCCAGCGCGGCTCTGCCCGTCCCGGAGCCACCGCATCGAACCGTCGTCCTGCTCTCCATCGATGGGCTGCGTCCCGACTACGTGCTCGAGGCGGACCGGTACGGCCTCCGGATCCCGACCCTGCGCCGGATCTTGCGGGAGGGGAGCCATGCGACGGGGGTGAGGGGGGTGACGCCGACGGTCACTTTTCCGAGCCACACTACGCTGGTCACCGGGGTCGCCCCGGCCCGACACGGCATCTACAACAACGCCACCTTCGATCCCCTGGGGAACAACGCGGGCGGGTGGTACTGGTACGCGAGCGACGTCCGCGTGCCTACGCTATGGGACGCGGCGGCCGACGCCGGCATCCAGAGCGCGAGCGTGCACTGGCCGGTGACCGTGGGCGCGCGGATCACCTGGGACATCCCGGAGTATTGGCGCACGAACACGGACGACGACCGCAAGCTGCTCAGGGCGCTGGCCACCCCCGGCCTCCTCGCCGGGCTCGAACGCGAGGTGGGGCCGTACCCGGTCGGCGCCGTCGGTAGCGTCGAGGCCGACGGACTGCGCGGCCGCTTCGCGGCCCGACTGCTCGACTCCCGGCACCCGGGGCTGATCCTGGTGCACCTCACGGCCCTGGACCACGAGGAGCACGCCTCGGGGCCCTTCAGCCCCGGCAGCCTAGCGACACTCGAGGCACTCGACCGTGTCGCGGACACGATCGTCGCCGCTGCGGATCGCGGCGGCGGGGGGAAGGCGGTGGTGGCCATCGTCTCCGACCACGGCTTCCTGGCGGTGAGCCGGGAGCTGAACCTCGGGGTTGCCCTCCGTCGGAGTGGGCTCATCACCTTCGCCGCGGATACGGCACCGAATCCGCGCAGTTGGACCGCGGCCGCCTGGACCGCCGGGGGGACCATCGCGCTCGTGGTCAAGGACACCGCGGACATTGCACTTCGCGATCGGGTCGGTGCCTTGCTCGACTCGCTGGCCTCGGACACCGCCAACGGAATCGCGGCGGTGTTGGACGGAGACTCCCTCCGAGTCCTCGGCGGGTTTCCCGGAGCCGCCTACCTGGTGAGCCTGCGGGCCGGATTCATGGCCGGCTGGCGCACCACCGGGCCGCTGGTGACGCCCAGCACGCAGCGAGGCGCGCACGGGTATCTCCCCGACGTCCCGGAGATGCGCGCTTCGTTTTTCATCGCCGGGCCCGGAGTGCCTGTCGGCCGCTCGCTCGGCGAGATCGACATGCGGGACATCGCGCCGACGCTGGCACGATTCCTCGGCGTCCGGCTGGCGCACGCGGAAGGCCGCGACGTGCTCCGCGCCCGGAGGTAGGGGCTCGCCCCGTTCATCCGCCGGCTCATCGCGTTCATTCGCCTGCTCATCGCGTTCATCCGCCGGCTGCTGCGCCTCCCCGCCGGCTCATCGCTTTCCTCCGAACGGCATCGCGGTCGTTCGCCGGGAAATCGCATCGCCCCGAACTCGTACCGTGAGAGCCCGGCGCGCTGGCCCGTTCAGCCGAGGCCGCAACGCACTTCTCCCGACGATTTCGCGACGACCCGCTGCCATGCCGCGTTCTCCGCCGCGCGATCGCATCGCCGCCTAGACGCAACGACGGGCCCCGCAGGCCGCTAAGGACATGAGGGGCGGGACGGATGCGCGCCAGGTCATCGGGCCCGGCCGCCCGGCGGCGTGCGCGGGTCGGCGGCGCCGGGCCGTCCCGGCTCGACCACGCGCGTGGTCTCCGACTCGTGCCCTCGGCCTGTCGGCCACGGCATCCGCCGAGTCGGCAACGGCATGGCTGAGCGTTCGGCTGGCCCTCCGTCCACCGCTTCCGGTCCCGCGCCGCCGGCGGACTCGATCTCTCGGGTCAAGCGCCAGGTGAGCGCGAGCAGCAGCGGCGGACCCGCCACCCACATGATGAGCGCTCCCAGCGACGTGCCGCCCGACCACATCACGGCGCGGTCCTGCGCGATGGTCACTTGCAGCATGGTGCTCTGCAGGCTCGCGGAGATGGATCCGTGATTCGGGGGCAGGCGGCTGATCTGCCAGGCGGCGAGGATGGCGGAGCCGAGCTTCACCGCGGCGAGACCAAGCCAGTACGATGCGCTCAACAGCGCGATGTGCAGCGGCCGAAGCCGCGAGAGCGACCATCGCATGGAGCCTCTCCCTGTTGCATGCAACGTACCTGCCGCGAGGCGGCAGGCGTCAACGATCCGGCGTCGGTAATCCAAGACATCGTACGAGCCGTACGCGCCGGCAGTTCCTCCCGCAGTCGGCCAAGGACAATTTGACCGCCCCTCACTCCAGTCAGTGCCGCTCCCTGTCCGCCGGCAGATGTTTCGCCGGTGGCCGTCCTCCATATTGTCCTCGTCGAGTCGAGGAGGAGCTCGGGGTGACGCGGGACGGGCCGGCTCTCCTGTGCGGTCGTGTACCAGCGCACGGTTTGCGGCGAGCTTCAGGCCCGCCGCTCCACTACATACCGCGGAGAAGGCCATGTTGACCCACACGACCAAATTCAGGCTTGCCATGCTCACCGGCGTACTGATCGCCTACGGCTGCGGCTCCGGCGACAGTGGCGGAGACGTCACCGCGCCGCCGTCCGCGCCGCCGTCCGCGCCGCCGTCCGCGCCGCCGTCAGGGAGCAACACGGTTGCCGCCACGCCTTCCCTGGCGTTCGACCCGGGGACGCTCACGGTGAGCGCGGGGGGCGCGGTGACGTTCGCGTTCGGCTCCGTGGGACACAATGTCTTCTTCGACCCACAGGCCAACGCGCCGGCCAACATCGAGGGATCGAACGCCAACGTGTCCGTGCAGCGGACGTTCACGACGGCGGGCACCTATCCGTACACCTGTCACATCCATCCGTCGATGCACGGGACGGTGGTCGTTCAGTAGGGCGGTACGCGTCCGGACCGGCGACGTAGCTCGCTACGCCGCCGAGCCCGCCGAGCCGGCCCCGCAGCTCTCGAGAAACGACTCCACCGCCGGCGACAGCGTGCCCTCGCCGGTGCACAGCGCCAGACCGTACGTCGGCGCCGCCCCCGACAGCTCCCGATACCGCACTCGCGGGAACCGCAGCCGGCTGACACACGACGGCGCGATCGCGACTCCTATCCCGGCCGCCACCAGGCTGATCGCCGCCTGCCACGAGCCCGCCTCCTGCACGATGTTGAGCGCCACGCCCGCGGCCTGACAGTCGCGCATCATCCGATCGTACATGTCGGGCGACGACCACCGCACCACCGACACGAACGGTTCCCGGGCCAGGTCCTTGAGGCGGATCTTCCGGGCCTTCGCCAATGGGTGATCGCTCGGCACCGCCGCGCAGAAGGGCTCGCTCCAGGCGCGGTGCACGCGGAGGCCGGGCTCGGTCACCGGCTGACTGAGGAAGCCGACGTCGAAGTCGCCCTGCCGCAATTGCACCGCGCCGGGCACGGTCGAAATCTCGTGGAGCGACAGGCGCACCCGGGGATACGTCGCGCGGAACGCCTTGAGCAGGTCCGGCACCACCATGAGCATGCCGATCATCGCGTAACCGATGTCGAGCGTACCCAGCTCGCCGCGGCCGAGCGCGTGGATCCGATGTACGCCGCGCTGGAGCTCGACCAAGGTCTTGCGGGTGGTCTCCAGGAACGCGGCGCCGGCCTCCGTGAGCTCGACGCGACGGCTGGTGCGGAGGAATAGCGGCGAGCCGAGGGTGTCCTCGAGCGCCCGGATCTTTTGGCTCAGGAACGGCTGCGCGATGCCGAGGCGGACGGCCGCGCGGCCGAAGTGCAGCTCGTCGGCGAGGGCGGCGAAGTAGCGGAGCGACGCGAGACCCAGCCTATCAGCGATATCCATATCGTTATTGATACATAGAAACCAAGTATTGGACAAGAATGAGTGTCATGGCGATGTTGGGCACCCATGACACGCGAGCCGCCAGCATCCGCGCCGCCGGGCCAAGCCGGGCAAAGCCGGTGGATTCTCATCGCCCTGCTCATCGGCGTGGGGCTCGGCCTGGCCTTTCCGGACGGGGCGCCCGCCGCGCGATTCCACGCGACCGACCTCCAGGTTCTCTCCTCGCTGTTCCTCCGGATGGTCGCCATGACCATCGTCCCCCTGCTGTTCGCGACGCTCGTGGTGGGGATCGCGGCCCACGGCGACGATCTCGCGCGGATGGGCCGGCTCGCCGTCCGATCCCTGCTGTACTTCGAGGTCGTCACCACGCTCGCGCTCGTCGTGGGCCTGCTGGCGGTGAACCTCGTGCGGCCGGGCGTCGGCGTCCGGCTGGACGCCGGGACCGCGGAAGCCTCGGTCGCACCGACGGGGACGGCGCCCACGTTCGCGGCGGTGCTGGAGCACAGCGTGCCGCGCAGCGTGTTCGAGGCGGCCGCGGGGAACGAATCGCTGCCGATCACCGTGTTCGCCATCGCCTTCGCGATCGCGCTGACCGGGGTCTCGGGGTCGGCCCGGGCGGTCATCCTGTCGGTCTGCGAGAGCCTGAGCGAGGTGATGTTCCGGCTGGTGGCGATGGTGATGCGCTTCGCGCCGGTCGGCGTCGGCGCGGCCGTCGCGGTGACGGTGGGCCGGAACGGGCTCGGCGTGCTGGCCCGGCTCGGCGTCCTGGTGCTCACGCTCTACGGGGCGCTCGTCGCCTTCGCGGTGCTGGTCCTCCTGCCCATCGCGCTCGCCTGGGGCGTCCCGCTCCGCCGGTTCTGGGCGGCGACCAGGGAGCCGTGGCTGCTCGCGTTCTCGACGGCCTCGTCCGAGGCCGCGCTCCCGCTCGCGCTCAGGAACATGGAGCGGCTCGGCGTGCCGCGACGGATCGCGTCGTTCGTGCTGCCGGCGGGCTACACGTTCAACATGGACGGCACCACGCTTTACCTCACGCTGGCCACGGTGTTCGTCGCGCAGGCGGCGGGCATCGCGATGCCGCTGTCCCGCCAGGTGCTGGTGATGCTCACCCTGATGCTCACGAGCAAAGGCCTCGCCGCCGTCCCCCGGGCGTCGCTGGTCATCCTCTCGGGCACGCTGGCGCAGTTCGGCCTGCCGCTCGAGGGCGTGGCCGTGATCCTCGGCGTGGACGCGCTCATGGACATGGCGCGGACGTCGCTCAACGTGGTGGGCAACTGCCTCGCCAGCGTGGTGATGGCGCGGTGGGAGGGTGAATTCGACGCGCCGCCGGACGCATCACCGGCGCCGGTGGCGTATGGAGCGGAGGCTTCACCGTGACGGCGCCGCGGGTGGCGCTGATCGGGTCGACGCAGGTCGACGATCTGCTGCCGGTGCTGGCGGACCTCCTGGCCGAAGCGGTGAATGGCGGGGCGTCGCTGGGGTTCCTGCCGCCGGTGTCGCCGATCGAGTGCCGGAACTACTGGCAGTCGCTGCGGGGCGAGCTGCGCGCCGGATCGCGGCTCCTGTTCGGCGCCTGGGTCGAGGATCGCCTCGCCGGCACCGGCCAGCTCGCGCTGCCACGCTGGTCGAACGGTCGGCACCGGGCGGAGGTGAACAAGCTGATGGTCGCGACCGCCCAACAGGGCCGGGGCATTGGGCGCGACCTGCTCACGGCGATGCACGAGGTGGCGGGGCAGCGGGGACGCACCTTGCTGCTGCTCAACACTCGTCGCGGCGATCGTGCGGAGCGGCTCTATCGCGGGCTGGGCTATCGGGAGGTGGGGATGATTCCGGGATACAGCATGGGGCCTGACGGAGAGGCGTACGACAACCTGCTGATGTACCGGTGGCTTCGAGCGGAGGAGACCCCCGTCACTCCAGTTTCATCCGCCGTAGCAATGCGCGAAACCCGGGATGCCCGTGGAGCGACGCGAACAGGAACGACCCCTTGATGCCGTAGACCGCTCCAGCCCGCTCCTCCACCGCGCGCTCCAGGCACTCCACCGCTCCATCCGCGTCTCCCAGGCCCGCGTACACGTACGCGAGATGGTACGGCGGGATGTAGTCCTTCTCCGCCCGCGCCTCCAGCTCCACCAGAATCTCATGCGCCTTCGCCGTCTGCCCGGTCATGCCGTACGCCTGCCCGAGCTGCCCCAGCCAGAGCGTGCTACCCGGCGTGATTGCCACCGCCCGCTCCAGCTCGACCACACCCTCCTCCCGCCTTCCGCTCAGGAGGTAAGCCCAGCCGAGCGTGGCACGCGCCCGGTCGTGGCCGGGGTCGAGCTCGACGGCATCCCGGGCATCGGTCACCGCCTCGTGGTGGCGGCCGGCGCGGAGGAGCGTGGAGACGACGTCCAGCCGGTGGGACAGCGGGTCCAGCTCCTGCGCGCGCCGCTGGAGCGCGACCGCCTCGTCATAGCGTCCCAGCGCGGCGCACAGCCGTCCATACAAATCGTAGGCATCGGCGTCGTCCGGGTTCAGCTCCAGGGCCCGCTTGAACTCCCGCTCGGCGCCGGACCAGTCGAAGTCGCGCGCCGCCTTCAGGTAGGCCTGGGTACAGTGCGCCTCGCCCAGTTCGGGGTCGAGCTTCAGCGCGGCAGCCGTGGCGTCGGCTGCGCGCCGGAAGGCGATGTCCGGCTCCATGCCACCTTGCTCGGCCAGCTCGAGGCAGGCCATAGCCAGGCTCGCGGCCGCGAGGGCGAACGTCGGGTCCATGGCGAGCGCGCGCTCGAAGCAGTTTCCGGCGCGCGCGAGTCCCACCAGTGTGTAGTCGCTGAACCAGCGCCGGCCCTGCAGGAAGAGCTTGTAGGCCTGACCGCTCGGCTGAGCGGCCCGCCGGCTGGTCCCTGGCGTCGGCCGGGGTGGCGCCGCGGTTCGGAGCTGGTCGGCCAGCGCCACGACCTCGGGATCGGGCGGGAGGTCCAGGTCCACCTCCAGCCGCCGCCCGTGCTCGCTCGCGTGGCGGATGGCGCCGGCCCGGTCGCCCACGGCGTCCAGCGCGCGCATCAAGGCCCGGGCATAGACGGCCGAGTGGGGGCGAGCCGCCACCAACCGGCGGCAGGTGCGGACCCGCCCGTGCACGTCACCCGACCGCTCCTGCCCCTCGGCGACCATGCGCAGCGCGCCGGTATAGGCGTGGTCCAGCTCGTTCCGGCGCTCGTCGAGCCAGAAGCCGAACTCGGCCGAGTCGCCCAGGTGAAATCCCTCCAGCAGCGCGCCGGTGTAGCACCGCACGATGCGCTCGGCGTCGTTCGCCGCGACCGCCGCGCGGAGCTCGTGGAGGTCGCAGGTCAGCGTGGCCGGGTTGAGCAGCAGCCCGGCCCCCGTCGAGACGATCGACCCCTCGCCCAGCGCCGAGCGCAGCACGTGGACCGCGAGGTTGAGCAGGCGGCGCGCCTTGGGCAGGTCCCGGTCGGGCCAGAGCAGCGCCATCGCCCGGTCGCGCGAGAGCGGTTGCGGCCAGGCGGCGACGATGAGCGACAGCAACGCAATGCGGTGCCGCTGGGCGGGCGGGCCGGCGAGGGGAACATCGCCGGCGCGCAGGCTGGCACCGCCGAGGAGCTGGACCTTGATCACCGGCCTCCCACCTCCGCGCTAATCCACGGCTAATCCGGAGCGCAAGCAACAGTTAATCGCCCCGGCGCATGTTGTCCCTGTCGACCACGAAACGTAACCACCGCTACGATACGAGGGCACTATGCACCCCTGAGCCGAGAGAGAGACCATGCCGAAATACATCATCGAGCGCGAGATCCCGAATGCCGGCGCGCTCTCGGCCAAGGAGCTCCGGACGATCGCGCAGCGCTCGTGCGCCGTGCTCAAGTCACTCGGGCCCGAGATTCAGTGGATCCAGAGCTACGTGACCGAGGACAAGATCACCTGCGTATACATCGCCCCTAGCATCGAGCTGGTGGTCAGGCATGCCAGGCTTGGCGGGTTTCCGGCGGATCGCGTGCTGGAGGTGGGAACGATCATCGATCCGACGACGGCGGAGGTAAGGGAGATGGCGGCCTAGGGGTCAAGCTTCCGGACCCTGTGGTGCTCGGCGACGCCGGACTATTCGCGACGCTTTCCCGTCTCTCCCAACGACGCCGCGTGCGCGGCCGCCTGCTGCCGCTCGGGCGCGGCGTTGAATGCCTCGGACTGACCCGGCGGTATGCTCAGGAACCGCCACGCGGGGCCGCAGAGCGCCCGGGCCGCGTAGACCACCTGACCCACATGGTAGCTCGTGTGTGCCAGGGATCGGTGCAATGCCTGGTCCACGCGAAGCGGTTGACCGCGAATCGTCACGGTTCGGATCAGGTCGGCATCCGTGAGTCCGGCGAGCGTCGCGAGCAGGACGCCCCAGCCCGCCTCCCAGTGGGCCAGCAGCTCCGCATGCGTCACCGAGCGCGCGCGGAACTCCTCTTCGCGTTGCCGCCAGGGTTTCTCGCCGTCACTGGTAAGGAAGTCGGTGAAGCGGGAGCGCAGGTTGCCGCCGACGTGCCAGCAGATCGTGGCGATCGAATTTCCCCCGTTCGGACCAGGGGCCGCGAGCTGCTCGCCGGTGAGCTGGCGGAGGGCACCTTCGGCGAGCGCCTTGTAGCGCTGGTACTCACCCGTGATCGACTCGATGATCGGGCCCATCGGCATTCTCCTGAATGGGAGGCGGCGAACTGCCGCCGCTCGAGGCACGCCACGACGAATGACCGAAGGATGTACCGTCCCCTCTGCCGACACCAGCGGCGAACCGTGCCTGGGACGGCGGGCGCGGCAATGGCGCGTCGGAAGGGGCCTCAAAAGCGTGCGGGCGTTGCGGATGACAGGATGGGAAACGGCGAACCGGCGTGCGGTTTAGGTTCCGGGAGGTCCGAAATGATCGGACCATTCACGAGAGGAGCCACCCATGCCCACCACCACCGCGACCCGCGCCGCCCTCGCCCTCTACGTCCGTCTCGAGGCCAAGCCCGGCCAGGAGCGCGCGGTCGCCGATTTCCTGCGCAGTGCGCTGCCGCTGGTCGAGCGCGAGCCGGCCACCACCACCTGGTACGCGATCCAGATGGGCCCATCCACCTTCGGCATCTTCGACACCTTCCCGGACGAGCAGGGCCGGGAGGCCCACCTGAGCGGCCAGGTCGCCTCGGCGCTGATGGCCAAGGCGGGGGACCTGCTGGCCAGCGCGCCAACGATTCAGAAGCTCGACGTGTTGGCCGCCAAGCTGCCGGGGTAAGCCTTCCGCCTTCATCGTCGCGTCACCAATCCACCGTCCCCCTTGTCATGATCGCGGTGCCGGGATGAGTCCGGCGCCGCCTTCATCTCGAGGCTGCCGCCTACGATTCGTAATCCCGGGCCGCTCTGGAAACCCGGCCGTTGACCGCGTCGTAAATTCCTATGTTTGGTGCGACCACGGCCACGGTCGCCATTGCGACGTGGGCGGGCATCACCAACGTTAACTCGGATCATCCGCGACCGCTCCGTGCTCGGACTCCTCCTGCTCGTGCAGACCACCGTTGCCAGCGCCCCCGACTCCGGGGCGGGCATCCAGGGCGTGGCCGTCGAAGGCAAAGGCTCCCCCACCGCGGCGATCCCCCGCATCGAGGCCGATGAGGTCCGTGTCGACGGCGTCCTCAACGAGCCCGTCTGGAACCGGGCGACCCGGCTGACCGGCTTCTGGCAGTACCAGCCCGTCGACGGCCGCCCCGCCGAGGAGCAGACCGAGGTCCTGGTCTGGTACGCGCCAGACGCGATCTGGTTCGGCGTCATCGCCCACGACAAGGTCCCCGGCGCCATCCGCGCCACCGTGGCCGACCGCGACAACATCGACAACGAGGACCATGTCGTCATCGACATCGACACCTTTCACGACCGCCGCCGCGCCTTCTCCTTCGCCGTCAACCCGCTGGGAGCGCAGAGCGACGGGGTCCGGAGCGAGGGCGCGGGCCAGGTGTCGAGCCTGGTGCCCGGAAGCACGGACCTCAACCCCGACTTCACCTGGGAGTCCAAGGGCCGGGTCACCGGCGACGGGTACCAGGTCGAGATCCGGATCCCGTTCAAGAGCCTGCGCTACCCCTCCGGTGACCAGCAGAGCTGGGGCCTCAACGTGACCCGCGTGGTTCAGCGCACCGGCTACACCGACACCTGGACCGACGCCCGCCGCGCCAACGCCAGCTTCCTGGGCCAGGAGGGCGCGATCGGCGGGCTGCACGATCTCAAGCGCGGCGTGGCCGTCGAGGCCCAGCCGTTCGTCACCGCCACCGCCAACGGCAGCCACGACGACGTGACGAACAGCTTCGACCGCGAGAGCGTCAACCCCGACGCCGGCCTCAACTTCCGGCTCGGCTTCACCAGCTACTCGCTCGACGCCACCATCAACCCCGACTTCAGCCAGGTCGAGACCGACGCGGGGCAGGTGACGCTGAACGAGCGGTTCGCTCTCTTCTATCCCGAGAAGCGCCCGTTCTTCCTCGAGGGGATCGAGCTGTTCGGCTCGCCGCAGACACTGGTCTACACCCGCCGGATCGTGGACCCCAAGGCGCGGCGCCAAGCTCACCGGCAAGTTCGGCCAGTTCGGGGTCGCCCACCTCACGGCGGTGGACGAGACGGGCGCCGAGGACGACGCCTGGTTCAACATCACCCGGCTCCGGCGGGACTTCGGGCGCAACTCGATCGCCGGCGTGACCTTCACCAACCGCGACCAGGGCGACAGCCACAACCGCGTGCTCGCGGGCGACTTCCGCTACGTCTGGGGCCTCTACTACACCCAGTTCCAGTACGGCGCGTCGTTCACCAGCAACGCCGCGGGCGACGTCACCGCACCCATATGGCAGGTGGAGTTCGACCGGACCGGGCGCCAGTGGGGCTTCAACTATCTATTGAATGGACTGGGCAACGGGTTCGACGATCAGGCGGGTTTCGTCAACTCGCTTCGGAGCAACGTGGTCAACGGCCACATCTTCAACCGGCTCACTCACTACGGCGCCCGCGGCGCGCTGCTGGAGAACCTCACGGTCTTCTTCGGACCCGAGCGCACCTGGGCCTACGAGCAGTTCGGCTTCGAGCCCGGCCTCGAGGGAGACGAGCAATTCGATGCCACCTTCCAGCTCCGCGGCGGCTGGCAGCTGAACGGCCACCTCCAGCGCGACTTCGTGAACTTCGAGGACTCGACCTACGCCGACTACACCGTCGGAGCGCGCCGACGGCCCGGTGTACCGGCCGGCGGATGGCTTTTCCGGCTTCACCTGGCAGGCGCAGGTGACCACGCCGACCTGGCGGCGGTTCCAGGCCGTGCTGCAGTACCGGCGCGGCCAGGTCGCGATCTTCCAGGAGGCCACGACGGGCAACGGCTGGCTGCTGACGGGTGAGGTGGACGTGCGGCCGGTGCCGACGGTGCGGGCGGCGCTCACCGGGACGATCTTCCGGCTCGACCGGCTCGACGGCAGCGAGTTCGCCCGCTCGACCATCCCGCGGCTCAAAATCGAGTACCAGCCACAGCGCGAGCTGTTCTTCCGCGCCATCGGCGAGTACCGCTCGGACCGGCTCGCCGCGCTGGAGGACCCGACCACCGGCGCGCCGCTCTTCGTCGGCGGCGCGGCGCAGCCGCTCACCGAGTTCAACGGGCTGCGGGTAGACCTGCTGGCGTCGTACGAACCCACCCCGGGGACCGTGGCGTTCCTCGGCTACGGCAGCTCGCTCGAGACGGACGAAGAGTTCAACTGGTCGCGGCTTCAGCGGACGACCGACGGGTTCTTCGTGAAGCTGGCGTACCAGATCAGCCGGTAGCCGCCGCGCTCGATCCTCGACTCTGGGCGGGCGACGACGTCCCCGCCGTCATCGCGCTCCGGTCGCCGTCTCCAGTACCTCCATCCGCTCGATCCGGTCTCCTTCCAGAATCCGCTCGGCCACCGCCTGCCCGCCGTCGATCCGGCCGAAGATGGTGAACTCGTGGTCGAGCAGTGGGTTGTCCACCAGGTTGATGAACCACTGGCCGTCGCCGGTGTCGCGGCCGCGGGCGGAGATGCCGAGGGTGCCGCGCGCGTGCGTCCGCAGAAGCAGCTCGTCCCGCATGAAGGTCGAGTCGCCGACGTACTCGTTGGCATCGGGACCACCACCCTGGATCACGAAGTTGGGCTCGACCCGCTGGAACTGCTTCCCGTTGTAGAACCCTTCCCGCACCAGTCGGATTACCCGCGCCACGGTGGCCGGCGTCTCGTCGGGAAAGAGCCGCACGGTGAAGCTGCCGCCGCCGCTGCTCGGCGCCATGGTGACGCGGATCCGGGGCGGCGGGCCGAGGAACAGCGCCGCCAGCGGCTCGGGGCGGATCGGAAGCGGCACGGCGCGCGGCGGGGTCGAATCGCCGGTCCAGCGGGCGATCGTCGTGGCCGCGAGAGTCGCGACGGCCGTGTCGTAATCGGCGAGGTACGGCCGGAGCCGCGGCGCGGTGGCCGCGGAGCCCAGCTCGCCGATACGCTCGAGCATGGCGACGCGCGGGTCGCGGGCGTTCTCGCGCTTCCCGGCGCTCAGGCCGTCGAGCGCGTCGAGCAGCGCGGGGAGGGCGGCGGGATCGGTCGAGCCCTCGAGCGCGGTCGCGGCGGCGAGCGCGACCTGGTGTCCGTCCGATCGCAGCCCGCGCAGGTACACGCTGTCGGCGTCGTGCGCCACCGTGGCCGTGAGCCCGGCGATGGCGGCCTCCTGCACGTTGTGGTCGCGGTCGCCGGCGAGACGATAGAGCACGTCGCGCGCCCCGAGCGCCGCGGCGGCGCGCGCGGCGTACACGCGGACTTCGGCCCGCTCCCCACCGGTCGTGAGTGCCTTGTCGATCGCCGTCAGCGTCGGCAGGCTCTCAAGCCGCTCGGCGACGCTCGAGCTCGCCGACGGTGCTGGGGCAGTCGCGCTGTCCAGCCGGGCCAGGGCCAGCAGCGCGTGCGCGCTGCTCTGCCAGCGATGGTCGGCCGGGCCGCTCGTGCTCCGACTTTCAGCCAGCTCGCGGAGGCGCGCGGTGGCGGCGCCGGCATCGGCGCATCCGCTGGCGAGCGAGTCGATGGCGGTGAGCGACACGTAGAGCTCGCGATCGCGGGTGGCGGTCAGAATCGGCGCGCAATCCGGCCGAGCGACGCCTAGCCGCGAGGCGGCGATGGCCTCGATGCGGACGATCATGCTCGGATCGGCGAGCGCCTGACGCACGAGTGTGGCGCGAAGCGGCGCGGGCAGCGCGCCGGCGCCGCGGAGCGTCATGCGCCGGGTCTCGTCGTCGCGGTCGCGGGCGGTGCGCATCGCCGTCGCGCTGTCGAGCCCGCCGGCGGCCGCGAGGGTCAGCAAGGCGAGGCGGCGGACGACGGTGTCGCGGCTGGTGACGGCCGCGCGGCGGAGCAGGATGACGCTCGGCTGGGTGAGGCTCCCGGTGAACCGCTTCGCGCGGGCGATGGTGTAGAGCCCGTGGACCACGCCGGGCGTTGGCTGACGCTCGAGCCGGCGGCGGATCGCATCCTCGGCGGCACGCGCCGCGGCGCTGTCAGGGAGCAGGAGCCGGCCGAGCGACTGAGCGAGCGCATCCGCGACGCCGGCGTCCCTCTCCGCGGCGAGCGCCTTGGAGAGCGCGCGAGCGGCGTGGAGGGTGCCGAACTGGCTGCCGTCACTCGACGCCTCGCTCCGCTTGATCCGCCGCACCGACTGGGCGACGGCGTTCGCGGCCTCGGCGCGCACCGCCGGGACTCGATCGGCGAGCGCGGCCACCAGCCGCTCGCCGAGCTCCGGTCGCTGGAATCGGCCGAGGCCGCGCACGGCGAGGCGGCGGAGCAGAGTGTCGGGACTGCTCAGTGCCGCCAGCAGCGGCTCGAGGCCGTCGCGGCCGGTGCCGCGCGCGTCCTCGGCGCCGAGGAGCCGCTGGAGCGCGGCGGTGTCGGTGCGGGCCGCCGGCGGCGTCTGCGCGATGGCGGGTCCGGCGATGAGCGAAGCGACGAGAGCGACGGTGAGCGGTCGAGCGAGTCCGTGCATGAAACGTCCGCGAGAGAGAGACCGAGGCACTACGGAAAGGCCGGGAGGGAGTTGCAATGGCCGAGCTGCGCGGATCAGCCTGCCGGCCGTGCGGCCGCGGCCATCGCGCGCAGCCTCTCCGTCTCCGGCGCACGCTCGCGGATGGCGCCGCCGAACGCGACCAGGGCGTTGCCGAGCTGTCCGCTCAGGGCGGGGTTCGCGAGCAACGTGTCGCGGCCGAGCGGCCGGTCGAGCAGCGGCAGCGTGACGGCCGCCTCGAGCACGATGACCGTGGACATCGTCGTCAGGATCTCCACCAGCGACGCGTGCGCGTGCTCGCCCCTGCCCGACACCCGCCAGATCGCGATCGGCTTACCCAGCACGGGTGGGTGGCTCACCAGCCAGTCGAGCCCGTTCTTGAACGCGCCCGGCAAACCGTGCGCGTACTCGGGCGTCGAGAGGAGCAAACCTTCGGCGTCGTCCACCGCCGCGCGCCATTGAACCACGGCCGGCGGTGGCTCGGTGCCGTCGAGGTCGGGGTTGAAATGCGGCAGCGCGGCCAGGTGGTCGGACATTCGGATGGTCATGTCCGGCGGCGCGAGCGCCGCCGCTGCCTCCAGCAGCATCCGGTTGGACGACTCCAGGCGAAGGCTGCCCGAGACGGCGAGCAACTCCATCGGTCAGTCGCGCCGGCGCGCGGGCGAGCCCGCCCGGCGCTGCTCGTCGTTCAGCTGGCGCTCGATCCGGGGATCGGGGGCCAGCCACATCAGGGCCACCAGGATGTAAAGCACCCACGCGATCCACGGGCGGACGAACGCCGCGGGAATCGCGACGGCGTACATGATTCGCGAGACCAGACCTTTGCGGTCCGGCCCGACGGCGCGCGCCAGCGTCGAGCGCGGCCCCTCCGTCGACTGGATGGCGCGCTGCAGGAACAGGAAGGCGAAGGCCGCCATCAGCAGCACCACTCCGTAGAGCGCGGTGGGCTCCGCGGCGAAATGGTTCTCTCCCATCCAGCCGGTCACGAACGGTACCAGCGACAGCCAGAAGAGCAGGTGGAGATTGGCCCAGAGCACCAGGCCGCTCACCTTCTCGGTCGCCTGCAGCATGTGATGGTGATTGTTCCAGTAGATGCCGACGTTCACGAAGCTCAGCAGGTAGCTCAGGAACACCGGCAGCAGCGGCCGTAGCGTCTCGAGACCGGTCCCGTGCGGGACCTTCAGCTCAAGCACCATGATCGTGATGATGATCGCGATCACGCCGTCGCTGAATGCCTCGAGCCGGGTCGTGGTCATGTCACTCCGCGTGCGTGGGCGCCGCGAGCGGCAAAGTGAGGAGCTGGCGATCCACGTCGGTGAAGCCGGCCGCGCGGTAGACCGACTGGGCCGCGTCGTTCTCGCGGCCGACCTCCAGGTGGATCGCCCGGACGCCCAGCGTCTCGCACTCGGCCCGGACCTGGTCGAGCGCGGCGCGGCCCAGTCCACGGCGCCGGAACTCGCGCCGGACGAACAGGTCGTCGACATAGGCGCACCGGCCTCCGTACTCCAGGCTCCAGCAGAACGTGAGCGCCACGTACCCCACGGGCTCACCGTCGGCCTGCAGCAGCCAGACCGCTCCCGCGTCCCCGCCATCGAGCAGCGGGCCGAACGCCGCCGCCGCACGCGCCGGGTTGAGCGTGAAGTCCGCCTCGGCGTAGAACTCGGTCATGAGCGCGATCAGCCGCTCGAGATCGGCGGGGACCGCCCGCGCGACGTCAGCCAGACGATCTCCGGCAGCCATCGGCGTCAATCGACTTCGATCGTGCCGTCGGCCACCAGCACGCTCGCGCCG
This sequence comes from uncultured Gemmatimonadales bacterium, assembly GCA_963697755.1. GTDB lineage: Bacteria > Gemmatimonadota > Gemmatimonadetes > Gemmatimonadales > GWC2-71-9 > CAVVWJ01. The sequence continues at coordinate 502,112 of CAVOPE010000004.1, read as the reverse complement.
CCCACGCGCGACTCGACCACCTGACCGTCGCGTTTCTCGGTCCGCACCTCGAGCACGCTGGGCCGCCCCATCTCGACGCCCTGCGCCACCCGCCAGCGGAAGCTGCCCGCGGGGGACGGATCGTAGGACGCCAGCAGCGCGCCCAGCGCGGCGTTGGCGCTCCCGGTGGCCGGATCCTCCGGGACGCCGTCGAGCGGGGCGAACATTCGGGCGCGGATATCGAACTCGTCCCCGCTCCGCACGTAGAGCAGCACGTCGGGCGTGATGCCTTCCGCGGCGAACGACTCGAGGTGCTCGGCGTTGGCGCGCGCGCGCTCGAGCGCCTTCCGATCGCGCAGCTCGGCCATCAGGAAGCGGAGGCCGACCGACGCCGTCTGCGGGGGATGCGTCGTCGTCAGCACGTCGCCCGGGTCCAGCGATACGGCGGCGGCGAGCCGCTCGGCCGAGATCGAGCGGCCGGTCGTCAGCCGTTCCGGCGCCGCGCACTCGCACCGGATGAGGCCATCGCCGCCGCGCGTGATGCGGACCGGGACCAGCCCCGCGCGCTCCTCGAACGTCACGGCCACCTCGCCGGCGATGGGCCCGAGCGCGCCGGTCGCGGCGAGGACGAAGGCGGTGCCCACGTTGGGGTGCCCGGCGAACGGCACCTCGGTGGCCGGCGTGAAGATCCGAACCCGCCGCGTATGCCCCGCCTCGGGCGGGAGCACGAACGCGCTCTCGGAGAAGTTGAACTCGCGGGCGATCTGCTGCATGCGGCGCTCGGACAGGCCGGCGGCCTCGGGCAGGACGGCGAGCTGGTTCCCGCCGAAGCGAGTCTCGGTGAAGACGTCGCAGATGTAGTAGCGGTAGCGCACTAGGCGTCTGCTCGCTGGTGGAGGTGGGTGTCCATGCAGGCGCCAGGAACCCCGGATCGGGGCGATCCGGGACGCCGGCCGCGGCGCCGGTGCGCCATGACCTTCCTCACTGAACGCTGGTGCACCAGGCAGTATGTAACGAGCATCGGAACCATGGTCAATTCAGTGGCTCTATCCGCCAGTGGCTTTGCCGATAGGAGGTTACATGTTCGGAGACAAGACCGCGGCCGCAACGATCCCCGTGAAGGATATCAAGGCTGCCAGGCGCTTTTACGAGGATACGCTCGGGCTCAAGCTCAACGCCACCGAAGGACCGTCGGTGCGGACCTACCAGACCGGTGGATCCACGCTGCTCGTGTACGAGTCGAAGTTCGCGGGCACCAACAAGGCGACCGCCGCGACGTGGTTCGTGGGCAAGGACGTGGACGGCATCGTTCGCGACCTCAAGGCCAAGGGCGTGACGTTCGAGCACTACGACATGCCCGACACCAGGCTCGAGGGCGACGTGCACGTGTCGGGCGACCGGCGGGTCGCGTGGCTCAAGGATCCCGACGGCAACATCTTGGCGCTCGCCAGCGGTTGAGGGGGTATCGTGACGACACGACCAACACTGGGCGGGACGGCCACCGCGCCGGCTGGGAGGAGTGCTTCCACAAGCTCGAGGCGCAGCTCGCCGCAAAGCGCTGAGCCTGCCGGCACCCTGTCGACCTTCGAGCGCTCACCGTCGCCCTGGACCGACCGGATGCTCAGCGTGTGCCGCATCGTGGCGGGTCTCGTGTTCATCCAGTTCGGTACGATGAAGCTCTTCGGGTTTCCACCGCCGCCCGTTCCCAACATGCCGCCGGTTCCCCTGTGGTCGTTGATGGGGATCGGCGGCATGCTGGAGATGGCCGGCGGGCTGTGCATCCTGCTGGGTCTGTTCACTCGCCCGGTCGCCTTTGTCCTGGCCGGGGAGATGGCCGTCGCGTATTTCAAGTTCCATTACCCGATCTCGATCTTCCCCCCGACCAACAACGGGGTTCCGGCCGTGTTGTACTGCTTCTTCTATCTATATCTCGTGTGGGCCGGCGCCGGGCCCTGGAGCCTGGACGGCGTGATCGCAAGATCCCGGCGGCACGCCAGGGGGCCATGAGTCGGTTGTCGATTCGATCGTCCCTCGTTCGACGTGTGGGTAGAGCCTGAGGAGACCGGCACTGGGCCGGAACCCGGGCTCCCCACCATCTTGCGAGGAACCATGTTCAAGGTCATCGGCATCATCGTCGTCGTCGCGATCGCCGCGGTGCTGGTCGCGGCTGCGTTCCAGCCCGATCGCTTCCAGGTCCGGCGCACGGCCACCATCGATGCGCCGCCCGATCGCATCTTCGCCCTGATCAGCGACTTCCGCCGGTGGAGCAGCTGGTCGCCGTACGAGAAGCTGGATCCCCGGATGCAGCGCAGCTACTCCGGCGCCGACAGCGGCGTTGGCTCCGTGTACGAGTGGGCCGGCAACGCCAAGGCGGGCCAGGGGCGGATGGAGATCACCCGCGCGCCCGTGCCCTCCGAGGTGGCCATCAAGCTGGACTTCGTGAAGCCGCTTGAGGCGCACAATGTCGCCACGTTCACCCTCGAGCCGCGCGGCGGAGCCACGAACGTGACCTGGACGATGGACGGCCCGACGCCGTACGTCGGCAAGATCGTCCATCTGTTCGTCGACATGGACCGTCTCGTGGGGCGCGACTTCGAGACCGGGCTCGCCAATCTGAAGACCATCGCCGAACGCTGACCGCGAGGGATGAGGCCATGAAGATCCACGCCTTCGCGACGCCCCGGATCCTCAACTACGAAGGCGCCGCCTGACCGGCACGTGACCGACACCGATATCCACCGCGCCATCGACGCGGTCTGGCGGATCGAGTCGGCGCGACTGATCGCCGGCCTGACGCGCATGGTCGGCGACCTCGGCCTCGCCGAGGACCTGGCGCAGGACGCCCTGGTGGCGGCGCTGGAGAGGTGGCCCACCACGGGGGTGCCGGACAATCCCGGCGCGTGGCTCATGGCCACCGCCAAGCATCGCGCGATCGACCAGCTGCGCCGGCGCACGATGCTCGACCGCAAGCACCAGCAGCTCGGCCACGAGCTGGAGGCGCAGCAGGAGGCAGCGGTGGGCGACCTCGACGCCGCACTCGACGATCACGTGGGCGACGACCTGCTGCGGCTCATGTTCACCGCCTGCCATCCGGTGCTCTCGACCGACGCGCGCGTCGCCCTGACCCTCCGGCTGCTCGGCGGGCTCACCACCCCGGAGATCGCGCGGGCGTTCCTCGTCCCCGAGGCGACGGTGGCGCAGCGAATCGTCCGCGCGAAGCGCACGCTGGCCGAGGCGCGGGTCCCGTTCGAGGTGCCGCGCGGCGACGAGCTGGCCGCGCGGCTCTCGTCGGTGCTGGGCGTCATCTACCTGGTGTTCAACGAGGGCTACTCGGCCACCGCCGGCGAGGACTGGGTGCGCCCGGCGCTGTGCGAGGACGCGCTCCGGCTCGGGCGCATCCTGGCCGGCCTCGCGCCGGACGAGCCCGAAGTGCATGGGCTCGTGGCGCTGATGGAGATCCAGGCGTCGCGGCTTCGCGCCCGCGTCGGGCCGGCCGGCCAGCCGGTCCTCCTGCTCGACCAGGATCGCGGCCGGTGGGACCAGCTGCTCATCCGCCGCGGGCTCGCCGAGCTCGCGCGGGCGCAAGCGCCGGGCGGCGCACTCGGGCCGTACGCGCTCCAGGCCGCCATCGCCGCCTGCCACGCGCGGGCGCGCACGGCCGACGAGACCGACTGGACCCGGATCGTGGCGCTGTACGATGCGCTGGCGGAAGTGTCGCCGTCGCCGGTGGTGGAGCTCAACCGCGCCGTCGCGGTCGGGATGGCGTTCGGCCCCGCCGCGGGGCTCGAGCTGGTGGACGAGCTCACTTCCGAGCCGTCGCTCAAGGGCTACCACCTGCTGCCGAGCGTGCGGGGGGATCTGCTGGCCAAGCTGGGCCGGCACCCGGAGGCGCGCGCGGAGTTCGAGCGGGCCGCGTCGCTCACCCAGAACGTCAGGGAGCGCGCGCTGCTGCTCGAGCGCGCCGCCAGGTCCTCCTAGCCTGCTTTTCACGGCCTCCTCGGGCGCCCTCCCGCCTGCGTTGGTCGACGCCCAACAGGATGCCCCCGCTACGACCCACCAGCGACACACCTGGCTAGGCCGAGCAACTCCGCGCGCCGGTGTTGCGTCCATCCCGACGGGCATGCAAGATCGGATGGGAGCATCCGGGTGGGCCGGGGGGGGGGTCGTTCGAGATGTGGCCCGACGCAGCCCGATATTCCGATCATCCCGGTGTCCCGAGTGCGTTCCTCGGCTCCGGGTATGGCCTGACCCGCAGGGTGAAGCAAGGGGGCTGTATGTCGCCTCACATCCAATCGTCGGCGTGTCACCGCCGGTCATCCGTGGCCCTCCTCGTGCTGCTGGGCGGCACGGCCGTGCCGCTGCTCGCGCAAACGGCCGAGCTCGAGACGTGTCGCCGGAGCGCGATCGAGCACTACGCGTCCAACTCGCCGAACGTCAACGTTTCGGCCGCCGGCGTCGACCATCAGAACAACCGGGTATTCAAGTGGACCGCCACGTGGGCCACGGGCCAGGCCAACGGCTCGTGCCTCGTCAACATGCAGAACCAGCTCGTCCGGTTCGACGTGGTCAAGGCGCCCGACAACGGGGGGCCGGCGGTTCAGCCTCCGGCCCCCGCGCCGGTCAATCCCACGCGGGTCACCTGCGAATCGAAGGAGGCCCGCCGCAACGAGTGCGCGATCCCGCTCAACTACCAGGCGCGCCTGGTGCGCACGATGAGCACGAACCCCTGCATCGAGAACCGGAGCTGGGGCACGAGCGAGCGGGTGCTCTGGGTAACGGCCGGCTGCCGGGGTGAGTTCGAGATCTCGCCGCGGATGAACCCGGTGGATCCCGGCTTCGGCGTCGGCGGGACCCGGCGGCTGACCTGCGGGTCGCCGGCCGGCAACCAGGTCACCTGTAAGACCCAGGGCTACGCAACGAACGTGCGCCTGGTGCGCGATCAGAGCGGCGGCCGTTGCCAGCAGGGCTCGACCTGGGGCTACACCGACTCGTTCATCTGGGCGAACAAGGGCTGCCGCGGGGATTTCGAGATCGCCTATGGCAACACCGGCGCGCCGACCCCGGGCACCAAGCGCATCACCTGCGGCACGGGCAACTACTCCCAGGTGGAGTGCAAGGTGGGCGGCTACGCCACCAACGTCCGGCTGATACGGGACCTAGGCGCGAACCGCTGTCGCCAGAACTCGAACTGGGGCCACACGGACTCGTTCATCTGGACCAATGCGGGCTGCCGCGGAGAGTTCGAGGTGACCTTCGGCACTACGACCGGCCCGGCGCCGGGCCCCGCGCCCGTGCCGTCCACCCGGACCATCACCTGCGGCGACTCGTACGGGGCGACGATGAACTGCAACGCGTTCGGGCAGGTGGCGGGCGTGCGCGTGGCGCGCGACCTCAGCAACGGCCGGTGCCGGCAGGGCTCGACCTGGGGCTTCACCCAGAACGATCTGTGGGTGAAGGGCGGCTGCTATGCCGACTTCGAAGTCAGCTACACCGGAGTCACGCCTCAGCCGCGCTGACGGGTGGTCGCTCGGCGCATGATGAACGGGGCGGCCTCGGGCCGCCCTGTTTTCGTGGCGTCACTCCGCGGCGGTGAACTTGAGCGGCTGGTCCAGGCCAGCGGAGTAGACCAGGAGCCACGGGCCGTCGATCTCGAACCGGGTCGCCGCCTGGAGCGCCTTCAGGTAGCGGGATTCCTGATCCCCGACGGCCTCGGGACAGGCTCGCTGGGTCGTGCCGAGGGGGGAGATGCTGAGTGCATTCCCGGTGATGGTAGCGCTGCCGGAGAACCGGTTGCAGGAGCCGTTGCCCGCGACTTTTCCGGACTCCGGAAACTCCAGTGTCGCCCGCACGTAGTCCATCACCCCGGCACCGGCGAGGTCCTCGAGCACCCAGGTGGTGCCCCAGAGGCCCGTCGCGGTCGACTCGGCCGGGGCCTGGACCTGGGTGAGCAGGAGATCGACATGCGTGGGATTGCCCCCGGTGATGACCCGGTAGGCGCTGGTGGTGGTGAACAGCAGGCGGCCGCCGCTCCGGATGCTCGCGCGGACCGCATAGGTGTTTCTGGGCTCGATCTTCCCGGGATCGTACCGCAGCTCGAAAGGGAGCGGCACCTGGCGGCCGTCGGGCGGGACCGTCGTTTCCGCGATCGTCTCCGCGGGGGCGTCCATCCGGGAGACGTCGGAGAGCTGCACCTCCACCTCCGCATCCGGCGGGAGGGCCACGCGCTCGCGGTAGGCGATGGTACCCGAGACGGCGGCACCGCGCGGGGGCGGTGCCGGCTGGTTGGACGCGCACCCGCCCACGATGGCGGCAAGCACGCCGAGCGCGGGGAGGGCCGGCGCAGAGCTCAGGGGAGTCATGGCGTCACCTCACTTGGCCGGCACGAGGGTGATCTCCAGCGGCGTCCCCGGCGACCGCACTCGGATGCCGAACGTGTCCGCCGTCAGGGCCAGCACCTCGGTCGGATAGCGCTGTCCCTCCTCGACCAACGTGAGGCCCTTGCCGGCGGCTTCCCAGCGTCCGAGCGATGGCGTCCCGTGGCTCGACGTGATGAGCAGGGTGCCGTCGCCGAGGAAGACGTACAGCGTTCCCCGCTCGACGCCGGACGACGCGGCCACCTTCCAGACCCGGTTGGCGAAGGGGGGAGGCTGGTCCACGGCGGTCGCGGGCGCTGGGATGTGGACCTCGGGGGCTGCCGTAGCGGCCGGCGCCGCTTCGGGGGGCCTGCGTGCGCCGCTCGAGCCGCCCGTTCCGCAGGCGGCGAGCGCGCCGGCCAGGACGAGCAGGGGACCCGGCATCCAGGGGGACATGATGCTGGTAATCGACCCGCTTCCAACCATTTCGGGGCCTCCGGTGATCTCAGGAGATGGCGCTCTACCCAAGCTGTGGCGGGCGGGTCCCTCGCGCCACTACGCCTCAGGCCTCAGGGCGACTATCCTAATGTCCAAGCCCTAACGGACGAGTCCCGATTCGCATGACATGTCCCCGCACCCTCCGGATCGCCGCCGCCCTGGTAGCCCTGACTGCTGGCGCCTGCAGTCATTCCACCGCCGGATCCTCCGCTTCCCCGTCCCCCCAGCCATCCCCGAGCGCCCAAGGCGAGCAGGCGGCCATCGCCAAGGCGCGGGCGGACAGCGCCCGCTATCCCTACACGGAGGCGGACGTCCAGTTCATGACGGGAATGATCGGCCACCATGCCCAGGCGATCGTGATGTCGGGCTGGGCGCCGAGCCACGGCGCAAGCCCGTCGCTCCGCACCATGGCCGAGCGGATCATCAACGCCCAGCAGGACGAGATCGCCACCATGCAGCAGTGGCTCCAGGACCGGCAGCAGCCGGTGCCTGAGGCGAAGCCGGGGCCGATGAAGATGAAGATGAACGGCATGGAGCACGAGATGCTCATGCCCGGCATGCTCACCGAGGCGCAGATGCACGAGCTGGACGGGGCGAAGGGCCCCGAGTTCGACCGGCTGTTCCTCACGTACATGATCCAGCACCACCGCGGCGCCGTCACCATGGTGCAGGACCTGTTCGCGACCACGGGCGCCGCGCAGGACCAGGTCACGTTCAAGCTCGCGAACGACGTCAGCGCCGACCAGTCGTCGGAGATCGCCCGCATGGAGACCATGCTCGCCGCCCTCACCCCCGAGAGACATACCCAGTGATCACCAAGACCTTGCTGTTCGCCGCGGCGCTCGCCACCGTCGCGGGCTGCTCCCACTCGACCTCGACCGAAACCCCGACGCCGAAGGGGAGCTCGTCGACCACCGCGCCCAGCCCCGATCCGCGCGTCGGCCTCCACGCCGGGATGGCCGACGCCGGCGAGGCCGCCTGGAACCTGCGGGTGGTCTCGGAGACGCCGCCGTCGGAGCCGTTCGCCGGGAACACCAACTCCGACCTGGCGTTCACCGGCCACTACGTCATCCAGGGGAGCTACAACGGCTACCAGGTCTGGGACATCACCGACCCGGCCAAGCCGGCGCTCGAGACCGCGTTCGTCTGCCCGGCGTCGCAGAGCGACGTCTCGGTCTACAAGAACCTGCTGTTCGTCTCCGGCGAGGGATTGTCGGGCCGGCTCGACTGCGGCACGGAAGGGGTGCAGGATACGGTGAGCAACGCCCGGCTCCGTGGCCTCCGGATCTTCGACATCAGCGACATCGCCCATCCGAAGAACGTCGGCAACGTCCAGACCTGCCGCGGCTCGCACACCCATTCGGTGGTGGTCGATCCCAAGGACCCGGAGAACGTCTACGTCTACATCTCCGGGGCGAGCCAGGTACGCTCGCCGCACGAGCTGGCGGGCTGCAGCACCGCGCTGCCGTCGGAGGATCCCGAACTCGTCGCTGTTCCGGATCGAGGTCATCAAGGTTCCGCTGGCTCACCCGGAGCAGGCCGCGATCGTGAGCTCGCCGCGGATCTTCAACGACCTGGTGGCGCCCGCCAAGCACGGGGAGACGCCGCAGGACCTCGCGGAGGGCAAGCGCATGGCGGACTCGGCCCGCGCGGCGGGCGGCTTCACGGCGACCATCGACAGCCAGGCGATCGTGCTGTCGCCCAACTTCGTGAAGGAGCTGCTGGGCAAGGTCGTCGCGGCCCGGGGCGGCACCGGCGAGCCGACGGCGGCGGACAGCGCGACGCTGCGGGGCAACGTCCAGGAGATCGTCGACTCGCTGGTCGGAAAGCCGCTGCGCGACGCCAACGGCCAGCTCGCCGGACCGACGCAGTGCCACGACATCACGGTGTATCCGGCGATCGGCCTGGCCGGCGGGGCGTGCGGCGGCTACGGGTTGCTGCTCGACATCAGCGATCCGGCGAACCCGAAGCGGATCGGCGCCGTGTCCGACTCCAACTTCTCCTACTGGCACTCGGCGACGTTCAACAACGACGGCACCAAGATCCTGTTCAGCGACGAGTGGGGCGGTGGCGGGCAGCCCAAGTGCCGGAAGACCGACAAGCCCGAGTGGGGCGCGGACGCGATCTTCACGCTGAACGATCGGAAGATGCAGTTCCAGAGCTACTACAAGATGATGGCGCCGCAGACGCCGCAGGAGAACTGCGTCGCGCACAACGGGTCGCTGATCCCGATCCCGGGCCGGGACGTCATGGTGCAGGCCTGGTACCAGGGCGGCATCTCGGTGTTCGACTGGACCGACGCCGCGCACCCGAAGGAGATCGCCTTCTTCGACCGCGGCCCGGTGGACTCCACCCGGCTCGCGAGCGGCGGCTCGTGGTCGGTGTACTGGTACAACGGCGTCATGGTGAGCTCGGAGATCGCGCGCGGACTCGACATCTTCGAGCTGACGCCGAGCGGGCTGGTCTCGCAGAACGAGATCGACGCGGCCAAGACGGTCAAGCTCGACTACCTCAACACCCAGGGCCAGCCGAAGCTGGTCTGGCCGGCGAGCTTCGCGCTGGCGCGGGCCTACGTCGACCAGCTCGAGCGCTCGAAGGGACTCGAGTCCGGTCGGATCGCGAGCGTGCGGAAGGCGCTGGACGGCGCCGAGCACGCGGAGGGAACGGCGCGGCGTGACGCGCTCACCACCCTGGCCACCGAGCTGGACGGAGAAGCCGGCCAGTCGGCCGACGGGGCCAAGGTCAGGACCCTGGCGGGTGCGGTGCGGCAACTGGCGGGCGCGGTGAGCTAGTCGGGCAGGCAGGCAAGCAGGACGCGGGCGGCGGCGCACCGGTCCGGTGCGCCGCCGTTTCGTTGTGGGCCGGGCGTGCGGTCCCGGGAGGCCGCGCGGCGGGCAATAGTTGACAAAAGCAAGTATTTCCCCGATCCTGGTCTGGTCGCTCCGCCATGGGAGACCGCCCGTGACCACCCAGCTCGCCGCCGCCAGCGTCCGCCGCTTCAACCGGTTCTACACCCGCCGGATCGGCCTCCTCAGCACCCGGCACCTCCACAGCCCGTTCTCGCTCGCCGAGGCGCGGGTGCTGTACGAGGTGGCGCACCGGGACCGGCCCACGGCCACCCAGCTCGCCGAGGCGCTGGACCTCGACCCCGGCTATCTGAGTCGGCTGCTCCGGGGCCTCCGGCTCCGCGGCCTGCTCACGGCCCGCGCCGCCCGGGAGGACCGCCGACACCGCCACCTCGCGCTGACCGCGCGGGGGCGGAAGACGTTCGGGGTGCTGGACGCGAGGGCCACGGCGGAGATCGCCGCGCTGCTCGAGCGGCTGACGGATGACGAGCGGGACCGGCTGCTCGCCTCGCTCGACGCGGTGGAAGCCCTGCTCGACGACGGCGGGTCGTCCGCCGCGGGGCCCGCCATCGAGCTCCGGGAGCCGGACCCTGGTGACCTCGGCTGGGTGGTCCAGCGCCACGGTGAGGTCTACGCGCAGGAGTACGGGTGGGACGAGAGCTTCGAGCGGCTGGTGGCGCGGATCGTGGGTGAGTTCGCGGCAAGCGAGGTCAGGCCAGGCAACCGGTGCTGGATCGCCACGCTGAATGGGCGGCGCTCGGGCTGCGTCTTCCTCATGCCGGGGCCCGCGCCCGACGTGGGCAAGCTCCGCCTGCTGCTGGTCGAGCCGTGGGCGCGGGGGCACGGCATCGGCGGACTGCTGGTGAACACCTGCGTCGAGGCCGCCCGGGCCGCGGGCCACCACACGCTGACGCTCTGGACCAACGACATCCTGTCAGCCGCCCGGCGGGTGTACGAGCGCGCCGGATTCCGGCTCGTCAAGAGCGAGCGGCACCACAGTTTCGGTGCCGTGCTCACCGGTCAGACCTGGGACCTCGACCTCTAGGATTTCCCGGCGAGCGGCGGGCGAAGCCGCCCCGACGCTACCGGCCGCCCGCGGGCAAGTGCTCGCGGAGGTAGGTGGTCAGCAGCGAGTAGAGGTGTTGACTCGTCCCCTCGCGCTCGCAGATGCAGTGGGTCCGGTTGGGATACACCATGAGCTGGAACGGCCGGTTGGCGGCCACCAGGGCGTTGATCAAGCGCTCGCTCCCCTGGAAGTGGACGTTGTCGTCGCCCGAGCCGTGGACCAGGAGCAGGTTGCCGCGCAGGCGGTCGGCGACGAAGAGCGGCGAGCCCTCCCGGTAGGCCGCCTCATGCTCCTGCGGCAGGCCCATGTAGCGCTCCTGGTAGATCGTGTCGTACAGGCGCTCGTCGGGCACCGGTGCCACGGACATGCCGGTCTGATACAGCTCGGGGTAGCGGAACATGAGGTTGAGCGTGGTCGATCCGCCGCCGGACCAGCCCCAGACGCCGATACGGGTCGAGTCCACCCACCTCCATTGCCGCATGGTCCGCGCGGCGGCCGCCTGATCGGCCGAGTTGATCAGGCCGATCTTCAGGTGGATCGCCTTCCGGAAGGCGCGCCCGCGGGGCGACGGCGTGCCGCGGTTGTCCACCGACGCGACGACGTAGCCCATCTGCGTCAGCATCAGGTGCCAGAGGTACTTCCCGCCATCCCACTGGTCGAGCACGGTCTGGCCCGCCGGCTCGCCATAGACGTGGAACACCACCGGATACCGCTTGGTCGAGTCGAAGCCAGGCGGCTTCATGATCCACGCGTCGAGCTCGAGCCCATGGCCCGCGTCCACCTTGACGAACTCCGCGGGTCCCCGGCGCAGCCCCGCCACCGCGTCGCGCTGGCGCTGGTTCCGTATCAGGACGCGGACCGACTCGTGCTTCGGGAGCCGGATCAGGTCAACCGTCGAAGGGGTGCCGAACGACGACCTGGTGTGGAACGCCCAGCGGCCGTCGGACGAGATCTTGTAGGTGTGGTAGCCCGGCTGGTCGCGCGGGGTGACCCGCTCCTGCTTGCCCTTGCCGTCCAGGCGCGACCGATAGAGGTAGAGCTGGGTCGCGTTGTCGGGTGAGGCCGTGTAGTAGATCCACCCCGCCGCCGAATCCACCCCCACGACGTACGGCTGGCCGAACGCGCTGCCAGGATTGTGGAGGTCGAAGGCGCCCGGCGTTACCAGCCGGCTGGTAGAGCCGTCGCGGGCCACGGCGTAGAGGTGCCGCCAGCCGTCCCGCTCGCTGACCCAGGTGAAGCGCTTCCCGCCGTCGATCCAGCGCAGATCGTCCACTACGTCCACCCAGGCGCTGTCGCGCTCGGTGAGCACGGTCCGCGTCCGGCCGGTGCGGGCGTCGCCCAGGATCACCCCCAAGGTGTTCTGCGCGCGGTTCAGGTGCTCGAGCACCACCTCGTCCGAGCTGGCGGCCCACTCGAGCCGCGCGATGTAGTTCTGACGCGGATCGCCCGGAATGTCGAGCCAGACCGGCTCGCCGCCATCGGCGCTCACCACCGCTGCGCGGGCGCCGGAGTTGGTCGTGCCAGCCTTGGGGTACTGCACGGGGACCACGAACGAGTAGAGCGAGTCGGTGTCGTTGATCAGGTTGAAGTCGCGGACGCCAGACGCGTCGAGCTGCCAGAAGGCTATCCGCCGCCCGTCGGGGCTCCAGCGGAACCCGTCGCGCAGGTTGAGCTCCTCCTCGTACACCCAATCGAAGGTGCCGTTGATGATCGTCCGGGAGCCGTCGCGGGTGAGCTGGGTGATGCGGCCGCCGGCCAGATCCTCCACGTAGAGGTTGTGCTCCCGCACGTAGGCCACCCGGCCGCCGTCGGGGGAGAACTTGGCGAACATGAGCGTGGAGGGCGCGGCGCCGGGGCCACCCAGCTTGTTCAGCCGCCACGTCGCCAGATCGAGCACCCAGAAGTCGCCCCGGGTGTTCTCCCGCCAGACCTTCTGCGAGTTGGTGAAGAGGAGGAGTCGCTTCCGGTCCGGGGAGACCGTGTAGTCCTCGATCGGAAGCGGCACCGAATCGCCGCTGGGGACCATGCGGCCGGCCGGCACCCACACCTCGCGCCGCCCGCTCGCGGCATCGTAGCGAACCAGCGCGCCTGCGTCGCGAATCGCGCTGTCGGGCTCGAGCCTGGTGTAGGCGGCGGAGCCCTCGAGCCAGCGCACGCCGCCCAGATACTCGGGGGCGAATTCGTTGGAAGCGAACAGCCGATCGAGGGTGAGCGTGGACGAATCGGGGACCACCTGCGCGGAGAGCCGGACCGAGAGGCCGGCGAGCAGGGCCACCGCTGCCACGAAGGTGCGCGAACCGAGCATGAAGCCGCTCCAGGAGAGGAGCCTGGATAGTACACCGGCTCGCCCGATGCACGAGGCCGAGCCCTGCCGCACGGCGCCCCGAACCCACGGCAGGGAGTGCCCGGCCCGACACTGGCCGGAAATGGCCCCGACCTCCAGCTTTGGGGCTGTCGCGCCTGGCCGCGGGCGCTCGCGAAGCATGACACGGTGGCGCGATGACCGCCGCGAGGAGGACGGCCTGGCCTTCGAGGTGGATCACGCGGTGCAGGAAGCCGTCGAGGACGTGGACGAGCGGATGGCCCAGGCCAACGCCCGCCACGCCGCGCTGATGACCGACGGACGTTGTCGCTGCCAGCTCTGCGCGCCGGAGCTAGCGCCTCTCACCTAGCGAGCCCGCGATGGAGTGGTTCGCCGCCCCGGACTACCGGCTCGCGCGCTTCATCCTCGAGCGCGGCCTCGGCCTGGTCTACCTGATCGGGTTCCTGGTGGCGCTGAACCAGTTCCCGGCGCTGCTGGGGGCGCGCGGCCTGCTGCCCGCGCCCCGCTACCTCGCCCGGGTCGGCTTCCGGCAGGCACCGAGCCTGTTTCATCTCCACTACTCCGACCGCTTCTTCCGCGCCGTCGCGGGTCTCGGGGTCATGCTCGCCGCGGCCACGGTGGTCGGCCTGCCGCAGGCCGGCCCCCTCTGGCTCACGATGCTCTGCTGGCTCGTGCTGTACCTGCTGTACCTCTCGATCGTCAACATCGGGCAGATCTTCTATGGCTTCGGCTGGGAGTCCCTTCTCCTGGAGGCGGGATTCCTCGCGATCTTCCTGGGCAACGCGGCGACCGCTCCCGCGCTTCCCGTCCTGCTGCTCTTCCGCTGGCTCGCGTTCCGCGTGGAGCTCGGCGCGGGGCTGATCAAGCTCCGCGGCGACCCCTGCTGGCGAGATCTCACTTGCATGGACTACCACCACGAGACCCAGCCGATGCCGAATCCGCTGAGCTGGTACTTCCACCGGCTGCCGCGGCGGTTGCACCGGCTCGAGGTGGTCGGCAACTACGTCGCCCAGCTCGGCGCGCCGTTCCTCCTGTTTCTGCCGCAGCCGATCGCGGGAATCGGCGCGCTTCTCATGATCGGCACCCAGGCCTACCTGCTCACGAGCGGCAACTACGCGTGGCTCAACCTGGTGACGATGGTGATCGCGTTCGCCGCCGTCCCCGACGCGTTCTTCGGCGTGATCCTCCGGGGCGCCGCAGAGCCCGCATTCGCGCCGACCCCGGGCTGGTACGTCGCGGCGGTGCTCGGCGTGACGGGGCTCGTGGTGGTGCTCAGCTACTGGCCGGTCCGCAACCTGATCGGCCGGCGGCAGCTCATGAACTTCGCGTTCAACCGGTTCCACCTGGTGGGCACGTACGGCGCGTTCGGGAGTGTCACCCGCGAGCGCTACGAGGTGGTGATCGAGGGCACGACCGCCACCGAGCTCACCACGGACACGGCGTGGACGGAGTATGAGTTCAAGGGCAAGCCGGGCGACCCGCGCCGCCGGCCGCCGCAGATCGCGCCGTATCACCTGCGGCTGGACTGGATGATGTGGTTCGCCGCGCTGTCGCCGCAGTACGCCGAGTCCTGGTTCGCGCCGCTGGTGCAGGGGCTCCTGGCCGGCGATCGGAATGTCCTGGCGCTGCTTCGGGGCGATCCGTTCGCGGGTGCGACGCCGGTCTGGATCCGTGCCCGTTACTATCACTACCGCTTCACGACGCGGGCCGAGCGGCGCGCGAGCGGCGCGTGGTGGGTGCGGCAGCTCGCCAGCGACTACCTCCGGCCCATGTCACTCACGAGGCGCGGCGCGTGACGGCCGTCGCCGAGCGGGTCGACGCGGCGCTCCGGTGGCTGGAGCGCAAGGGAAGCAAGCGCGTCCGCGAGGACATGCGGACGCGCTACGGCATCGTGACCCCCAAGGCATTCGGCGTGTCGGTCGGCGCGATCCAGCAGCTGGGCAAGCAGCTCGGGCGAGACCACGACCTCGCCGCGGCGCTGTGGGCCACGGGCTGGTACGAGGCGCGCCTGCTGACGGCCTACGTGGACGATCCGGCGCTGGTGAGCGCCGCCCAGATGGACCGCTGGGCGCGCGACTTCGACAACTGGGGGGTCTGCGATACCCTCTGCTTCTGTCTGTTCGACCGCACACCGCACGCGTGGCGGAAAGTCGACCAGTGGAGCCGCCGACGCGACGAGTTCGTGAAGCGCGCGGCGTTCGCCCTGCTCGCCAGCCTCGCCCTGCACGACAAGCGCACGGGTGACGCGCCGTTCCTCCGCGCACTCCCGCTGATCGAGCGCGGGGCCACCGACGAGCGGAACTTCGTCAAGAAGGGGGTGAGCTGGGCACTCCGCGCGGTGGGACGGCGCAACGCGGCGCTGAACAAGGAAGCGGTGGAGCTGTCGCGACGGCTGGCCGAGTCGCCCGAGGCCGCGGCGCGGTGGGTCGGCAAGGACGCGTACCGGGAGCTCGCCAGCCCGAAGCTGCGGCAGGCGCTCGCGCGGCGTAGCGCCAAGGCGTGAGCCCCGCCGGGCAGTCTTCCCCAGCGCCCGCCGTCCCGCTTACGTACGGAAGCCGACTCCGATACCACCGACGCCGAGCGCTATATGGCCGAGACCAAGACCGCCAAGAAACCCCGCCGGAAGAAGCGCCCCGAGGGCGCCCCTCGCTCTCGCGGCATCGCGCCCGACGAGCTGAGCTCCGGCGCGCCGCCCGCCGCCGTCGCCCGCCTGGCCGAGGCGATCGAAGCCGACGGCGGCTCCGTCCTCGCCTCGTACCGCGACCCTCTGGGCGGCAACTGGCAGATCTTCGCCGGACTCCCGATCGACCTGGTCGAGCCCACACCCTACCAGCGCGACCTGTCCGACGCCCACGTCGCCAAGCTGTGCTCCGCCATCGACCGGCTGGGCCGCTACCTCGATCCCATGGTGGTGGTGCGCACCGACGAGGGCCGCTACTGGACGCCGAACGGCAACCACCGCCTGGCGGCGATGCGTACCCTCGGCGCCCGATCGGCCGTCGCCATCGTGGTGCCCGAGGCCGAAGTGGCGCACCGGATCCTCCTGCTCAACACCGAGAAGGCGCACAACCTGCGCGAGCGCGCCTTGGAGGTGGCCCGGCTGGCGCAGAGCCTGGCCGAGCTCGACGACCGGCCCGAGCGACAGTTCGAGACCGAGTTCGAGGAGGCGGCGCTGCTGACGCTGGGTTTCTGTTATCTGGAGAACGGCCGGTTCGCGGGCGGCGCCTATCACCCCGTGCTGCGGCGGATCGACAAGTTCCTCGGCTCCGCACTGCCGAAGGCAATCGAGGTGCGGAAGGAGCGTGCGGCGCGCGTGCTCGAGCTGGAGGAGGCGGTGGCGGAGGCGATCCAGGGATTGAAGGCGCGCGGCTTCGAGAGCCCGTACCTGCGGGCGTTCGTCGTCGCGCGCATCAATCCCCTGCGGTTCAAGCGCGGTGCCAACGCCGAGTTCGACGAGACGATCGACAAGATGCTCGCCTCGGCGCGGCGGTTCGACGCGGGAAAGGTGAAGGCCGACCAGGTGGCGCGGGCCTCGGGGCCGCCCGAGGAGTCCGGCGCGGCCTGAGCCTCGCTAGTCGCCGCTGGCCCCGGGCGCGGGGCGGGCCGGATCGGCTCGAGCGGGCAGCCCCACGAACCGGCGGATCGCGGCCGCCTGCTCGCGGGCCGCGACCTCCCCGTGGTCGGGGTGGCCCTGCAGGTGCAGCTCGCGACCGTCGGACAGTCTCATCCGCACCTCGAAGACCGGGTCACCGTCGCTGTCCTTCTCCTCCGCCACCGCCACGTCGCGCACGTCGGCCAGCTCGGAAGCGGGTGATCGAGCCGACACGCTCGCCGGGCCGGCGCACGCGGTGCGTTCCGGCGCCACCCGCGCGATCGAGCTCGACCTGCGTGGCGGGGTGCTGGCGGATCGTCCACAGTCCACCGCCGAGATGCGAGAGCCCGATGGCGAACACCGCGATCCGCTCCCAGACCCCGAACGTGGCCCACTCGCTCGCGAACAGCGGAATCGACAGCACGAAGGTTCCGCTCGCCACGAAGGCGAGGCCGAGCACCCAGAGGGCGCCCGGCGTGTCGGCGGCAACGAGGCGAGTGCCGGTGTCGGTGAGGCGCATTGCTGAAGGCGGCGGCTACACGCTGGACGAATCGTGGATCACCGTCTCCAGCTCCTCCGGCGACCGGCGCCGGCATTCCCGCTTCAGGTCGTCGATGTCGGCGGCCAGGAACTCACCGAACAGGCCGCCGGTAGCGATCTCGAAGGCCGGTAGGAGCTTCTTCGCCACGCTGTTGGAGTACATCGCGACGATCGCGCGGTCGTCGAACCGATAGAACGAATACGTCGGGTAGCGGCCGAACAGCCAGAGCTGGGCCGGCTTCTTGAACTCGCGCGCGAGGCGAGCGAAGTAGCGATAGGCGTCGACCACCAGCGCGGGGATCAACGGCCCGTCATCGAAGTGCTTCTCCAGCGAGTACATCAGCTCGTGGTTCTCGAGGTCGGGCAGAAACACGTCCAGCACGGTCCCCTCGCGGCCGACGAAGGCCTTGATCGCCGCGTCGTGATTCTCGCGCCAGCGGCGCGAGTGGATGAAGTACACGGCCATGCGTGTGGCGGTCCCGATCAGCTCATCGAAGCGGGGCACGAACGCGGTGAACGGCGCCACGCGGATGATGTCGGACAGCGAGTCGGCGGGGGAGGTCATCGAGCGAAGATGCCACCGGTGCCACACCGGGGCAAGAAAGCGGACGTCAACGGGAGGGCACGGCCGCCCCCAGGCTCTCCGGGCCCACCAGCTGCGCCGGCCGCAGGTCCAGCACCAGCTCACCCTGGCCGGAGGCGATCGCGCGGACCAGCAGCGCGGCCGGCGCGGCGCGCACGCTGAGCACGCGCCCGGACTTGACATCCATCGTGAGGTGGACGCCGTCGGCCAGGTCGCGATTCAGGTTCTTCTCGAGCAGATCGCGCCCCTCCGCGAGGACCGGCCCGAGCTTGATCCGTACCCGGGTGCGCAGGAAGTCCTCGATCTGACCGCCGCCCAGCCACGCGAGGGCTCCCGTCAGCAGGTTCTTCGTGCCCACGTCGTACTCGAGATCCGGCATGTACAGCTCCGCCGTCGCCGTGTCGTACGCCGGATGGCCGACGGCGTAGAGCACCCCGCGCGCGGCGCCGTGCACCGCCAGGCCGACCGCGACGCGCCCGTCCCCCACGCCGATGAGGTGGAGGCTGTCGAGCAGGAGCCGCTGCTGGGCCACCTTGATCACGGTGCCGCGGAGCTCCTTGGTAAGGATGCTGCTCCCGACGTCGTAGGGCAGGCGGCCTTCGGTGAGCAGATGGAGCACGGGCGGGCGCGAGGTGGAATCCTCGGGCGCGGGCATCGGGGGCGGCACGGTCGTCGGCCGCGCGCCGCCGCTCACCCGCGGGTTGGCCGAGAGGCCGATCGTGGTGACCAGGGTGTCGCCGTGCATCTTGAGCATGCCGATGCGCACGGTGGACGGGTTGATCACGAGCCAGAGGCTGTCGGTCAGCTTGAGCGGCGAGCCGAGCACGTTCCAGAGCCGCTGGCTCTCGTGCGGCAGGTCGAAGGCTGCGATCTTGGCGTCGAACTCGTTCAGATCCTGCTGCAGCGCTTCCCGCGCGCCGTCCATCACCTTGTCGGTCACGTCCTGCCGGAGGAACGTGATCTTGCACCGGTCGCGGTCGGGATTGGACAGCGGGGCGACGATGGCGCGGCTCCGCGGCACCAGCGTCCAGGCGCTGGTGAGCTGCACGGTAGTCTGGACCGTCAGCCGCGCGCGCGGCTCCTCGCCTTCCTTGCCGCACTTGGCGCTGATCTCGGGCAGGACGGGTGGGTTGTACCAGGCCTTCGCCCGGTACTTCACATCCGCCTGGAGCACGGCGGTCCGACCCTCGACCTCCAGCTTGAACGGGCCGCGCTCGGCGGCATAGGCGTAGTGCAGACGCTTGTTGCCGGCGATGGGCTTGCGCTCCTCGAGGTCGCCGAACCGGGCGGGCACCTCGGACTCGAGCCAGCGCAGGGCGGGCCCCAGGTGGTAGCGCACGGGAACGTCGAGATAGGATGTCGGGATCGGGGGCAAGGAGTCGGTCCAGAGGGCCGTGGCGCGCGGGACCGGAGGGGCCACTCGCTCGGACCCGCAGGCCACCGAGAAGGCCAGGATACCCAGGGCCCAACGATGCGACGTCGGCCTGACCATGGGCGCGCCTCCAGGGGACGCGAACAGACGAAAACCAGGGTTGATGCGAGTGGACCCAAGCTAGGCCGCCGAGCCGGGTGCCACGTTGATGCAGGTCACACCAGCCCGGGGGTGGGCGAGGTCCCCGGAGGGCCACCGCCCGGGATCGGCGGCTCGGAGCGGGCCTGGCTATCTTGCCCCTCTGGTACTGTCGACGGCCACAGAGCATGCGCACAATCGAGGAGCTGAGCATGAACGGACCACGCTGGACCCTCGCCATCGCCATCCTTGCGGCCGGCGCCTGCGGACGCCGCGACCGTCCCGCCGCCGCCGACTCGACCGCCGCGAGCGCGGCCGCCGCCGATAGCACCGCGGCCCCGGCCGGCTACTCCGCGCGGGTGGAGGGTTTTCAGGGCCCCGAATCCGCCAAGTACGACGCCGACCTCGACGTCTGGTACGTCAGCAACGTCAACGGCTCGCCCGTGGGTAAGGACGGGAACGGCTTCATCTCCCGCCTCAAGGGCGACGGCACGATGGACTCGCTCAAGTTCATCGCCGGCGGCGTCGGTGGCGTCACTCTCGACGCCCCGAAGGGCCTCGCGCTCCAGGGCGACACGCTCTGGGTCGCGGATATCCAGACCGTTCGCGGGTTCGACCGGCGGACGGGCAAGCCGGTCGCCAGCGTGGACGTGAAGGGCTCCAAGTTTCTCAACGACGTCGCGGTGGGGCCCAACGGCCTCTACATCACCGACACGGGCTTCGAGGGCTCGGCGAAGGGCCTGGACCACACCGGGCCGGACCGGATCTACCGGGTCGCGGGGCGCAAGGCGACCGTCGCGCTCCAGTCGGACAGCCTGGCCGGGCCCAACGGCATCACCTGGGACGGCGCGGGCAAGCGCTTCATCGTCGTGCCGTTCGCCGGGAACGTCGTGCGCGCGTGGACGCCGGGCAGCAAGGCGCTCGCGGCGCTGGGCACGACGAAGGGACAGCTCGACGGCGTCGAGCTGCTCGACGCGAATCGCCTGCTGGTCACGAGCTGGACCGACTCGAGCCTGTTCGTGCTGGACAACGGCGCGGTGACGCCGGTGGCGGGCGGACTTCCGTCGCCCGCCGACATCGGGGTGGACGCCAAGCGGAGCCGCGTCGCCATCCCGCTCCTGCTGGAGAACCGGGTCGAGTTCCGCGCGCTGCCCGCGGCGGGAAAGGGGCTGCCATGAGCATCGTGTCCTACGCGGCCGTCGCCGGCCTCGCGGTCTCGCTCGGCGCCGGGGGGACCTGGCTGGTTCAGCACGCGCCGGGCCGCACCGCGCCCAACGCCGTCACCACCCACGGCGAGTGGGTCAAGTATGCGCGCGGCACGGACTCCATCCGCGCGTACGTGGCCTATCCCGAGCGAAAGACCAAGGCACCGGCCGTAATCGTCATCCACGAGATCTTCGGCCTGACCGATTGGGAGCCGACCGTGGCCGACCGGCTGGCCAAGGAAGGCTTCGTCGCCATCGTGCCCGACCTGCTCTCGTCGAAGCACGGCAAGTCGCCGGCGAACCCGGATGACGGCCGCAAGCTCATCGGCGAGCTCGAGCCCGAGCGCATCACCGCCGATCTCGACGCGACCTATGGCTACGTGAACGGCCTGCCCGCCGTGCTCAAGGATCGGGTGGGCACCATCGGCTTCTGCTGGGGCGGCGGCCAGAGCTTCCGCTACGCCACCAACAACCCGAACCTGCGCGCCGCGGTGGTGTGCTACGGGCCGCCGCCGGACTCCGCCGCCATTGCCCGGATCAAGGCGCCCGTGCTCGGTATCTACGGCGAGAACGACGAGCGCATCGACGCGACCCTGCCCACGACCGTCGCCCAGATGCAGTCGGCGGGGAAGACGTTCACGCAGGAGGTCTACCCCGGCACCGGCCACGGCTTCCTCAAGCCCGGTCGCGAGGGGTCCGACGGCCCGCAAGTGGAGCGCGCGTGGACGCGCATCCTCGAGTTCTACCGGGCCCGGCTGGGCAAGTGAGGCGCGCCGGGTACGCGGGACTGCTCGCGCTGCTCCTCGGAGCGACGCGCGCGGTTCCGCTCGCCGGGCAGGCCGGCGGCACGGCGTCGCCTCCCGCCGACAGCACGCACCCACCGCACGACCCCTCCGGATATGAGATCACCCTGGTCACCAGCGATACCGGCGCGCACGTGCTGGCGGAAGTCCAGATCGCCTGGCGGCTCCGCACGGTGGATCCGGTGGAGATGCAGCTCGACTCCGCCCTCCGCGTGGTCCGCGTGCTGGTGGACGGGAAGCCCAACACCCGGCTCTCGCGCACGATGTACGCGCGCCAGGACAACGAGGTCATCGTCCCGCACGAGAAGGCGCCGGGGGACACGCTGAGCACCCGGGTGCGCTACCACGGGATCCCGCGCGGCGGCCTCCGGGTCGGCCTCGACCGCGCCGGCTATCGCGCGCTCGCCGGCGAGACCGCGGGCGATCGGGCTCGGCTCTGGCTGCCGGTTCCCGACGGGAGCGGCGGGCGGGTCAGCGTCCTGTGGAACATTCAGGTGGGGCAGGGCCAGCGCGCGGTGGCCAACGGCACGCTGGTGAAGATCGACACCCTCGCGTACGGCCACACGACCTGGCACTACCGGCTCGAGACGCCGGTGCCGCTCGACGCGCTCGCGGTGGCGGTCGGGAGCTACGCGGTGACCACGCTGCCGCGGGCGACCTGCGCGGCCCCGTGCGCGCCCGTCACGCTCTGGACCGCACCCGCCGACTCCGCGGCGGCGGCGCGTGCGTTCCGCAGAGCCGGCGAGATCGTGGATTTTCTGAGCGGCTTTCTCGGACCGTTCCCCTATCCCGGGCTCGCGCACGTGGCGTCGTCACTCCCGCCGGCCGGGCGCCCCGCCGCGTCGGTCGTGCTGTGGGACGAGGCGCGGGTGCACGCCGGTGACATCGGCGAGGACGAGATCGCGCGGGCGACGGCGGCCCAGTGGCTGGGGAACGCGGTGAGCGAATCCGGCCCTGCCGACCAGCGGCCGTCACCCGCGTTGGCGGCGTACCTGGCGTGGCTCTGGGACCGGAAGGCGGGCGGCAACCGCCCCAACGCGCAGGGACTCACGCGCGAGGTGGACGCCATCCGCCGGCTCCACCGCCTGGTGGGTGATCCGGCGTTCGCTCGGGGCCTTCAGCGCTACGTCGAGGCGAACCGCAATGCCATCGCCGCGCCCGGCGCACTGGAGCGCGCGATGTCCGAAGCCGCCGGCCGTCCGCTCGACTGGAGCTTCGCGGGACACTCACCCTGATGCGCCGGGGCGGGGCGGCCGGCGCCGTGATGACGGCTGGGGTGCTCCTCTCGGCGTGCAGCGGCACCCTGCCGCCGCTGCGCGGCCAGATGGAGGTGGGACGCGACGCGTACGCGATCTTCGTGGGCGGCAGCGGGCTGGCGGGGGGTGATCTGTACGCGGTGCGCACCGACGGCGGGCCAGTCATCCCGGTCACGTTCACCAACGTCGGCGAGATGCGTCCGGCGCTCTCGCCCGACGGCGTCATGGTGGCGTTTCTTCGCGGAGCTTCGCTGCGCGACTCGACACCCGGGACGGTCTGGTTAATGAACCTGCAGAACGGGGCTGATCGCGAGCTGGAGCTGCCGCGCGGGGCGGGCGCGCCCAGCGCGGTGGCCTGGACTGCCGATGGGCGGTCACTCGTCGTGGCGGCGGCCGGTGGGGTCTATCGCGGGGCGGCACCGCCCGGGAGCGGCGCCTTGCTGGTCGTGCCGCCGGCCGAGCGGGGCGGCGCGGAGTCGACGCTGGCGGTGCTGCTCGGGCGGCCGGTCTTCGCGCGGGTGGTGCCCTGTGCCGAGCCGGGCGCGCTCTGCGTCGCCGGTGACACGGGCGCACCGAGTCCCCTGGCCGCGAGCGCCCGGGACGCGCTCCGGTGGGGGGACGACTCGGTCGCGTTCTTTGTCGGCAACGAGGTCGAGGTCCGCCCGCTGGGCCCGGGCCGCGCCCGGCGGCTGGACTGGGACCACCCGCCCAGCCGGCCGCGTCAGCTCACGGTGTTTCTCGGGGCTCCCGGCCCGGGGGATCGCTAGCCGATTCGACCGCGCGCCGGGTAGGCGGGCGGGTCAGGCGAGAGCGCCAGGCGACCTCGACGAGATCGCATCCCAGGCGGCGTCCAGTGCCATCCCCACGGGCGGCGCGTCCGGGGACCACTCGCGCGCCCCCACCCGCTCGGCCACGAACGCCACCAGTGCCAGCCATACGTCGGTCCACAGCTCGGGTGGCCCGGACCGCACCACCCCGTCGTTCCTCCCGTCGGCCACGACGTGCTGCAACGCGTCGCGGAACTCCCGCTCGGCTTCCCGGCTCTTCTCGTCGAGGTGCTGTTCGTCCCGGTGGCGGAGCAGCATGCGGGTGAGGGCGGCGTCGCGGGCCGCGGTCTCGAGCAGGCGATGGGCCACCTGCTGCAATCGGGCCGGGGTATCCTGCAGCCCCTCGCTGCTCTCCCGGACGATCGTGGTGCCCCACCGCTGGGCGCCCCGGAACACCTCGTTGAGCAGGTGCTCCTTCCCGCTGAAGTGGCGGTAGATCGTGCCTTCGGCCACGCCGGCCCGGGCGGCGATGGCTGGCGTGGTGGTGGCTCGGAACCCGACGGTGGTATACAACTCGAGTGCTGCTCGAAGGAGACGCTGACGGGTGGCCTCACCGTCGCGGCGTGTCGGCTGGGAAGAAGTCATGTCGCAATGTAGTTTGCCGCCCCGTTGAATCGCGACCCCTTCCGGCGCTATTTTCCGGGGCTTTTCCCTTTTCCATTCGTGGTGTCCTTCCTGCGTAAGGCGGGGTCGTCAATGAAGATGCTGGTGCTCGGTGCGGGGTTGCAGGGGTGCGCGTGCGCGTACGACCTGCTGCAGAGCGAGTCGGTGAGCCAGGTGACGCTGGCCGATCTCCGTCCGGACAACCTGCCGTCGTTCCTGACGGACAAGGGCGACTGGGGCGGACGGCTCAAGACGGTCCGGCTCGACGTCACCGACCCGGTCGCCGTGCAGGAGACCCTCCGCGGCCAGACCTCCGTCATGAGCGCCATCCCGTACTACTACAACGGCCCCATGGCCCGGGCCGCGGTCGAAGCCGGCTGCCACTTCTCCGATCTGGGCGGCAACACGGAGATCGTGTTCGAGCAGAAGAAGCTCCACGAGATGGCGCGGGCCCGCGGCGTGTCGGTCATTCCCGATTGCGGCCTGGCGCCGGGCATGGTCAATATCCTGGCCGCCGAAGGGATCCGCCGGCTCGACCGGGCGGAGCAGGTGAAGGTGTACGTCGGCGGTCTGCCCCAGCAGCCCGAGCCGCCGCTCAACTACCAGATCGTCTACTCGCTCGAAGGCGCGCTCGACTACTACACCACCCCCTCCTGGGTGCTCCGCGGCGGGAAGCCGGTGCAGGTGGACGCGCTGAGCGAGCTCGAGGCGGTCGACTTCCCCGAGCCGGTGGGGACGCTCGAGGCCTTCCACACCGGCGGCGGGATCAGCACGCTGCCCTTCGCCTACCAGAACAAGATCGACGTGATGGAGTACAAGACTCTCCGCTACCCGGGTCACGTCGCCATCATGCGGCCCATCCGCGAGCTGGGGCTGCTCGACAACACCCCGGTGGAGGTGAAGGGCAACAGCGTGGTGCCCCGCGACGTCTTCATCGCGACCGTGCACCCCAAGCTGCACAAGCCGCAGGGACGCGACCTCGTGGCGCTGCAGGTGATCGTGACCGGGGAGAAGGACCGCAAGCCGGCGCGAGTCTCGTTCCGGCTCATCGACCGGTACGACGCGTCGCACGGGATCAGCGCGATGATGCGGACGACGGGCTATTCCCTCTCGATCACCGGACAGATGCAGGCCGATGGCCGGGTAACCGAGAAGGGCGTCCACACGCCCGATGAGGCGATCCCGTTCGAGGCCTACGTCGAGGAGCTGGGGCGCCGCGGCGTCCGGATCGAGCAGCTCTGAGGAACTGCCGACCCGAGTCCGGTGTTAATCTGCCAACTCCAGTGGCCGGTGGAATCATGCAGGACTTCAGGACACTCTGGGACCAGGCGCTGACGTACGAAGGGTTCCTGGCCTCGAGCACGAAGCACAAGGGGCTGTGGGAAGGGATCTACGGCATCGCGCGGATTCCCGCGTGGGCCACGACCGTCGTCCCGCCGGGCATCAAGCGGAAGCTGCTGGTGATCGCCGAGGACTGGTGCGGCGACGCGTCCAGCACCATCCCGGTGGTGGCCAAGCTCGTGTCGATGGTGCCGGGGCTGGAGCTGCGGATCATCCTCCGCGACCAGCATCCCGAGGTGATGGACCGCTATCTCACCAACGGGTCGCGCTCGATTCCGATCGTCATCGTGCTGGACGAGGAGTTCCGCGAGCTCGGGCACTGGGGCCCGCGCCCGCGCGAGCTGCAGGCGTGGGTGATGGCGCACCGGCTCACCGTCCCGAAGGCAGAGCTGTACCCACAAGTGCGCCAGTGGTACGCGCGCGACCGCGGCGAGACGACGCTGCGGGAAGTCCTCGAGACCGCGGGGCTGTCCGTGGCGGCGTGATCCGCGCTAGAACATCCAGCCGTTACCGATCGAGAAATTGAAGCCGTCGGGTCCGCCGCCGAAATTGAAGGTGATGACGCTGGAGCGCAGAACCCGGATCGCGACCCCGCCGCCGCCGCCCACCTTCATGTCCTCGGTGGTGAGCCGGAAGTCCTCGTCGAACACCCGTCCAACGTCCAGAAAGCCAAGCAGGCTCACCGCGCCGAGGTCGCCGAACGGCAGCAGGTCGTGGCGCACCTCCAGGTTGCCGAACAGGGTGCCGCGACCAACGTAGCGGCCGTAGTCGAGACCGCGGTGCGAGTATTGGCCGCCCAGCACCGGGATCGGATGCTCCCACCCGGGCAGCTCGAACGTCGCATCGAGGGAAGGCGAGCCGCCCGTCCCCGACCCCACGATTCGAGCAGCGACCACGGTGCCTTCCCGCACCTGGAGATACCCGCGAAGGATCATGTATTGGCGGGTATAGCCGTCGTTGGCGCTCCCGACCTCGGTCCCGGCCTCGAGCAGCAGACCCTGATGGGTGTTGAACTCGTTGTCACGGGTGTCGTAGATGAGCGCGAGCCGCCCGGTGACGTTGTCCTGCTCCAGCTCGCCGGACGGCACCTGAATGGAGAACACCGACTGGCCGGGCAGCGAGGTGAACTTGGCATGCTCGTACTCGGTGAGCACCGCCACCTGGAGCGGACCGTGGATCCGCCGGGTCACCTCTCCGGAGAACCGGTAGCGCTGCCGGCGCATCCGGTAGAAGAAGGGGTTCTCCTCGGTGACGAGATTCGGGTCGAAGACGGTCTCGTTGCCGAGACCAAAGTACCCGTATCGGACCTGCCGACCCGCGAGCGCCTGCAGCGCCAGCCGCCAGTTGTTCCAGAGACCCGGCGCCTTGAACGAGGCCGAGATGAAACGGCTGCCTTGGGGCGCGATCCCGGCGTCGCCATTGAGTGCCGCGGTGTAGGTGGTGCGTGCCTCGTACTCGGCCGGCTGCCAGTGCCGCACCCGGAAGGAGAGCACCGGACTGTCGTTGGCGCCGCCGGCGAGATAGGGGAAATAGCTGGTCCGCCAGCGCGGGCCGGGCTCCTGGGCTGTATCCGCCGCCGCAGGGGCGGGCCGCGCCGCCGCGCTATCGGCCGCGGTGTCGGAGGGGACGGGGCTCGGCGCGGCCCTCTCGGGCACCTGCGCCGCGGCGGCGGCCGGAGCGACCAGCGCCAGCAGTCCGAGCAGCTGGGGCATCCGCATCAGCTGGGCTTCTCGTGAAGTGAGTGGTACGAGCGGCGAGATCCACGCTCCGCCATGAAGCATGCCTCCGTGAGCAACGAGTCCGGGCGTCAGGCTGCCGGGATTTACGGGCAGCCCGGACGGAAGTCAACCGCCGATCCTCGGCGTGCGAACGCACGGCGGGCAGGGCGGCTCTGTCACCGTTGGCGGGCGCGGCCTCCGGTAGATTTCGCACGTGGCCGGCCGTGCCTCGCCGGCCGCAGCCCCACGACGCGGAGCTTGCATGACCCGACTGGTGTTCTGGGACGTCGACACACTGTACGACTTCATGCGGAACGACGGGAAGTTGTACGTGCCCGGCAGCGAGGAAATCATCCCGGTCCTCCACGCGCTGACGGATTTCGCGCACGCACGGCGGATTCCGATCGTGGCCTCGGCGGACAACCACCAGGTGACCGACGCCGAGATCTCCGACGCCCCCGATTGGATCACGACCTTCCCGCCGCACTGCATGCAAGGCACGCCGGGCCAGCTGAAGATCGCCGAGACCGCGCTGCACGACCCGCTGGTCATCGAGCCGGAGCTGCAGGATCCCGGCTCGCTCGCGCGCCGCATCTTGGGCCACCGGGGTGATTTCCTGCTTCACAAGCGCACGCTTGACGTGTTCACCAACGCCAACGTGCCGACGCTGCTGCGAACGCTCGAGCCGGAGGCGATCGTGGTGTACGGCGTCGCCACGGATTTCTGCGACAAATACACGATCGAAGGACTGCTCCAACACTGGCCCAAGGGCGAGTTGTTCCTGGTGACGGACGCGATCCGCGCGATCTATCCCGCGGAAGCCGAGCGGCTGCTGGCGAGCTGGCGCGAGCGCGGGGTCCGCTTCGTGACCGCGGCTGACGTGCTGGAGGGTCGGGGACTCGAGGGCTATCTCCCGGCTACCGTGTGATCCACGGCACAGCGCGCCCTCCACAGCGGCCTATCTTGCGGACCTAGTGGGAGTAACACCGGACGACGATTGGCGAGACGTCCGAAACCAGCCCTGAGTACCCTGCTCTGTGGCCGGGCGCGCCGTCCGATCCGCTGCTCTCGCTGCTTATTCCTTCCCCTCCCCCTTCTTCTTCTATCTCGCGGGAACGGGCATTCGTGCCCGTTCCACCCACCTTTCGACCGCCGTCAAACGTGATCGAGGGCACCGCTCCGCCCCGCGCAAGGGTCGATGTTCCCCCGCGAACTCAGGATGGGAGATGACCCATGCCGCGAGGCGACAAGTCCGCCTACACCGCGAAACAACGGCGTCAGGCGGAGCACATCGAGGAAGGCTACAAGCGCCGGGGCGTTCCGGAGGAGGAAGCGGAGCGTCGGGCCTGGGCGACGGAGAACGCGATGACCGGCGGAGGTCGGAAGAGCGGCTCTGGCCGGGGCAAGAAGATCAACAAGGCCCCCGCGCGTAAGGGCGGCCGCATCGGCGGCCGGGCAGCGGCGTCGAGGCCGAAGGCGGCGCGCTCGGCGTCCGCGCGGAAGGCCGCGGCGACGCGGAAGCGCCGCGCGAGCTCGGTCGGCAAGCGGTCGTCTCGGAAGCGTTCCCGCAGCCGGTAGGACCCGGAGCCGTCCGGCAAGCGCATGATGCTGCAGCGCTTGCCGGGGTGGCGTGACCTGCTTCACACGGCCGACCACCATGGCTTCACAGCGCCGATACTCCGCTCGCAACCATGATGGAGGCGCCGGGTGACCTATCCGGCCCGCGCTCGCGGCGATCCCGCGGCCGGCGTCTTTCACCGGGAGTTCCGTATGTCGATGAGGAAATTCGCGAAGGCTCCGGCGATCCTGGCTGCCGCCGCATTGTTCGCCGCCGTGCCGGGCACGGCCGAAGCGCAGGGCGTCAGCCTGGTCCCGTGGGCAGGTGCCTATATCCCAACTAAAAATTCGGTGGGTGACCTCGACAATGCCTTGAGCCGGGACGTCAGCGTCATCGGCGGCGCGAGGCTCACCTTCTGGGGCTCGAAGCATCTCGGGTTCGAGGCCGTGGGCGGCTATGCGCCGGCCAAGATCTCGGGTGAGACCATCAACGAGACCAACACCAATCTGCTGGTCGCCAGTGCCAGGCTGCTCCTCGCGCTGACGCCGCCATCTAATCGAGTTGGGTTCTTCATTGCCGGCGGTCCGGCGCTGTTGGCACGTGGCAAAGACCCCTTCGACAACGACCAGAGCAGCACCGACTTCGGCGGCAACGTGGGCGTCGGCTTCCGGTTCGCCCTGGGCGAGAGCGGCAACTCGGCCATCCGGCTCGACCTCGAGGACTACCTCTACAACGGCGACTTCGGCGGCGGCGACGACTTCCAGAACGACCTCGTGGCGTCGCTCGGCTTCTCGATCCCGATCGGCGGGCATTCCGGGGAATCGCAGTAACCCACCATCGCCACGAACTTCGGGGCGCGCCCTGCGGTGCGCCCCGTTTTCGTTGCCGGTGCCCTCCTCACTCGCGGCGATAAGTTCCAGTGTGCCGTCTAGTTCACCCCTCGAGTACGCCCCTGCCTGACGACGGGAGGTCTCATGGCGGTCTCTCCCAGCTACAAGGCCTTCGTCCTGGAGCAGCTCGCCGGTCCGGGTCCGGTAACCGCGCGGGCGATGTTCGGCGGCGTCGGCCTGTACTGTCGCGGTCTGTTCTTCGCCCTCATCGACGACGACACCCTCTATCTCAAGGTGGACGACGCCACCCGAGGCGAATTCGAGCGGCTCGGATCGGCGCCATTCCGCCCCTACGGCGACGAGTCACACGTGATGCAGTACTACGAGCTGCCAGCGGACGTGCTGGAGGACCGGGAGGCGGCCCGCCCGTGGGTGGAGCGGGCACTGGACGCCGCCCGCCGCGCGGCCGCCCGGAAGGCTGGAGGGAGGCGGTCTCGCAGACGTTAGCTTTGTGCATAATGTGCAAGGTTTTGGGGACAAAGTTTGGTGCGCGTGCCGGAATCGGCGCACTTCGCCCTCAGATATTTGCAATCATGGGAGAAATCAGATTACACTTCGTGACGCCATCTGATCCCTGGTTTTCCCTCGCCGAGCTCCCATGTCACCCCCTTCCCGCAAGATCGTCTTCCATGTCCCGTCGCTCATGCCCGAGGACACGGCCCGCGGACGGACCGACGCCCCCGGCGAGCAGCCCCTCCCCGCGGCGGGGGCGCCCGCGGCTCCGGCCGAGCTGCCCGTCGACGGTGGGGGAGAAGTCCGCAAGCTGGCCACGCTGCTGGAGGTGAGCCAGGCGCTGGCCGGCAACCTCAACCTGCAGACCGGGCTCTATGGGGTGCTGGAGGTGCTCGAGCGTCGTTGCGGGACTCGGCGCGGGGCGATCACGCTCCTGGAAGAGGCCTCGGGTCACCTTGTCGTGGAGGCGGCTGTGGGCTATCCGCGGACCGCGGCACGCGTGCGCTACCGGGTGGGCGAGGGCATCACCGGCACCGTGGCCCAGCGCGGCACGCCGACGGTCGTGCCGCACCTGACCGAGGAGCCCGGCTTTCTCCATCGCGCCGTTCCCCGTGATGCCCGGCGGGACGAGGAGGACATGAGCTTCCTCTGCGTCCCCATCCTGATGGAGGGGTCGAGCGCCGGCACGCTCGCGGTCGAGATGCCGTTCATGCCCGAGTGGGACGCGGAGCGCATGGTGAAGGTCCTCCGCATCGCGGCGGCCATGGTGTCGCAGGCCGTGCGCATCCACCGGCTGGTGGAAGGCGAGCGCCAGCGGCTGGTCGAGGAGAACACCCAGCTCCGGGAGGAGCTGCGCGAGCGGTACGAGCTGACCAACATCATCGGCAACAGCGGGCCGATGCGCCGGGTGTACGAGCAGGTGGCGCAGGTGGTCGGCACCAACGCCACGGTCATGATCCGCGGCGAGAGCGGCACCGGCAAGGAGCTCATCGCCCACGCCCTGCATCATCATTCGCCGCGGGCGGGCAAGCCGTTCATCCGGGTCAACTGCGCCGCGCTGCCGGAGACCCTGGTCGAGACCGAGCTGTTCGGCCACGAGCGGGGAGCGTTCACCGGGGCGCAGGCCCGGAGGAAGGGGAAGTTCGAGCAGGCCGACGGCGGCACGCTGTTCCTCGACGAGATCGGCGAGCTCAGTCCCTCCACCCAGGCCAAGCTGCTCCGCGTGCTGCAGGGCCGCGAGTTCGAGCGGGTGGGCGGCAACGAGACGATCCGGGTGGACGTCCGGATGATCACCGCCACCAACAAGGATCTGGAGAAGGCGCTGGCCGAAGGGACGTTCCGGGAGGATCTCTACTATCGGCTGAACGTGTTCACCATCTACGTGCCGCCGCTCCGGGAACGGAAGTCGGACGTGCTGCTTCTGGCGGACCACTTCGTCGAGAAGTATGCCCGCATGCACGCCCGCACTATCAAGCGGATCTCGACGCCGGCCATCGACATGCTGATGGCCTATCACTGGCCGGGCAACGTGCGCGAGCTCGAGAACACGATCGAGCGGGCCGTGCTGGTCGCCGACGGCGACGTGATCCACGGCCATCACCTGTCGCCGACGCTGCAGACGGCGGAGGCGTCCGGCACGGTCGTCTCGCGCTCCCTGGGCGAGGCAGTGGCGGTGTTCGAGAGCAACCTGATCCAGGATGCGCTCAAGAGCACCCGCGGCAACCGGGCCAAGGCCGCGCGCCTGCTCGGCACCACCGAGCGGATCCTGAGCTACAAAGTGCGCGGTTACGCCATCGACCCGCGGCGGTTCCGGGGCTGATCGTCGGCCCGAGCGCGGCGCGCGAAGGTGGAGGGGCCGACAACCGTGCGCCGGGCCTCGCCGAGGGGCCACAGAAATGTCGGGATGAAGGAGCGCCGGATTCGCGCAGCGGATCCGGCGCTTCGCGTCAACTGTCCGTGGCCCAGCGACTTGGTCGTCGCCTGTCACGATCTGGCCGCCTGCCGGAGCGGGGCACGCGACTTGTCTGATGGGTTGGTCGGCGCGTGACCTTCGCGCGACTTCATGCTCGCCGTTTCGATGCGGGCGTGAATGAGGTTCCCGGCGTCCTTCGCACGTGCGATCCACGCCCGTGCGGGCAAACGGAGCCACGACTCAACTCAGGAGTTATGCATGTCTCGACCGACCATTCCCATCCTGGCGACCGCCCTTGCCCTTGCCGGGCTGACGCCGGCAACCGGCGCCGCGCAAGCCGTCACGGCGGGAACGGCCACCGCGCTCTCGCTCAGCGCCGGGCTCGCGCCCGTGCCGGCCGCCCTCAAATCCGCCTATCGCGTGCGACTCACCAGCACCTGGCCGCAGGAGGCCGCGACGGCGGGCTGCCGCAACGGCGGCGACGAGGCGGTCGAGGGCGAGCTCACGAGAACCGGCGACGGTACCTACCGCGGCACGTTCAGCCGGCGCACCGAGCTGCTCTTCTGCGGCGCGCACGGCACCCCGCAGGTGATGGAGGCGACGGGCTGCGCGCTCACGCTCACCGGCCAGGGCGCGGTCTCGGTCACTGGTGTCGTGCTCGCGGACGAGACGAGCCCGAGCGGGCGCTCGATGCGGCTCACCTGGACACCGGCGCCGGGCCACGAGGCCACGGTCACCGGACCCTGCGCCCCGTCCTTCAAGCGCGCGGTGAAGGCGATGTACCTGTCGACCGTCCACGCGGCGGAATTCCCGCTCACGACCGTGGGCAGTGGCCCCCGGTCGGAGCGGCTGGAGAACTACGCATGGAACGTGGAGCTCGAGTAGGGTGCGGCGGCTAGAGCTTGAGGTTCACGTCGATGTCGACCATGAGTGCCGGGGGCGTGTCCTCGAAGACGATCCTGCGCTCGACCGTGCGGATGATCATCTTCTGGACCGGGCCCTTGCCCTTGCCATGGCCGCGGTTGCCGGCGCGGTAGTACACGACCTGGGTCGTGCCGACACGCTCGATGCGGACCACGTCGTAGCCTTGGCGCCCGAGGACCGTGCGCGTGACGGTGACGGCGCGGTCGCTGGAGACGGCGTAGTGCTTCTCCTTCCCCTTGCCCTGGGCGTGGGCCGGGGCGACGGAAACGGCGAGTGTGGCCGCGACGAGGGCGAGGCCGGCGGCGAGACGGCGAGGGTACATGGAGCCTCCATGGCGTCGGTGGGTGCTGGCCGCCTCGTGGGGGCAAGAAGCGTGCGGTTGGTGGGCTCGAGCCTCGAAATGTTGACCAACGGCCATTTAGCAGGGCTGGCTGCGCGACCGCTGCCGATCTTTGCAGTGGCCCGGCGGGGAAGGCTGCGAGGCTGAGTGGCGGAGTACGGTTGAGGTACGCGGTGGCGGGATCGGCGGCCTCGACGGCGTCGCCTACTTGGCCCTCGCGCCCAGACGTCGGCCGCGATCGCGAGCCGAAGCAGCGGGTCGAGGATCATGTGCTGCTCACCGTGGCGCGTGCCCTGGATCGAAGTTCTCGGCGATCCAGATGTCCAGCGTGGGCCGGCCCGGAGACTCGCACGCCAGGCGCCGGCCGTCGCGCGACATCCGCTCCAGTCCCGGGCGACAGCTCGCCGGGATGGGGAGCCGCAGCTCGGGCTTGCCGCCGGTCGCCCGCACGCGGCTCACCCAGCCCGCGGTATCGGACGGCAGTCGGTGAGCGAAGTAGATCCAGTCGTCATCCCCCCAGATCAGCAGGGCGATGCGCTCACCCGGCGCCGCCGGGGCGACGCGGGTCCACCGCTTCAGATCGGAAGACGCGCGGAGGATGAAGAGTGAGTCGTGGATCCGCGCCGTGACCGCGAATCCGTCGCCGGCGGGGGACGGCGCCAGCGGCCATGGGGAAGACCCGAGCGAGCCGTCCGCCTCCTGAGAGATCAACGGGCGCATCTGCAGGCTGTCGGGCACGACCAGAGTGGAGGTGGCGCCCCCCGTGAGGTCGATCACGGTGAAGCGATGCTGCGCGAGATCGCCTCGCAAGATGAGCCGGCTCGGACTCAGCCAGGCCCACGGGACGCCGGCGCGCGTGGCCGTCCAATCCACCTGTCCACCCGCGATGAAGCGCGCGCTCCCGCCTTCAACCGGCATCAGGTAGAGCCCGTGCCGGTAGCTGTCGACGGTGGTCCGGAGGAACACGAGACGCTCGCCGTCCGGCGAGATTTTTGACCGGTGATTGTAATCCGCGGTTTCGGTCAGCGGCCGCTCCGTCCCGCTGTCGGCCGGGAGCAGGTACAGGTTGTCGCCCCGCTGGTCGCCCTTGGAATAGACCAGGAAACGGCCATCCGGAGAAAGCGTGGGGTATCCATGCCACGCGGTCCCACTCGTCACTTTCCGCTCCGACACCGTCCCCTTCGCCGGATCGATCGTCAGGAGCGAGATGTGAAAATTACCGGCTCCGCTCGTATACACCGCCGAGCGACCGTCGCGGGACACCGAAAGGGTGCCGTCCAGACCGGGCACTCGGCTGATGACGACCACAGGGTCGCCCGAGAACCGGCCCGACCGGTTGACGGCGGCCCGGACCAGATCGAGCTCCGACTTGGTGTTGTCGGGGAAGTAGTAGATCGCGTCGGACCCGGGCGCCCACTGGATGGGCCCGGCGAAGCTGGGGCGGCTGCCGGTGATCACGCCGGTGCTGCTCATGATGCCGACGGCAAGGCCCGCATCCGGGAGCCGCTGCACCGCGCTGAAGCCGATCCAGCGGCCGTCCGGCGACCATTGCAGCCCCGTGATGCAGAGCGGCTGCGATTCGGGGATGTACGGCGCCGCCAACGGAGGGCCGAAACCCCGCCACCAGAGCGTGTCGACCAGGGTCCCGTCCCGGATGCGGATGCGGACCACCGCCGAGCCGACCGCCGGATCGAAGCGCGAAACCAGGACCTCCTCGCCCCCCGGATGCACGCCGAACGCCAAGCCCGGCTCGGCCAGCTTGCGCGGGGAGCC
Source organism: uncultured Gemmatimonadales bacterium (assembly GCA_963697755.1). GTDB lineage: Bacteria > Gemmatimonadota > Gemmatimonadetes > Gemmatimonadales > GWC2-71-9 > CAVVWJ01. Next base: position 467,219 of record CAVOPE010000004.1, on the reverse strand, counting down.
GCCAAGGCGCGGCACGACATAGAGCCCCCCGTCGCCGCGACGGATCGCTCCGAGAAAGAGCAGGGTCGCGCCGTCAGGAGACCAACGCGGGTCCCGAATCGACGAGGCGCCGCGCACGATCGCGAGCGGATCACCCCCGGCCAGGTCCTGCACCACGAGATCCGTGCCGCCGAGTACGTAGGCCACCATCTTGCCGTCGGGTGAGAGCGACGGGCTGACTCGCGTCCCCCGACGTGGTGATCGGGCGTTGCGTCGTCGCGGTCGCCGCCGGCCCGCGCCCGCGGCTCAGCAGCATCACGGCGGCCAGCGCGGCGAGCCCCGCCACCACGAGTGCGCCCCGCAGCCACGATCGCTTCGGCCCGGCGACAGCCACCCGCGCCGTGTCCGATGCCGTCGAGGTCTTGAGCGCCGCCACCAGCTCATGGGCCGTCGCGAACCGGTCGGCCGGCACCTTGGCCAACGCCTTGGCCACCGCGGCGTCCACCCCTTCGGGGACGGTGTCACGCACCGTGCGGAGCCGGGTGGGCCGCTCGGTCATCAGCTTCGCGATCACCGCCTGCACCGTGGGCCCCGTATGCGGCGGCTCCCCGGCCAGCATCTCGTACAACACGGCGCCGAGCGAGTAGATGTCGCTCCGCGCGTCGAGCACGCGATCGCCCGTCGCCTGCTCGGGGCTCATGTACTGCGGCGTGCCCAGTGACAGCCCGGTCTCGGTCAGCCGGTTGCCACCCGCCTCCTTCACCGCGAGCGCGATGCCGAAGTCGGCCAGCATCGCCTCGCCCTCGTGGAGCAGGATGTTCTCGGGCTTGAGGTCGCGGTGAATCACGCCCCGCGCATGCGCGTAGTCGAGCGCGCCCGCGACCTGGCGCGCGATGGCCAGCGCATCCTCGACGCCGAGCTGCTTCTCGCGGCCCAGCCGATCCCGGAGCGACTCGCCCCGGATGAACGGCAGCACGTACCACAGGAAGCCACCGGTCTCGCCCGAGTCGATCAGGGTGACGATGTGGGGATGGTCCAGCTTGGCGGTGAGGCGGATCTCGTTGAGGAATCGCTCGCGGCCGAGGATCGCCGCGAGCTCGGGCTTGAGCACCTTGAGCGCGACCTCGCGGTCGTGCTTGACGTCGCGGGCGAGGTATACCGTGGCCATGCCGCCCTGCCCGAGCTCGCGCTCGATCACGTAGCGGTCGGCCAGCGCGGCCGCGAAGGGAACGGCGAGATCGGTCACGCCGCGCGCGCCTTGGCCGCCCGAGCGCAGGTCGTCTCGGGAGGGTACGCAGAACCCAAAGCCGACTGACGTAGGCGCGGCAGGTTCATCGGTTCCAGCCGGGGCCGGAGACATTGTAACGGGGTACAGAGAAGCTAACGTCGGCAGGATGGATCGCCAGCAGGGCGGGGAGTGCGATGACGACTACCCCGCCATTACCCCTCTTTCCGCACCTCCGCGGCCGTCTTGTCCTCCCGGATCCCCAGATAGCGCGGGTGCCGCAGCAGCCCGGCGGGCGTCCACTCGCCGAACCCGATCTCGACCACCATCCGCGGCGTCACCCACTGCACCTCGCCGGCCGGCGACGGCCCGGGGGCGAACGGCGTCGTGCGCCGGTGCAGCGGGGCGAGTTTCCGCGCGAGCATCTCCAGCGTAGCCCGGTCGTAGCCGGTGCCGACCTTGCCGGCGTAGCGCAGCGCACCGTGCTCGTAGTACCCCACCAGCAGCGCGCCGAGTCCCTCGCGCGAGCCCCTGGGCGCGGTGTAGCCGCCGACCACGAATTCCTGCTGGTGCACGCACTTGATCTTGAGCCAGTCGGTCGACCGCGCGCTCAGATACCGGCTGTCGCTCCGCTTGGCGATGATGCCTTCCGCGCCCTTCGCGCAGGCCTCGCGGAACATGGCCGCCGAGCCCGTGGCGCGGAACGGCGTGAAGCGGATGGGATCGTCGTACCAGACGACGTCGCGCAGTACCGCCTTCCGGTCCACCAGCGGCAGGCCGGTGAGATCGATGCCCTCGTAGAACAGGCAGTCGAACAGGTAGAGCTCGACCGGGACGCCGCTCCGGCGGGCGCGAGTTTCGTCGCGGAGCTGCATCCGCCGCTGCAGCCGGGAGAAGCTGCTCTGGCCGGTCTCCGGATCCACCGCGACCACCTCGCCGTCGAGCACCGCGTCACCGCGGACGGCGAAGGAGAGCGCGTCCACCAGCTCGGGATAGGCGCCTTCGAGCGGCTTCCGGTTGCGGGAGAAGAGGCGGATGTCCCCGCCGCTGGCGTAGACCAGCACGCGCACGCCGTCGAGCTTGGGCTCGTACAGCCACTGGCCGGCGCGAGGCGGCGTGTCCGCGAGCGTCGCCAGCATCGGCGGAATCCACCCCGGCTGCGCCCGGTAGCGGAGCCGGGCGTTGGCCGACTTCGACAGCCGCTCCAGTCGCCGGCTCACCGCGCGCTCGCCACGCCGACGACTTCGGCGAGATCCTGACGGGCATCGAGCATGCCCGCCCACGGGTCGCCCGAGGCGTCGAGCCGGTCGGGCACGGTGTGGAGCGTGAAGTCGGTCGGGTAGACCCGGTCGAGCTCGTCCCATGCGATCGGCATCGAGACGGTCGCGGCCGGATGCCGCCGCGGCGAGAACGGGACCGCGAGGGACTTCCCCCGGCTGTTCTGGTTGTAGTCGAAGAAGATCTTTCCCGTCCGGCGCCGCACCGCCCACTCCACCGTCACGTCCTTGGGCCGCTCGCGCTGCACGTGCCGCGCGATGGTTTCGGCGACCGACCGGGCCGCGTCGAAGTCGAGGTCGCGCACGATCGGCAGGTACAGGTGCAGCCCCGTGCGACCCGACGTCTTGATGAAGGTGGCCATGCCGAGGCCGTCCAGGATCTCGCGAATGCGGACGGCGAGCCGGCGCGCCCGGGCAAAGGCGCGGCGGTGGAGCTCCGGCTCCTCGCCGCGCGCCTCGTTGCCCGAGTAGAGGTACGGGTCGAGATCGAAGACGACGAAATCGGGGTAGTTCAGGATCGAGCGCTCGAGCGCGGCCTCCGAGCCGGTGAACTTCCGGCTGCGGCCGCTCGCGTCCGGCTCGGGGTTCACCCGCGAGAACCAGGCGTGCAGCTCGAGCCCCGCCATCTGGCCGAGCCAGAGCAAGGTCGCGAGGTTCTCGCAGATGAGATATTCGCCGTCGCGGTCGTTGTGGCTCGAGTAGATCCGCACGGTGCGGGCGAACGGCGGGGCCGGCTCCCAGTGCTTCTGGAAGAAGCTCTTGCCGGTGACCCCGTTGGGGAAACGGGTGACGAACAGCGGCCGATCGGCGAGGTGCGGGAGCATGTACGGGGCGACGCGCGTGAGGTAGCGGAGCAGGTCGCGCTTGGTCGCGCCCTTGCGGCGGCCGGCCCCGGGCCAGAGCTCCTTGTCGAGGCTCGTGACCGGGAGCTCGTGGCCGTCCACGCGCAGCGTGGTCCGGTCATCCCTGGTGGCGAGCTGGTCCAGCACCTCACGGACGGCCTTGCCGGGGCGCGGCTTTGTCATGAGTCACCGCACAAGCACGCAGGCACGCTCAGCTCACCTTGCGCGTGCGGCGGGCGGCCCGCGTGGCCGGGCGCCGCGCGGCGGGCTTCGCCGCCGGTTTCGCCTTCCCGCCCTTCCGTGCCGCCTCGACGCTCTTCCGCAGCGCGTCGGCCAGGTCGATGACCTTGGTCTCGCGCGCCTGCGGCGCCTTCACCACGTCGCGGCCCTCGAGCTTCGCCTCGATGAGCTGCGACAGCGCCTCGCGATAGTGGTCGTGATACTCGTCGGGCTCGAACGGCTTCCGCAGCAGCTCGATCAAGGTGTCGGCCATGTCGAGCTCACGATCGCTCACCTTCGCGCCGCCGGTGTCCACCTCGGACTGGCGCACCTCGTCCGGGTAGAACAGCGTCTCCAGCATGATCACGCCGTCCCTTGGCCGGATCGCGCAGAGCTGCTCCTTGTTCCGGAGCGTGACCGTGGCCAGCGCGGTGAGGCCCTTCCGCTCCATCGCCTTCAGCAGCAGCGCGTACGGCTTCTCCGCCCGCTCGTCGGGCGCGAGGTAGTAGCTCCGCTCGTAGTAGACCGGATCGATCTCGGACTCATCGACGAACGCGCTGAGGTCGATGATGTGCCGGCTGGGCAGGGGAAGCTGCTCGAAGTCCTCGTTGGTGAGCTTGACGTACTCGCCCTTGGCGTACTCGTAGCCGCGCACCGTCTCGCTCCAGGGCACCTCCTCGTCGTCGGTCGGGCACCAGCGCACCTGCTTGAGCCGGGTGCCGCACTTGGCGTGGAGAAGATGGAAGCTGAGGTCCTTGCTCTCGGTGGCGCCGTAGAGCTTCACCGGGATGCTGACCATGCCGAAGCTGATCGATCCGCTCCAGATCGCTCTCGCCATGCACCCTCCCCAGAAGCGGCCCGGCAGAGGGCCATGGGAACGACCCGCGGGAGTTTTCCACACCGCGGAGGGGATTTCCACAGGCTTATCAACATAAGTTGTTGATAAATAACAACTTACGCTGCCCGATAATCTAGCATGAAGGGAGACGCTGCTGTGGGATGAGTCACACTGCGGTCAGGGGCGCTGCGGAAGGTCCTTTCCGCCGTTCACGGCGCGGAGGATCCGCTTCATCGCCGAGTCGCCCTTCGGCGTGGCGACCAGCGACTCCCCGCCGGGCAGCGCGGGGACATCGAGTTGAATGTCGATGGGGGCGGGCGCGAGCGACGAATCCTTGATCGCCGCCGGAGCCGGGGTCGTGGCGCCGGCGGTGGCCGTGGACGTGGACACGATGGCGCGCGGCTCGAGTGCCGGGGCGAAGCCCGAGGACGCCGGCTGCGTCATGACCACGGGCTTGGACGGTTTGGACGGCGGTGCGTCCGGCACCGGATGGTCGACCGGCGCGTGCACCGTCGGCTCGGGCAGTGCGGGGCGGTCCGCCACAGCGGGGACCGGCGCGGCGTCCCCGCGCGACGGCGCCAAGGACAGCATCCCGTACCCACCCAGGGCGAGCACCGCAATCGCGCCGATGATGTGCAGGGGACGGCGGCTCCGCGTGGACGCCGTCACCGGCTCGGCCACGGGCGGCTCGGCGGGCGTGAACTCGGGATACACGATCGCGGGGAACTGGAGGACCGGAGAGGCGACGGCCGGCGGGAGCGCCGCCGCCTCCGGCGCGCGCTTCTCCGCGACCGGCTCGTCCTCCAGCGCGGTGGCCGCGTGAATCGCCAGCGGCAGGTGGACCGGGTGGCTCTCCTCCGGCTCGGGTGACTCGACTACCACCCGCACCGGCATGGCCTCGGCCCGCACCAGGGACACAGGAGCCATCCTGACCGGAGCGGGGGCGATCGGCTCCGGGGCGGGCGGGCGCGGAGGCTGCGGCGGAGGCGGCGGAGCCTGCGTCGCCGACGGCGCGGGCGTCTCTGGCGGAGACTGTGTCACCGGCGGATCCGGCGGATCCGGCGGGGCCGGTGGGCGCGGCACCGCGAAGTTCAGCGATTCCAGCCGCTCGGGGATCTTCGTGGTCGGCACGTCCTGGCGGTGGCTGGACAGCTCCAGCGCCTTCTTGTAGTGCGGATGGAACTCGATCGGCAGCCACTTCTGCGAGGCGCTGTGGAAGATGCGGGACCGGGCCGTAACCAACCCGTTGCGCACGCCGATGGCCAGCTCCTCGATCGTGCGGAAGACGGTTTCCTCGCCTGGCGCCAGCTCGATCCGGTACATGCCGCATCCTTGGGTGAGGGCGTGTCAGACGAATTCGATGCCAATTTCGTGCTCGCCGCGGATGCACCTTTCTGCAGATTCGACTGCAAAGAACGTCGGTCAACGATCGCTCGGGCGAGACGGGTCCATCCCGCGATGCGTGCGGCGAATTGACGGCCTCGGCTGAGCTTAGGCGATCCGGCCACCCCGGGTGGAGGAAACCGCCCACCGGGCGTCGTGGGTGAAGACCCGCGCACGTCGCGCCATCGGGCGCACGCTCCCTGGTAGTTTGCGAGAGTCCCGTTCCGCCCTGTCTGCACTCACCGGTGCGGCGTAAGTTGCGCCCATGGATCGACCCACTGCCGACGTCGCGCTCGCCGCGGGCGAGGTCTCCAAGCGCTTCGGCCCCGTCGTTGCGCTCGACCGGGTCTCCTTGGAGGTGCGCCGCGGCGAATGCGTCGCGCTGATCGGCGAGAGCGGCTCGGGGAAGACGACGCTGCTGCGCTGCTTCAACCGGCTGACGGATCCCGATGCGGGCACCGTGCTGGTCGACGGCGCCGACGTGTCGGCGGCGGATCCCGTCGAGCTGCGCCGGCGAGTGGGCTATGTGCCCCAGGATGGTGGTCTGCTCCCGCACTGGCGCATCCGCCGCAACGTGGCGCTGGTGCCGTGGCTCCGGGGGATGGCGGACGCGCCGGCCCTCGCCGACCGGGCGCTGCGCCTCGTCGGGCTGGAGCCGGATGCGATGGCGAACCGCTGGCCCCGCGAGCTGTCGGGCGGCCAGCGCCAGCGCGCCGCCGTGGCCCGCGCGCTGGCCGCAGAGGCGGACGTGGTCCTGCTCGACGAGCCGTTCGGGGCGCTCGACGCCATCACCCGTGCCGACCTGCAGGGCACCCTGCTCGAGCTGCGGCGCGAGCTCCGCTTCACCACGCTGCTGGTGACCCACGATCTGGCCGAAGCGTTTCTGCTGGCCGACCGGGTGGCCGTGATGCACCGGGGGCGGATCGAGCAGGTGGCGTCCCCGGCCGAGCTGCGCGCGGCGCCCGCGACCGACTACGTGCGGGCGCTGCTGGCGCGAGCGCGCGTGACGGCGTGAGCGGGCGACTGGGTCGGAGAGCGGCGCGACGCGAGTGGACATCCGCCTCGTGCCTCTGCGCGGTGCGGCGGGCCGTCGGCACGGCCATGCTCGCGCTCCCGGCACCGGCCCTCGCGATCACCGTTTCCGTGCCCGCACTCGCCGCCCAGGAAACGAGGCGCCCCATCGTCGTCGCCTCCAAGCCGTTCGGCGAGTCGTACCTGCTCGCCGAGATGTTCGCGCAGCTGCTCGAGGCCCGCGGGCTCGAGGTCGAGCGTCGGCTCGGGCTCGGCGCCACCGAGATCGCGTTCGCGGCGCTCCGGAATGGCGCGATCGACGTCTATCCCGAATACACCGGCACCGGGCTGCTCGCGATCCTGCACGAGCGGCCTGCCGCGGACCCGCGCGCGGCGTACGCGCAGGTGACGCGCGAATTCCGGGAGCGCTTCGGCGTCCGCTGGCTGCCGCCGCTCGGCTTCGAGAACACCTACGCGATCGCGGTCCGGCGGGAAACCGCGGAGCGGCTCAAGCTCCATACGCTGAGCGACCTGGCGCGCGTCGGACCGACGCTCCGCGCGGGGCTCACCCCGGACTTCATCGGCCGGTCCGACGGGCTGCCCGGGTTGAAGGGTGCCTATGGGCTCCGGTTCCGGGAGGTGCGCGCGCTGCTGCCGGCCGTGAAGTACCAGGCGCTGGCCGCGGGCGAGGTGGACGTGATCGACGGCTACGCGACCGACGGCCTCATCGCGAAGTATGACCTGGTCGTCCTGGTGGACGACCGCCGGTTCTTTCCGCCCTACGAGGCGGCGGCGGTCGTGGCCCCCGGGCTCGCCGAGCGAGCACCGGCAGCCGTCGCGGCGTTGACGGAGCTCAGCGGGCAGCTCACCGAGACGGCGATGCGCGGCCTCAACCGGCGGGTGGAGGTGGACGGAGCGCCCGTGGCCCGCGTGGCCGCGGACGCGCTGGGGGAGCTCGGCCTCCTCGGCGCGAGCCGACCGGGTCGGCCCTCCGCGCCTGGACAGCCGCGCGAGGGCCTGGCCGCCTATCTCTGGAACGAGCGGGCGACGCTGATCCGGTTGATCGGCCGGCACCTCCTGCTGGTGGCGGCGTCGCTGGTCGCCGCGATCGCCGTCGCCGTTCCGCTCGGTCTGGCGCTGGAGCGCGTGCAGCCGGGCGCGGAGGGTGTCATCCGAGCGGTCGGCCTCCTCCAGACCATCCCGGGCATCGCCCTGCTTGCGTTCATGATCCCGGTGCTGGGAATCGGGGTGGTCCCCGCGCTGGTCGCCCTCTTCCTCTATTCCCTCTATCCCATTCTCCGGAACACGTACACCGGCGTGCGCAACGCCGCGCCGGAGGCCGTGGGCGCGGCCGTCGCGCTCGGCATGACAGCGCGACAAGTGCTGCGATACGTCCGCCTTCCCCTGGCCGCGCCGCTCATCATGGCCGGCATCCGCACGGCCGCGGTCATCAACGTGGGCACGGCCACCCTGGCGGCCTTCATCGGCGCCGGCGGCCTGGGCGACCCGATCGCCGCGGGGCTCGCGCTCTCGGACACCCGGATGATCCTCTCCGGCGCACTGCCCGCGGCGGTGCTCGCGCTGGGAGTCGACGCCCTGCTCGGAGGGTGCGAGCGGCTGGTGAAGCCAGGAGGGGGGTGAGGGGTGGCGGGGGCGGGATTACCGTCTTGCATTCGCTCGTCGACCGCCGCTAGGATGCGCTCCGGAAGTTGCCGTCTCTCCACCGCTTCGGGGTCGTCGCATGCGTCTTGCGCCCTTTCGTGCCGTCCGTCCCGTGCCCGAGCTCGCCGAGCGGGTGGCCGCGGTGCCGTATGACGTGGTGAACCGCGCCGAGGCGGCCGCGCTGGCGGAGGGGAACCCGTACAGTTTCCTCCACGTCGGCCGCTCGGATATCGACCTGCCGGAGCACGTCGATCCCTACGATCCGCGGATCTACGCCAAGGCCCGGGAGGCGCTCGACCGCTTCCAGGCCGACGGGACGCTGGTACGCGAATCGTCGCCGTCGCTCTACCTCTATCGCCAGGTCATGGACGGGCGGGCGCAGACAGGGGTCGTCGGGTGCGTGCACATCGACGAGTACGAGCAGGACATCATCCGCAAGCACGAGAAGACCCGGCCGGACAAGGAAGACGATCGCACGCGCCACGTGCTGACTCTCCGGGCCAACGCGGAGCCGGTGTTCCTCACCTACCGAGGCCGGCCCGACATCGCGGCGCTCACCCGCCCGATCCTGGAGACGGCGCCGCTCTACGACTTCACCGCCCCGGACGGCGTGCGGCACACCGTCTGGCGGATCGCCGATCCCGGCCCGATCCTCGAGGCGTTCCGCGGGGTACCACACGCCTACGTCGCCGATGGACATCACCGCTCGGCCAGCGCCTGGCGGGCGGGACACGAGCTCCGGAACGCGCCGGCCCAGCACCGCGGCGAAGACGAGTACAACTGGTTCCTGGCGGTGCTGTTCCCCGCCGAGGAGCTCCGGATCCTGCCCTACAACCGGGTCGTGCGCGACCTCGGCGGGCTCGGTCCGGCCAGCGCGCTCGCCCGCCTTGCCCACGTCGGCCACGTCACCACCACCAGCGACCCGATCCCGCCCCATCCCGGCAGCTTCTGCTTCTTCCTCGCTGACGAGTGGTACCGGCTCGACCTGGACGAGCGCATGATCGACCGCAGCGATCCGATCGCCTCGCTCGACGTGTCGCTCCTGCAGGATCGGGTGCTGGGCCCGATCTTCGACATCGGAGACCCGCGCACGGACAAGCGGATCGACTTCGTCGGCGGGATCCGGGGCACCGCCGAGCTCGAGCGGCGGGTGCGCTCGGGCGAGATGGCCATCGCGTTCTCGTTGTATCCCACGACCCTCGAGCAGCTCATGGCCGTGTCCGATGCCGGCAAGATCATGCCGCCCAAGAGCACGTGGTTCGAGCCCAAGCTGCGGAGCGGACTCTTCGTACATACCTTGTAGGCTCACCGGAACCGGGGCGGAGCGTCGTCGCATGAAGGTGTTGATCGCGGACAAGTTCGAGAAGGTGGGCATCGACGGGCTCAAGGAGCTCGGTTGTACGGTCGTGTCGCAACCGGACGTGAAGGCGGAGGACCTGCCGGCGGCCATCAAGGCGACCGACCCGCACATCCTGATCGTCCGCAGCAAGAAGGTCAACGCCGACGCGCTCAAGGCGGGCCCCGCGCTGACGCTGGTGATCCGGGCCGGCGCCGGCATCGACACGATCGACGTCGACACGGCCTCGAGCCTCGGCGTCTTCGTGTCCAACTGCCCGGGCAAGAACTCGATCGCCGTGGCGGAGCTGGTGATGGGGCTGCTGCTCGCGTGCGACCGGCGGATTCCCGACCAGACGGCCGAGCTGCGCCAGGGCACCTGGAACAAGGGCGAATACTCCAAGGCGCGCGGACTGCACGGCCGGACGCTGGGCATCGTCGGGCTGGGGCAGATCGGCCGCGAGATCGCGAGCCGGGCGCAGGCGTTCGGAATGCGGGTGATCGCCTGGTCGCGGAGCCTCACGCACGAGGAGGCCGACCAGCTCGGCCTCATCTACGCGCAGACGCCGCAGGAGGTGGCGCGGCAGGCCGACGCGGTGTCGATCAACGTCGCGGCCAACCCCGAGACGAAGCACCTGGTGAACGCCGAGTTTCTCGCGGCGATGCGCCCGGGCGCCTACCTCATCAACACCTCGCGCGGCTCGGTGGTGGACGAGGCGGCGCTGGAGCACGCGATCCGGGAGAAGAAGCTCCGCGCCGGCCTCGACGTGTTCGAGGGCGAGCCCGCCGGCGGCAGCGGCACGATCGCCAACCCGATCGTGAAGACGCCCGGCGTCTACGGCACGCACCACGTCGGCGCGTCCACCGACCAGGCGCAGGTGGCGATCGCGCACGAAGTGATCCGGATCGTCTCCACGTTCCGCGAGACGGGCGAGGTGCCGAACGTGGTGAACCGGCTGGCGCGGAGCTCGGCGACGCACGTGCTCTCGATCCGCCACCGCAACCGGCCGGGCGTGCTCGCGCACGTGTTCGGCGTCCTGGCGGGCGGCGCGATCAACGTGGAAGAGGTCGAGAACATCATCTACCACGGCGCCCAGGCGACGCTCGCGCGCATCCACCTCGACGGCGTGCCGGACGACGGCGCGCTCGAGCGGATCCGGACGGGAAACGCGGACATCATCAGCGTCGAATTGAGCGAGATCGACGGCAGGAGATGACGGAGATGACGGAGATGACGGAGATGACGGAGAGGACGGTCCTCTCCGTCTCTCGACCCGGCTCACAATCCTTAAGGGTTCCCCCATGACCGACCGCATCTTCAACTTCAGCGCCGGCCCCGCCGTGCTGCCCGAACCCGTCCTCCGCAAGGCGCAGGAGGCAATCTGGAACGTGGCCGGCAGCGGCATCGGCATCATGGAGCACAGCCACCGCGGCAAGGTGTTCGACAAGATCCTCGCCGAGGCGGAGGCGAACTGCCGCGAGCTCGCCGGGATCCCGGACGACTACGCGGTGCTGTTCCTGCAGGGCGGAGCCTCGCTCCAGTTCTCGATGGTGCCGATGAACCTTCTGCCCGCCGACCGGACCGCCGACTATCTCAACACCGGCGTCTGGTCGCAGAAGGCGATCAAGGAAGCCAAGATCCTCGGCGGCAAGGTCCACGTCGCCGCCAGCAGCGAGGCCACCAACTTCGACCGGATTCCCACGCCGGCCGAGATCGCGTACTCGGCCAGCCCGGCGTACGTGCACCTGACGACCAACAACACCATCTACGGCACCCAGTGGACGAGCGAGCCCGCGGTCCCCGCGGGAGTGCCGCTCGTGGCCGACACGTCGAGCGACATGTACAGCCGCCCGATCGACGTCCGGAAGTACGCCTTGATCTACGCCGGCGCGCAGAAGAACCTCGGGCCGTCGGGGACGGTGCTGGTGATCATCCGGAAGGACCTGGCGGAGGCCGGCCCCAAGACGCTGCCGACGATGCTGCAGTACCGCACGTTCGTCGCCGAGCGCTCGCTCTACAACACGCCGCCCACGCTGGGCATCTACCTCGTCGGCGAAGTGTTCAAGTGGATCCAGGCGCAGGGCGGGCTGGCCGCGATGGCCGAGCACAACATGGCCAAGGCGAAGCTCCTGTACGACTACATCGATGCGAGCGACTTCTTCCGCGGCACCGTACAGCCCGACAGTCGCTCGCTCATGAACGTCTGCTTCCGCGCCCCGACCGAGGAGCTGGAGAACAAGTTCATCGCCGAAGCCACGAAGCGAGGGCTCGACGGGCTCAAGGGCCATCGATCCGTGGGCGGCATGCGGGCGAGCATCTACAACGCGTGCCCGCGCGCCGCCGTCGAGGCGCTGGTCAAGTTGATGAAGGAGTTCGAGCAGGCCAACCGGAGCGCCGCCGTCCGGACCTGAGCCTCGGCTGAAACGGAGCGCCGCCGGCCCGCGTACGGCGACGGACCTTCCCCACTCCGTTTCGAGGGTTCCCATGCCGCACCTCTCCCGCGCGGCGCTCTGCGCCGCGCTGCTGGGCCTCGCTGCCTTCCGCGCCTCCGCTCAGGAGCGCGCGACCGCCTTCGTCGACGTCACCGTCATCCCCATGGACCGGGACCGGTCGGTCCACCACCAGACCGTCGTCGTGCGCGGCGACCGGATCGTCGCGGTCGGTCCGACGAACCGTGTAACGGTGCCCGACGGTGCCACCCCGGTGGATGGCCGAGGCAAGTACCTGATCCCGGGTCTCGCCGAGATGCATGCCCACATCCCCGGCGGTCAGGAGTCCGACAGCGTCGTCGAGCGCGTCCTCTTCCTCTATGTCTCCGGCGGGATCACTACCATCCGCGGGATGCTCGGTCACCCGCGCCATCTCGAGCTCCGGGCCCGGGCGGCGCGGAACGACCTGCTGAGCCCCACGATCTACGCCGCCGGGCCCTCGTTCAACGGCACGAGCGTGACCACACCCGAGGCTGCCGTCAGGGCGGTGGAGGAACAGAAGGCCGCCGGATACGACCTGCTCAAGATCCACCCGGGCCTCAAGCTGGAGGTGTTCGACGCCCTGGTCGGGACCGCGCGGCGCGTCGGCATTCGGTATGCCGGGCATGTCCCGGCGGAGGTCGGGCTCGCGCGGGCAATCGAGGCACGGTACTGGTCCATCGAGCACCTCGACGGGTACGTCGAGGCGATGCTCCGACCGGACGCTCCGGTTCCCGCCTCCGAGTCCGCCTTCTTCGGGATGAACCTCGGCGAGCATCTCGACGAATCCAGGCTGGCCAGCCTGGTCCAGGCGACGAAGGCCGCCGGCGTGTGGAACGTGCCGACCCAGGTCCTGATGGAGAACCTGATCGCCGTTCCCGCCGACGAGCTGGCCCGGCGGCCGGAGATGCGCTACGTGCCGGCGGGCACCCTCGCCCAGTGGACCGAGACCCGGAACACCGTGCTCCAGGAGACCGGATCCACGACCGAGTCGGCGCGGCGAATGCTCGAGGTGCGCCGCCGGCTCATCCGCGAGCTTCACGCCGCCGGGGCCGGGCTGCTCCTCGGCTCGGACGCGCCGCAGGTGTGGAACGTCCCGGGCTTCTCGACCCATCGCGAGCTGGAGTCGCTCGTGGCCGCGGGCCTCACGCCGTGGCAGGCGCTGGAGACGGGAACCCGGAACGTCGCGCTGTTCTTCGGGACGCTGAGCGAGACAGGGACGATCGAGACCGGGAAGCGTGCGGATCTGGTCCTGCTGGATGCCGATCCTCTCGCGGACATCCGGAACACGACCCGGCGCGCCGGCGTGATGCTGCGCGGACGCTGGCTGCCGCAGGCGGAGATCGAAGCGAAGCTGGAGGCGGTGGCGAAGGCGGTCGGGCGGGCAGGCTAGCGCGCGATGGGCCGGTCAGCCCGCGGCGAGCGCGCGGACCAGCTCGTCGTTGGTCCGGTTCCGGCGCATGTCGGTGAGCAGGTCGTTCATGGCGTTGATCGACGTCATGCCGGCGATGCGCTGGCGGAGCAGTCGGCTCACGGCCAGCGCCTCCTGCGAGAGCAGCAGCTCCTCGCGACGGGTGGCGCTCGCGACCAGATCGATGGCCGGGAAGATCCGCCGCTCGGCGAGCTCGCGGCTCAGCACCAGCTCGCTGTTGCCGGTCCCCTTGAATTCCTCGAAGATCACCTGATCCATCCGGCTCCCCGTGTCCACCAACGCGGTCGCGATGATGGTCAGCGAGCCGCCGCCCTGGGCGGCGTCGATCTTCCGCGCGCTGCCGAGAAAGCGCTTGGGCCGCTCGAGCGACTGGGCGTCGAGACCGCCGGACAACGTCCGTCCGGTGCCTTTCTCGACCGTGTTGTAAGCCCGCGCCAGGCGGGTCAGCGAATCCACGATCAGCACGACGTCCTCACCCAGCTCGACCCGACGGCGGGCACGTTCGAGCGTGAGCTCCGCCACCGAGACGTGCTGCTGCGCCGGATTGTCGAAGCTCGACGCGATCACCTCGCCGACGCCCATCGCCTCCATCTCGAACACTTCCTCGGGCCGCTCGTCCACCAGCAGCACGTACAACCCGGCCTCGGGATAGTTCGCGCTGATTCCCTGGGCGATGGACTGGAGCACCATCGTCTTGCCCGCCTTGGCCGAGGCGACGATCAGGGCGCGCTGTCCCTTCCCGAACGGGCACAGGATGTCGATCACGCGGTTGGTGAAGTCGGGCTGGCCCTGGCGGACCAGTTGGCACTCGAGGCGGAGCTGCTCGTTGGGATGGATGGCGCCGAGGCGGTTGAAGTCGGGGCGGCCACGCACCTCGGCGGGCGGGCGGCCGTCGATGGCCGTGACCTTTTCGAGCGTCGCGCTCCGGCCCTTGCCGCCGGGACGGGTCTCGCCGTCGAGCTCATCCCCCGCGCGGAGCTCGTATTGGCGGACGATGCGCTCGCCGACGTGGATGTCCCCGTTCGACGGCAGGTAGCCTGCCTCGCGGCGGCGGAGAAATCCCGCGCCGCGCCCGGCCAGCTCGAGCACGCCCAGCATCAGGCGGCGGCGGCCACGGAGCGCTTGATCCGGTACAGGATGGCGGCGAGTCCCTGAGTGCGGTTCATGCCCAACGTCTCGCTCAGGCCGAGCTGGTCGAGGAGATCGTCGGGCACCCGGGCGATGTCTGCTGGCGCGGCGCCGTCGAGGGCGCGCGCCAGGAGCGAGATGAACCCGCGGACCGTGGGCGACTCGGGCGGCACGTCAGCGTGGATGTGCACCTTGCCCTGGTCGACGTCGACCCACAGGTAGACCGGCGTCTGGCACTCGGGCACCCGGTGCTCGCCTCGAGCCTTCTGCTCCTGGTAGCGCTCGGGCAGCGGCGGCAGCTTGCGCGAGTAGTCGAGCAGCGTTTCGAGACGCGTCGTCCGGTCGGCGGCCTTGAACCGCGGAATCAGGGTATCGAGCGAGGGCATCGTTCGGGAATAGTCGCACGGTCGGCGGCGGGAAGGTACCCCCACGCGGATGGGGCACGTTCGCCCTCAGTGTCGGCGGAACGGCGGCCCAGGCGGGCCGGGGCCGGCCGGATGACTGGCATCATCCGGCCTCCCGACGTACCGTACGCGGTGATTCGGACGTCCCCCCGGCCTGCCCCAATCAAGCGTTGATTCCGCCTATGATCGCTCCTCCATCGTCCGGCCGGCATGCGCTTCTCTGCTGCGGTGCGGCGCTCCTCCTCTCCGCATGTGCGGGGTCGACGTCGTCGACCAGAGCCTCGTCCGCGCCCGCGCCGACGACGGGCAACGCGGGTGACCGCGTGCGCGCGGTGGCGGACGACTACTTCGCCGCCTGGACGCACGAGTTCCCGATGTCCGCCGCCTTCTCCGGCGTGCCCGAGGCGGCGAACGATCGGCTGGGCGACAACTCCCTGGCCGAGCTGCGCGCATGGCAGCAGCGGGAGGACCGCTGGCTGGCCCAGCTCGAGGCGATCGACCCCGGGGCGCTTCGCGGCACGCCGGACGAGCCGACCTACGGCATTCTGCGCGAGACGCTGGCGGCAGTCGCGCCAGTCACGGGTCTGCCACGGCGAGCTCTGGCCGATCCACCAGCAGAACGGCTGGCAGCTCTACCTCCCCGTGCTCGCCCAGATCCAGCCGCTGGGCACGCCGGAGCTCCGGGCGCAGGCGTTGACGCGCTGGCGGGCGGTGCCGAAATGGATCGATACCGAGATCACCAACCTGCGCGAAGGCGTCCGCCAGGGGTACACCCAGCCGCGCGCGAACGTGGAAGCGGTGCTGCAGCAGCTCGACGATATCCTGAAGCTGCCGCCGGCCAAGTCGCCGTTCGCGGCCATGATCGCGACGGACTCCACGGCGGCCTTCCGCGATTCGGTCGTCGCGCTGGTCGGGACGGCGATCCTGCCGGCGGTCCGGCGTTACCGCGACTACGTCGCCGGCGAGTACCTGCCCCACGCCCGCACCACGACCGATGTCGCCAGCCTGCCGCATGGCGCCGAGTGCTACCAGGCGCTGGTCCGCGGCTTCACCACCATCGACATCGCGCCCAAGGCGCTGCACGAGCTCGGGCTCCGGCAGATGGACGAGATCGAGGGCGAGATGCGGCCGATCGCCCAGCGGAGCTTCGGCACCACCGATCTCGTCGCCCTGGCGGACCGGTTTCGGAACGACCCCAAGTACCTGATCACGGACCGCGCCGAGGTCATCCGCACCGCCGAGCAGGCGGTGGCGCGGGCCAAGGCGGCGATGCCGAAGTGGTTCGGCCGCCTGCCGAAGCAGGATGTGATCGTGGACCCGTGCCAACCGTACGAGGAGAAGTCCGGCTGCCCCAATTCCTATCTCTCCGGCACGACCGATGGGAGCCGGCCGGGTCGCTGGCGCATCAACGCGGGACCGCCGCAGCCGCGCGCGATCCTGGAGGCCACGGCGTTCCACGAGACCATTCCCGGACACCACCTACAGGGTGCCATCGCGCAAGAGCGGGCGGGCGCGCATCCGGTCACCCGCTACTTCGGCTTCTCGGGATATTGGGAAGGGTGGGCGCTCTACGCGGAGCGCCTGGCCATGGCGATGGACCTCTACTCGTCCGACCTGGAGCGGCTGGGCGAGCTCGGGTCGCAAGCGCTTCGCGCGGCGCGCCTGGTCGTCGACCCGGGGCTGCACGTGCTCGGCTGGTCGCGGCAGCAGGCGATCGACTACATGATGGCGCACGTCCCCGACTCGCGGCAGAGCCTCGAGTCGGAGGTGGATCGCTACATCGCCGGACCGGCGCAGGCCACGGCGTACATGGTGGGACGGCTCGAGATCGACAGCCTACGGGCGCGGGCCGAAGCCCGGCTGGGACCGCGGTTCGACATCCGTGCGTTCCACGATCACGTGCTCGAGAACGGCAGCGTGCCGCTCGCCATGCTGCGGTCGCACGTGGAGGCGTGGGTGGACAGTCTGGCGGAGTCCAGCACGCCGTAAGGCGTCACGCGAACGCCCGTTCGTCACGCATCCAGCTCGTGCAATGTGAAGAACGGACCGTCCCGCACGGCCGCTCGGCAGGGCTTGTGGGTGATCAGAAACGTCTTGAGCATGGGCGCAGGGAGCACCCTATCCGTCGTCGGTCCCTCCCGGGCGAGCACGATCTCGGTCGCGCACCCCTCGCATCGTCCTACGATTCGCTTTGCCATGCCGGCGTCCGTGTGAGGGGTAGCCCGTGGGCGAGCGGGCCGCGTGTGAGCTTTGCCTTAGATAGCGCTGTGAGCGGGGCGCGTGCGGTGATCCGCGGCACGCCGCGAAAACGGCCGCCCGATCGGGCGGCCGTGGAGCGTCCTCCTGGTTGCATGGCGCAGTGGACTCAGTGCGCTCCGAGGTGGCACTGGACCTGGTAGATCGAGAGGAAGCCCGACTCGAAGTTCTTGCGTGCGTTCCGCAGGTACAGGCGCCACACGCGGACCCGCTCCTCCCCCGCGAGCCGGACCGCGTCCTCGCGATGCTCGTCGAGCCGTCGCGCCCAGTGGCGCAGCGTTTCCACGTAGTGCCCCCCGAACCCCTCGACGTGCTCGGTCACGAAGCCGGCTCGCTCGAGCGCGAGGAGCACCCGCGAGAGCGGCAGCGGCTCGGAGTCGGGGAACACGTAGCGCAGGGTGAACACCCCCGCCGACGCCTCGTACAGTCGAGCGATGGCGTGATTGAGCAGCCGGCCGCCGGGCCGGAGCATCCCGGCGAGGTGCCGGGCATACAGGTCGATCCGCTTGGCGCCCACGTGCTCCGCCATCCCGATGCTGGCGATCGCGTCGAACCGCTCGCCGGCGAGATCCCGGTAGTCCTGAACGCGGATGCTCACCCGGTCGTCGAGACCCGCCTCGCGGACGCGCTCCCGGGCCAGACCAGCCTGCGCCTCCGAGAGCGTGATCCCCACGACCTCCGCTCCGTGACACGCGGCGGCGTGCATGGCGAAGCTGCCCCACCCGCACCCGACGTCGAGCACGCGCTGGCCAGGCTGAAGGCCGAGCTTTCGGCAGGTGAGCTCCAGCTTGGCCGCCTGCGCCGACTCCAGCGAGTCGCCGCTTCCGAAGAAGGCGCAACTG
Source organism: uncultured Gemmatimonadales bacterium (assembly GCA_963697755.1). Taxonomy (GTDB): domain Bacteria; phylum Gemmatimonadota; class Gemmatimonadetes; order Gemmatimonadales; family GWC2-71-9; genus CAVVWJ01. The sequence continues at coordinate 448,917 of CAVOPE010000004.1, read as the reverse complement.
TAGGTCATGGACTTATCGAGGAACAGCGCGAAGAACTCGTTGGAGACGTCGTAGTGATGGCGGACGGCGCGGGCATCCCGACTCCGGGAGTGCAGCGCGCCGCGCGGCCGCAGCTCGGCCGCCGGCACCGGCAGCGCTGCTAGGCCGCCCCGGGCTCGGACCGCGGCGAGCGTCAGCCGCGCGCGGCTCCTCGCCGAGAGCGCGGGTGGCTGCCAGCGGTCGGCCACGTCGACGAGCGCATCGAGGTCGTCCACCTCGATCTCACCGGCGACAAAGGCACGCCCGAGGCCGAGTTGTCCGGGTGCGCGCAGGACGTGGGCGATCCCGCAGGGAGAGCGAACGCTCAAGGTGGGCCCGCCGTCGCGCGTGGCGAGCACGGCGGTGCCGTCCCACAGTCGGATGGTGAACGGACGGTCGGGGAACACCCGTTGGATCGCCTCGCGCAGCGGCGCGGTCGAAGCGAATGGCATCGTCGTCTCCCCCAAGACGAGTCGGTGGGGTCGCGGAGGTGCGCGCTGCCTATTTACGCCGCGGACGCCGTGGCCGCAACGGCAGCGCGAGCGACCCTGCATCGTTACGGGTGAGTCGGCCGAGCTCAGCGGCCGTCGCCTATTTCCGCCGTTTCCGCACGCGGGCCATCAGCTCCACGAACTCATCCGGATCCGGCAGCGTCACCTTCCGCGCCTTCGCCGCGGCCCGGATCCGCGCCCGGAGCGTCCGAAGCTCGCCGGCGGTGTACTTCTCAGCGTTGCTCGGCTGGTGGATGTACGCCCAGGCGGCCTTGATCCGCCCGGGCGTGTCGATCGGATACTTCTTGTTGACGGGATCGGCGAAGGTCGTGTGGCCGTACGTCTCGAGCCCCTGTTCGGGGATCGGTGTCTCGCCGTCGGTGGATCCGCTTTGGCATGGCTTCCTCCGTTACAGGCGGCCGCCACTCACGATCAGCACGATCGCGGCGAGCGCGCAGCCAACGCCGGCTACCTGCCGGGCGTTGAGCCGCTCACCCAGCACGACGCGCGCGAGCAGTACAGTGCTCGCGGGGTAGAGCGAGGTCAGCGTCACCACGACACTGAGCAGCCCGGTCCTCGCGGCCAGGAGGTAGAGCGCATTGGCCGACATGTCGAGGATGCCGCAGACGATGGTGAGCGTGAGCACCCCCGGCAAGCGGAGCGACCGACGAGCTCCCACGGCCGCGAGCCCGAAGAGGGTGACCGAGGTGGCGCGGGACGCGAGGATCGGCCACATCCCCGCCTCGGGCCGGGTCTGCGCCAGCGAGAGCAAGAAGAGCCCGATCGCCACCCCCGACACGAGCGCGATGCCGACCCCGGGCGGCAGCCGGCCCGCGACCCCGCGATCGAGCGGCGCCGCCTCCGCCGCCGTCTGCTGGCTCACCAGCACGATCGCGCCCAGGCCCAGCAGGATGCCCAAAATCGCGAGCGTGCCAGGGCGCTCGCCGAGCGCCACCGACACCAGCACGGGAACGGCCACCGCGCACACCGCGGTCGTCGGCGCCACGACCGCCATCCGCCCGATCGCGAGGGCCCGGTAGAGGAGCGCGACGCCCACGCCGCCGGTGAGCCCTGCGGATACGCCCCAGAGGAGATCGGCCCGGGATGGTGAGGAGGCCGGCAGGAACGGGAGGAGCACCAGCAGCAGCACGAGGCCGCTGAGCTGCGACAGCACGACCACGGGAAGCGTGCCGGCGCGTCGGGTGGCGAGGCCGCCGGTGAAATCGCCGGCGCCGTAGAGGAGGGCGGAGGCGAGCGCAAGGAGGTAGGGCATCATGGCCGCGGGAATTTAACCGCGCGCCATGCCCGGGCCCGCCGGCTGACCGGCGGTGCCGCACCCCCGGGCTACTGATGACTCATGCCGCTCGCTGCGACCGCTTCACCGCCGCACGGATGCCGGCGAGGTGATGATAGCTATGCCGGACCGCGTGATCCTCCAGCATGAACTGGCACGTGAGTGGGGCGTCGGCGTTGAGCGACACCGGCGCGGCCCGATCGAGCTCCTCGTCGCTCAGCGCGCGGATCGCGGCAGCGGCCGCCGCGCTGTTGCGCCGGAGCAACTCCAGGGCCGCCTCCTTGGTGACGGCGTCGTACTGCTTGGCGTGCCCGGCGTTCAGTTCGTGGACGACGTCCCAGGTCACGCCGGTCACCGCGGTGCCCGCGGCAAGCGTCTGGGCCAGCTGGATCTCCAGCGGATACATGGTGGCGACGTGATGGACCACGACGCCGACCTTGCGGCCGTCCTTGGGGAGACGGGTCTGCCACTCTGTGTCGCTCAGGCCGCTCGCGAAGGTGACGAGGGCGCGCGCTCCCTGCTCGAGGCGATCGGCAAGGGCGTCGGAACGTTGGCTCATGAGTTCACCTCTGGCTGAATGTGTGCGAGCAGTCGTCGCCCGCGATCGAACACTGTGGTCCTGTCAGGCGACCCGTGCCTGGACGTCGAGATACGCGCCCACCACCGCCGTCGTGCCGTCGGTGGCCACGTTGTGCTGCTGGAACAGCTGGGTGAGCTCGGCACGGAGCCGGGCCGCGCCGGCGGCGTCGGTCGCCCGGAGCGTGGCGACCGTGGGACCGTAGCACGAGGCGAACAGCTCGGTCACGCCCTCGGGTGGGAACGGGAAGCGAAGCTCCAGAGTCCCCCGGGTGCAGGTCACCGACTCCACCCGATCGCCGAAACGCGCGCGCACCAGACCCTCTTGCCCCCAGTCGAGCGGGCTCGGCAGGCCGGCGGCCGGCGGCACGACAGCCGTGTGGGCGCGCAACAGCCGTCCGACGAACCCATCGGGGACCCAGTTCGCCATCGCCACACGCCCACCCGGTCGGGTCACCCGCAGCAACTCAGCCGCGGCCCGCTCCGGCCGATAGGCGAACATCGCCCCGAACATCGACATGGTGGTGTCGAACTGCCCGTCGAGATACGGCAGCGCCTCGGCGTCGCCCACCTCGAACTCGACGGCACAGCCGGCGGCACCAGCCTCGAGCCGGGCCTCCGCGATCAGGTTGGGCGCGATGTCGACGCCGGTCACCCGAGCGCCGGCTCGCGCCGCGGGGATGGCCAGGTTGCCCGTGCCGCATGCCACGTCGAGCACCCTTTCGCCGGGCCGGAGCCCGAGCCGGGCGACGAAGGCCTCGGCGCCCGGCGCGAAGCTGCGCGCGATGGGAAGAAAATCGGCCCCGCTCCACACCGACCTGGCCCGCGCGGCGAGGGGATCTTCGGACTTCAGGCGGACGTCCCCGCTGGTCCCGGGACCGCCGATGCAGGGAATGCTCTCCGATGGCATGCCGACTCCTCCGTCATGGGTGGTCCCGCGCCTTCGCGGCACGTGAGCACAGTGTGTCAGCGCGGGGCGCTCAGGCCAATGACTGGTCGTCCCGACTTCCTGCTCGGGCGTACCGGGAGGGCTCTTGTAGGGGAGGTGGGGCGGGCTAGCGGGTGGGGCGAGGGACTCGGCTCATCGCAGGTCCCGTGGCAGATGCGGTGCCGAGAGCAGGGCGCGGAACGCGCGCCAGCGGCCGGCGGGCGCGTCACCGCCGGATCGGCCGACCCAGTCCGCGACGAGATCGCGACCCAGGTTGTAGTTGATGACGTAGCTGCGGTAGGTGTCGATGAAGCGGACCGTCTTGGCGGCCGCCTCGGGCGTGCTCAGCCAGTAGCGCTGCATGGCGGTCCGCGCCCCCGCCGAGTCGAGGCTGCCGTCGAGGTACCGGCGCGCGACCTCGTTCCGCGCGTAGTTCAGACGCTCCACGACCTGCCGCACCGCGGCGTTCCGCTCGGCGAGCGACGTGTCGAGTCCGGCCAGCGGAAACAGCGAGTCGCGCTCGAAGGCCGTCCGCTCGGCCGAGGGAAACGCCATGTCGATTCCGTAGTTCGCGCTCCCCTCGGCGATGAGCGACTGCGGGCTGAACAGCGGATAGAGCGAGATCTCGACCCAGCCGCGGTCGTGCACCAGCGCTTGCTCGAGCAGCGCGTTGTAGACGTGGTGCCCCGGGTAGCCTTCGTGGCACGCGAGATCGATCGCGCGGTCGAGCGGCACGGGGAAGTCGAGGTTCACCTGGATCAGGCTGCGATAGCCGCCCTTGTACCAGTTGTAGGCGTTCCACGGCGTGCCCTTCACGTATTCCAGGTCGAACCGCTCGCCCGGCGGCAGTGGCATGTGCGCGAGCGTGTGCGCGCGACACGCGGCGATCGCGGTCTTGAACACGGTGTCCACCTTCGAGGCCGGGATGTTCAGCCGATCGCGGAAACGCTGGTAGCGCGTGGCGAGCGGTCCCTGGCCGGGGAGCAGGCTGTCGAGCCGGGCGAGCAGCGAGTCGAAGTGGGCGTCGGAGTAGCGCGGGGGCGTTGCGTCGTACAAGGCCTCGGCCTCCGCGTCGAAGCCGAGCCGCTCGCCGGCCAGCATCCGCGCCCGGGTGGCCATCGCGCCGAGCTGGACGCGAAGATATCGGTGCCGGAGGCGAACCAGCGTATCGGCGTAGGCGGGCACGCTGTCGCCCAGTCTGGCGATCAGTGATTCGGCGGCGGACCGCACCTGAGCCACGGTGAGGGACTCGGCGTCGGCCGCCTTCCGCAGGGAGTCGGGACCGTAGTAGGCGTCGACGTAGTTGGGGTCGTGCCGGCCGAGTCCGAGGCCGAGCACGACGTATCGGCGGGCGATGGCGTCGAGGGCGCCGGGGTCAGGGGATGCCGCGCCACGGCAGGCGCCAGCCACGACGACCGCGGCGAGGACGAGGGCTCGCATGGTCACCGCGGCGCCGGCGTCTCGCCGGCGCGGCCCCATCCGAATGGACGCTGCACCAGGCTCCAGAGCACGTAGCCCACGGGCACGGCTTCGAGGGCGGCGAGGCGAAGGCCGTTGAGGAACAGGTCCAGCCACGTGACCGCGGGGTCGCGCGCACCATGCCATTCCAACGCCATGAGCAGGGCCAGCGCTCCCGGCACTCCCGCGGTGAAGGCGACGGCGACCGCGCCCAGGTAACGGCGGCAGAGCCGGTGCCCGGTCCGAAGAACGAACGCGCAGCAGACGACGGCCTGCACGATGAGAAATCCGATCTGCGAGCCGGTGAGCTCGGCGGCTGATCGGCGTGGCCAGCCGAGCGTGGTCGACACGGCGATCGCGGTGGCGAAGACGACGAACGTCCCGCGCATCCAGGCGAGGAGGCCGTCCCAGATCCGATCGGGAATCGGCGTATCGGTGAGCGATGCCGCTGCGGGCTCGTCCTGCGTCACGCCGTGGCTTCGACCAGCTTCCGGAGCAGCGGCTCGAACTGGTGCAAGGGCGTTCTCCGGCTCGCCGACCAAGCGGCGGATCCGCGCGAGCTGGTGCTGGTAGTGAGGGGAAGGGTCGTTGGTCTGGTAAGTAAGCTGACGGCGGAGAGATGCGCCAGCAGGACACACGGCCCCGCGACGGCAGCCAGAAGAGTGGTCTGCCGCGCGAGGCTTCGTTGCGTCCGCGCTAGTCGGTCTGCTCTAACGAACGGGCGACGGGTTACGGGTGCGCCACGGTCTGGGGGTCATCGGCCGGGTTCACGTAGGTCATCGCGAACGGACCCATCGCGGTGACGGACACGATGGTCGCACCCTTCGTGGCCGCGTAGTGGTGATGCTTGGCGGGTACCTGTCCCTGGTCGCCGGCCTTCATGGTCTTGGTCTTGGACAGATCCAGGGTGTCCCCCATCCCCACCAGAAAAGTTCCCTGCTTCACGGTCACGGTCTCGTCCGTGGGATGGAAGTGGGGCGGGATCCGGTAGCCGTCGGGCATCGAGAGCTCGACGGTGAACGGCGCGGCCTTGCCGGGGTCCCCGCTGACCACGGCCATCTTCGCTCCACTGGGGAACACGGCCGGTGCGGGTCCCCACGCAAGGGCGGTCGCCTTGGTGTCGAGTTGGCTTGGCCGTGCAGCGTGACGGCCCATAGTGTCAGGCAGGCGGCGAGCGGAAAGGCGCGCTTGATGAATCTCCCAGGCAAGATCTCGGTGCGGGCCTTCACCACGGGTGATGCCCGGTCGCCTGATGGCGACGGCTCCAGGGTACGGATTGCCGGGGTGAGCGACAAGTACGAGATTCGTACCGCCCTCGACTCGAGCGTCCGATGTCCACCTGTCCTCCCCGGAGCTACGGCTCCTTCTGCCCGGTTGCCCAGGCGTCCGAAGTCGTGGCGCAGCGCTGGGTTCCGCTCATCCTGCGCGAGATCATGGTGGGCTACCACCGGTTCAACGAGATCCGCCACGCGCTGCCCCTGATCTCCCCCTCGGTGCTGTCGCAGCGGCTCAGGACGCTGGAGGACGACGGCGTGATCCGCCGGCAGCGGGACGCGGAGGGCGTGACGTACCACCTCACCCCGGCGGGCGAGGCGCTGCGGCCCATCGTCGATCTCCTGGGCCATTGGGCGAGGAAGTGGGTCACCCGCGACTACCGGTCGTACGAGCTGGACCCCGGGGTGTTGATGTGGTCGCTCCGCCGGCACGTCGTGGTGGCGGAGTTTCCGATCGGGCGGACCGTGGTGCATTTCCAGCTCGAAGGCGCGCCGCGGCTCCGACGTTACTGGTGGATCGTGGTGCAGCGCGGGGAGGAGGAGGACGTGGACGTCTGCATGACGGATCCGGGGCATCCGGTGACGCTCACCGTGGTCGGCAAGCTCCGCACGCTGGTGGACGTGCTGATGGGAGACGAGCAGCTCGACGAGGCGCAGCGTCGAGGCGGGTTGATGCTGGAGGGAGAGCGTGAGCTGGTGCGGCGATTCGACCGACTGTTCGAGTTCGACGGGTCGGAGTCGTTTACCGGCGGAGGGCGGCCGGAGGCGGAAGCCGAGCGGGTGGCACAGGCGGGGTAGGCGGGGCGTCGCTCACACGCGTCGACGCCCGCCTACCGCCTTGCCCTACTTGCGGGCCTGCCCGCTCCGAGGAAGCGGCTGGAGCATGCTCACCCGATTGCCCTCCGGGTCCACGAAGGACACGTACTTGCCCACGCCGGGGATGTCCATCGGATCGCCGAGGACCTTGCCGCCGGCCGCGGCCACCTTCTGCGATGATTTCTTGACGTCATCCACCGCGATCACGACCGACGGATACTGCATGGGCCGGTCCGGCATCTTTCCGTAGAATCCACCGTTGATCGCGCCCGGCTTGGTGGGGCCGGCCTCGCCGGTCTCGGTGGTGGTGGCGACGACGTAGTTGTTCATGTCCTGACCGAGCATCTGGGTCTGCCAGCCGAAGGCCGAGTGATAGAACTTGGCCATCCGCTCACGGTTCTCGTACGGCATCTCGAAGTGCACGACGCTGTCCATCGGTTCATCCTCCACGCTCTGTTGCGGTGCGATGTCCGGCCCCACCGGTGGGGCCGGGAGACAACCGACGCTGAACTGGCGGGCGCCGCCAGATGGAAATCGTACTCCCGGCGGATGGGATCCGCTACACCGAGGAGCACCGTCATGCCTCACATCCAGCGCAGCATCCGCGAGTGGATGAAGCCCCACGCCACCATGACCATGAGGAACGCGACGACCGCGAGAAAGCCCCAGGTCGAATTGCTGGGCGGGAACAGGTGGAGGAAGTTCATTCCGTAGATGCTGGCTACGAAGTTCGGGACCATGATGATGACGGTGATGGCCGTCAGTCGCTGCATGATTTGGCCGAGCCGGTTGAACGCCGAGAAGATGTGCACGTCGAGCGCGGCGCCCAGCAGGTCGCGATAGGTGTCGAGCTCGGCCAGGACGTGCACGGCGTGGTCCTGCACGTCGGCGAAGTAGGGCCGGAGGCTCTCCGGGATGGTCTGCTCGCGCCGAAGCACCTCGGCGAGCACGTGGCTGGTGGGCGCCAGGAGTCGGGGCACCCGAAGCAGCTCCTTCCGGAGCCGGAACAGGTTGGCGGCGGCACCTTCAGCGCCGGTGAAGATGGCCTCTTCGATGCCCTCGATCTGCTCTCGCACCCGGTCCTGCACCACGAAATACCCCTCCACGAGGCTCTCGAACAGCAGATACGCCAAGCACGCGATCCCGTGCGCCGGCAGCCGCTCGTGATGGTCCCAGCGACGGCGCGCCTCCGCCAGCGCGTCGAGCACCGCGCTGGCACCGCGATGGATCGTCACCAAGTAATTTCTCCCCCAGAACAGGTTGAGCTCGCGCGGCACGATCGCGTCGCCCGCCCGCTCGGCGGCATAGACCACGATGAAGTAGTAGCCCGTGTAGGCGTCGCAGCGGGGCCGCTCGTGCGGCCGGGTCACGTCCTCGAGTGCCAGCTCGTGGAATCCGAAGACGTCCCGCAGCAGCTCCACCTCGGCGGGACCGGGATCGCGGATGTCGAGCCAGACCCGGTTGTCGGGATCGGGAAGGAGCTCGCCGAGCCGGTCGACACCGACCTCGACCGGCAGCCCGCGACCGCAGGCGTCGAGCACGAGTCGCATGGTTCCCATGAGGCCTCCTGGCGTGACGGCGGAGTGGGCGAGCGATGCGCGTGCGTGGTGGTGGCTAGTATGCCGGGGCATTCGACCGGCGGCAAGCATCGTCGGGCGGAGCCCCTGACCAAAGTCAGGTCACGGACCGCCGCGGTCCCCTGGCGCTTCGCCCATTCCACGGCTAAGAATGAGCGCACCTTCTTCTTCGGCCGTCACAGGAGATCGCCCCATGTCCGTGGGCACCAGGTTCCTCGACCAGGTCAACGCGGCGTTCGATCGCGCGGCCGGTTTCACCCATCACCACCCGACGCTCCTCGCCAACATCAAGGCCTGCAAGAACCTCTTCTACACCAGCTTTCCCATCAAACGCGACGACGGCACGATCGAGGTAGTCCACGCGTGGCGCGCGGAGCACAGTCACCACAAGCTGCCGACCAAGGGGGGCATCCGGTACGCCCTGGCGGTGGACGCCGACGAGGTACAGGCGCTCGCGGCGCTGATGACCTACAAGTGCGCGCTGGTGGACGTGCCGTTCGGCGGCGCCAAGGGCGGCATCCGGATCAATCCCAAGACCTACTCGATCGGCGAGCTCGAGCGGATCACGCGGCGCTACGTGTTCGAGCTGGTCCGGAAGAACTTCATGGGACCCGGGCTCGACGTGCCGGCGCCGGACGTCGGCACCAGCTCCCGTGAGATGGCCTGGATCGCCGACACCTACACCCAGCTTCGCCCGGGAGAGCTCGATGCGCTCGGCTGCGTCACCGCGAAGCCGGTGAGCGCCGGCGGCATCCGCGGCCGGACCGAGGCGACGGGCCGCGGGGTCTACTACGGCACGCGCGAGCTATGCAGCGTGGCCGAGGACATGAAGGCGCTCGGACTGTCGACTGGGATCGCCGGGCAAGCGGGTGGTGATCCAGGGACTGGGCAACGTGGGGTACTACGCGGCCAAGTTTTTCCAGGAGGGCGGCGCGATCCTGGTGGGCCTGTCCGAGTCGGAAGGCGCCATCACCAACCCGAAAGGGCTCGACCTGGAGAAGGTCATGGCGCACCGCCGCGAACGGCGGAGCCTGCTCGACTTCCCGGGTGCCACCAACCTCGCGCGGCGCGAGGAGGCGCTCGAGCTCGACTGCGACATCCTCATCCCTGCCGCGCTCGAGCGGCAGATCACCGCGGAGAACGCGCCGAAGATCAAGGCCAAGATCGTCGTCGAGGCCGCCAATGGTCCCACGACCAACGAGGCCGACGAGATCCTGACCCAGCGCGGCATCATGGTCATTCCCGACGCGTACATCAACGCGGGCGGCGTCACGGTCTCGTACTTCGAGTGGGTCAAGAACCTGGGCCACGTGCGGTTCGGCCGGATGCAGAAGCGCTTCGAGCAAGGCGCGTACATGCGGCTGCTCGAAGCGGTCGAGAGCGTGACCGGCCGGAAGTTCACGGCGGAGGAGATCGAGCGGGTCACCCACGGCGCCAGCGAGGAGGATCTGGTCAACTCGGGACTGGAGGAGACCATGATCGGCGCCTATCAGCCCATCCGGAAGGAATGGAGAGAACGGCAGGGCAAGGTGGACATGCGCACCGCCGCGATGATCGTGGCGATCGACAAGGTCGCGCTGAGCTACGAGCAGCTCGGCATCTTCCCGTAGACGAATGCACCCGTTCCTGCTGCTCCTGTCCACCGCTGCCGCTCCTGCTTCCATAACCGTCAGTGTCCAACTCCCCGCTTCGCAGCCTCCGAAAGGCGACGTCGCCCGCTGGGAGCGCCAGGCGCGCAACGTCACCATCGTCCGGGACGACTGGGGCATCGCGCACGTCCACGGGAAGACCGACGCCGACGCGGTGTTCGGGATGATCTACGCCCAGGCGGAAGACGACTTCAACCGGGTCGAGACCAACTACCTCAACTCGATCGGGCGGTTGGCGGAAGCGGAGGGCGAGGGCGCGATCTGGCAGGACCTGAGGATGAAGCTGTTCATCAATCCGGACAGCATGCGCGCGAAGTACGCCGCGAGCCCGGCGTGGCTCAAGCGACTGACGAACGCCTGGGCGGACGGGCTCAACTATTACCTCCACACCCATCCGGACGTGAAGCCGCGGGTCATCACCCGCTTCGAGGCCTGGATGCCCCTCACCTTCAGCGAAGGGAGCATCGGCGGCGACATCGAGGGCGTCTCGCTCGACGACCTGCGGGCCTTCTACGGCGACAGCGCGAGCCGGCCTGCGCCGGCCGTGGGAAGCCGGGCCCCCACGGAACCAGCCGAGCCGACGGGCTCGAACGGGTTCGCGATCGCGCCGGCGAACACGGTGAACCACCGGGCGCTCCTCCTCATCAACCCGCACACCTCCTTCTTCTTCCGCTCCGAGCTGCAGGTGACGAGCGACGAGGGGCTCAACGCCTACGGCGCGGCGACCTGGGGTCAGCTCTTCCTCTATCAGGGCTTCAACGAGCGGCTCGGCTGGATTCATAGCTCGACCGGCGCCGACGCGGTGGACGAGTACGCCGAGACCGTCGTCCAGAAGGGCGGGGAGCTGTTCTATAGATACGGGCACGACGAGCGGCCGGTCGTGGCGGAGCGAATCCGCGTCCCCTATCGGACGACGGGCGGCACGGCGACTCGACAGTTCACGGTCTACCGAACGCACCACGGACCGGTCGTGCGCGCGGCGGAGGGGAAGTGGATCACCATTCGGCTGATGGAGAAACCGGTCGAGGCGCTGAGCCAGTCGTTCCTGCGGACCAAGGCGCGGACGCTGGCGGCTTACCGCAAGGTGATGGAGCTCCACGCCAACTCGTCGAACAACACGGTCTACGCCGACGCCGACGGGCACATCGCGTACTTCCACCCGCAGTTTGTGCCCCGACGGGACGACAGGTTCGACTGGACCCGGCCGGTGGACGGCAGCGATCCCGCGACCGAGTGGCACGGCGTACACGGCGTGGAGGACAGCCCGCACGTGGTGGATCCACCCAACGGCTGGATCCAGAACACCAACGACTGGCCGTACTCGGCGGCGGGCGCGTACAGCCCGAAGCGGGACCAGTTCCCCAGGTACATGGACCAGGCCGGCGAGAGCCCGCGCGGGCTGCACGCGATCCGCGTGCTCGAGGGGCGGAAGGACTTCACGCTCGACCGGCTGCGGGACGCGGCGTTCGACAGCTATCTCACGGCATTCGCGCGGCTGCTGCCGCCGCTGCTGGCGGCGTACGACTCGACGCCCGATGGCGACTCCCTCAAGACGAGGCTGGCCGAGCCGATCAAGATGCTCCGGGCGTGGGACTACCGGTGGTCGGTGGGGTCGGTGGCGACGTCCCTCGCCGTGTACTGGGGAGACGCGCTGGGAGTGTTCACCGGCCGCGCGGCCGCGGCGGCCGGCATGAATGGGTACGACTACATGGCGACCCGCGCGACGGCGGCGGAGCGGCTCGGCGCGCTCGCGGCGGCGACCGGCCGGCTCGCGCGCGATTTCGGGACCTGGAAGACCCCGTGGGGCGAGATCAACCGGTTCCAGCGGCTCACCGGCGACATCGTGCCACGGTTCGACGATGCCGGGCCGAGCGTTCCGGTGCCGTTCACGTCGGCCCGGTGGGGATCGCTGGCGTCGTTCGGCTCGCGCACCTACCCCGGCACCCGGCGGATGTACGGCAGCTACGGCAACAGCTTCGTCGCGGTGGTCGAGTTCGGGAAGGACAGCGTGCGGGCGAAAGCGGTGACGGCGGGTGGGGAGAGCGGCAATCCAGGATCGCGCCACTTCAACGACCAGGCCGAGCGCTACGCGACCGGCAACCTCAGGGACGTCTACTTCTATCCCGGGCAGCTCGTGGGGCACACCGAGCGCGCGTACCATCCCGGCGAGTGAGCGGGCGCCACCCATCGCCACGAGATCGGACGGGCCGCGCTTGACGAGCCCCGGTCGGGCGATGTATAGATATTCATGCTCGTGAATACGTCTGCAACCTGCCGCTGCATTATTCCGCTCCGACTCCTATCGAGAGGCGGCGCGCCGGCACGCGGGTAGCAGACCCCTGACCAGCAGCGACCACGCGGCCTCTCCCTCGAGAGGCCGCTCGCATTTTCAACCCCAGGAGTCGAGCCGAATGCCGCCGATGCAACTTGCGTCTGTACGACACGACCCTCCGCGACGGCACCCAGCGCGAAGGTCTCTCGCTCTCGGTGGACGACAAGGTGAAGATCGCCCGTACGCTCGACGGGCTGGGGGTGCACTACATCGAGGGCGGGTGGCCGGGCTCGAACCCCAAGGACGCCGAATTCTTCCGCCGGATCCGCGCGGTCCCGCTGGCCAACGCCCGCGTGGCGGCCTTCGGCAGCACGCGCCGCGCCGGCATCCGCTGCGAGGATGACGCGAGCCTGCGCGCGCTGGTGGACGCTGAGACGCCGGTGGCCACGCTGGTCGGCAAGAGCTCGACGCTCCATGTCGAGCGCATCCTGGAGACGAGCCCCGTCGAGAATCTCCGGATGATCTCGGACAGCGTCGCCTTCCTCAAACGCCTCGGGCGCGAGGTGATCTACGACGCCGAGCACTTCTTCGATGGGTATCGGCTCGACCGCGCCTATGCGCTCGAGACCTTGGCCGCTGCTGCCGAGGCCGGCGCCGACTGGCTGGTCCTCTGCGACACGAACGGCGGAGAGCTGCCCGACGCCGTCGCCGAGCGCGTGCACGAGGTCCGGGGCGCCTTCGCGATGCCCGTCGGCATCCATCCGCACAACGACGCGGGGCTCGGCGTGGCGAACGGGCTCGCCGCCGTGCGCGCGGGCTGCACCCAGGCGCAGGGCACGATCAACGGCTACGGCGAGCGGTGCGGCAACCTCGATCTCGTCCCGCTCGTGGCAACCCTCCAGCTCAAGCTCGGCTATGAGGTCCTTCCGGCCGCGTCGCTCCGCCGGCTCACCGAGGTGTCCCAGTACGTCGCCGCCGTCGCCAACCAGCATCCCGACCCGCACGCGCCGTACGTCGGCCGGAGCGCGTTCGCCCACAAGGGCGGCCTCCACGTGGCTGCCATCGCCAAGCTGGCCGAGAGCTACCAGCACGTGGATCCGGCCGCCGTCGGGAACGAGATGCGGGTGGTGGTGAGCGAGGTCGCCGGACGGCGGAACGTGCGGCTCCGCGCCGCGGCGCTGGGGTTCCAGACCGGCGAGCGGGAGGGCGCGGTGCTGCAGCGGATCAAGGAGCTCGAGCACCAGGGCTTCCAGTTCGAGGCCGCCGAAGGCTCGTTCGAGATGCTGCTCCGGCGCGAGACGCCGGGCTACCGCGCGCCGTTCACGCTCGAGGAATTCACCGTGATCGTCGAGAAGCGGGGTGGCGACGGGAGCCGGGCGCAGGCCACCGTGCGCCTCCGGGTCGGCGACGAGATGATGCACACGGCCGCCGAGGGCGATGGGCCGGTCAACGCGCTCGACCGGGCGGTGCGGAAGGCGCTGTTGCCCCACTACCCCGCGCTGGCCGACGTGCACCTGGTGGACTACAAGGTCCGCATCGTGGACGAGCACCTGGGCACCGGCGCGCGGCCGCGGGTGATCATCGAGTCGGCGCGGGGGGCGGAACGCTGGAGCACGGTGGGGTGCTCGGAGAACATCATAGATGCGAGCTGGTTGGCGCTGTGCGACGGACTGGAGCTGGCGCTGCTCCGTGCTCCTGGGCGGTCATCGCCGGCCGGTTCACCACGCAGACGCGAAGAGCAGGAAGAACCCGAAGCCGCTCCCCACCACTGAGAGGGGTGGGGCGCGGCCGTGTCAGCCGGCGATCTCCGCCGCCGACTTCTCCGCCTCGAGCAGCTCCCGCTTCCGATCGATGCCCCAGCGATAGCCGCCCAGCCCGCCGTCCCCCCGTACGACGCGGTGGCAGGGGATGACGAGCGACACCTGGTTGGTCGCGCATGCGCGGGCGACGGCACGGGCCGCCGAAGGCTGGCCGAGGTCGCGCGCGATCTGGGCGTAGGTCCGGGTCTCGCCGCGAGGAATCCGCTGCAGTGCCTCCCACACCCGCCACTGGAACGCCGTGCCGGGGACGTCGAGCGGGACCCGCTCGGCCTCGTCGCTCGCGAGGCGCGCGATCACCGCGCCGGCCCAGCCGCGGAGCTCGTCGTCGGCCCGATCGACCTGCGCGGCGGGGAACTCCCGGCGGAGCGCCCCCTCGAGCGCCCGGGCGTCGTCGTCGAGGGCGACGAAGCACACGCCGCGCTCGGTGGCCGCCACCAGGAGGGCACCGAGCGCCGTATCCACGGTCGTGAACCGGATCGCGACCCCACGGCCGCCGTTCCGGTAGGCACCGGGCGTCATGCCGAGCCGCGCGCGGCTCTGGTCGTAGGCGCGGCTGGGCGACGAGTAGCCCGCGTCGTAGGTCGCCCGCGAGACGGTGTCGCCCTGCTTCAGTCGCGACTTCATCCGCTCCATCCGGCGCGCCCCGGCGTAGACCCGGGGCGAGACACCGGTGACCCGCTTGAAGGTGCGCTGCAGGTGATACGGGCTGAGGCCCACGGCGTCGCCCAGCCGCTCGAGGGTCACCGTCTCGTCCAGGTGCTGGTCGAGGTACCGCTGCGCGCTCCGGACCCGTCGCACCGTGTCGGTCTCCGCCTGGCGCGGCCGGCATCGGCGGCAGGCGCGGTAACCCTCGGCCTCGGCGGCGTCCGGGGTCGAGAAGAAGCGGACGTTGCGTCGGTTTGGCCGGCGCGACGGGCAGGAGGGGCGGCAGTAGATGCCGGTCGATGACACCGCGTAGACGAACTGGCCGTCGGCCGCGGCGTCGCGGTCGAGCACGGCGACCCAGCGGCCGGTCTCGGTCGGGGAAGCGTCCAGGATCATGGAAGGATGGTAGCACCCGCCGGCTGGCCGGGCCACTCGATTCTTGCGGTCAAACCCCTGGAGAGAAGTCCGGGTGGCGGACCGCTGATTTTGGGGGAACATTGGGAAGGCACCTAGACCCGGGGAGAGGCAGGGGAACCTCCCCCGGGTTCGCGTCGTTACACCTCCAGTCCGAGGTTCAGTCCACCCCCACGCAGATCGTGCGCATGAGTACTTCCGAGCGGTACGATGCCATCGTCATCGGCGCGGGTCAGGCCGGCGGACCCCTTGCCGCCGCGCTGGCCAAGAGCGGGCGGCGGACGGCGCTCATCGAGCGCGAGCACGTCGGCGGCACCTGCATCAACGAGGGGTGTACTCCCACCAAGGCCATGGTGGCCAGCGCCCGGGTCGCCTATCTCGCGCGCCGGGCGGTCGACTACGGCGTCACCACCGGCCCGGTCGGAGTGGACCTCGGTCGTGTCCGAGAGCGTAAGCGCGCCATCGTCAAGCGCTTCCGCGCCGGAAGCCTGCGCCGTCTGGAGGCGGCCCCGGGCCTCGACTTGATCTGTGCCGAGGCCCGATTCACGGGTCCGCGGCAGGTGGCGGTGGATGGGCGGCTGCTCGAATCGGAGCTGATCTTCATCAACACCGGCGGGCGGCCGGCCGCGCCCGAGGTCGAAGGGCTCGGCCAGGTGCCCTCGCTGGACTCGACCTCGATCATGGAGCTCGACCGGGTACCCGAGCACCTCATCGTGCTGGGCGGCGGCTACATCGGGCTCGAGTTCGGGCAGATGTTCCGCCGGTTCGGCAGCCGGGTGACCATCGTGCAGCGCGGCCGCCAGCTTCTGCCACAGGAGGATGAGGACGTGGCGGAGGCGATCCTCGGGATCCTGCGCGAGGACGGCATCGAGATCCTGCTCGAAGCCGAGGCGCGGCGGGCGGAGGGCACCGAAGGCGCGGTGCGGCTGACGGTTCGCACGTCCGGGGGCGACCGGGTGATCGAGGGCTCGCACATCCTCCGGGCCGCCGGGCGGACGCCCAACACCGACCGGCTCGGCCTGCCGGCGGCGGGGATCGCCACCGATTCGAAGGGCTTCATCACCGTAGGTCCAGAGCTCGAGACCAGCGCCCCCGGCGTCTACGCCCTGGGCGACGTGAAGGGCGGACCGGCCTTCACCCACATCTCCTACGATGACTTCAGGATCATCCGTACCAACCTGTTACAGGGCGGACGTGCGTGCATCACAGACCGGCTCCTACCGTACACCGTATTCATCGACCCCCAGCTCGGCCGCATCGGATTGAGCGAGAAGGACGCCCGCCGGCAGAGTCGAGCGTACCGGGTGGCGCGGATGCCCATGACCCATGTGGCCCGCGCGCTCGAGCTCGACGAGTCCCGGGGGTTCATGAAAGCGCTGGTCGCGCCGGACACGGGTGAGATCCTGGGCGCCGCGGTGCTGGGAATCGAAGGCGGCGAGCTGATGGCCGTGCTCCAGCTCGCGATGATGGGCAAGGTGCCCCACCACCGGCTGCGGGACGCGATCTTCGCCCACCCGACGCTCGCCGAATCACTGAACAACCTGTTCACGACGCTCGAGTCCTGAGGGTTTCGCAGCAGGAGGACACGCATGACCGTGGCTGCCCCCAGTCGCATCGATCCCGAAGTCATCGCCGATCAGCTGCTCGAGGCGCGCGCGCGCACGCTGCTGCTGGTGGCGCCGCTGACGGACGAGGATCTGCACCTGCAGCACGATCCGCTGATGAGCCCGATCCTCTGGGACCTGGGCCACATCGCGCACTTCGAGGAGCTGTGGCTCACCCGCAACCTCGACGGGCCGATCGAGTTCGTCGAGATGCCGGGCCTCTACAACCCGTTCGAGCATCCTCGCAGCGCCCGTGGGTCGCTGGCGCTCCCGGGACTCGAGGAATGTCGCGACATCATGGACGAGATCCGCGGACGGGTGCTCGCGCGCCTGATCTCCGCCGATTTCGACGCCACGAACCCGCTGCTCCGCGACGGCTTCGTCTACCAGATGGTCCTCCAGCACGAATACCAGCACAACGAGACCATGCTGCAGACGCTGCAGCTCAAGCAGGGCGCGCCCTACCGGCCGCTCGCGCGGATCGAGACGCCGGCGGGTCAGGCGGCGATCGCCGGTCGCGGTGAGATGGCGCTCTTCCCGGGCGGGCGGGTCGAGATCGGCACCGACGATCGGTCGGCCGCCTACGACAACGAGCGGCCCGTGCATACGGTCGAGCTGGCGCCGTTCTGGATCGACGCGCATCCGGTGAGCAACCAGGACTTCCTGGTGTTCATCGCGGCCGGGGGCTACGAGTCGCGGGAGCACTGGTCCGACGCGGGCTGGCAGTGGCGCACGGAGTCGGGAGCGCGCGCGCCCAAGTACTGGAACCTGACCGACGGGCTCTGGACCACGCGCAGCATGGAGCGCATCGGGCCGGTGGATCCGACGCACCCGGTCTGCCATGTCACCTGGTACGAGGCCGAGGCGTTCGCGCGGTACGCCGGCAAGCGGCTGCCGACCGAGCTCGAGTGGGAGGCGGCCGCCTCGTGGGATCCGGCCGCGGGACGGAAGCTCCGCTATCCCTGGGGCGACGCGCCGCCGAGCCGGACCCTCGCCAATCTGGACCAGCTCGCCTTCGGCACGGCGCCGCTCGGCGCGTACCCGGCGAACGTGTCACCGATCGGGTGCCACGGCATGCTCGGCGACGTCTGGGAGTGGACCGCGAGCGATCTCGCGCCCTGGCCCGGCTTCGAAAGCTTCCCGTACAAGGAGTACTCGGAGGTGTTCTTCGGCCCCGAGTACAAGGTGCTCCGCGGCGGCTCGTGGGCCACGCGGCCTGGTGCGGTGCGCAACACCTTCCGCAACTGGGATTACCCCATCCGCCGCCAGATCTTCAGCGGCTTCAGGTGCGCCCGCGATGCCTAAACCGATCACCGCCGCCCGCACGTCCGGCGCGCATGGCCTGGCCAACGCCCGGATGCTGGCGGAGGTGGCCACCGGCCTGTCCGCGCCCCAGAAGGAGCTGTCGCCCAAGTACTTCTACGACCAGCGCGGCTCCGAGCTGTTCGAGGCGATCACCCGGCTGCCCGAGTACTACCCGACCCGCACCGAGCGCGCGCTGCTCCAGGGCTGGATGCCGGAGCTCATGGCCCAGCTCGGGATGCGGACCCTGATCGAGCTCGGCGCCGGCAACGCCGAGAAGAGCCGGATCATTCTCGACGCGATGCGGGCGACGGGGCTGGCCGAGCTCTACGTGCCGATCGACGTGAGCGCGACCTTCCTGAGCCAGACGGCGGCGCAGCTCCGCCGCGAGTATCCGGGGCTCACCGTCGAGCCGGCGATCGCCGACATCGCGGAAGAGTTGAACCTGCCGCGGCGGATGCCGCGTCCGGCGCTGTTCGCCTTCCTCGGCAGCACGATCGGCAACTTCTACCCGCCGGCCGCCATCCGTCTGCTCAGGCGGGTGCGCGCGGCGATGGAGCCCAGCGACCGGTTCCTGATGGGCGTCGATCTCCGTAAGGACATCGGGCGCATCGAGGCGGCCTACAACGACAGCCAGGGTATCACCGCCGAGTTCAACCGCAACATGCTGCTGGTGCTGAACCACGAGCTGGGCGCGAACTTCGATCCCGCGGCGTTCGAGCACCGCGCGTTTTACGACCGGGTGGCCCACCGGATCGAGATGCACCTCGTGTCGATGCGCGATCAGACGGTGACGATTCCCGAACTCGAGCCGGTCCGGTTCGCCGCGGGCGAGTCGATCCGGACGGAGATCAGCACCAAGTACGACCGCGAGAGCGTAGCGTCGCTGTTCGCCGCTGCCGGGCTCCGGATCGAGGCGTGGCCGACCGATCCCGCGACGCCGTTCGGGCTGGTGATCGGAGCGCCCGCATGAGCAGGCTCGGCCGCGCCATGCTCGCCGCCGACCTGGCGGAGCAGGCGTTCGCGGCGCCGCCGAGCGCGTCGCTCACGCCGCGCCGGATCGGTGCCGAGACGGAGTTCATTCCGGTCGAGACCGCGACGTGGCGGCGCTGTCCGATCGAGGGCGAGGGGTGCTGCGCCACGCTGCCGTTCCTGCGCCGGCACGGCGCGCGGCAGGGGTGGACGGAGACGCAGACCGCCAAGGGGACGCCGTGCTTCTCGCTGCCCGACGGCGGAACGCTCACCTTCGAGCCCGGCGGGCAGCTCGAGTACAGCAGCCCGCCGTGCCGCTCGCCGAGCGCGCTGCTGGCGGCCATGCGCGCGGTGGTGTTGCCGCTCCGCGCGGCGGCGGCGAGCGAGGGCATCACGCTGCTGGCGGTGGGGATCGATCCCGCGAACGGCATCGAGGGCGCGCCGCTCCTGCTCCGGACCAAGCGCTACTCGCGGATGGCGGAATATCTGGCGCGCCGCGGGCCCGCCGGGGCCCGGATGATGCGGCAGACGGCCGCGTTCCAGGTGGCACTCGATCTCGATGACGAGCCGTGGCTCCGCTGGCGGGTGCTCAACGCGGCCGCGCCGTACGTGGTCGCGATCTTCGCCAACTCGGCGGTGTACGGGAGACACGAGACCGGCTGCGCGAGTGCCCGGGCGCAGGTGTGGCGCGCGCTCGACCCGAGCCGGACCGGCCTGCCCTGGAGTGAGCGCGCGCCGGTCGAGACCTACCTCGACTTCGCGCTCGGCGCGCCGGCGATTCTGTTGCCGACCGTCGGCGGCGAGCACCGGCCGTTCGGCGACTGGCTGGGACGCGCGGACCTGTCACTGGCGGAGTGGCACGACCACCTGACGACGCTGTTCCCCGAGGTGCGGCCGCGCGGCCACTTCGAGCTCCGCTCCGCCGACGCCGTGGCGCCGCAGTGGTACGCGGCGCCGATCGCGCTGGCGGTCGGGATCACCTACGAGCCCCGCGCCCTCCGCGCCGCCGCGGACCTGCTCGGCACGCCGGACCTCGGGCTCCTCGATCGCGCGGGGAGGCTCGGTCTTCGCGACCCCGCGATCGCGAGCACCGCCGCCGACCTGACGCAGATCGCGCTCGACGGCTGCGCCGGGCTGGGCCCGGCATATTTCAATCAACCGGACCTCGAGCAGGCGCGGGCGTTCTTCGACCAGTACACCCGCCAGGGACGAGCGCCGGGAGACGACCTTACGTCATCCGAAGTGGCGGCGTAGCGCTGGGGGGCGCCGCGGATCAAGGTGACTGCATCAACCCGATCAGGTTCCCGTCCGCGTCCTTGATGGTTGCGGTCAGCTTCCCCCCGCCGACATCCTTCACCTCCTGCTGCACCTGGGCGCCGGCGTCCACCAGCTGCCGCAGACTCTTCCTGATGTCGCCCACCTGGCAGTAGCCGAGCGGGCCGGTCATCCCCGACTTGTGGCCGTTGGGATCCAGGCCGATCTCCTGATCTCCGATTCTGAAGCCGACATAGTACGGCGCGTCCGCGTACGGCTCAACGCCCAACAGCTTGGCGTAGAGCAGCTTGGCACGGGCTGCATCTTTGACCGGATAGACCAGCAGGCTGATACCTTGGGGCATGCGGTGCTCCTTGTCCCGATTGTGGTTGGCGACGGCCGGAGGGTCGCGGCGTCCGCGCTCATGGGGATGACGGAGCGCGGGTGGCGAATGTGACCGGCGGGGGCTCCGGTGTCCGCCGGAGGGACCGGCGCGCCGCTCAGCGCCGACCGACGTCTTCGCTCAGGATCGGCTTCACGTCGAGGATCGGCGTCCCGTCCAGCGCCTCGAGTTGGCGCACGCGCACCCGTCGACCGTCCGTAGCCGTGATCTCCACCCGATGCAGGCCGATCGGATTCGGGCGGTCGGGCGACCGCGTGCTGAAGACGCCCTCCACCGGCCTGGAGCTGTCGCCGCGCGGATGCACGCGCAGAACGTCGCGACGGGCACGATCGAGCCAGGTAATGAGGATGACCTCGTCCCCCGGCCGGAGGCTCTGGAGACCGTCCAGCACCTCCTGCTCGAACACCAGCCACGCCTCGGGTGCCCCTTCGTCGGGCTGCCGAGGGGCCGAGTCGGGATCGGTCAGCGAGGATTCCACTCTCCCGATCGATGTCACTTCGAAGCTCGTCACGCTGGTCCTCCCGGTTTGGCGCGGTCACATCGGGCGGGTTGGGCACGTCAAGCTTCTGACGGCACGAGGCGAGGGAATGTGACGATGGACGAGAACGACTGGCTGGCGGAGCGGTTCGAGGCCGACCGGCCCCGTCTGCGCGCGGTCGCCTACCGGATGCTCGGCTCGCGGAGCGAGGCCGACGACGCGGTGCAGGAGGCCTGGCTGCGACTTTCTCGCGCCGATACGAGCGACGTCGAGAATCTAAGCGGATGGCTGACGACGGTCGTCGCGCGGGTGTGCCTGGACCTGCTCCGCTCCCGCAAGTCACGGCGCGAGACGAGCCTGGAGTCGGAGGCGTCCGAGCCCATCGCGGGGCCTGAGAGCGGGCACGACCCGGAGCGCGACGCGCTCCTGGCCGACTCGGTGGGCCTCGCGATGCTCGTAGTGCTCGAGACGCTGGCCCCCGCCGAGCGGGTTGCCTTCGTGCTGCACGACCTGTTCGATCTGCGGTTCGACGAGATCGCGCCCATCGTCGGACGCACCCCGACCGCGGCACGCCAGCTCGCGAGCCGCGCGCGCCGCCGGGTGCAGACGGCGGGTGCCGTGCGTGACCCCGACCGCGCTCGCCATCGCGCCGTCGTCGATGCATTCCTCGCCGCCTCCCGCGGCGGCGACTTGACCGCCCTGCTCGCGGTGCTCGATCCCGACGTCGTGCTCCGGGCCGACCGCGCCGCGGTGCAGACGGGTGCGCAGGAGGAAGTGCGCGGCGCCAAGGCCGTGGCCGAGACGTTCGTCGGGCGGCGCCCGGGCGGCGCAACCGGCCCTGGTGAATGGGGAACCCGGCCTCGTGTGGGCGCACGGCGGCCGGCCGCGCGTGGTCTTCGGCTTCACCATCGCGAACGGGAGGATCATCGCCATCGAGCTGTTCGCGAATCCGGAGCGGATCGGGCGGACGGCGCTGGTTTTCTAGAAGCTCCGCCCTCACACCGCGGGCACGAAGCTCCGGGTCGGATCCACCCCGCACCCATGCCACACCGTCCGGATGTAGCTCCCGTCGCCCAGCGTCGCGCGGGTCTCGCCCGAGGCGATCTTCCGGTCCGTCGTGCACGAGGCATCCCACACCAGCGGCTCCACCGTCGTGACGGTGAAGGTCCGGCTGATCGCGCCGCGGCTCCAGGTGAACGTACCGGTCCGGACGAACGTGCCGTTCGGCAGCGGCTCACCGAAGGCGAGCTGCTCGCCCGCGGCGGGCGTAAAGGTGAGCAGCAGGTTGTGAACGACGGTGGCGTCGGCGCGGGCAGGGGCGCTCCGCACGACGGTCACGGCGTTGCTGAGCGATGCGCCCTGCGCATTGCCGGTGAGCGTCCGGGTGCCGTTCCGGACCGCGGAATATGTCCGGCTGGCTTCCGGATTGGTGTAGCGGAAGGTGAAGTCGGCCAGCGTCGCGGTGACGGCGAGGTCGGCGGCGTCCGGCGTCGGGTCGGTCAGCGTGATGGTGCCCGTGATCTCCAGCGTGCCGCCGCGAAATCCGGTGAAGCTGCAGGCCGGAAGCGCGAAGGTGTAGGTGGCCGCATCCGGCGCCAGATCGCCGTCGGTGTCGGTCTCGTCGTCCACCGTCGCGCAGCCCGGGGCGGTCGGTGAGGCGACGCCCTCGGTCAGCGGCGTGGTGAGTGCTCCCACGGCCTGCTCCACCTCGTCCCCCTCCGCCGCGCCGATGTCGCTCACCTCGGCCGCCGGCAGGTTCGTGGGCGTGCCCGGCGTCGTCGCGTCGCTGCACCCACCGAGCGCGAGGACGAGCACGCCGCTCGCGAGGGCGAAGACGCGTGGTGCCCAATGGGTTCGGCGCATGGTCGAAGCTCCTTCCACAGGGTGGTCTCGGGTCGCTTGTCGGGATCGGTCGGACAGACGGAGCCGGCCGGGCACTGTTAAGGCGGCGCCCGGTGTGAGGGGTGTCACGAATGGCACCCGGCCATTCGCCTAGTTTGGCCGCAGCCTTCCACCGACCACGAGCACCGCACAGGAGACGAGTCCATGGCACACGACGAGCAGCTAGACACCGGCCGAACGGTGGTCGGCCTGTTCCCCCGGCGGAGCGATGCGGAGTCGGCCATTCGCGACCTCAAGCAGGCCGGTTTCAGCGACGACCGGATCGGCGTGGCAATGCAGGATCCCAACGAGCAGGGCGACCTGCTCGAATCCACCGGCGGCACGGCGGCCGAAGGCGCCGCGGCGGGCGCGTTGAGCGGCGGGCTGATTGGCGGGCTGATCGGGCTGCTGGGCTCGCTCCTGATTCCCGGCGTCGGGCCGATCGTGGTCGGCGGCGTGCTCGCGTCCGCCCTCACCGGCGCGGGTTTGGGCGCCGCCACCGGGGGGGTCATCGGAGCGCTGATGGGCATGGGCGTCCCCGAGGCCGATGCGCAGCACTTCGACAGCGGACTCCGGTCCGGCCGCACCCTGGTGACCGTCAACGCCGGCGCGCGGACGGACGAGGCGCTCGGCATCCTCGATCGGCACGGCGTCGACTTCGGACCGTCGGGGCGCGGACGCTACGTCCTCGGCGAGCGTGACGCCGCCGTGATCGATCTGGCGGACACGTCCACCATTGGCGATCCCCGCTTCGCGGGCCTGGAGGCGGCCGGAATCGGCGCGCCCGACTCCGGTGTCGGCGGTGCAGGCGCGAGCGATGCCTACGCCGGCCGCGAGCGCCGGGCGCGGATGGACCCGGACTACGTCGGGCCGGAGCGGCGGCTGGTCGGCGTCTGACGGAACCACGGGAGCGCAGGGCGACGGGGGCGGGCGCATGGCGCTCGCCCCCGTCGTGCTGACAGATTCCCCCTACGCCAACGAGGAGCACGCGTGAAGGCCGTTCGCGTCCACGCCACCGGCGACGCCGGCGCCCTGCGAGTCGAGGAGGTGCCGGTCCCAGAGCCGGGCCCCGGCCAGGCGCTGGTCCACGTCGAAGCCGTGGGCCTCAACTTCATCGACGTCTATCACCGGACCGGACTGTACAAGGTCTCGCTGCCCGCGACGCTTGGCTCGGAGGGGGCCGGGACCGTCGAAGCCGTCGGTCCCGGCGTCTCCACCGTTCGCGTGGGCGATCGCGTCGCGTCGGTCAACCTGCTCGGAGCCTATGCCGAGTATGCGCTCGCGGCGGCCGAGCGGTTGGTGCCGATCCCCGACCGGGTGAGCGTCAAGCAGGCCGCAGCCGTGATGCTGCAAGGTCTCACCGCGCACTACTTGACGACGTCGACGTTCCCGCTCTCGCGCGATCACACGTGCCTCGTACATGCCGCGGCCGGCGGCGTCGGCCTCCTGCTCACGCAGATGGCGAAGCGGCGTGGTGCCCGGGTCATCGGCACTGTGTCCACGCAGGAGAAGGCGGCGCTCGCGCGTCAGGCGGGCGCGGACGACGTCATCCTGTACACCCAGACTGATTTCGAGACCGAGGTCAAGCGCCTGACCAACGGCGCGGGCGTCCACGTGAACTACGATTCGGTGGGCCGCACGACGTTCGGGAAAGGCCTCAACTGCCTGGTCCCGCGCGGCTACATGGTGCTGTGCGGACAGAGCAGCGGTCCGGTCGAACCGCTCGATCCGCAGCTTCTCGCCCAGAAGGGCTCGCTCTTCCTCACCCGTCCGACCCTGGGCCACTACACCGCGAGCCGCGCCGAGCTGATCGAGCGGGCCGACGAGGTGCTGGGCTGGGTGGCCGACGGCTCGCTGACCGTGCGGATCGGGGCGGAGTTTCCCCTGGAGCGGGCCGCCGACGCGCAGCGCGAGCTCGAGGGCCGCCGCACGACGGGGAAGGTGCTGCTCATCCCGTGACCGCCGAGGCGCTGCCGGCGCTGGTGTCCACCGGCTGGCTCGCCGAGCGGTTGGGCCGGCCCGGCCTCCGGGTGCTCGATGCCTCCTGGTATCTGCCCGCGGCCGGGCGGAACGCCCCCGCCGAGTACGCGGCCGGCCACATCCCGGGCGCGGTCTTCTTCGATCTCGATGCCACCAGCGATCCCACGACCACCCTGCCGCACATGCTGCCGCCGGCGGATCGGTTCGCGCGGCAGATGAGCGCGCTGGGCCTGGCCGACGCTGACGACCTCGTCGTCTACGACGGCTCGGGCACCAACATCAGCGCCGCTCGCGCGTGGTGGACCTTCCGCGCGTTCGGTCACGCTCGCACCGCGGTCCTCGACGGCGGCATAGGCAAGTGGCGCGCCGAAGGCCGGCCCCTGGAGCAGGGCGCGGTGAGGCTGCCGGCCGCGCGGTTCACCGCGCGGCTCGACCCGAGCGTGGTCCGGAGCCTGGCGGACATCCGGGCCAACCTCGAGCGCCGGGCCGAGCAGGTCGTGGACCTGCGTCCCGCCGGCCGGTTCGCGGGGGTCGATCCCGAGCCGCGTCCGGGACTCCGCGGCGGACACATCCCCGGCAGCCGCAGCTTGCCCCACACCGAGCTCGTCGCGCCCGACGGCACACTGCTGCCGCCGGAGACGCTGCGCCGTCGGCTCGCGGAGGCCGGCATCGATCCCGCGCGCCCGGTCGTCGCCACCTGCGGCTCGGGCACGAGTGCCTGCACGCTGGCGCTCGCGCTGCACGTGCTGGGACGCGAGGGCACGGCGGTGTACGACGGGTCGTGGACCGAATGGGGCGGCCGGGCGGACACGCCGATCGCGACCGGGTCGGCGTGACCGCGCCGGCGCCGAAGGCCGTCTCCGCGCGCACCGCCATAGGCTGCGTCGTACTGTTTCTGCTGCCGTTCGCGGCGGTCGGCGTGTTCGCGACGGTGCAACTGGTCGCCGCGCTCGGCAAGGGCGACTACAAACAGGCGGGCTTTCTCGCGATCTTCGCGCTGACCTTCGGCGGCGTGGGCATCGGCGGCATCGCCACGGTGCTCGCCGGGCGGCGGCGCGCGGAAGAGGCGCTGGCCCGCGAGGCGCGGCATCCGGCCACGCCGTGGCTGTGGCGGGAGGACTGGGCCGCTCGCCGGGTGACCGATTCATCCCGCGCCGCCATGTGGTCGGCGTGGGTCTTTACCGCGCTCTGGAACCTCATCAGCCTGCCCAGCGCGGTGCTCGCCGTGCGGTCGGCGATTCGAGAGCACAACCATCTCGCGCTGATCGGACTGCTGTTTCCCCTCGCGGGCATCGGCTTGCTGGTGTGGGCCATCAGGGCCACCGCGCGCTATCGCCGCTTCGGCGTCTCCACCCTGGAGCTGACCACGGTGCCGGCGCCGGTGGGGCATGCGCTCGATGGACTGGTCCGGACACCCATGGGGCTCCGCCCTCCCGAAGGATTCCACCTGACCCTGAGCTGTATCCGGCGGGTGACGAGCGGGAGCGGGCGCAACCGATCGACGTCGGAGACGGTCCTGTGGCAGGAGGAGCGCCGGGTGCCGCCGACGGGCGTCGGCGTGCCGGTGGCGTTTCCCATCCCGGCCGACGCCGTGCCGAGCGACCCGGGCCGGGGCGGCGACCGGGTGCTCTGGCGGTTGGACGTGAGTGGTGAGGTGCCCGGGGTGGACTACGCCGTCAGCTTCGAGGTACCCGTCTTCCGCACAGCCGCCAGCGACCAGCCGCGCACGCCGGCCGAGGTCGCGGTCGCCGAGGCGTTCGCCGTCCCGGCCCGGTACCGCCAGCCCGCGACGTCACGCATCGAGGTCGCCACCACGCGTCGCGGTACGGAGATCTACTATCCCCGCGGTCGCAACCCGGGTATGGCCATCGGGCTGACCGCCTTCGCCGCGCTCTGGGCCGGCGCGATCTGGCTCACCATAGCCCTGCACGCACCGATCATCTTCCCAATCGTATTCGGCGCGTTCGGCGTGTTGCTCGCGATCGTGGTGCTCGACGCCTGGCTCACCGTCACCCGGGTGACGGTCGGCGACGGCCGGGTGACGGTGGCGAGCGGGTGGCTGGGGGCGAACCGGGAACGAAGCTTCCCGGTGACGGAGGTGGCGGACGTGACGACGAAGATCGGCGCGCAGGCCGGCACGACGACGTACTACGACGTGACCCTGGTGACGACCGCGGGCAAACGCGCGGCCGCCGGCCGCGGCGTTCGGGACAAGCGCGAAGCCGAGTGGCTGGCGGCCACGCTCAGAGCGGCGATCCGCCCGACGCCGTCGGCGCCGTAGCTACGGGGCGGGCGGCGCCAGGTTCCCGCACGCCACGATAGTCGCCATGTTCGTCTTCGAGGCGTGGACGTTGATGAAGTACTGCCCCTGGACCGGCGCGGGGACCTCCAGCTTGGCCTCGGCGTGCGCCTTGCCGTCGCCGCCCACCTTCAGGATCGGATAGGCGTCGGCCGCGCCGAAGATGCCCTGGTCGGAGCCGCACTGTCCGCGGTGCACGTGCCAGGGATGCTGGCCGCCCGGCGAGGCGTTCTCGATCGAGACGTAGGCCTCGGTTTCCGTCGCTTCCTTAGGATTCGCGCCCATCCATCCCGTGCCCGACACCTGCAGTGCGCCCGCCAGTCCCGCTGGCGTGGCGATGGTCGCGTTCCAGCGGCCGGCGATGGGCTTGGCGTCGGGGTTGATGTGGGGGCCGCCGCCCCCGCACCCCGCGAGCGTGACGGCGGAAACGATCAGGCCAGCGGCGAGCACGGTACGCATGCGGACCTCCGTGTGAAGTCGGCCACGTATGAAGTCGGCCAAATGAGCTCTGTCGTTATATGGAGGTTCCGCTGGTGGATAAGCGGTGATGAGCGACACAGGGGTCGCTCCCGCTCGGCCCCGCGGCAGGCGCTATCGGCGCGGGCGGACGCCGCACGCGCGCAGGAGCTGCACCGGCGCGGGATGATTCGGAAACAGCTTGCGTGCAGCGTTGGCGTGCGGCACGGCCCGGTCACAGCGGCCGGCCCGCGCCCAGGCGCGGCCGAGCAGCATGCGGATGCGATAGCTCCCCGGGTCGATCGTGAGCGCCGACTCCATCGCGCGGCGCTGGCCGTCGGCGAACACGCCCATGGCCACGGTCTGCGCGGCGCTCCGCCCGACGAACAGTGCGCCGACCACCGCCACCGCGATCATGACGCCGCGGCGGGCGCGGCGGGTGAGCGGGATCTCGCCCACGGGACGCGCGGACGAGGCCAGCGTACCGATGAGCGTCCACGCGAACAAGGTGGGCACCGGCAGCAGCAGGACCGCGTCGAACGCGCCCACGACCGCCACCGCGAGCAGGGTCGCGACGATCGTCAGGTCGGCCAGCGCCGGCGTCTCCGGTGGGCCGCGGCGGAGGCGCGTCCACGCGCCGAGCGCGATCGAGCCGCCCACGAGCGCGAGCAGCGCGAGCGCCACGAACCCACGCTCGGACACGGTCGCCATCCAGTCGCTGCTGGGCCACGGGTTGGTGGGAATGATGTCGTCCCGGTCGAAGGACGGATCGCCCTTCGACATGTAGGCGGGATAGAAGACAGGCCAATTGCCGGGACCCACGCCGAGCAGCGGGTGCTTGGCCGCCATGGCGAGGGTGTTGCCCCACTGGATGAGCCGGCCTCGTCCGCTGCCTTCCTTGTAGTTGGCGACGCCGGTCAGCGACTCGAGGTACGGCGAGTCCGAGCGCCAGTTGAGCCGGTTCGGCAGGATCAGCGCGAGCGCCAGCCCCGCCGCCGCCAGCGCGCCGAGCCGCCCGACGCGCCGGCGGAGCCGCGTGTCCTCCCACAGCCGGCCCACCCAGAGTCCCTCGGCCGCGAGGAAGGCGAGACACGTGACCGCGCCCAGCCACGCGGCGCGCGACCGGGAGAGCACCAGCGCGGCGGCGGCCAGCGTTATCCCCACGCTGCCGAGCGCGAACCCGGCCCGCGAGCGCGACGCCACCGAGACGTAGAGGAGGAGGGGCAGGCCCATCGCGGCGAGGTGGGCCATGAAATTCCGGTTGCCGAAGGTCCCGCCCGGCGCCCGGGTCAGGCTGGCGAGGTTGGTCTCGACGAGGCCATAGGCCTGCGCGAGGCCGGTGACCGAGCCCAGTACCACCGCGGCGGCCAGCGCGAGGAGCAGGGCCTCACCCCGGCCGGACCGCGCGATCGTCCGGGCGCACCAGAACAGCGCCGCGCCCGCGAGGCTCACGCCCAGCGCGCGAAAGGCCAGCCAGCCGTTGGTCGCGAGCAGGGTCGACGCGAGCGACAGCACGAGGAACCCGCCGAGGAGGACGTCCACCATGAACACCGTGAGCCGGCGGGCGGAAGACAGGCAGAGCAGGGACGCCGCGAGCGCGGCGACGCCGAGCACCAGCTCCTTCGGGAAGGTGTAGCGGTCGAGCTGGAAGATGGGATACGGCAACGCCGCGAGCACGATGGCGAGCGAGGCCACCTGGATCACCAGCGCCGCCGCGCGCATGGCGGCCGACGCGTCGGCGGCCGGCGCGGGCGCAAAGCGCGGCGCAGGCGTGGTGGTGCGCCTCGGGTCGTGCTCGATCGGCAAGGTCCTCTCCTGGGGGGCGAACGGGTTGGCGGCACGAAGTATAACATGGAGCGCGCGCGGGAAGCCTTGCGCGTCGAGGGTTCGCGGGCAGGATTGACGAATGTTTGGACGAACGGAACCGGCTGCTGCCGGCGCGAGGCCGCGTCTTGCAGCTGGCGAAACATTTCAATGCGGGAGGATCGGCGCGATGAAACTGGAATCCATGATTGCCCTCGTGGCCCTCGTGGCCCTCGTCGCCTGTCCGGCGCCACCGCGCACCGAGAAGCCGGCCGCGGAGACCCCGTCCGCTGCACCGCCCGCGGCCTCCGAAACCCCGGCCACGCCGGACTCGGCCGCGGCCCTCGAGGGCACCGAGTGGGCGCTGGTCGAGCTGGACGGCCAACCGGTCGCGGCGGGCGAAGCCGGCAAGCGGGCCGGGTTCCACCTCGTGGCCGACGGTCACAAGATTCAGGGCAATGCCGGGTGCAACCGGATGATGGGGACGTACCAGTTGGAGGGCGGGTCGCTCAAGTTCGGGCCGCTCGCCACCACGAAGATGGCGTGCCCGGAGATGGAGACCGAGGGGAAGTTCCTGAAGGCCATCGGGGCGACCACTCGGTACGAGATCGCCGGATCGAAGCTGACGCTGTTCGCCGGCGACACGCCGGTGGCGCGGCTCGAGGCCGCCAGCTGACCCCTCGGCGGTCGTGAATTGCCGGCTGCGGCGGGTGGCCGGTGATTTGGCGCACCGCAGCCGTGCGACCGGGACCGCCATGGTAAGGCCGGTTCGAAAGGAGCAGTCATGAGCGATTCGCGGCAGGACCCGAGCATGAAGACCCTCGAGCGGTCCCCGGAGGAAATCGAGCGGGAGATCGAGCGCACCCGGGATCGCATGAGCACCCACCTCGATGAGCTGACCGATCGCCTCAATCCCGCGAACCTCAAGCGCCAGGCCAAGGAAGCGGTGGCCGAGAAGGCCCAGGACGTCGTCGCCGAGCTGGGTGGCCAGGTCCGGACGACGGCCAATCGGGTCCGGGATTACGTGGCGCGGAGCCCGTTGGCGGTCACGGCCGTCACGCTCGGCGCCCTGTCCCTGCTGGTGCGTCGCCGCCGCCGGCGGCGGATCCAGGCCGCGGCGCGCCATCGAGGTCGGTGACCGATGCTGAAGGACAGCGTCGCGCTCGTTCGCGACAGCGTCGAGGAGTTTCTCGCCGACGATTGCCCGACCCAGGCCGCGGCGCTCTCCTATTACACCATCTTCGCGCTGCCTCCGCTGCTGGTGCTGATCCTCGTCCTGCTGGGCGCAATCCTCGATCCGCAGGACATACGGGGGCACATCGAGGCGCAGCTCAACGCGCTCATGGGCGCCACCGCCGCCGCGCAGATCCGCAGCATTCTCGAGCAGGCGCAGGCGCCGGGATCGGGCAATGTCCTCGCGACGGTGCTCAGCGCCGTCGCCCTGGCGCTCGGCGCCTCCGGGGCGTTCGGCCAGCTCCAGGCCTCGCTCAACCGGGCCTGGGGGGTCGCCCCCGACCCCGCGCAGGGCGGGCTCAAGGCGTTCCTCCTCAAGCGCGTGTTCTCGTTCGGCATGATCCTGAGCGTCGCGTTCCTCCTGCTCGTCTCGCTCGCGTTGAGCGCGGCCCTCACCGCCTTCGGCGGTGCGCTCGGCCACATGCTCCCGGACGGCGTCTCCACGACGCTGCTGCAGGCGCTCAACCAGGCGCTGTCCCTGGTCGTCATCACCGCGCTGTTCGCGGCGCTGTTCAAAGTCCTCCCCGATGCCAAGGTGGCCTGGCGCGACGTGTGGGTGGGCGCGACGGTCACCGCCGTGCTCTTCGTCGCCGGCAAGTTCCTCATCGGCCTGTATCTCGGCCGGAGCAACCCGGGGAAGGCATTCGGCGCCGCCGGATCGCTCGCGGTGCTGCTCGTGTGGATCTACTACTCGGCGATGATCCTGCTCTATGGCGCGGAGTTCACCCAGACATGGGCCGACCGGCGCGGCAGCGGCATCGCGCCCCAGCGGGGCGCCGTGCGGATCGTGCAGGAGACGAAGCGGGTGCCGGAGGCCCGGCCGTCGCCAGCCTGACCGCGAGGCGACACCCGCGCGCACGCGTCGCGCGGCCGAGAGTAGCTCTTCCCGCGCCGGACGATAAGTTTCTCCCACCATGCTTCGATTGAGCACGTTCGGCGGGCTGGTCCTTCACCAGGACGGCCAGCTGCATACCGGCCCGGCCGCCCAGCGCCGCCGGCTGGCGCTGCTGGCCGTCGTCGCCGCTGCCGGACGGCGGGGCGTCGGCCGCGACCGCTTGCTCGCGCTGCTCTGGGCCGGCAGTGAGCCCGAGCCGGCACGTCACTCCCTCTATCAGGCGCTCCACGTCGTGCGCCGCTCGCTCGGGGGGGACGACGTGTTCCTCGGCTCGTCGACGCTGCAGCTCAACCCCGAGCGGATCACCAGCGACGTGGGCGAGTTGCTCGACGCGGTCGAGGAGGGCGCGCACGAGCGGGTGGCGCGGCTCCATCGTGGGCCCTTTCTCGAAGGCTTCCGGCTGGAGCAGGCGCCCGAGTTCGACGAGTGGGCGGACGCCGAGCGCCGGCGCCACGCGCGCGAGTTCGCCGCGGCGCTCGAGGCGCTCGCGCTCGCCGCGGCGGGACGGCAGGATCACGCGGCCGCGGCCCGCTGGTGGCGCCGGCTCGCCGCGGCGGATCCGGTCAGCACCACGGCGGCCGTCGGACTGATCGAGTCGCTCGTGGCCTCGGGCGACCGCGTGGGCGCGCTCCAGTTCGCCGGTGTGCACTCGGCGCTCGTACGTCAGCATCTCGAGACCGAGCCCGACCCGGCGGTCGATGCCTGGCTGGTCCGCCTTCGCGCCGGCGAGGTCTCCGCGCCGAGCGACGCCCGACCCGCGCCGCTTCGGAGCCGCGCGTCGGCCGGGGTCGAGGAGGCGAAGGCGGCGGCCGCGCGCGAGCTGCAGGAGATCCGCCGCGCCCTGGCGGAGCGGTACGAGGTCGCCGATCGCACGGGCGACAGCACGATGCTGTTGACCTTCGCGGCGCGGGATCGGCGCGACACCCGGCCCGTGGAGCTGCACGTGCTCACGCCGAGGCTCGCGTCGCTGGCGCCGGTGGACCGGGTGCTGGCGGCGCTCGAGCACATGGCCACGCTGCACGAGCCGCGCATCGTGCCGATCCGCGACGCCGGGCTGCTCAACGGCGTGCTCTACTTCGCCACCGCGCCGGTGGACGCCGTCTCGTTGCGCGACCGCCTCGCGCGCGACCGCCAGCTCCCGCTGCCCGAGGCCGTGCGCATCGCGGGCGACCTGCTCGACGTCCTGGTCTACGCGCACGGCCGCGACGTTCGGCACGGCGATCTCCGCCCCAAGCATGTGCTGCTCGGGCGCACGGGCCTCTCGGTCGCCTCGTTCGGACTGGTCGAGGCGCTCGACGTCGCGGCCTCGCGCGGCACCGCGGGCAGCACCGCGGTGACGATCGGGGCGCCGGCCTATCTCTCGCCCGAGCAGCTCGCGGGCGAGACCACCGCCGACGAGCGGAGCGATCTCTACAGCTTCGGCTGCGTCGTGTTCGAGCTGCTCGCCGGCGAGCCGCCCTTCGGCGGTGCCAGCCTCGCCTCGGTGTTGAGCCGCAAGCTCACCCAGGCCGCGCCGTCGGTCCGGTCCCTCCGCGAGAGCGTGCCGCCTGCGCTCGAAGAGCTGCTCGCCCGCTGTCTCGCCCGCCTTCCCGCCGACCGCTACCAGAGCGCCCGCGAGGCGCGCGAGGCGCTCCAGGCCGCTCGATGACGGACGAGGCGCTGGGGCGTCTCGCCGACGCGCTGGCCGACCGCTACCTGCTGGAGGAGGAGCTGGGGCGGGGGGCCAGCGCCACGGTGT
Source organism: uncultured Gemmatimonadales bacterium (assembly GCA_963697755.1). Taxonomy (GTDB): domain Bacteria; phylum Gemmatimonadota; class Gemmatimonadetes; order Gemmatimonadales; family GWC2-71-9; genus CAVVWJ01. Next base: position 415,387 of record CAVOPE010000004.1, on the reverse strand, counting down.
ATCTCGCCCAGGACCTGCGGCACGGGCGGCGGGTGGCGCTGAAGGTGCTGCACTCGGCGCTGGGGGCGGCGCTGGGGGTGGAGCGGTTCCAGCGGGAGATCCGGACCCAGGCGCGGCTGCACCATCCGCACATCCTGCCGCTGTTCGACTCGGGGAGTGCGGCGGGGCGGCTGTACTACGTGATGCCGTACGTGGAGACGGGGTCGTTGCGGGACCGGCTGCGGGGGCCGGGGCGGCTGAGCGTGGGGGCGGCGGTGCAGGTGGGGCGGGAGGTGGCGTCGGCGTTGAGCTACGCGCACGCGCTGGGGGTGATCCACCGCGACCTCAAGCCCGAAAACATCCTCATCTCCTCCACCGGCTTCGCCCTGCTCACCGACTTCGGCATCGCGTACGCGGTGGACAGCGCGACGAACCAGCGGCTCACCGAGAGCGGCGTCACCCTCGGCACGCCCGCCTACATGAGCCCGGAGCAATCCGCGGGCGACGAGATCGTGGATGCCCGGAGCGATCTCTACTCGCTGGCCACGGTGCTCTACGAGGCGATCACGGGGCGCCCGCCGTTCGAGGGCGCGAACGCCCGCGCGCTGATGGTTCGACGGCTCACCGAGCTCGCCACCCCCATCCGTGAGGTTCGGCCGGACGTGCCGGCGTCGGTCGAGCGCGCGCTCGACCGGGCCCTGGCCCGCCAGCCCGACGACCGGTTCGAGAGCGTGGATGCGTTCGCGACCGTGCTCGCGACGGCCGACGAGCCGCCGCCCACCCCAGCGCCATCGGCGCCGCCTACGCGGCGGTCGTGGCTTCCCCGCGGGATCTCGGCGCGGTGGGCCGGCGCGGTGGCCGCCCTGGTCCTCGCGGCCGCCGCCGTGGCCGCGGGGCTCACGCTGCGACGCGGAGCCGCGGGTGGTGTTTCGGGCCCGCGGGTGGTGGCGGTGCTGCCGTTCAAGAACCTGGGCCCGCCGGGGGACCAGTACTTCGCCGACGGGCTGACCGAGGAGATCACCAGCCGGCTGGCCGGGCTCTCGGGGCTGCGGGTGATCAGCCGGACCAGCGCCGACCAGTACCGGAGCAGCACCCAGTCGGTGCGGGCGATCGGGGCCGAGCTGGGGGCGGACTACGTGCTGGAGGGGAGCGTGCGCTGGGCGCGGGACCGCGGGGGCGTGGGGCGGCTGCGGGTGACGCCGCAGCTGATCCGGGTGAGGGACGACAGCCACCTGTGGGCGGCGACGTACGAGGCGGCGCTGGGGGAAGTGTTCCGGCTGCAGTCGGAGATCGCGGAGCGGGTGACGGTGGCGCTGGACGTGGCGCTCCGGGCACCGGAACGGGCCGCGCTGGCCGCCACCGGGACGCAGAACTGCCGAGGCGTACGACTTCTACCTCAAGGGCATGAACTACCTCGCCCGCACCAACCAGGCCTTCGACCTGCGGAACGCGGCGCAGCTGTTCGAGCAGGCGGTTGCGGCCGATCCCGGCCTTCGCCCAGGCCATGCCCGGCTGAGCCGGGTGCACGCGCAGATCTACTGGCATCACTACGACCGCACCGACGCCCGGCTCAAGCTGGCCAAGCAGGCGGCCGAGACCGCGCAGTCGCTCGCCCCGGACGCGCCCGAGACCCACGTGGCGCTCGGCTTCTATCGCTACTGGGGCGAGCTGGACTACGAGGGCGCGCATCCGCGAGTTCGAGCTCGCGCGCCGGCAGCAGCCGAGCAACAGCGAGCTGCTCCAGGCGATCGGCTACGTCGAGCGCCGGCAGGGCCGCTGGGAGGAGTCGCTCGCGCGCTTCGTGGAGGCGCTGCGCTACGATCCGCGCTCGGGCGTCCGCAACTTCGAGGCGGGCGACAACTACTTCTCGCTCCACCTCTATCCCGAGGCCGAGCACTACCTCGACCGCGCGCGGACGCTCTCGCCCGACTGGAACAATCCGTACATCTACCTGGCGTGGATGTACATGAGCTGGCGCGGCGACCTCGGCGCCGCCCGCGCCATGCTGCACCGGGGACTCGCACGGATCGAGGCCGGACGGTTCGCCCCCGGGCTGCTCACCGGCGACCGGATCTCCGCCTCGCTCGTCACGGCCGACAGCAGTTTCGCCGGGATGCTGAACGGCTTGTCGCTCTCCAAGCTACGCCGGCGACAGCGCGCCGGTATCATCTGCTCAAGGCGGAGGCGGCGATGTTCCGGCGTGACGCGGCCGCGGAGCGAGCGCAGGCCGATTCGGCGCGCGTCCTGCTCGAGCCGCGGCGCCGGGCGCGGCCGGACGACGAGAAGAATCTCGCCATCCTGGCGCTGGCCTACTCCCATCTGGGCCACCACGATGAGGCGATCCGCGTGGCCGAGCGGGCGGTCGAGCGGCTGCCGCTGGAGAAGGACGCCGTCTCGGGACCCTTCCTGCAGACCAACCTCGCCATGGTGTACATGGTCGCGGGCCGGCACGACCGCGCGATCGCGATCCTCGAGCGCCTGCTCGCCGTGCCCAACTGGATCACGCCGGCCGAGCTGCGCAGCGACCCGATCTGGACGCCGCTCCGCCGGCATCCTCGCTTCCGAACCATCTCCTCCGAGCTCGCCCCGGCCACCTAGCGCGCAAGTCTTCCCCGCGCGACGGTCAGTGTTGCAGATTGTCTGACTCTCTTTCCCCGCTGCGAGGCCCGATGACGGACACCGACGTGCTGATCGTCGGCGCCGGCCCGACCGGCCTGATGCTCGCCAACCAGCTCGGGCGAGTGGGCGCTCGCGCGATCATCATCGACCGCCACGCCGGTCCGGCCCTCCAGACTCGCGCCCTCGGCGTGCAGGCGCGCACGCTCGAGATCTACTCGCACCTCGGCATCGCTGAGCGGGCGGTCGAGCTCGGGAAGCGTGCCGTCGCGGCCGACATGTGGGCCGGCGGGCGCCGGATGGCACGCGTGCCCGTGGGCGACATCGGCCGCGGCCTCAGCCCGTTCCCGTACCTCCTGATCCTCGGTCAGGACGACAACGAGCGGCTGCTCGGCGACCTGCTGCCGCGGTGGGGCCAGTCGGTCCGCTGGAACACCGAGCTGGTGGGCCTGACCCAGGGGGGCGATCGTGTCACCGCCCGGGTCCGGCAAGCGGACGGCTCGGTTCGGGACCTCGCGGCGGCGTGGGTGGCCGGATGCGACGGCGCGCGGAGCGCGGTGCGGGAGCTCAACGGGATCCCCTTCCAGGGCGCGGCGTACGAGCACGTCTTCTTCGTGGCCGACACCGAGCTCCAGGGTCCGATGGTGCCCGACGAGCTCAACGTGTATCTCTGGCGCGACGGGTTCCACCTCTTTTTTCCGATGCGCGGCACCGATCACTGGCGGATCGTCGGCATCCTGCCGGCCGCCCTTCGCGGCCGCGACGACGTGAGCCTCGACGACGTCATCCCGTCGATTCGGCGGGAAGCGGGTGACGCGTTGATCGTCAAAGCCTGCACCTGGTTCTCCACCTATCGGATCCATCACCGCCGCGCCGAGCGCTTCCGCGAGCGCCGTTGCTTCCTGCTGGGCGACGCGGCGCACGTCCACAGTCCCGTCGGCGCGCAGGGGATGAACACCGGCCTGCAGGACGCGTACAACCTGGGGTGGAAGCTGGCCCTGGTCACCAGCGGCCGGGCGAGTCCGGCCCTGCTCGACTCGTACGAGGACGAGCGCATCCCGGTGGCGGAGCGGTTGCTGAGCACGACCGACCGGATGTTCAGCCTGGTGGTCTCGCCCACCCGCCTGGCCGGGCTGGCCAGGACCCGCGTGATCGCGCGGATGGCGGCGCTGGCCATGCGGTTCCAGCGCGTCCGCACCCTCGCCTTCATGACCATCGCCCAGATCGGTATCCGGTACCCCGACAGCCGCCTGTCGGAGACGCTGCCGGGGCTCCCCGCCCGCGCGCCGCGCGCCGGCGATCGCTTCCCGTGGGTAAACCTCAAGCTCGCGGCCGGCGGACCGGTCGAGGATCTCTACACTGCGCTCGACGACACCCAATTCACCCTGATCCTGATCGGACAGGCCGGGCCGGCCACGGCGGCCGGCCACGGCATCCGCACGCTCGCGATTCCCTCCGATCCGATCAACGACCAGGAGCTCGCGCGAGTGGGCATCCCGCCGCGCGCGTTCTACCTCCTCCGGCCCGACGGCTATGTCGGGCTCGCCGGGACCGAGGTCGACAGCTCGACCATCGCCCGCTACCTCGCCGACCGCGTCGGCATCCTGCCCACCAGCCGCTGATCCCTCCGCCCGGACGATTGAGATCGAGTTGAGATCGGCGTGACCTGCCGCTCCTAAACTCTCGGCCATGCAACACGCGGCCCGCGACTTCGCGGACCGTCACCGAGATCCAGGAGGCAGCCGTGCCGCTCGACCGGTCCACCACGCGTCGCATCGCCCTGCTCGTGCTCTGCCTCGGCGCGAGCGCGGGTGCCGCGGGGCTGGGCGCGGGGCGTGTGCCGGCGGCGAGCCCGTTGCCCACGCTGCCCGACACCCTGGCCTTCGAGGTGGAGTACGCGGGGATCGGCGCCGAAGGGGTCGATCTGGTCTGGCGGGGTCACGCGGAGGGTCAGGCGTCCGCCCTGGTGACGATCCGGTTGGAGTACGCCGGCGGCACGGGCGAGCGCCGGATGCCGGTCTGGCCGGTCAACGTGCGGCTGCTCTATGCGGCCGATGACGATCGCCGCTCCTTCGCGGCCGAGCTCAGCGGCAGCATGAACTGGCGCACCGGCGATCTGCGGGTAAGCGGGATCGTGAGCGATGGCGCGCGGCGGAACGTCCCGCTCGAGCAGCGACTCCAGCTTCATCGGCCGGGCCTTGCCGGTTCCGCCACGGTGGTGTTCCTGCCGCGTCTCGCTGTGATCGAGGCGCTGGCCGAAGGTCTGTGATCGAGAAGGTTCACGCACGTCACTTTCACACGCAGTCCGGAGGCTTCACCCATGCGCTCGACCATCCGCACCATCAGCCGCCGTCTGTTGCCGCTGGCCGCCACGCTGGCCGTGTTCACCGCCGCCTGCGGTGGCGACGGAGACGACAGCTCCACCGGTCCGACGCCGACGCCCTCGGGCAACGCGACGGTGACCGTGGTCAACCACGCCTCGACCGGCACCGTACTGTTCCTCCGCTACCGCGCGTGCGGCAGCAGCTCCTGGGGTGCGGACGTGCTTGGCGCAAGCGTCCTGTCGGGCGGCGAGCAGACCTCGTTCGGCTTGACGGCGGGCTGCTACGACGTACGTGCCACGCCGGCCGAAGTCGGTCTCGACTACCTGTACTTCAACAGCGTGCAGCTCGACGCAGGCGAGAGCGAGACGCTCGAGATCACCGCGTTTCCGGCGGTGAGCTAGGGGGGTGGATGGTCAGGCGGTCGGGCGGTCCGACCGCCGTTACATTAGGACCCATGCGCCCTCTCGCAATCGTTGGCCTCGTTCTGCTGGCCCTCGGCGGGTTTGTGCTCCTCCGAGGGCTCAGCTTCACCTCCCAGAAAAGCGTGCTCAAGGTCGGCGATTTCCAGGCCTCGATGGAGGAACGCCGCGACGTGCCCGCGTGGGTCGGCGCCCTCGCGGTGGCGGGGGGCATCGTGCTCCTCGTGGCGGGGGCCCGGCGCCGCGGGTGAGCGCGCCGCGAAAGGCGGGCGGCGCGGGCAACTACGCCCGGATTTACGCCGTCATCCGACGGATCCCGTACGGGCGGGTCGCGACCTACGGCCAGATCGCCGAGCTGGCGGGCCTTGCCGGCCACGCCCGGCAGGTCGGTTACGCCCTGCATGCCCTCCCCTCCGCCACGGCCCTGCCCTGGCACCGGGTGATCAACGCCTCGGGCGCGGTCAGCCGCCGCGCGATTCCGGGCGGCGAGCTGACCCAGCGGCAGCTCCTCGAGGAGGAGGGCGTCGGCTTCGATCTCCGAGGTCGGGTCCGGCTGAGCGCGGTCCGGTGGCGACCGCGGCGTGGTAAGATTCTCCCCTAGCCACTCATCCACAGGGGAGCTCCGGTCCTACGCATGATCATCCACGTCCTCGGTGTCCCCATGGATCTCGGCTCCGGCCGGCGCGGGGTGGACATGGGACCGTCCGCCATCCGGATCGCCGGGATCGAAGAGCGGCTGCGCGAGCTGGGCCACACCGTGGTCGACGAGGGCGACATCTCCATCAAGAACATGGAGGAGCTCAAGGTCGGTGACGTCCACGCCCGCTACCTCGGGGAGATCGCCCGCGCGGCCACCGTGGCGTGCCGCAAGGTCGATCGCATCATGACCCGCGGTCACTTTCCCCTCGTGCTCGGCGGCGACCACTCCATCGCCGCAGGCACCGTGTCCGGCATCGCGGCCTTCGCCCGGCGCCAGGGCAAGCGGCTCGGCCTGCTCTGGGTGGACGCGCACGGCGACATCAACACGCCCGAGTCGTCGCCCTCCGGCAACATCCATGGAATGCCGGTCGCGACGCTGCTCGGGTTCGGGCCGGACAAGCTGACGGGGATCGGGGGGAAGGGCCCGAAGCTGGATCCGGCCAACATCGCCTTGGTCGGGATCCGGAGCCTGGACGACGGGGAGAAGCGCCGGCTGAAGGAGACCGGCGTCCAGGTGCATACGATGTCCGACGTGGACCGGCACGGCATCCTGCGGATCATGAAGAAAGCACTCACTCGCGTCACGGACGGCACCGATTACGTCCACGTCAGCTTCGATCTGGATGCCGTGGATCCCACTGTGGCTCCAGGAGTTGGGACGCCGGTGAAGGGCGGCCTCGACTATCGGGAAGCCCACCTCATCATGGAGCTGCTGCACGACTCCGGGGTCATGACCTCGCTGGAGATGGTCGAGGTCAACCCCATCCTCGACCAGGGCAACGCCTCGGCGACGTTCGCGGTGGAACTGGTGCAATCCGCTTTTGGGAAGAAGATTCTCTAGGACCCTGTGTGTCGCTGGTCACACGGCCGCGTGGGGCTGTACCCGGCGCGCGATTCCTGGGCGGACGGAATATTGGAAGAGGAAACGTCTCTCGACCCCGAGACCAGGAGGACCCGTGCGCCGTACCATCCCTATCCTGTTGGCCGTGCTGCTGCTTTCCGGCGCACGGTCGCTGGCCGCCCAGGCCGGCAGCTCAAGTCCGACATTGCCGAGCGATACCCTGCAAGCGAACTATGGCCCCCGGAGCACCGTCGGTCCGACCCCTGAGCTGGCGCCGAGCCTGCCCAGCGATACGCTCGACGCCACCACGGGCGCGAACCGCTCCTCTTCGTTCCAGGACAGCAACGCCGCGCCAACGACATCTGGTGACAGCGCGGCCCTGCGCGACCTTCGCAGCTGGATTCAAACCCATCCGGGGCTGCTGACCCCGCCCCCCGTGCGGGCGGTACTGGTTCGGGCGTGAGCCCGCGGTCGCGAGCTCAGTCGGTGGGGTCCCGTAGCGCCTTCAGGTAGCGCAACATCTCCGAGGTCCGCTCGAACACGCGGACCTCGGGGTCCGCCAGCGCACGCTCCCTGGACTCGAGCTTCAGGTCCAGATGCGGCCAGCGCGGATTGCCGAGCTGCAGCGCCTGGCGCGGCGCCCCCACCCGCTCTCGGAATCGATCCAGCTCCGTCACGTCGTTGGTGGTGGACAGCACGTGCGACCATCCCGGTGCCACGGCGTTTCGCCGATCCATCACGATCACCGCGGTCTCGCCTCACTCAGAAAATCAACCACCTGCCGGACGACCTCCGGATCCCGCAGCAGCGCCCGATGCCCGAGGCCCTCGGTGCTCACGAGGCGAGCGCCCGGCCAGGCCTCCGCGATCTCGACGCCTTGCCTGTACGGCACGTCCGCGTCGCCGCGGTCATGAACGACCAGGGCGGGGTACTGAAGTGACCCCGCGATCGTCGGCACGTGGAGCTCGTCCCATCGCATGCGGAGCCGGGTCTCCAGGTTGCGCCGCATGGCGGTTCGGGTGACGGGCGTCAGCCGCAGGTAGTCCGCGAACGCCGTCGAGAAGCGAACCACGTCGGATGGCGCCGCGAGCAGCACGACGCGTTCTGCCGCCAGCCCGTCGCGGAGCGCGAGGGTCACCGCGGCTCCGCCCAGCGAGTGGCCGACGACTCCGTGAACCGGTCCCACCTCCTCCGCCACCGCGCGCAGAGCGCGGGCGAACTCGGGCAGCGAGGCGAAGCGGCCGGTCGACGCGCCGTGCGCGGGGCCGTCGTACGCCACCACGCGAAAGCCCGCGTCGGCCAGCGCGGCCGCCATCACGCTGAAGCGCCCGGCGCGGCTGCCCCAGCCGTGCACCAGAGCCACCGTCGGCCCGTGCCCCCACTCCCACGCCGAGAGCCGCTGCCCTTCACTTCGGACCGTGAACCGCCGCCCCTGGGCCAGGAACGCTTCGTCCGCGGTGCGCGGCTCATGCCGGGGCGGCGTGCAGAAGATCGACTCCGCCCAGCGGGCAGCGATGCCCGGCGCCACCGAGCCGACGGTGGTGAAAACGGCCCGCAGCGCGAGCACTCGCGCTGGAGCTCGGCTCATCGGCGGGGACGGGTGACGGGCATCGTGTGGCTCCGGGTAGGGCGGGGCAACATGTCCAGCTCGAGGCCCGGAGTATGGCGGGGGTCGGCGGAGCGGCGCAAATCCGCTCTCGAGATATCATGAAATTCACGAGGTCGGAGGTATCGTGACGACGATCACCGGGACACCCGCCTCGCCTCGGTAGGTTGGAATCGTCCGAAGCACATCATCAACCGCACCGCAGGGGGCAGCGAGCATGTCCGACACCAATCGGGACAACCGCATCCAGGGCGACGAGAACCAGGACGAGCTCGGCGGCGACTGGAAGGCCGCGTGGGAGACCGAGGACAACTACTGGGAGGAGAACTTCTCCAGTCGGCCGTACGCGCTGGGGCCGGACTACTACGACCGCTTCCGTCCGGCCTATCGGTACGGCTTCGAGTCCGCTCGCCACGACCTGGGCCGGAGCTGGGACGACGCCGAGCCGGATCTTCGGAATGGGTGGGAGCGCTACCAGAACGAGAGCGGCAGTCCGTCGGCGTGGGAGGAGATCAAGGACGCCGTCCGCGACGCGTGGGACCGGGTGACCGGTGGCAAGGTCGTGGACGACCAGGTGACCAGGGTCGAGGCTCGCGAGCCCCGCGCGAAGGAATAGCGCTCCGAACCGGCTGCCGGGGTCGTATCTTTAGGTATGGCCGATTCCATCCGGGATCTCTTCTTCGGTGCCCCGGCCCGGGAGCTGGTGGAGGCGATCGAGCCGCAGCGCTCGTTCGACGACGTCGTCCTGCCCGAGCGGACCCTCCGCGCGCTCAATCATGCGCTGGCGCTGGTGCGGAAGCACGATCTCATCTTCCGCCAGTGGGGGCTCGCCGAGCGGCACTCGACCGGCCTCGGCCTCGCGTTCCACTTCGCCGGCCCACCGGGTACCGGCAAGACCATCTGCGCCGAAGCGCTGGCCTACACCCTCGACCGCAAGCTGCTCGTCGTCCGGTACTCCGAGCTGGAGTCGCGCTGGGTGGGCCAGACCGCCAAGCACGTGGCGTCGGTGTTCCGCGGGGCCGAGCGCCAGGACGCCGTGCTCTTCTTCGACGAGGCCGACGCGATCGCCGGCCGGCGGTTCACTTCGATGCAGGCGGCCGTCGAGCGGGAGGCCAACTCGGTCGTCAACGTCCTGCTCCACGAGCTCGAGACCTTTCCCGGCGTGGTGATCTTCGCGACCAACCTCGCGGCCAACATGGATCCCGCGTTCGAGCGCCGCATCCGCACCCACATCATGTTCGAGATGCCGGACGTGGACGCGCGCGAGCGGATCTGGCGGGTGCAGCTCCACCCGCGGAAGACGCCGCTGGCCGACGACGTCGACTTTCGCGCGCTGGCCGAGGCCTACCCCCGGAGCGGGGGCGACATCAAGAACGCGGTCCTCAAGGCCGCGCAGATCGCCACGACCGAGCCCGGCCCCGATGCCGCCAAGCAGATTCACCAGCGTCACTTCGTGCAGGGCATGGACGAGGTCATCGGCGGCACGACGGTCATGGGCCAGTCGCTGTTCGACGAAGCGGGAGCGTCGGTGCCAGGCGTGATGGAGGAGATGTCCGAGGGGCAGGAGGCGCTCCGCGCCGAGCTGGCGCTGGTGACGGAGCGGCTGGACAAGATGGAGCGGCGCCAGGCCGGCGCCCTGCAGAAGCTCGAGGAGCGCCAGACCGCGGCCGCAACCGGCGCCCAGGCCGAGCTCGCCGCGGCCGCGCGCCGCACGCGAATGCTGTGGGCTGCGGCAGGCGTTGCCCTGACACTCGCGGCCGCGGCGCTGCTCGTCGCCCTGCTCGCGCCCCGCTGACCGCCCGACCGCCTGACCGACCGCCTCACCTCTTCTTCAGTACCACGTCCTCGCTCCGCACATTCGGCCCCACCAGCAGCACCAGCAGCCGCGATTCGTAGCCCGGGGCCGTCACCCGGACGTATTGCGTGCGGCAGTTGTCCACCAGGGACATGTCGAAGCGGAACCGGTATTCGCCGCCGTCGTCGGTGAAGGTCACGTACGGCGTGCCGAGCATTTGCAGGTGCGCCCCCGACAGCGGCCGCCCGTTGTCCTGCCGAAAGATCTTCCCGACCACGACCCCGAACTGCTGCGCCGCCGACGAGTCGCGCGGCGGCGGCTCCTTCGGAATGCACTTCTCGGGATGATCCGGCAGGTACGCCTCCATCGGACGGCTCGCGCGTGGGCCGACGCCGGGCGCCGTGCCCAGGCGTGCGCGGCCGAAGATCCGGCGCGCCTCCGACTCCATGGTCGCCGCGGAGTTCTCGGCCGGGGCGGGTGAGCCGGGCGTCGCGTCGGTCGCGCCGGTGCGCTCGCCGCCGGCGGGGTCGTCCTTGGTCGGCTCCTCGCCCTGCGTGCGCGGCGCTTCGGGCGGGGCGTTCGCGTCGGGCTCCGGTGTGCGTTGCTCCTTCTCGGGCGGCGGGACGAGCCGCTCCGGTGGAGTGGGCGGCGTCGGCGGTGGCGGAGTCGCCGGCGTAGGCTGGGGTGCGGGCGCCGGCGGTGGAGGCGGTGGCGGCTTCCGCGGCGGAGGCGGCAGGTAGACCATCTCCACCTGCCGTGACGGCTCCGCCGAGCGAGGGCGCTCCTCCGGCTCCGGCGGCTCCGCCGGCGGGCGGGTGAACCGGACGCTCAACGCCAGAAGCGCCGCGTGGAGCGCGGCGCTCAGTCCGAGGGCTATCCAGGGGCGCTGGCGGGGCGTGGGGGCCATCGTCGAAAGATGGGTGACCGGACGGGATCTAGCCCGGGCGGGTTTCCTCGACCGGCACCGGCGCTCCGGGCCGCCAGCCCGAGGCGCGGAGGTGCTCGAGCAGCGCCAGGACCAGCGGTCGATCCTGGTGCACCGCGAGCAGCAGCACATCACCTGGGCGCGCCCACTCCAGCGCATCGCGCACCGCCGCCAGCTCGGTTCCCGGCCTCCGGACCGCCTCGGCGGGGACGCCGCGCTTCATCAGCTCGTCCGCCATGATGCCGGGAATCTCGCCCGGCTCCCGCCCGCGCAGGTAGCGCTCCATCTCCTTCAGCACCACCCGGTCGGGTCGGAGGGCCAGGGCGCTCCGGGCCAGGGCCCGGATGGCTTCGTCGGAGCGGTCGCCGGCCTGGCCGAGGAGCACGAGGCGCCGGCGGGCCGGGATCGCGGCGACCATGCCGGCCAGAGCGGCCATCCCGTGCGGATTGTGGGCGTAGTCGATGATGACGGTTACACCGGCCAGCCCGATGATGGTGGCCCGACCGAGGTTGTCGTCAGCCTCGCGGCCGAAGGTCCCGAGCGCCCGCCGCATCGCGGCCACCGGCACGCCCAGCACGGAGGCCGCGCCCATCGCGGCGAGCGCGTTGGCCAGGTTGTGCCGGGCGGCGCCGCCGAGCGCCACGGGGACGTCCGCGACTCGCGCGACCGTCGTTCGCGACTGACCGTCGCGCAGGACCAGCGCATCGTCCTCCAGGAGCGCGGCGCGGCCGCCCGCCGCCAGATGCGCCGCCACGTCCGGGCTAGGGGGCTCGAGCGAGAACCAGACGACGGGAACGTCGAGCGCCGCGCCGCGGGCTCGGAGCAGTGGGTCGTCGGCGTTCAGCACGGCGGCTCCCCCGGACTCGAGCGGCCGGGTGACCAGCAGCTTCACGTCGGCCAATGCCTCGACGTCCTGGACGCCGAACTCGCCGAGGTGATCGTCGGCGATGTTGGTCACGACCGCCACCGCGGCGCGGTCCACCGGGAGCCCGCGGCGCAGCAGTCCGCCTCGAGCCGCCTCGAGCACCGCGACCTCGACTTCCCGCTGGCGCAGCAGCAGCCGCGCGCCGCTCGGACCCGAGTAGTCCCCCTCGGCCAGCATCGTGTCGCCAACGTGGACCCCGTCGGTCGAGGTGAGCCCCACCGTGCGGCCTGCCGCCTCGAGCATGGCGGCGAGCAGCCGCACGACCGTCGTCTTGCCGTTCGAGCCGGTGACGAGCGCGACCGGCACGTCGTGCACGCCCGCCCAGTCCACCCGGGACGGCGTGGGCACGTCGCCCGCGGGCCAGACGCACACGCCCGTCCCCGATCCCACCGACACCTGGTCCTCGTCGCTGAGGAAGGTGACCTCGTGCGCGCGGGCGGCGTCGCGCATGGCCACGACCGCCGGCCGCCGCTCCTCCGCGATGGCCTGGCGAAGGCGCTCGGCGACGGCAGGCTCTGATGAGGAAGGGTGTCCGTCGAGGGCGGCGGAGGCGGCAGCCCACGCGGCCTCGTTGAGCTCGACCGCGGCGTAGAGGGCGTCGATCGGCGCGGTCAGCGCCAGGCTGGCCCCGCCGGCGAACCGCCGCACGGCGAGCGCTTCGCCCGACCAGCCCACCGCGTCGAGCAGCCGGCGCGCGGCCGCCCGCCACAGGCCGACGCCGCGCTCGACGGCCGACTCCTCGAGATGGATCTCCAGCACGGCCCCCGGGCGGTCGAGCACCAGCGTCCGCCCGGTGATCCGGCGAGAATCCGTGACGGTCATCGCGCGCCGATCAGGCGCTCGTCGGGCGGGCGGTCACCTAGTCGGCCTCCTCGCGGGCCAGCCAGACCCCGCGCGAGTCGCGCACGAACTCCCGTCTGCCCTCGTCCACGATCGGCGCGGCGGTCAGTGCGGGCTCGGGCCGCGACGCGCGCGGACGCTCGACCAGGCGCGCGGGCGCCTCGGGACGGAACTGGATGACCTGCTTCCAGCTCCGGGTGATCGCGTCGGCGAAGAGCAGCAGCAGATCGCCGGGCTGCGCCTCCCGGAGCGCGGTGTCGATGGCGGTCTGCTCGTCGGGGATGACCAGGATCTGCTCGGCCGGAACTCCCGCATTGAGCAGCGCATCGCGCAGCAGGTGCGGCACCTCATCGGGCTTCCGTCCGCGGAGCGAGTCGTCCCGCCGGAGGATGTAGCGATCGAACTGGCCGGCCGCGATCCGGCCGATGTCCGCGATGTCCTCGTCCCGCCGGTCGCCCGGCGCGGCCAGCACCGCGATGCGGCGGCCCGTCGGCTCCAGCCGCTCCACCAGTCGGCACATCGCCTCGACCGCGGCCGGATTGTGGCCGTAGTCGAGGATGACCTTGAACGGGTGCTCGTCGAAGATGTTCATCCGGCCCGGGGCCTGGAAGAACGTGGTGTCGAACGTGCGGAGCCCGTGCCGGATGTCCTCCAGCTTGAGCCCCATGCTGAACGCCATCGCGGCGGCGAACATCGCGTTCTGCACGTTGTGCAGCGCGCGGCCCTCGAGCGTCGCCGGGATGAGGTGGGTCCACAGGAGCGGGATGTGGGCGCCGTGATCGTAGATCGTGATCATCTGGCCCTTGATCCCCGACTCGAGCACGACGCCCCGGCCGCCGGCCCGGATGTGCTCGCCGACCAGCGCGTGGGTCGGGTCCATCGTGACGTAGCACAGGTGCTTGGCCGAGGTGTAGTCGGCCATCTTGAGGCAGAGTGGATCGTCGGCGTTGAGCACGGCGGTCTCGCGCGCCACCTCGACCACGATCCGCTTCACCTTGGCCAGGTCCTCCAGCGTCCCGATGCCGCGGAGGCCGAGGTGGTCCGACTTGACGTTGAGCACCGCGCCCACGTCGCAATGCCGGACGCCCATGCCCGCGCGCAGCAGCCCGCCCCGCGCGATCTCGAGCACCGCCACGTCCACGTTCGGATCGCTCAGCACCATCCGGGTGGCGACCGGGCCGGTCATGTCGCCCGCGACGGTGCGCTGGCCGTCGATGTACACGCCGTCGGTGCTGGTGAGGCCGACGTGGTGCCCTGCCAGCTTCTGGATGTGCGCCAGCATGCGCGCGGTGGTCGTCTTGCCGTTGGTGCCGGTGATCGCGGCGATCGGGATCCGGCTCGGGCTTCCCGGCGGGAACAGCATGTCGAGCACCGGGCCCGGCCACGTCGCGCGCGCGGCCCTCGCTCGGCGCCATGTGCATCCGGAAGCCCGGGGCGGCGTTGATCTCGCAGATCGCGCCGCCGATGTCCTTGTACGACTCGGTGATGTCGGTCGTGAGGAAGTCCACGCCGCCGACGTCGAGGCCGATCGCCTTGACGGCGCGGACGGCCATCTCGACGTTGTCCGGGTGCACCATGTCGGTCACGTCGGTCGCGGTGCCGCCGGTGGACAGGTTGCCGGTCGAGCGGAGGAAGACGCGCTCGCCCGCGGGAGGCACGCGTGTCGCGGCGTGTAGCCCTTCTTGGCCAGCAGGCGTCTCGGCCTGGTGGTCGAACTCAGGCGGGTCAGCACCTTCTCGTGGCCGATGCCGCGCCGGGGATCGCGGTTCACCTCGTCCACCAGCTCGGCGATCGTGTGCTCGCCGTCGCCCACCACGTGGCCCGGCACCCGCTTGGACACCGCGATCAGCTCGCCGTTGATCACCAGCATGCGGTGGTCCTCGCCGGTGATGAAGCTCTCGACGATGACGCTCCGGCTGTGCTCGCGCGCCACCTCGAACGCGGTCGCGCACCTGCTCGTCGGTCGACAGGTGGATCGAGATGCCGCGCCCGTGGTTGCGCGTTGAACGGCTTCACGACCACCGGGTAGCCGATGCGCTCCGCCGCCGCCACCGCGTCTTCGCCCCGCTGGACCAGCCGCTGCCGGGGGACCGGCAGTCCGAGCTTGGCCAGGATCTGGTTGGTCTCCTCCTTGTCGGAGGCGAGCTCGACCGCGATGTGGGACGTCCGGCTGGTGACCGTCGCCTGGATCCGCTGCTGGTAGCGGCCGTGGCCGAACTGGATCAGGCTCTGCTCGTTGAGCCGGATCCACGGGATCCGGCGCTCCTCGGCGGCCCGCACCAGCGACATCGTGCTCGGCCCGAGCGCCCGGCGCTGGGCGAAGCGGATGAACTCGTCGCGCTCGGCCGCGAAGTCGAAGTCGCCGGGAACCGAGCCCTCGGGCCGGAGCTCCGGCGGCAGCAGCGAGTGGAGCAGGGTGATGCCGAGCCGTCCGGCCTCGAGGCCCACGTCCTCCTGCTCGTACTGGTAGATCACGTGGTAGTGGCCGGTGGCCCCGGCGCCGCGCGTCTTGCCGAACGTCACCGGCTCGCCGGCCACGTTCTGCAGCTCGATGGCCACGTGCTCGAGGATGTGGCCCATCCAGGTGCCTTCGTCCTCCGTCAGGCGCCGGATGAACCCGCCGGGCTCCCCGTACGAGCAGCCGTGCTCCTGCAGCCCCGGCAGCGCGGCGATCAGCCGCTCGGTGAAGGCCGGGCCCAGCTTGGCCGACGGCCACTCCTCGAGCGGGCCGAGGTCGATCTCGAGCCGGATGACCGGGAAGTGCGCGTACAGGCTGGGGCCGACGTAGACCGCTCTATCCAGAATCCGCATTGCGTTTCCCTCTCAGGCGCACCGTCCGACGGGCAGCTGCTTCTGGAATCTCACCACAGAGACATTCCTCATGTGGTGATTCCTCACCGGCCATTCTACGACTTCGAACTACACCCGCTGCGCGATCGCCGCGGCGGCGGCGGCCACCCGGGTGTGCAGGTTGAACGTCGCCCCATGGTCCAGGATGTGGAGCTTGAGCCCGATCAGGCACACCGGGTCGTTCTTCCGGACCCGCGCCATCGACGAGAACTCGAGCCCCGAGGGGTCCACGATCGTCAGCGCGCCGCCGCCCACCACCTCCAGCACGTCGTCCGGCCCGATGAACGCCGCCGTGTTCTCGTCCAGCCCGATCCCGATCGCGAACGGGTTGTACGCCAGCGCCGTCAGCAGCCGGCCCAGCCGGTCGCGCTGGCGGAAGTGCTGGTCGATGATCACCCGGTTGGTGAGCCCGAGCCCCGGCGCCAGCGTGACGATCTTGGCCCGCGGCGACGCCCCTTCCTTGCCGAAGGCGATCATGTGCTCGCACAGGAACGCGGCCCCCGCCGACGTCCCGGCGATGTGCGCGCCCTCAGTGTTCCGCCGCCGAAGCGCCTTGGCCATCGAGGTGCCGCCGATCAGCGTGCTCAGCCGGAGCTGGTTCCCGCCGGTCAGGAAGATGCCGTCGGCGTGATCCAGGATCTCCAGCAGCTCGGGCAGCTCCGCGTCCTCGCGTGCGTGGATGGGCAGCGCCTGGGCATGGCCGACGCCGAGCTGCTGGAACAGCGTCTCGTATCGGGCTCCCGTGTCGCTCAGCTCGGACGCTGTGGGGATGATGGCGATGCGGCATCCGTTGCCGCAGAGGGAGGCAAACCGCCGGAGAATCGTGACGTCACCGATCTTCTCTTCCGCTCCGCCCACCGGAATGATGTAGCCGCGGCCATCCGCCACCAGGGTCCTCCCGCTACGAGGATGGCCGGCGGGAGTAGCCGCCGGCCGCAAGTATACGTCGCCGCATAAGATACACTGGGGTGGCGGGACCGGCAGGGGTGGTAGCCGGGGCCTTGAACGAGAGGGGAGACGGCGCTATTCGGCCTGCTCGAAGGTTCCGCGCACCAGCGGCAGCCCCGACCGGACGTGCCAGCGGCCGCGCGCGAGCACGTCCGCCACGGTACCGTCGTTGTCGAGGACCACCAGGTCGGCATCGGCCCCGGGCACCAGCCGCCCCTTCCGCTCGAGCCGCAGGAGCCGCGCGGGGTTGCTGGTGAACGCGGGGAGCACCCGCTCGAGCGGCTGCCCGCAGCGGAGCAGTGCCCGCAGCGTGTCGCCCATGGCGGACGGCGCGCCCACGTCCATCGACGCCACCCGGCCCTCGGCGTCGAACACCGGGAAGCAGCCGCCGCCGTCCGAGCTCACCGTGACCCGGGCCGATGGCAGCCCGGCGTCGAGGTAGCGCACCAGTCCCTCCACCGCGCTCCACGCGTCCTCCCCCTCGGCGACGGGAAACGCGGTGAGGTCCACGGTGCAGCCCTGGTCGGCCAGCGCGAGCGCCTCGTCGAACAGCGCGCGCTTCCGGTTCACGTGCGTCGGGTTGAAGACGTGCGGCGGCAGCTCGCTCTGCGCCAGGGCCTGGCGGATGGGCTCGAGCCCGCGCTCCCCGTCGCCCACGTGGAGGTGGAGGATGCCGGCCTTCCCGCTCATCAGACCCGCCGACGTGCGCGTCGCCCGCGAGGCGGAGCAGCTCGTCGAGCGTCGGCTGGCTGGAGCGGTGATCGCTGATCGCCAGCTCGCCCACGCCGAGCACCACGTCGATGAGCACGATGTCGAGCCGGACGCTGCCGGTGGCCGTCATCGGCGGCACGTGGTAGCCGCCGGTGTGGCAGAAGGCGCTCAGCCCTTCCTGGGTGAGCCCGCGCGCCACCGTCACCAGCTCCGCCGTGGTGCGCACCGTGTCGTCGGTGCCGAGCACGCCGACCGCCGTGGTCACGCCGCCGGAGGTGAGCCGGCTGAGCGCGAGCGGCGGGACCCGGGTCTGCGGGCCGGCCTCGCCGCCGCCGCCGGTGAGGTGGACGTGCCCGTCGATCAGACCGGGGATGACCCGGCGCCCGCCGAGGTCCACCTCCTGGACGCCGAGCGCGCGGTCGAGCGCCGGGATGTCGCGCCCGATCCAGACCACCCGCTCGCCGGCCACCAGCAGGTTGCGGCGACCCTGCGGCGCGGGGTCGTACAGCTCCGCGTGCCGGAGCAGCAGCAGCATCGGACCGTTCGGGCCGCTCACTCGAGCTTGAACCCGCCGACCGCGCCCGTAAGCCGCTCGGCGGCATCGGCCAGGTGGGTCGCACTCGACGAGATCTCCTCGGTCGAGGCGTTGAGCTGCTGCGCGGCCGCGGCGATCTCCTCGGCCGCGGCCGCGTAGTCCTCGGTCCCCGCCGACACCTCGCGCATCCGGCCCGCGATCCCCTCGATCAAGCCGCGCACCTCGCCGGCGGAGGCGGAGATGCGCCGGGTCCACTCGTCGTTGGCTTCGGCGTCGGCCGCCACGTTGAGCAGGCCCGCGGCGGCCGCGTGCGCCGCGTCCTTGGCCGCGAGGCCGCCCTTGCCCAGCCGCAGCAGCCGCTCCCGCGCGGTCCGGACCCGCGCCAGCACGAGCTGCACCGTCTCGCTGGTCGTCCCCGCCGACCGCGCCGCCTGGCCGGCGAGCTTCCGGACCTCTTCCGCCACGACGCTGAAGCCCTTGCCCTCTTCGCCGGCGCGCGCCGCCTCGATCGAGGCGTTGAGCGCGAGCATGTGGGTCTGCTTCGCGATCGCCTTCGTCTGGATCACGAATTTCTCGATCTCCTCGGAGGCCGCGGCCAGCGCGTCGGACTCGACGGCCGCCTGCTCCACCTCATCCGCGAGGCGGGCGAGCTCGTTGGTGCTGGCATCGAGCCGCTCGCGGTGGGACCGCGCCAGCCGGGCGAGCGCGGCGTTCCGCTCGGCGGCCTGAATGGATCCCGTCGCCAGCTCCTGCGCGATGCCCAGGATCTTGCTCGCGTCCTCGGCGGCGGCGCGCACCACCACCGCCTGCTGGTTGGCCCGCTCGGTGAGATCGCCGGTCGTGCTGGCCACCTCGTGGGTCGAGGCGGACATCTGCTCGGTGGAGGCGGCGATCTGCTGGGACATCGCGGCGGCCTCGTGCGCGTGCTGCCGGATGGTCCCGACCAGGTTGCGCAGCTTGTCGAGCATGGCCGCGAGCGAGACCGTGAGCGAATCCTTGGCCGCCCCCTCGCCCGCCGTGATGCTCAGATCACCCTCCGCCACGCGGCTCGCGATGTTGGCGGCCCGGACGGTGGGCTTGAGCATGTTGACCAGGAGCAGTCGGCCGAGGACGAGCTGAATGACCAGCGCGGCGAAGAGGAAGATCAGCGTGCCCTCGAGCACCGTGGCGCTGTCCTCCGGGGGTGCCACGTGCCTCAACAGCACCGCCACGACCGCGCCGAGCAGGACCACGGCGGTCAGGCCGATCAGGTACAGGCGTACGACGAACGTGCGGCGCGCTACGGCCATATCTCGGATGTCGCAGGCTAGGGTGAGCGGTACGGCAAGCTAGGGAAGCGGCAGGGCGGAGGGAAGCCTCGCCGCGGCGGGCGACTCAGAGCAGGCGCAGCAGTCCGGCGGCCGCACCGCCGGCGCAGGCCGCGAGCAGCACGACGCCGGCGCAGCCCTTCTTGCCCGCGGCCGTCGCGGGCGTCGAGTCCGGCGCCGCCGTCGGAGTGGGCGCCGCGGGGCGAGCCGCCGGCGCCCGGCCGGCCAGCGCGTCGGCAAACTCCGCCGCGGTGGCGAAGCGCTCGTTCGGCTCCTTGGCCAGGGAGCGGATGATGGCCGCCTCGACGTGCTCCGGAATCGACACCATCGGCCGGAGCGGACGCGGCGGCCCCATGAAGCGGCGCATCAGCGTGGCCTGCGGGTTCGGTCCCTTGAACGGCGGCTCGCCGCCCAGCATCTCGTACAGCACGCAGCCCAGCGCGAAGATGTCCGACCGGCCGTCGATCGCCTTGTCGCCGGAGGCCTGCTCGGGGCTCATGTAGGTCGGCGTGCCGACCAGCATCCCCGTGGCCGTGAGCTTCTCCGCCATCTCGCTCACCGCCCGCGCGACGCCGAAGTCGGCCACCAGCACCTGGTCGCCCGACAGCAGGATGTTGTCGGGCTTGATGTCGCGGTGGACGACGCCCTGCTCGTGCGCGTAGCTGAGCGCGCTCGCCGCCGCGTCGATGATCCGGAGCGCCTCGTCCGGCGGGTACACCTGGATCCGCTCCAGCCGCTCGTACACGTTCTCGCCCTCGACGAACGGCATCGTGAACCAGAGCTGGCCCTCGGGAGTCTCGCCCGAGTCGAGCACCCTCAGGATGTTGGGGTGCTGGAGCTTCGCGGCCACGCGGATCTCGCGCTTGAACCGGTCGGCGCCGACCGTCTGGGTGAGCTCCGGATGCAGCACCTTGAGCGCGACCGGGCGGTCGTGCTGGAGGTCGGTCGCAAGCACGACGCTGGCCATGCCGCCGCGCCCGAGATCCCGGTCGAGCGTGTAGCGGTCGGCGAGCGCGGCCTGGACCTGGTTGCGGAGCTCGGGCTTCACGGCGTCCTGGCGACGAGACGCTGGAACCGCGGATTCGCGCGGAGCGGATCGAAGGCGGGGTCGATCCGGAGCCACGCGGGGGTGAGGTAGTACGGGATCTTGAGCAGCGGCTCGAGCAGGTCCAGCGCCTTGTCGGGTTCGCCCACCAGGATGTAAATGCGTGCCATCTGGTGCTGGTTGTACGCGCCCCCGTAAGCGTCCTTCGTGATGGGCGCCTGCTCGAGCGCGACCTTTCCTTCCCGCACCGCCGCCTCCTTCCGGCCGGCGTACGCGAGTGCGGTGCCCACCAGGACGTACAGCTGGGAGTTGTCCGGGGTCGCCTTGATCTGTTCCTGGAACGCGGCCGCCGCAGAGTCGGCGTAGGCCCGTGCCCGAGCGTGGTCATTCCGAAGGTCATACGTGGCCGCCAGGGCGATGCCCCAGCTACCGCGATCGTCGTCGAACGCCGACGGTGGCAGGCGGAGCAGGAGCCGCTGCTGGTCCTCGTCGAGCAGCCAGAACAGATCCCAGTAAGTCGCCAGGTTCGTGACGACGGCGGTGGGCTCGACGTCCGACGGGATCCTGTGGATCACATCCCGCGCCTTCGCGAGGTCGCCCTGCGCCAGCCGGACCATCGCCTTGCCCGAATGGAGCAGCACGATGTCGTGTGAGATCGCGATCCCGCGGTCAAACGTCGCGTCCGCCTCGGCGAATCGATGGAGCCAGAGCAGCGCGACGCCCTGGCGTCGGGCGTTGAGCGCGGAGCGCGGGTCGACCGCGCTGGCCTTCGTGAAGCTCTCGGCGGAGGCCTCCCACCGTCCCAGACTCTGCTCGACCCGGCCGGCACCGCTCAGCAGCTCCGCGTTCGCCGGAGCCTTCGCCAGTCCAGCCTGGTACGCCGCGATCGCCGCCGCCGCGTCATTCCGAACGAACTGCTGGTAGTCACCCAGCGCGAGGTGGATCTCCGGGCGATCCGGGGCCAGGCGCCGGGCATGCTGCGCCGCGTCACGGGCGCTGCCATCGTCCTCAGGAGTGGGGGTGCCCACGTTGTAGATGGAGGAGTGAGCCCGGCATAGCTGCACCCAGGCTTGCACGAACGTCGAGTCGAGCGCCACCGCCTGGCCGTAGTAGTCAATCGCCCGGCGGAGTGCCCGCGCGTCGTTCGATGCCAGCCCCTGACTGGTCTCTTCGCCTTTGAGGAACGCCTCGTACGCTGCGAGATTCTCGGTCGGCTTTTCCGCCAGCGACTTCTTCTGCGGCGCGCCGAGCGCTACGTCCAACGCCTCGGCCACCCGGCCGGCGATGTCGGCCTGCACCTGGAACACGTCGGTGATCGAGGCGTCGAACGGCTGCTGCCAGGTGGTGGCAGCCGTCCCCACCTGGATCAGCTCGGGGCTCACCCGCACGCGATTCCCGGCGGCCGCCTTCTCCCAGCGCACCGTGCCGGTGAGCAGATAGTCCACCCCCAGCTCCCGCCCGATCTCCTGCGGCGTCTTGGTCGTCTTCTTGTACTGCCCCGAGCTGCTGCGCGCGATCACCTGGAGCCCGGCCAGCGACGCCAGCTTCCCGCGTACCTCGTCGGTCACCCCGTCCGCGAAGTACTCGTCGGAGGCGGCGCCCAGGTTCTCGAACGGCAGGACCGCCAGCCGCTTGGTGCCCGCCGGTGTGTCGTCGGCGCGACCGTGCGAGCGCAGCCAGCCGAACAGCACGCCCAGCCCGAGCAGGAAGCCGATCGCCATCGCGGCGGTGACAGGGAAGCGGAAGCCCCGGCTGCGCGCCGGCTGCGCGATGGTGGCGGCGGCCGGGATGGGCTCCGTCGGAGCGACGCGCGCCGGCTCCGCCGCTCGGCTGCCCGTCGTCCCCTCGGCCAGCGCCCGCCCGAGCTCCGCCGCGCTGCCGAACCGGTCCGCCGGCGACTTGGCGAGCGCCTTGGCCACCGCGCGTTCGACGGCGGCGGGCACGGTCTCCCGCACCTCGCGCAGCAGGCGGGGCGTCTCGGTGAACCGGCGGGCGATGATGGACTGCGCCGTGGGCCCGGTGAACGGCGGCTCACCCGCCAGCGCCTCGTAGAGCACGCAGCCGAGCGAGTAGATGTCGCTCCGATGGTCGATCGCGCGCTCGCCCGCGGCTTGCTCCGGGCTCATGTAGGCGGGCGTGCCGAGCGTGGTCCCCGTCTCCGTGAGCTGGCTCTCGGTCGCGGCGAGTGCCCGGGCGATGCCGAAGTCTGCCACCAGCGCGTGGTCCCCGGAGAGCAGGATGTTTTCCGGCTTGATGTCGCGGTGGATGATTCCGTGCCGGTGGGCGTACTCCAAGGCGTCGGCGGCCTCGCGCGCGATCCGGAGCGCATCTTCCAGCGGGAGCTGCCGCTCGCGCCTCAGCCGGTCGCGCAGCGACTCGCCCTCGACGAACGGCATCGCGAACCAGAGGATCGGGGGTGTCGAGGCGTCGCCGGCCACCTCGCCCGAGTCGTGGATCGAGAGGATGTGCGGGTGCTGGAGCCGGGCGGCCAGGCGGATCTCCCGCTGGAACCGTTCCGGGCCGAGCGAGGCGGCGAGCTCGAGATGGAGCACCTTGAGGGCCACCGGGCGGTCGTGCCTGAGGTCCTGCGCCAGGTACACCGTCGCCATCCCGCCGCGACCGAGCTCCCGCTCGAGCCGATACCGGTCGGCCAGGGCGGCCTGGAGCGCTGAGCGGAGATCGGTCATGGCTCGGCCCTACTTGCCGACCGGTGTGAAGGAGAACTTCTGTCCGCCCACCGACGCCTCGTACATGAGTCCGCCCTTCGCCATGGTCACGATGGCGACGCCGTTCCGGTACGCGAGATCGGCCGACGCTCGCGCGGTGAGCGCGACGGCCGAAGCCTGCGCGTCGAGCTTGAGGTGGCCGAGCTTGAAGTTCTCGAGCGCCTGGCTGGTCTGGAAGAAGACGATCTCGCTGTACGCCTGCCCGCCGAACTGGAACCCGACCGACACCTGCGTGAGCGTGGACTTGCCGATGATGCTCCCGCCCTGGTACACCCAGCCTTTCCCGCGCGCCCCGCCGATCCCGATCCCGCCCTTGCCGACCGTCGGAAACACGGCGTACCCGACCGCGTCGGAGAAGATCTTCTCCATCCCCGGGTCCTTCTCCTTGAACTTGGCGATCACCGGCGGGACGTCCTCCTGGGCGCGCACGGCATGCGGCGCGCCGAGCCCAAGGATGCCCAGCAGCAGCATCCAGCAGGCCGACCGCGCGGCCGCCGGGAGGGCGCGGCCGTCGAGGCTCACGCCGTGTCCTCCACCAGCCGGAGCCGCGGGAACCGGTCCGTCGCCAGGAGCTCGTCGATCGCCGCCGCCGAGAGCGCCGGCCAGAAGTGGTGGCCCTGGCCGAGCGTGCAGCCCAGCTCGATCAGCGCCGCGCGCTGCTCCGCCCGCTCGATGCCTTCCGCGATGGTCTGCAGCTTGAGCGTGTCGCCCAGCCCGACGATCGCGCGCGCGAGCGCCGAGCGGTCGGCGCCCTGGCCCACCTCCTCGACGAACGGCTTGGCGATCTTCAGGATGTCGATCGGGAATCGCTGCAGGTAGCTGAGCGACGAGTACCCGGTGCCGAAGTCGTCGATCGCGAGCCGCACGCCCAGCGTCTTGAGCTGCTGCAGGCGCTCGAGCACGCCGTCGGTCTGCTGCATCAGGACGCTCTCGGTGATCTCGAGGACCACCGCCGCCGGGTCGACCCCCGACGACGTCAGCGTCTGCCGCAGCGCGTCGGCCAGCCCGGTGCCCTGGAGCTGGCGGCCGGAGATGTTCACCGACACCGACAGCGCGAGCGACGGATTGCCCTGGCTCCAGACCTGGAGCTGGCGGCACGCCTCGCCCAGCACCCACGCGCCGAGCTGGACGATGAGCCCCGTCTCCTCGGCCAGCGGAATGAAGTGCTGCGGGAGCAGCCGGCCGAACTGCGGGTGCTCCCAGCGGACCAGCGCCTCCACCCCGTACATCGCGCCGCTCTGGAGGTTGACGATCGGCTGGTAGAACAGCGACAGCTGGTTGCCCTCGATCGCCGCGCGGAGCGCCGCCTCGAGGTCGAGCCGCTCCCGGATGTCGGCGTACATCCGCGACTCGTAGGTCGCCGCCCGGCCCTTGCCGTGGCGCTTGGCCGCGTACATCGCCACGTCCGCGTTCCGGAGCAGGTCGTCCGCCGTGTCGTCGCCGCCGGCGGAGGCGACGCCGATGCTCGCTGTCACCCTGAGCTGGTTGCCGCTGAGCGAGAACGGATGCGACATCGCGGCCGACAGCCGGTCCGGCAGCCCTTCGCGCCCGTCGGCGCCCTCGATCAGGATGGCGAACTCGTCGCCGCCGAGCCGCGCCACCGTGTCGGCGCTCCGGGCGCACGCCAGGAACCGCTCGGCCGCCGCGATGAGCAGCCGGTCGCCCTCGGCATGGCCCAGGCTGTCGTTCACCGTCTTGAAGTCGTCGAGATCGAGGAACAGCACCGTCACCGGCGTGCCGCGCCGCTGGGCCAGCGCCAGCGCGTGGCTCACCCGATCGCGGAACAGCGCCCGGTTGGCGAGCCCGGTGAGCGGGTCGTGGAACGCCTGGTGGATGAGCTGCTCCTCCAGCCGCCGCCGCTCGCTCACGTCGCGGGTGTTGAGCACGATGCCCTTGACCGTCCCGTCGCGCAGCAGGTTGGTCGCCAGGATCTCGGCGTGGAGCCAGGAGCCGTCGGGCTGGCGGAACCGCCACTCGACCGGCCCGGTGACGCCCGGCGCCAGCGCCGCGTCCCGGAAGAACGTGGCGGCGCGCTCGCGGTCCTCGGGGTGGAGCAGGTCGGTCACCGTCTGCCGGATCATGGAGGCCGGATCGTAGCCGAACACCCGCGTGGCCGATGGGCTCACGAACCGGATGGTCCCGTCCGCCCGGGTCACCAGGATGACGTCGGAGGAGTGCTGCACCAGCGAGCGGAAGCGCGCCTCGTTCTGCCGTGCCGCCGTCTCGGCCAGGAGCCGCACGTTCTCGCGCACGGTGAGGAGCTGGCGCAGGACGACGAACACGGTCACCAGCAAGGCGCCGACCACGAGGCCGCTCATGGGATCGGTCCACGGCCGGAGCGCGACGTTCAGCAGCAGGCCATACGTGACCGCCACCGCCAGGTAGGGCAGCGGGCTCACCGGCTGGATCCGGGTGACCGGCACCGTCGGAGCCGTCCGGCGCGGCACCGGCCGCCGCCAGTAGAGCTCCGCGCTCGCGATCAGCATGACATAGCAGACCAGGAAGACCACGTCCGCCCAGCTCGCGCTCCGCCCGCCGACCTCGAGCTGCACCAGGTTGAACGTGAGGTCCGCCACCACGCCGACCGACACCCCGGTGACCAGGAGGCCGAACGCGACGCGGTTGCCGTCGATGGGCTTCCGGAGCAGGACGGTGGTGACGCCGAGCAGCACCAGCAGGCTCGCCAGCGGATAGGCGAAGGCCAGCAGCGTCACCACGACGTTGCTCTCCTGCGACGCGGCGGTCGGCCGCACCGAGAAGTACCAGATCGCGACCCCGCCGCCCACCAGCACCATCGCCGCGTCGATCAGGAACTTCCACCGCTCCAGCCGGGTGCGCCGGGCCAGCGGGAAGAGCAGCAGCGCCGTCAGCGTGAGCAGCGAGTCCGAGAGAAAGAACGGGTCGGCCCAGGAGACCGGCGGGTTCTCGTGGCGTGCGAGGACGTACCACGCCGAGATGACGTTGCCGGTGAACACCATGCCGCCGCCGAGCGCGAGCAGCCGGAGCGGCCGCCGCACGCGCGGGTCCAGCACCTCCTGCCGCGAGGCCAGCCAGAACAGCACCAGCACGGCGAGGTTGAACGGCATGAAGGCCAGGTTGCCGACCAGGTCGCGCACGGCCTGGCTGCCCCAGTGGCTCTGCTCCCAGTAGAAGTATCCGGCGCTGTACAGCGCGGCGAGGAACGCGATGGTGCCGGCGGGCACCCAGGAACGCCTCGGCCGATCGGCGGTGACCTTCGGTCCGCTCACGCGGTGCCCTCCACGAGCTGCTGGAAGCGGGGGTATTTGTCGTGCTTCAGGTCCCGGACGAGATAGACCACGGCCATGCCGCCACGCCCGAGCTCGCGCTCGAGGGTGTAGCGGCCGGCGAGGCTCTCCCACAGGCCCTGCGCCAGCTCACCCATCCGGGTGCTCCAGAGGCGTCAACCGCCGATGAAAAGGGGTGCGGTAAGTAAACGATTCGCTTGCGTCTGCGCCAGCGGCGCCGGGGTACGCTAGCGTACCTCGAATTCCCCCCGGCAGCCCCGGGTCACCCAGATGACGCCGTAGCCCGCGCCCCAGGTCGAGTTCCGGGCGCAGGGCGAGGTGCTGAGCTGGCGGACGAGCTCGACGGCGGCCCCGGTCCGGATCCGGCATTCGGTGCGCTCGCCCCCCTGCGACTCGCAGGTGACCCGCTCGGCCGTGCCGGGGAGGCCCGGCAGGCCGGTCCCGTCACCGGGCCCGCCGACCGTCACGTCGAACTCCCCGCGGCAGCCGTTGCTCACCCAGATGTGGCCGACGCCAATCCCGTACGACTGGTTGAGGGTGCAGGGGCTGCTGCTGATCCGCCGCGCCAGCCGGACCCGGCTCGCGCCGGAGACCGCGCATTCCTGGCGCGCCTCGCCCGACGAGGAGCAGGTGAGGCGGGTGACGTTGCCGCCGGCGTCGCCCGGATAGCCGCCCCGGGTCACGTCGAACTCGCCGCGGCAGCCGCCGGATACCCAGATCGAGCCGGCGTCGAACCCGTAGGTGCGGTCGAGGATGCAGGGCGCGTCGCTGAGCTGGCGCGCCAGCCGCGCCCTCGCCCCGGACGGGATCGGACACACCCGGCGATCGCCCCGCACGCTCTCGCAGGAGACCTGCGTCGTCCCGCCCGGGCCCACGCCCGGCCGGCTCACCTCGAACTCGCCCCGGCATCCCTCGGCCACCCACACGTAGCCGGTGCCGCGGCCGTAGGTGTCGTTCAAACGGCAGGGGTTCTGGCTGAGCTGGCGGACCAGCCGGATCTGCGCGCCGCTCGGGAGCGGACACTCCTGCCGGCCGGTGCTGCGCGACTCGCAGGTGATCCGCGTCGTGCCGGCTCCGCCCCCGTAGGCGTCGTTGGTGAAGTCGATGATCCGCCCGTTCGAGGCGACCGTGCACATGCCCCCCTCGTTCCCGGCCTGCCAGTGCACCCAGGAGGTGCTGCCCTCCCGGTGATAGGGCTCGACCTCGACCTGCTCGTACGAGTAGCCCGGCATCCGCCGGTCGGCCTCGCTCCGGCAGGCCCGGAGCTGCATCGGCGTGGCGTTCGCGTTGCCGGGGCCGGTCGGGTAGGCGCTGCTGATGGCGCTGACCGCGAAGTCGGCGCGGCACCCGCCGGAGACCCAGATGTAGCCCGAGCCCACCCCCCAGGTGCTGTTCTGGTGGCAGGGATTGCTGCTGAGCTGCCGCGCGATCTCGACCCGGGCCCCCCGCTCGATGGCGCACTGCTCGCGTTCCGCGCCGCGCGACTCGCAGCGGACCGTGTTGCTCTGGGCCGAGACCCGCGGCACGGCGCCGAACGCGACCAGCATCACCACCGACCACATGATCAGGAGCCCGGACCGCCGCTGCATGACGCCTCCTCGCCTCGCCGCCCCTGCGGACGGTCGGTTGAATGGACTGCGACGCTCGGCCGGCATCGCCCTCACCGGCTCGAGGCGGTGCCCGGAGCTTCGACCAGCCGTTTGAACCGCGGGTTGCTTCTGATGGAGTCGAACGTGGGGTCGATCCTGAGCCACCCGGGCGAGAGGTAGTAGGGCTTCTTGAGCAGCGGCTCCAGCCGGTCGAGGGCCTTCTCCGGCTGCCCGACCAGGATGTAGATGCGGGCGAGCTGGTGCTGGTAGTACTTGCCGCTCTGGCTCTGGCTGCTGTCCAGTGCCACCGCCCGTTCGCCTTCGCGCGCCGCCGCATCCTTCCGCCCCGCGTACGCAAGCGCCACGCCGAGCAGGCAATGCAGTTGGGCGTTCTCCGGCGCCGCGTAGAGCTGCTGCTCGAACGCGGCGCGGGCCGAGTCGCCGTAGGCGGCGGCACGCCGCCCGTCGCCCTCGACCTCGTACACGCCCGCGAGCGCCAGACCCCAGCTCCCCGCGTCGCCATCGAAGCTCGTCGGGGTGAGCCGCTTGACCAGCGCGCGCTGGTCGTCGTCGAGAACCCAGTAGAGATCCCAATAGGTCGCCATGTAAGCCACGAACGTCGGCAGGTCCACGTCGGCGGGTGGCTTGGCCAGCAGGGCCCGCGCGCCGGCCAGGTCCCCCCGGCCGAGGCGGATCATGGCCCGGTTCTCGACCATGCTCAGGTTGGACGGCTGCACCGCCACCGCGGCGGCCGCGGCTTCGGCGGCTTCGTCGTACCGCCGGAGCGCCAGCAGGGCGAAGCCGAGCGCGTCTGCCACCGTCGCGGACCGGGGATCCAGGCTCCGGGCCCGCCGCAGGTGCTCGACCGCCTCGTCCCAGCGCCCCAGCGCTGGCTCGGACGTCCCGAGGAAGCGGAGCAGCTCCACATCATTCGGCGCCAGGGCGAGTCCCTTGGTGTACTGCTCAACGGCCCGCGCGTTGTTGGTGGTGACCAACCGATGGTAATTCCCGAGCGCCCCGTACCCCACGGTATTCTGCGGGTCCAGCGCCAGCGCCCGCTCGGCGGCGGAGCGCGCCCGGTCCGCCACCGCTGGCGATGGCGTGCCGTTGCTGTACAAGTACGAGTTGGCGCTCGACAGCGCCGCCCACGCCGCCACGAAGCTCGAATCGAGTGCCACCGCCTGCTCGAAGTACCGGATGGCCTCGCGCAGCTGAGCCGGACCGTTGCCGAGCGCGCGCTGGGCCTGGCCTTTGAGGTACGCGTCGTACGCCGCCAGGTTCCGCGTCGGACGGTTCTGGAGCACCTGCTGCTGCCGGCTGCCGATCGCCACGTCGAGCGCCTGGGCCACCCGGCCGGCGATGTCGGCCTGCACCTGGAACACGTCGGTGAGCGACGCGTCGAACGGCTGCTGCCACCGGGCGTCGGCCGTGGACACGTCGATGAGCTCGGGGCTCACCTGCACCCGGCTCGCCGCGCCGGATGCGCCCTTCTGCCAGCGGACCTTGCCCACCAGCAGGTAGTCCACGCCCAGCTCGCGCCCGATCTCCCGCGGCGTCTTGGTGGTCCCCCGATACTGCGCCGAGCTGTTCGAGCCGATCACTCGCATGCTCGGTAGCGCCGTAAGCTTGCCACGCACCGCGTCGGTGATGCCGTCGGCGAAGTAGGCGTCGGCCGAGTCGCCCAGGTTCTGGAACGGGAGGACGGCGATCCGGCGCTCGTTGCCCGACGCCGCATCCGCCTCGGGGTGGCTGCGCCGCCAGGCGAACAGCACGCCGCCGCCGACCAGCAGCCCGACGACTAGGGCCGAAGCCGCGAGCGGAAACCGTCGCCGTCCCGGACGCGGCACGGCGGTCGTCGACACGGCCGCGGCCGTGGCATCGGCGGCCGGCACCGTGGAAGTCCGCTCGCCTGTCGCCTTCGTCGTGCCCGACACGTGCCCGGCCTGCAGCGCCTCGGCGAACTGCCCCATCGTGCCGAACCGGTCGGCCGCCGTCCGCGCCAGCGCCCGCTGCACCGCCCGCTCGACGGCCTCGGGCACCGAGTCGCGGAGCTCGCGGATCGGCCGCGCCGTCTCCATGAACCGCCGCGCGATCGTGGCCTGGGTCGTCGGCGCCGCGAACGGCGTCTCGCCGGCCAGCATCTCGTACAGCACCACCGCCAGCGAATAGAGGTCGGTTCGCGGGTCGAGCTCACGCTGGCCGCTCGCCTGCTCGGGGCTCATGTAGGCGGGCGTGCCGACCGTGAGGCCGGTCTCGGTGAGCTGGTCGTCGCGCCCCGACCCGAGCGCGCGGGCGATGCCGAAGTCCGCCACCAGCGCGTGGCCGCCGCCGCCCGTGCCGGTGAGCAGGATGTTCTCCGGCTTGATGTCGCGGTGCACGATCCCCTCGGCGTGCGCGAAGCCGAGCGCGTCGGCCGCCTCGCGCGCGATGCGGAGCGCGTCCTCGACCGGAAGCTGCGTCTCGCGCCGGAGCCGGTCGCGGAGACTCTCGCCCCGGATGAACGGCATCGTGAACCAGAGGAATGGCGGAGCGCCGGACACCGCGACCTCGCCGGAGTCGAGCACGGTGAGGATGTGGGGATGCTGCAGCCGCGCCGCGAGGCGGATCTCACGCAGGAACCGGTCGGCGCCGAGGCTGGCGGCGAGCTCGGGGTGCAGCACCTTGAGGGCGACGGGCCGGTCGTGCTTGAGGTCCTGCGCGAGGAAGACCGTCGCCATGCCGCCGCGGCCGAGCTCCCGCTCGAGCGCGTAGCTCGCAGCCAGGCCCGCCTGCAGCGCCGCGCGGAGGTCGGTCGTCACGCCGTCCCTCGTGCCAGCCGCTCGAAGCGCGGGTTCCCGCGGAGCGGCGCGAACTCGGGGTCGATCCGGAGCCACGCGGGCGAGAGGAAGTACGGCACCGCCAGCAGCTTCTCCAGCTGGTCGAGCGCCTGCTCCGCGCGGCCGGTGCGTACGTAGATCCGGGCAAGCTGGTGCATGAGATAGGGGACGGTCTCGGCATCCCTGTCCATCGGCAGGAGTGCCACGCCGCGCTCGCCTTCGGCCACGGCCTCGTCGCGCCGGCCGGCATACGCCAGGGCCAGACCGCGGAGCACGTGCCGCTGGGCGTCGTTCGGGGCTGCTCGGATCTGGTCGGCGAAGTGGCGCTGCGCCGAGTCGCCCCAAGCGCGGCTCGCGGCCGCGTCGCCGCGCCAGCCGTAGACCTGCGCCCGCACGATGGCGATCGACGCCGGGTCGTCGTCGAACGCCTCCGGGCCGAGCGACAGCACGAGCCGCTGGCCCGCGTCGTCGAGGACCCAGCCCAAGTCATAGTAGACCGCCAGGAACGCGGCCAGATCGGCCGGGCCGACCTCGGTTGCGCGGGCCACGACTTGGCGGGCGCGTGGGAGGTCCCCCTCGCTCAGCGCGACCATGACCAGCCGCTCGACCGCAGTGGGGTTCCCCGGTGTGAGGGCCAGGGCGCGCTCCGCGATCGGCCGCGCCTCGGCCGGGCGGCGCAGCCAGAACAGCACCTGGGCGAGGGTCCCGGCGCGATTTCCGGAGCGTGGATCGAGAGCGTATGCCTCGCGCGCGTACCCCAGCGCCTCCTCGAACCGGCCCCGGGCGCGGGCCACGGCTCCCCGCAGGGCAATGGTCCCCGCGTCGCTCGGGGCCGCCTTGGCGGCGGTCTCGAGCTCGGGGGCCGCACGGGCGGGGTCTGCTTCGACGAAGAGGTAATACTGGCCCAACGCGCGGTGCCCGACCGCGAGCCGCGGGTCGACCGCGATGGCGCGCTCCGCCGCGGCGCGCGCCCTCCGCGCGGCTTCCGGGCTGGGCGTGCTGTTGGCGTAGAGGAGGTTGAGGGACGTCGACATCTCCGCCCACGCATCGGCGAAGGTGGAGTCCAGGCGAACCGCCTCCTCGTAGTGAGCGATGCCCCGGCGAAGGTCGGCCGGGGCGTTGTTGGCGCCGTAGTTGGTGGCGGCGCGGGCCCGAAGCAACGCGTCGTATGCTGCCGGGTTGTGCGTCGGCACCTCGGCGAGCCGCTCCTGCGCCGCCCCCGGCAGCGCCACGCGCATGGCCTGCGCCACCTGCCCGGCGATGTCGGCCTGCAGCTTGAACACGTCGGTGAGCGGTGCTTCGAAGGACTGCTGCCACTTGCTCGCCGCCGCTCCCTCGCCGCTGACCTGTACCAGCTCGGGGCTCACCTGCACCCGGCTCGTGCCGTCGGCGCTCTTGGCCCAGCGCACGGTGCCGGTGAGCAGATACTGGACGCCGAGGTCCGCCGCGATCTGCGGGGGTGTCCTGGTCGAGCCGGCATACTGCACCGAGCTGCCCCGCGCGATGACCTGGAGCTGCGAGAGCTCGGTCAGCTTGCCGCGCACGGCGTCGGAGACGCCGGCCGCGAAGTACGCGTCGGCCGAGTCGCCCAGGTTCTCGAAGGGGAGCACGGCCAGGCGCGCCGCACCGCCCTCGGACGGGGAACCGTGACCCGCCGCGCGGCGCCACGCGAACAGGACGCCGAGGCCGATGAAGATGCCCACGAGGAGCGCCATCGCCGTGACGGGAACCTTGCGGCGCCGGACCGGTTCTTCGGCGCGCTGCGCGCTCGATGCCGGCGCGGCCGGGGCAACCATCGGCGCGGCCGGGGCAGCCATCGGCGCGGTGATGGCGGTCGGCGCCGCCTGCAGCGCCTGGCCGAACTGCGCCATCGTCGCGAACCGGTCGGCCGCTACCGGCGACAGCGCTTGCCGGATCGCCTGGTCCGCACTGTCCGGCAGGTTCGATCGCACCGTCCGCGCGCTCGGCGCCGGCTCGGTCAGGCGCCGCACCAGCATCGCCTGCATGGTCGCCCCGGTGAACGGCGGCTCGCCGGCCAGCATCTCGTACAGCACCGCGGCCAGGCTGTAGAGGTCGGTGCGCGCGTCGAGCCCGCGATCGCCCGATGCCTGCTCGGGACTCATGTAGGCCGGCGTCCCCACCACCAGCCCCGTCTCGGTCAGCTTCTCGTCCGGCGCGCCACCCATCGCCCGCGCGATCCCGAAGTCGGCCACCAGCGTGTTGCCGTCGCGCGTCAGCAGGAGATTCTCGGGCTTGATGTCGCGGTGGATCGCGCCGTGATCGTGGGCGTACTGCAGCGCCTGCGCGGCCTCCCGCGCGATCCGGAGCGCGTCGTCCACCGGGAGCTGCCGCTCGCGCCGGAGCCGGTCGCGCAGGCTCTCGCCCTCGACGAAGGGCATCGTGAACCAGAGCCGCCCGCCGGCCTCGCCCGAGTCGAGCACGGTGAGGATGTGGGGATGCTGCAGGCGGGCGGCGAGCTTGATCTCTCTAAGGAAGCGCTCGGGGCCGAGCGAGGCGGCCAGCTCGGGGTGGAGCACCTTGAGCGCCACCGGCCGGTCGTGCCGCAGGTCGCTCGCGAGGTAGACCGTCGCCATGCCCCCGCGCCCGAGCTCCCGCTCGAGCGCGTAGCGGTCGGCCAGGCCTTGCCGCAGTGCTTCCAGCAGGTCACCCACGGCGACTTCCTCGGGCGATCGGGTCATGGCACGGGTATCGAGATCGGATGCAGCAAGTAAACGTGGCAGCACACCCTGCGCCAGCACGCCCGCCCGCCTGACCGCCCGCCCGACCGCCCTCAGAATGGCCCGACGCGCCGGGCAGGGCGATATTGCGGTCCACACCCCCATGAACCAACCACCGTCTCGGCTCGTCGGCGCCCTAGCCGATCGCTACCAGCTCGAGCGCGAGCTCGGGGCCGGCGGCATGGCCACCGTATACCTGGCGCAGGATCTGAGGCACGACCGCAAGGTCGCCATCAAGATCATGCGCCCGGAGCTCGCCGCCGTGATCGGCGCCGAGCGGTTTCTCAGCGAGATCCGGACGACCGCCAACCTGCAGCATCCCCACATCCTCCCGCTGTTCGACTCCGGCCAGGCGGACAGCTTCCTGTTCTACGTCATGCCCTTCGTCGAGGGCGAGTCGCTCCGCGATCGGATCAGTCGGGAGAAGCAGCTTCCCATCGCCGACGCCGTCCGGATCGCCACCGAGGTCGCCAGCGCGCTGGACTACGCCCATCGCCACGGCGTGATCCATCGCGACATCAAGCCCGAGAACATCCTGCTGCACGACGGGAGCGCGCTGGTGGCCGACTTCGGCATCGCGCTGGCCGCGAGCAAGGCGGGCGGCACCCGGATCACCGAGACCGGGATGTCCCTCGGCACCCCGCACTACATGAGCCCCGAGCAGGCCATGGGCGAGCGGGAGATCACCGCCCGGAGCGACATCTACGCGCTGGGCGCGGTGACCTACGAGATGCTGGTCGGGGAGCCGCCGTTCAGCGGGCCGACGGCGCAGGCGATCGTGGCCAAGGTGCTGACCGAGGACCCGCGTCCCCTGGTCCCGCGCCGGCGCTCCATCCCGCCGGAGGTCGAGGAGACGGTCCTCACGGCGCTGGAGAAGCTTCCGGCCGATCGGTTCGGCTCGGCCCAGGAGTTCTCGGCCGGCCTGAGCGTCGGGCGCACGTCCAGCCGCACCAGTGGACGAGCCCGCCCCGCCGCGGCGCCGCCGTCCACCTGGCGCCGATGGCTACCGCCGGCGCTGGCCGCGGCTGCGCTCGCGGCCGCAGCCTATGTCCTGGGTACCCGCCGGTCCCACCCGGCCGCTCTGCCGCTCAGCTTCGGCCAAGCCATCAAGGTGACCTGGGATCCCGGCCTCGAGGCGCTGCCGGCCATCTCGCCCGACGGAAAGACCGTCGCCTACGCCAGCGGCACGCCGGTCCGGATGCGGGTCTTCGTCCGGCCCGTGGCCGGCGGCCGCGGCATCGCGCTCACCGACGACACCACCCAGGTCCAGTCGCATCCCCGCTGGTCCCCGGACGGGAGCCGGGTGCTGTTCCTCGAGCGGGGCGGGGTGGTGAGCGTCCCCGCCACCGGCGGCGTGGAGACGCCCGAGGTGCCGCCCGGCCGGAGCGGTCCGGTAATCGCCGCGGCCTGGTCGCCCGACGGCCGGCGGATCGCCTACGTCGTGGGCGACTCGGTCTTCGTCCGCGACGCCGGCGGCGACTCACGCGGGATCGCCCGGGTGTTCGAGGCGCACGGATGCGCCTGGAGTCCCGACGGGAGCTCGCTCGCCTGCTCCTCCGGCAACGCGATCTCGCTCACGGTCGGGCTCCTGTTCGGCAACGCCTCGCCCAGCCGGATCGTCGGCGTGCGGGTCAGCGACGGCCGCGTCGTGCCGCTCTCCGACAGCGTCTCGCTCAACCAGAGCCCGGTCTGGTCACCGGACGGGCGCTGGCTGTTCTACGTCTCCAACCGCTACGGGCCCCGGGACATCTTCGCGCAGGAGCTATCGGCCGGGGCGCCTCGCGGCCCGGCGCTCCGGCTGACCACGGGGCTCAACGCCCACACCATCTCGCTCTCGGGCGATGGCCGGCGGCTGGCGTACGCCGGCCTCGCCATCGAGAGCAACGCCTGGTCCATCCCGATTCCGGCCCACCCGCCGGTCTCGGCGTCCACGGCGACGCAACTCACCCACGGCTCCCAGTTCGTCGAGGCCGTGCATCTCTCTCACGACGGCCGCTGGCTGTACTACGATTCCGACCTGAGCGGCAACATGGACCTCTACCGCATGGCCCTGCCCGCCGGCGCGCCCGAGCGGCTGACCAGCGACCCCAGCGACGACTTCTGGCCGACGCCGTCCCCCGACGGCCGCGAGGTCGCCTTTCATTCCTGGCGCGGCGGCTCCCGTGATATCTGGGTGATGCCGCTCGACGGCGGTCCGGTCCAGCGGGTCACCAGCTCGCCGGCCCAGGAGGCGATCGCCGCCTGGGCGCCGGACGGAACCCGGCTGGCCTACTGCATCTTCAGCGGGCGCGGCGGCATCTGGACGGTGCAGCGCGTCAACGGTGCCTGGCAGACGCCCGTGGAACGGCTGGACCACGGGTTCGCCCCTCAATGGTCGCCCGACGGGCGGAGCCTGTCGTTCAGTACCGCGCTCGCCAACGGATCGCTCTGGGTGATGCCGGCCGACTCGGGCGCGCCTCGGCAGATCGCGGACACAACCGGGCCACGGGCCGTTCGGGGCGATATGCCGTCGTGGAGCGCGACTGGGCGCAGCGTCTATACCCGGAACGCCGACGCGTCGGGGATCGCGTCGTTCTGGTCCATCCCGCTCGACGGTGGCCCGCCCCAGCGGCTGGTCACCTTCGACTGGACCGACGCCCCCACCCGCGGCGGGTGGGGCGTCGCCCAGGGTCGGCTGGTCTACGCCGCCTCCGAACAGTGGAGTGACGTCTGGGTGATGGAGGTTAGGCCGTAACTCGGTCCGGCCGGTACATCCCCCAAGTCTCGAGCCCCGGCGCAATCGTCCCCCGGCCCACCACCTCGTACCCCACGTGCCGGTACAGGTCCACATTGGACTCGACCTCGGTGGTGAGCGTGACCCCGCGCGAGTCCTCCCGCTCCAGCGACACGACGTGCACCCGGTCCAGCAGCGCCCGCCCCAGCCCCTGCCCCTGAAATCGGGACGGTACCGCCAGCATGTTGAGATGCACGTTCGGCTCGGCCACGCCGAGGGGCGTCCACACCTCGACGCACCGGTCGTAACGCGCCCGCGCGTCGGGTCCGAGCGCGGCCCAGGTCCGCTCCCGGAGCTGGTCCATCTCGGGCGGCGACACCCGGTCCGGCAGCGAGCACAGTGCCACGCCCCGAAGCTCGCCGTCCACCGAGACGCCGATGATCGCGTCGTTCCGGAGGAAGCGGTTGCCGGCGAAGAAGCCGATCAGCGTCCGGAGCCGGGCGGCGTAGTCGCCCTCCGCGCCGAGGACGTAGCGCATGATGGGGTAGTCCGCGAAGCCGTCGCACAGGACGTCGATGACGCCGTCGGCCCGGGCGGGGCCGGCGATGAGGGCAGTGTCGAGCATGCCCGGAGAGTAGAGCAGCTTGGGGGAGCGGGGAAGGCATATGGCCATGCGCCCCCCGCGCGGAGCCGAAGCTCCGGCATGGGCTGGCGCCCGGTCACTTTGTGAAGTAAAGTGCGTGCGAGCGCCGACATATCCACCCGGAGGAAGCATGAAGGCGGACAAGGCCGCGTACCGACCCGCCGCCCGCGTTGTGCTCGTGGCAGCGTGCATCCTGATGCTGCCCTTGGTGGCGATGCAGATCACCGATCAGGTGCGCTGGGACCTGGCCGATTTTGTGGTCGCTGGCGCCCTCCTGGTCGGCACTGGTCTCGCGTACCAGCTGGCAGCGAGGAAGGCCGGCAATGTCGCGTACCGCGCCGCCCTCGGCGTCGCGCTCGCGGCCGCACTCCTCCTCGTCTGGGCGAACCTGGCCGTCGGCGTCATCGGAGAGCCGGACGAGCCCGCCAACGCGATGTATTTCGGGGTGCCCGCCGTCGGACTCGTCGGTGCCATCATCGCTCGCCTCCAGCCACTGGGAATGGCACGCGCGTTGTTCGCGACGGCGCTCGCTCAGGCGCTGGTCGCCCTGATCGCGGTGGTCCTCGGCTTGGGCGATCCGGCCAGCGGGCCGCTGGAGGTCCTGGCCCTGAATGGGTTCTTCATCGCGCTGTTCGTCGGATCGGCCTGGCTGTTCCGGCTGGCCGCGCGGGCGCCCCCGCGGAGCGCGGGTCGAGCGTCCAAGCGCGTTCCAGATGCACGCTGACCTTGAGTCTGTACGGCAGCGTACCAGGTAAGGGCCCTGCTTGACGCTCCTGGTACCGCGGCTTAAGTAGGGCACGCTCTCCTTCGACAAAGACACACCGGCGACAGCCGGTGCCGCAAAGCCACCGAGTCCTCGCCTCCTCCACGACGCCTTCCCACCGACGCCACGAAGGAGCCAAAGACCGCCGAGCCGCCGAAGGATGGCTCGATGTCTGGCTTTCTGTCTCACTCCGAGTCGCATACTAGAGGAGGCGACTATGCGCTGCGCTCGTATCACGCAACTACTCACTGTTTGCGCTGCCGGACTATTCGGATGCAAAGAGTCAGCACCGGTCACTGCTCCTTCGGACGTGCCCAAGCCAGCGTTCGAGGGAGCGACCATTGATCGAACTCTCCAACTCATCGCAGTGTGGGCCAGCGGGCCTCCGAATAATCTTGCGCTTGCAGTCGGATTTGAGGACACCGAGTCCCTCTGCACCGGGCAAGGCTTCATTGGGTCACCGGAGCGTGGGCAGGCCGTCCTCGCGCCTTCCGGCACGCTACAGTTACACACCTTCACCAAGGAAGCGTTCGTCCAGGTGTTCGATTTCGGTGGTACCGGGGGTATCGGAGCAACTGACTTCTGCGATGTGTTCGGGGCGCCTATCCTGGCGAGTGGCACGGTCACGTACACGCAGGTAGTGCATGATCCGGGCAGTACGCCGGGCGCGGTCGCCGTGCACCTCACTGTCACCGGTATTGTTGATCTATCAACCGGGGGGCAGGCCCGTCTGCATGGGACGGCGCTGTTCGTGGTACGGCCGAATGGGAGCGTGTTGGACAAGACGCAGATTAGGCTCACGCCGATCTGAGTTTGATGACTCAGCCAAGATCAAC
Organism: uncultured Gemmatimonadales bacterium; assembly: GCA_963697755.1. Taxonomy (GTDB): domain Bacteria; phylum Gemmatimonadota; class Gemmatimonadetes; order Gemmatimonadales; family GWC2-71-9; genus CAVVWJ01. The sequence goes on along the minus strand of CAVOPE010000004.1, from coordinate 376,932 downwards.
CGGCTGGCGGGAGGGTGCCGGCGAGCCGAACAGAATCAAAGTCGCCAGCGCCTCGCTCACCACGTAGCTGCGACCAGCGCTCCCAGGCCCAGGAACCCAAGCGCGCCGGCCACGCCGAGCCCGCCCCCCAGGCGCGCACCGGCGTACCAGGCCACATCGGTGGACTTCCCGTTCGCGAAGTTGCCGGCGGCGCTGCGGGCGACGTCGACCTGGCCCGTCAGCCCGAAGCCGGCGCCCACGTTCAGCCCAAGCTGCCCGCTGAAGCTGGGCGAGCGGAGCGAGAACTGCCCCCCGCTCATCGCCTTGAGCACGATGCCCGGCGCGACGTCCAGGCTCACCTGCCGGCTCAGCCAATGACGGTAGCGAGGGCGGATGCCGAATCCACCGACTGGTTCCCCACCCCGGAGGAACACTGCCGCGCCGAGCGCCGAGCGGGGTGTGGCGTTGACCATGTATCCCAGCTCGAGCGTGGCGGAGGCGCCTTCGGTCTGAGGATGGGAATCGAGGCGGGCACTGACGCCGGCTTCCGTCACCCAGTACGATCGGCATCGGGGCAGCGCGTGGGGCGCGAAGCACGACTGTGCCGCCACGGGATGGAGGGTGGCGAGGCCGCTCGCCACGACGGCGAGCATGAGGAACACTTCTCGATGGATGCCCATGGCGACCCTGCTCGGCTGGGGACGAGCAAACATCGCCCGGGCGGATCAAGGCCGCGTCAAGTCGCCCGCGCTCTCCGCCCGGAGTCGGGCAGTGATCCTCGAGGGGCACGGCTCAGGCGAACGCTGGCGTCGGGCACCACGGCCGCGCGCGGTTGGCGCACAACCCTCGTACGCGAATAGATTTAGCGTTCGCTCCAACCCTTGTCCCGCTCGGCCCGAAGGCGGCCCTGATGGCGAAGACCGACTCCAAGACGACCGCCGCCGTGGCTCCGCCCGCCGACGCCTACGACCCCCAGGCCGTAGAGGCCAAGTGGCAGGCACGCTGGGCCGAGCGGCACACCAACGAGCCCGACCTCGACGGGGCGAAGCGGCCGTTCTACAACCTGATGATGTTCCCCTACCCGTCGGCCGAGGGCCTCCACGTCGGCAACATGTTCGCCTTCACCGGCAGCGACGTCTACGGCCGGTTCAAGCGGCTGCAGGGCCATGACGTGTTCGAGCCGATCGGGTTCGACGCATTCGGCATCCACAGCGAGAACTACGCGATCAAGGTCGGCGTCAACCCGGCCGAGCTGATCCCGCGGAACATCGAGAACTTCCGGCGCCAGCTCCGCCGGATCGGCGGCATGTTCGACTGGCGTCACGAGCTCTCGACCACGGACCCCCGGTACTACAAGTGGACCCAGTGGATCTTCCTCCAGCTCCTGAAGGCGGGGAAGGCCTACAAGAAGGCGGCCGCGGTCAACTGGTGCCCGTTCGACAAGACCGTGCTGGCCAACGAGCAGGTGATCAACGGCCGGTGCGAGCGCTGCGACACGATAGTGGAGCAGCGCACGCTCGAGCAGTGGTTCTTCCGGATCACCGAGTACGCCGACCGCCTGCTGAGCGACCTGGACGACAAGACCAGGATGGACTGGTCGGACAGCACCGTCACGGCCCAGCGCAACTGGCTGGGGCGGTCGGAGGGCGCGCAGATCGACTTCCCGGTCGCCGACAAGGCCGGCGGTGACGCGATCCGCGTGTTCACCACCCGGGCCGACACCATCTTCGGCGCCACCTTCATGGTGCTCGCGCCCGAGCACCCGCTGGTGGACCGCCTGGTCTCGAAGGAGCAGCGCAAGGCGGTCGAGGCCTACCGCAAGGCCGCGGCGTCGCAGGACCTGGTCTCCCGCAAGGTGGGCGACCGCGAGAAGACCGGTGTCTTCACCGGCGGCTACGCCACCAACCCGGCGACGGGCCAGCGGATCCCGGTCTGGGTCGCGGACTACGTATTAATGGAATACGGCACCGGCGCCATCATGGCCGTGCCGGGGCACGACGAGCGCGACTACGAGTTCGCCCGGAAGTTCGGGCTGCCGGTCGTCCGGGTGGTGGAGCCCGCGGGCGAGGCGCATGGCGGCGGGGGCAGCCCGTCCGCCCAGGGCGACGGCGACTCGGGCGAGGACGACAGCGGCCTGCCGTACCTCGACAACGAGCGCGGCGTGCTGGTCAACTCCGGCCGGTTCGACGGCCTGACGGTGCCCGAGGCCATCCGCGCCATCACGGACTGGCTCGATGTGCGCGGGGCGGGGAAGGGCGTCGTCAACTACCGCCTGCACGACTGGTGCATCTCGCGCCAGCGGTACTGGGGCCCGCCGATCCCCATCATCTATTGCGACGATCACGGCGCCGTGCCGGTGCCGGAGAAGGACCTGCCGGTCGAGCTCCCGATCATCGAGGACTTCCGGCCCGACGACACCGGCATCTCGCCGCTCGCCCGGCACTCGGACTGGTACTACGCCCCGTGCCCGATCTGCGGCATGCAGGGCCGGCGCGAGACCGACGTGAGCGACACGTTCCTGGACTCGGCGTGGTACCACCTGCGCTACCCGAGCACCGAGTTCGACGACCGGCCGTTCGACCCGGCGCGCACGCGGAAGTGGCTCCCGGTCACGACCTACATCGGCGGCAACGAGCACGCCGTGCTGCACCTGCTGTACTCGCGCTTCATCACGATGGTGCTGCAGGAGCTGGGGCACCTCGACTTCGACGAGCCGTACCGGAAGTTCCGCGCGCACGGCCTGATCGTGAAGGACGGCGCCAAGATGTCCAAGTCGCGCGGCAACGTCGTGATCCCCGACGAGTACATCAACCGGTGGGGCGCCGACACCTTCCGGATGTACCTGATGTTCCTGGGCCCGTTCCAGGAGGGCGGCGACTTCCGCGACGAGGGCATCAGCGGGCCGCGCCGGTTCCTGGACAAGGTCTGGGCGCTGGTGGGCGACGCGTGCCGGACGCATGCGGAGGATGAGGTCAAGCACGAGACGCTGGTCAAGTACCACCAGACGGTGAAGCGGGTGACCGAGGGGATGGAGGAGCTGCGGTACAACACCAGCATCGCGGCGCTGATGGAGCTGGTAAACGCGCTCCGGGCGGACACGTGCACCCAGCGGACGCTGGTCGAGGGGCTGATCATCATGCTCGCGCCCTTCGCGCCGCACTTCGCGGAGGAGAGCTGGGAGCGGCTCGGAAATGCGACATCGGTCTTTGACGCGCGCTGGCCCGAGTGGAACGAGGGGCTGACGGTCGAGGACAACGTCGAGGTGGTGATCCAGGTCGGAGGGAAGACGCGGTCGCGGGTGTCGGTGCCGCGGGATGCCGATCAGAAGGCGGTGGTCGATGCGGCGCAGCGGGATGCGGCGGTGAGGAGGTTTACGGAGGGGAAGGAGGTCAGGAAGGTGGTGTATGTGCCGAATCGGTTGTTGAATTTGGTGGTCGGCTAGCCCTTCGTCGCCCCGACGGAACGAAGCGGCCGAGGGACCTCGCCCGAGAGAAGGCTGGAGCCAATCCCGCGCAGGGCCCTCGTTGCATTTCTGAAGCTGGCGGACGCGTCCTCCGGCCCTCGCCGATCATTGTCGCAAATTCGTCGCTCTTGAGCTGGTTTTCCCCTTCCGCTATTCCGTGCCCGTAAGGCAAATTGGATTGACTTGGTATCCAGCGTTCTCCAACATCAAAACACAGCGCTGGCCGCGTTAGGCAGCGAGCCTTGCAACGACAAAATGGCGTTGCCATCGCGCGATAGCGGAAGGCGATGCGTTGCGCGGAGCAAGCCTGGGCGCATTACTCCCACGCACCGCCGGCCGATGCTTATGCGTGTGCAGTGGCAAGTTCTAGCCACGTGCTTCGGAAGGCCCAGCAGTCCAATACTAGTTAGGCGGCACTCGACTTTCACTGTGGCGGCTGGGGCTGGCTATGGACAGGACGACGCGCCGCAAGAACAAGATCAGCGCATCGAAACGAGTCAGAGATCAAATGAAAGCTGTGTTTCGCGTCGGTTTAGCAACTCTCGCGCTCCTCGTTCTGTGGGCCGTCGTCGTGTTCTTTGGGACCTCGGAAGGCTGGTGGAAGCAGACTCTCGCTCCTCGCGGCGACACCGCCGGGTTCATGGAGGCCGCTGCCAAGCTCGTCAATTCCAGCAATGCCGGCAACGCTGTGTTCGCCGTAATCGACGATGGCTCTGTCCGCGGTGTCCATGCCGTCTCCGTCGGCGAAGCGGTGGACGTGAATACCGTGTTCCAAACCGCTTCTCTCAGCAAGTGGATCACGGCTTGGGGTGTTATGGCGCTCGTCCAAGAGGGAAAGCTCGACCTGGACGCACCCGTTAGCACCTACCTGACCCGGTGGGCGCTCCCCGAAAGCAAGTTCGACAACAACAAGGTGACGGTGCGGCGGCTGCTGAGTCACACCGCCGGGCTCACCGACGGACTTGGCTACGCCGGCTTCGCGCCCAACGCGGCCGTGCAGTCACTGGAAGAATCCCTCAAGCGACCCGCGGATGCGTCTCCCGGGGCCAGCGGCACTATAGAGGTCGGATACGAGCCCGGGTCCGAGTGGCGGTACTCGGGAGGTGGCTATGCAATCCTTCAGCTCCTGATCGAAGAAGTGAGCGGCGAATCGTTCGAGGGCTTCATGCAGCGCGTCATCTTCCGACCCTTGGGTATGGTTCGCTCGTCATACAGTTGGACACCTGCAGAGGGGTCGACACTCGCGACGTTCTACGATGTTGACTCTAAACCGTCGACTCATTACCGCTTTTCGGCCGTTGCAGCTACGTCGCTGTACACGTCGGCGTTCGACCTCACGCGTTTCGTTCAGGCCCACCTACCGGGAAAGAACGGCGAGCCGATTGGGCGCGGCGTGCTTGGGCCAGCAATCATCAACGAGATGTGGCGGCCGCACGCATCCAAGTTTTCGGAAGACATCTGGGGCCTTGGAACTATCCTGTACGCCAGCAACAACAAAGGTGGCTTCGTCGTCGGTCATGACGGCAACAACGAGCCTGCGATAAATACCGCCGCACGTCTCAACCCGGCCACCGGCAACGGCATCGTGATTCTCGAGACCGGTACGCCCCTCCTCGCTACGCGGCTGGCCGGCGAGTGGGTCTTCTGGGAAACGGGCAACGTGGACTTCCTCGCGTTCACGATCGGGATCCCGGGGATGCTTCGCCTGATCGGTCTCGGCAGCCTCGTAATCGTCCTGGCTGTGCCAACAATCGCTTGGTCGATGCGACGCAAGCGTAGGAGTCGATCTGTCAATGCCAGCGCCGCCTAACAACCGGTTGCAGCGGGCGGCGCTGCGCGCCGCCGCTGTACCGGGGCGTTAGGCCGCGGCTGAGGAGTCCTGGGTGCACTGGGCTTGGCAGTGGAGTGCTGTGCTCCTCGTCGTCGGGGTCGTGGATCTCGCCGTGAGGTTCAGGACTGGCTTTGACATGGTCTGGATTGTCCGAGCGGAAGGGCCCCTGTTCTTGGGCGCCAGCCTTGCCCTACTGCGGCTGCACCGGCGACGGCCGACTCTCGTGCGCTGGCAGTCGAGGCTCCAAGCGGTGTTGGTAACCGCCCTGGCGCTGGCGGGCCTGCGTGCCATTGCCTGGGCACTGGGGCTCGCAGTGCAGACAGCCAATGTCGTTGTGCTCGCGGCGGCGGTAATTGGAGCCGCCGCGGTGTGGTGGCGTCACCATCGCGCGCGGGCCGCAGCCTAACCCGCGCATGCAGCCGACAGGCCGGGGACGCGCGGGGCTCCGCGCGGGCGGCAGTTTCCCTGAACGCGCTGTGGAACGGAGGTTGTGTGGGCGCCGGCTTGAGGGCCTGCAGCTGATGCGCATTTCGTTAGGCTGCTCCACCTGGTACCGCGACCCTTGCCTCGTCGCGAGGAACTGTGCTGTATCTGGTTGTGCTCGTCGTCGTGGTCAGCCTCGGACTCCTCGCGCTACGAGTCGCCGGGCGGCGCGGCGCCCCGCAGCGCTCCCTGAGTGCGACGGCTCTCCACGCGGCCGCGCTCGTCGCGTTGATACGGCTCAGCCTTTTCGTGGGTGGGCTCGCGCTCTCCACGGGCTATGCCGACTGGCGCCAGGTCGCTGGCCATGCCCTGTTGACGCTGAACGCCATAGGGGAATTGGCGCTTGCCGCGGCGCTGTCCGACGGGCGACCGGGGCCGCCGCTGCTGGTGGCTGGGTTGATTCTGATTACCAGTCTTGGGCTGGGTTTCGCGTGGGGGTGGCTGCGATTTCGTCCGCCGTCTGGGGGAGCAGGCTAACCCGCGCATGCAGCCGACAGGCCGGGGCGCGCGGGGCTCCGCGGGGGCGGCACCTTCCCTGAATGCGCTGCGGAACGAAGGTTTGTGTGGGCGCCGGCTTGATGGCCTGCAGCTGATGCGCATGTCGTTAGACAGCGGCGTTGAGATTGTCGCACCCAGGGAGGTGGCCTTTGGAGGTAAGTCTGCTTGTCTCAATAGCAGCACTTCTCGCTTCTATTTGAGCCATCGTCGCCTCGAACCGGACCGCGCGGTCGCAGACTGCCCTCCAAGAGGAATTCCTCAAGCTCGAGACTGCCCGCGAGCGCGACCGGCTAGCGGAAGCAAGCACGGCTACCCTCGTTGCCAGAATGTACCGGGCGAATGGGTCGGCACGCCTCCAAATCACCAATACGGGACGCGCTGATGCGCTTGATGTGCAGGTTCAGATCGACGGAACGCCCATTGAGAAGCACCAGCTATTCCGTCGAGCCTCCGAGCGGATCTCAGTGATCGGGCCAGACGCGAGCATCGAGGTGTTAATGATGACTTTCGACGGCATGCCCGACTCGTACCTCGTTGAGCTGGACTGGGAGAATGCCTCCGGCGGTCCAGGGAGGTGGAGATCCCAAGTCACATTGGTCCACTAACGTGGCCTTGGCGGGCCGCTGTCTAACCCGCAAATGCAGCCGAACGCGACGGTCAACGGCAGCAACGCCGAGATCTACGTGCTGAACCTCGCGACCAAGGTCGCCAAGCGCCTGACGAACAGCGGCGCGGCCGACTATACCCCCCACCTGGTCGCCCGACGGCACCAAGCTCGCTTCGCCAGCAGCCGGACGGGGAAGTTCCAGATCTATACCATGAACAGCTCGACCGGCGGGAGCCTCACGAAGATTACCGACCGTCCCCGCGGCGCATTCTCACCCGCCTGGTTCCGAGAGAGCATGGGCTCGGAGAGACACGAGGGTCGGGGGCGAGCGCTCCGGCCCTCGCTCGCCATCCATGGACATCCTCCCCATCACTGCTCGCCTGAACCCGCGCGGCCTCCACGAGCGTGGAGACGAGACCAGACCTCGATCCGAAACAGCGCACGACCCGCTAACCTTCGAGAGCGTGGCGGCCACGCTCGCGCCCGTGGGCTTGTGGCCGCCTGATTCCTGCGTTGCGCCCCACGCTGGTCGACCCACTGGTCGCCATGCGCGCTGGAGTAACTTGACTTGAACCACAGGTGGCTGCCGAACTATCGCGGCCCCTGTACTTTCTTGAGGCACATCCTCATGAAGCTCAAGCCAGTGCTGATAGCCTCCGCGATGTACCTGGGCCTCGTCGGCCTCGGCGTCATGTTCGCCCCACGGTACTTCGGTATCGGGGCCGTTCCGCCGGACGCGCCGCCGGCGCTGATCGCCTTTCTCCGGATCTTCGCCGGGCCATGTCTCGGGATTGCCGTGCTGAACTGGATGGCGCGCGATGCGGAGCCTTCCCCGGCGCGTGACGCCATCGTCCTGGCCAATATCGTCGGGTTCGGCTGCGTCACCGCCAATGACGTAGTGGGAGTTTTCAGCGGCGACGCCCGACAGCTCGCCAATGGGTTTCTCGTGGTGCATCTGCTTTTCACGCTCGCGTTCGTCATGGCATGGCGTGCCACGACGCGACAGACCGCGGGAGGTCGCCCGTGATCACCGTGATCGCGCTCGTCGTCGGCGTCGTCCTTGCCTTCGCCTTTGTCGTGTGGACGCGAGCGCAACCCGATGGCGGCCGTCGCTTCTACGCCATCGGGCTCGCCGTGACCGCGCTCATCTATGTCGTCTTCGCGGTGATTGGCGGCGCCAGCGCACGGTCGCTCGGCCTGGAAGCTGTTGGCGTTTTCCTGTACGGCGGCGCGGCCTGGCTCGGCTTTCGAAAGTCCGCCGCCCTCCTCGCGCTCGGCTGGGCGATGCACCCCGTCTGGGACGTCGCGCTCCACCTCACGGGCGCCGGCGCGGGCTACACGCCGGACTGGTACCCGTGGGGCTGCGTCAGCTTCGACCTGATCGTCGCGGGCGCCGTGCTGACTGCTGGTGCGCCGCGAGGAGCCGATCGTCAGCTCCCGCTCTGAACCGCCGCCCCCAACGCCTTGTAGGCTGTCGGGTCCACTTCCCGGAACGGGATCGCCCGGTAGGTGATCCGGCCGTCCGGCCCCACCACGAACAGGTTGCGATTGGTCAGACCCGGCTCGTCGGCCAGCGCGCCGTATCGCTTGGCCACCGCCGTCGCACTGTCGCTCGCGAACAGGAACGGGAACTCCGAATCGCGCGCCCACGAGGCCAGGGCGGTATCGGGATCGGCACTGATGGCGATGAGGACCACGCCACGGCCGTTCTTGAAGAGCGTCGCGTACTGATCACGGTACGCGTTCATTTGGACGGTTCAGCCGCTGGTTCGGGCCTTGAAGAAGAACGCCAGCACCACCGTCTTCCCCTTGAAGTCGGAGAGACGGACCGGGTTCGCCAGGACGCCGTAGCGTGTGGCGCCCTGGAGGCTGAAGTCGGGCGCTACCGCGCCGATCTCGAGTGGAGGTGTGGCGCCTGTCCGGGCGGGCGATTGCTGCGCCGGGAGCAACGTCGGCGTGAGGGCGAGAACGAGGGCGAGTGAGAGCGGTCGCATGTGGTGCCTACCCTTTCTCCCCTCGCTTGGCACACGCGGCCAGGAATGACGCCCTGTGCCGTTCGAGGCCGCCGATGGGGAACTCCGCGGTCGTCTTGTAAGATCCGGCTCCATCGGCGTAGTTCACGATCGCTCGACGGTGCCCGTTGAACCATGCCAGCAGGCTGTCCTGCGTGATCGTCAACAGCACTTTCCCGCCCGTGTTGGTCGTTCCCGCGAATCCCTTGATCTTGCGGGGAGGGGCGCTGTCCACGCTCAACCGAACCTCGGTACTTCCCTGCCGCAGCGCCTGGTCGGTCATGATGGCGACGGTCGTGTTCTCCCCGAAGCAGTCGAAGCTGAGGACCACGGCGTGCGTCGGTGCCGCGCCTTCCGCTCCCTCCTTACCGTCGGCCCGAAGGGACGCCGTGAACCGAGTGCCGCGGTCCGCGCCGGCCCGGACCGTGTCCACGCGCAGCGTCCAGTCGCCACCCGTCTCCCGGCCGCCGCATGCAGCCAGGAGCAGCCCGGCCAGCCAGACGGCGAACCGGACGGTAGGCTTTGCCTCGAGAAGGACGCGACCAGTCATGGTGCAGAGCCTCAGGGTTCCACATCCAGCCGCGCGAGCGCCCCTCGCAATCGAACCAGCAGCTCTCCGATGGCGCTCTCCGACACGCTGCCGACCGAGAGCCGGAACCACCCTGGCTCGCCGTCGAAGCCGAACGCCTCGAACGGCACCGCGGCGAGGCCGGCTTGCTCGAGCAGGTAGCACCGCATCGCCTCCGTCGAATTCAGTCCGCGGCTCACCCCGCCGCTCCCGCCGGCGCAGCCCCCGCCGCCGGTGTCACGCCCCTTCGGCGGGCCGAACCGCACGCTGAGGTACATGCCGCCCGAAGGTGCGACCACCTCGACGGGCAACCCATCTCGCCGCATCGCCAGCATCCCGGCATGCAGCTGGTCGAGCCGCTGGGCGAGACCGGTCTGCATCGTGCGACGCGCCGCGGCGACCGCCCCCGAGTCGGCCAGCATCTCTGCCGTGGCGACCTGCGCCGGCCGCGGAGCCCAGGCCCCTACGTGACCGAGAAAGGCGCTGAACTGGGCCGAGAGATTCGCCGGGGGGCACACCCAGCCAACCCGCAAACCGGTCGCCGCGAACACCTTGGAGATGCCGTCCACCAGAATGGTGTAGGGCGCCACCTCAGGGCGAAGCACCTGCGGCACGACGTGCGAGAGCCCGCCGAAGGTCAGCATCCAGTACACCTGATCGTAGAGGAGGTAGAGCGGCGGTTCTTCCGGGGACCGCCGCGCGTTCTCCGCCACGACCGCGTCGCAGATGGCCCCCAGCGTCGCCGCGTCGAACGCGGTGCCGGTGGGGTTGAGCGGAGAATTGAGCACCAGGAGTCGCGCACCTGGGAGGACGGGTGCCAGCATGTCCGCGGTCGGAAGGAAGGCGGTGTCACTGCCGCACTGGATCGGAACCGCGGTGGCTCCGGCCAGCTCGCAGTAGCTGTCGTTGTTCCAGGACGGTACCGTGAACACGACGCGATCGCCTGGTTCGATCGTGAGCTGATACGCGGCGAACAAGGCGGGCCGGGAACCGCCGGTGATCACGATCGAGCTGGCGGGAATCGCGAGGCCGAGCTCGCGGGCGTACAGCGCCGAGATCTGCTCCCGGAGCGCCGGGATCCCCACCGACGGTGGGTAGTTCGTCTCTCCGCGGCGAAGCGCGGCTTCGATGCGCTCGAGCAGCAGCCGCGGAATCGGGAACTCGCGCGGGTCGAAGTCGCCGATACTCAGGTTGCAGATCTGCCGCCCGCCGGCCTGGAGCGCCCGAACCTCGTCGGCGATCGCCAGAATGCGCGACCCGACCAGGCCGGCGAAGCGGCGGGGAGTCTGGGTCACGCCGCGGAAGCCCGCTTCACGAGCGTGAGGATGGTGTAGACGGCGACCGGCTCGGAGCTCTGGTTGGTCACCTCCACGTCCCACGCGACGACCCCCTGGGGTACTTGCCCGTCAACGGTGTCTTTCGCCGTCTTCTGCTTGCAGGTGAGTCGGGCACGGATGGTGTCGCCGGGGTAGACCGGCTTCACGAAGCGGAGATTGTCCAGCCCATAGTTGGCCAGGACCGGTCCAGGCGCGGGGTCCACGAAGAGCCCCGCGGCGGCGGAGAGTACGAAGTATCCGTGGGCCACGCGCCGCTCGAACAACGAGGCCTTCGCCGCGACATCGTCCATGTGGGCGTAGAAGAAGTCGCCGCTGATGCCGGCGAAATTGACCACGTCCGCCTCGGTCACGGTCCGGCGGTGGGTGACCCAGGTCTCCCCGATGCGCAGCTCCTCGAAGTGCTTGCGGAACGGATGGACACCGTCGCTCAGCTCGGGGCCGCCCTGGACCCACTGGCGTCCGACCGCCGTGAGTGTGGCGGGGGTCCCTTGCAGCGCGGAGCGCTGCATATAGTGAAGGACGCCCCGTACGCCGCCCATCTCCTCACCACCTCCCGCGCGCCCGGGCCCGCCGTGGATCAGAGAGGGCAGCGGCGAGCCGTGCCCGGTGGACTCCTTGGCGTTGTGGCGATTGAGAACCATGAGCCGGCCGTGGTACGCGGCGGTGCCCAGCACGACCTCGCGGGCCACCACATCGTCCGCCGTGACCACCGACCCGCAGAGGCTGCCGCGGCCCAGCTTGGCGAGCGCGACCGCCTCGTCCAACGTGCGGTACGGCATCACCGTGTTCACCGGACCGAACGCCTCCACGTCGTGCGGCTCGGTCTTCCCGAACGGCGCGTCACAGAAGTAGAGGAGCGACGGGAAGAAGGCGCCCTTCGCCGCGTCGGCGCCCACCACCTCGAAGTGCATCCGGGTCGCCGTAGACCCGCTCGCACGACGCGGCGATCAACGCCGCGCTCCCGCCGACCTCGCCCACCTGTGCGCGGCCGGCCAGCGGCCCCATCCTGACCCCGTCCACCGACGGGTCGCCCAGCGTCGCGCCGGCGAGCCGCTTCGAGAGCGCCCGGACCACGTCCTCGGTCATCCCCTCCGGCACCATGGTTCGCCGGATGGCGGTGCACTTCTGCCCCGCCTTGACGGTCATCTCCTTCGTCACCTCTTTGACGAAGAGATCGAACTCCTCCGAGCCCGGCGCGGCATCGGGGCCGAGGATGCAGTAGTTGAGTGAGTCGGCTTCGAGGTTGAACCGGACCGATTCGCCGATCACGCGCGGGTGACTCTTGAGCTTGCGGCCGGTCGCGGACGAGCCGGTGAAGGTGACGACGTCCTGGCAGGTCAAGTGGTCGAGCAAGTCGCCCACGCCGCCGCACGATGATCTGGAGCGCGCCCTCCGGAAGGATCCCCGCGTTCACCATGCTGCGCGCCAGCCGCTCGGCGAGGTACGACGTCACGGTGGCCGGCTTGACGATCGCCGGCATCCCGGCGAGGAAGGTGGGCGCGAGCTTCTCCAGCATCCCCCAGCAGGGGAAGTTGAAGGCGTTGATGTGGACCGCCACCCCCTCGAGCGGCACGCACAGATGCCGGGCGAGGAAGCTGCCCCCCTTCGAGATCCGCTCCACCGATCCGTCGACGTAGAAGGTCTCGTCGGGGAACTCGCGGCGTCCCTGGCTGGCATACGCGAAGAAGGTGCCGATGCCACCCTCGATGTCGATCCAGGAATCGGCCTTGGTCGCCCCGGTGCCGGCCGAGACCTGGTAGAGCTCCTCCTTCCCGGCCATGAGATGCTGGGCCATGGCCTTGAGCATCCGGGCTCGCTGGTGGAACGTCATCGCCCGCAGCTTCGGCCCGCCGACCCGGCGGCCGTACTCCAGCATGCCCTTGAAGTCCAGGCCCTCGCTGGTCGCCTCCGCGATCTTCTCGCCCGTCACCGCGTGGAACAGCTCGGTCGCCCGGCCGGTCCCGGTGACCCATTCACCCTGCGCGTAACTCTGCAGTCGCATGCCTTACTCTCCGTCGGCCGGGGCCGCCTGCCTGGTCTCGTGCCATGTCTGGTACGACGCCTGCTGCTCGGGGCGCTCGGGCGGCATCTGGCGGAGCGGCTCGGCCGGCCGGAGCGAGCCCCGCAGCCGCTCCGGCAGCCCCTGGTAGAGGCGGGTGCCCTCGGTCTTCCACTGGAGCATGGCGTCCGAGACCTGCTTCACTGCTCGCGCCGGGTTTCCGGCGACGACCGTGCGTGGCGGGATGACCATGTCGGCCGGAACGAAGCACAAGGCGCCGACGATCGATTCCGCGCCCACCACCGCCCGATCCATCACCACGGCGTTCATCCCGACCAGCGCGTTCCGGCCGATCCGGGCCCCGTGTACCACCGCACCGTGGCCAATGTGCGCGCTGGCCTCGAGCACGACGGTCACGCCGGGGAACATGTGAATCGTGCAGTTCTCCTGGATGTTGCAGCCGTCCTCGATGATCACGCCACCCCAGTCGCCGCGAATCGCCGCCCCCGGTCCGACGTACACGTCCCGCCCGATCACGACGTTGCCGGTCACGGTGGCATTGGGATGGATGAAGGCCGACTCGTGGACGACGGGGATGAAACCTTCGAACGCGAAGACGTTGGGCACGCGCCCTACACTCGGGCGATGATCGTCGCCATGCCTTGCCCCACGCCGACGCACATCGCGCAGAGTGCGTACTGCTTGCCGATCGCCTTGAGCTCGTGGGCCGCGGTGAGCAGCAGCCGGGCGCCGGACATTCCGAGCGGGTGCCCGAGGGCGATGGCGCCGCCGTTGGGATTGAGTCGGGGATCCCGGTCGTCGAGGCCGAGCTGCCGGACGCAGGCGAGCACCTGAGCCGCGAAGGCTTCGTTGAGCTCGATGACGTCCATGTCGGGGAGGGTGAGCTTGGTCTTGGCCAGGATCCTGCGCGTCGCGGGAACCGGCCCGAGTCCCATGGTCCGGGGCTCGACCCCCACGACCGTGCTCGCGACGATGCGCGCCAGCGGCGTGAAACCGAACTCGCCCACCGCGCGCTCCGAGGCCAGCAGCAAGGCGCACGCGCCGTCGTTGATCCCCGACGAGTTGCCCGCGGTGACGCTCCCCTTGCCGTCGGTCCGGAACGCGGGCTTGAGTTTGCCGAGCCCCTCCAGGGTCGAGTCAGGGCGGGGGAACTCGTCTTGCGCGAAGAGGCGGCCGGGCTCGCCCCGGGAGGCACCGGCCACCGCGACCGGGACGATCTCGGACTGGAACCGGCAGCGCTCCTGGCTGGCGGCGGTCTTCTGTTGCGACCAGAGGGCGAACTGGTCCTGGTCCGCCCGGCTGATCCCGCACTCCGTCGCCACGTTCTCCGCGGTCTGGCCCATCGAGTCCACGCCGTAGAGCTCGCGCATCCTGGGGTTCACGAAACGCCAGCCCAGGCTGGTGTCGAACAGCTCCGCGTTACGGGCGAACGCCTGACTCGACTTGGACAGCACGTACGGCGCGCGCGTCATCTGCTCGACACCGCCGGCGATATAGACGTCGCCGTCGCCCTCGCGCACGGCCCGGCTCGCGTTCGCCACCGCGCTCATGCCGCTGGCGCACAACCGATTCACGGTCTCGCCCGGCACCGAGACCGGCAGCCCGGCGAGGAGCAGCGCCATGCGGGCGACGTTGCGATTGTCTTCGCCTGCCTGGTTGGCGCACCCGAGCATGACATCGCCGATACGCTCCCGATCCAGACTCGGGTGACGTTCGAGCAGCTTGGCGATCACGTGCGCCGCCAGATCGTCGGCTCGCACGTGGGCCAGGCTCCCGCCAAAGCTGCCGATCGGCGTACGCACGCCGTCGACGAGGTATACGGGCTTCATGGGCAGTTACGTAAAGTGATCATCCGAACTGAATTATAGACGGATGACCGGGAATGAACCACGGAGGGGAATTCACCACGGAAGCACGGAGGACACGGAGGTCGCACGGAATTCTCAGCGACGTACCTCTCATGCTCTGATGTACTTAGGGGTGCCCCGCCACTTCGGTATAACGGTGGGCACTCCGCCCATGTCGTCGCGGTTCGCGACCAAAGCGGGCCGTTCCCGTCGCTTTGGGCCCAACCCAAAACCAGACTTCAGCGGCGATTTCCATCCGGCGAGTCGCGAGATTAAGCAGGAACGTAGGTCAACCTGATCACATCCTCGCCAATCCGATCATTAGCCATAAGGCGGAGCGGCGGCCGGGGTCCGGCGAAATATGGCTTGCCGTGACCAAGCACGACGGGGTGCAGGTAGATTCGATACTCATCGATCAGGCCAAGTTCGGTGAGGCTTTGCGCCAATTCCGGGCCAGCAACTTCGATCTCCCCGTCGCGCTCGGCTTTCAGCTCGCGGATCGCGCCCTCAAGATCATCCTCAACAAGCCTGGCGTTGGGGCCGACCGACTTCAACGAACGCGAGACGACCCATTTCGGCTGGCTCCGCCACGCCGCCGCGAAGGCGCGTTCCTCTGCATCCCATTCAGGATGATCGTCGTCCCAGTAACGCATGACCTCATACATTTGGCGACCGTACACACTGCCCGCCTGCCCCTGAGCCTCCTCGATGAAGTGGCGGAAGAGCGTGGGACTCGGCGCAAACGCCGTATGGTCAACGTAGCCGTCCAGGGACTGGTTCATTCCGAACACGAGCTTAGCCATACCCACTTCCTTCGTTACGCGGCACATCCGCGCGGTTCTGGTGCGTTATGCAATCGGTTGTAAGCTAGATCGACTGATTTTATGTCGCAATTGGTTTTTGGAGTGCCAGGAACGCCCCACGCTCGGGGTGCTCGATCAATCTGACTCTCGAGGCGCTGGGGGATCGCTGGAGCCTGATCGTCATCCGCGACCTGATGTTCGGCAACCGCCGTCACTTCCGCGAGTTGCTAACCCGGTCGGAGGAGGGGATAGCGTCGAACATTCTGGCCGACCGGCTGACGCGCCGGCCCACCACGCCACACCCAAAAACATTGCTGCAGTGACCTTGCAGTTTTTCCGTGCGGCCTCCGTGTCCTCCGTGCTTCCGTGGTGAATTGGTTGTTGTTTTTGAAATTCCTGCACCGGCCCTCCCCCGCGAATGTTCCAGCTGTGCACCGGGATACCCCCAACCTCATCAGCGAGGTGGTGTACTACGGTCGCCGTTCCGATGTATTATCTACCCTCGCCAACGCGTCGAGAGGACCGTCAATGCCCTATCAGTTCATTCTGTTCGAGGTCGATCAGGGCGTCGCCCGCATCACCTTGAACC
Source organism: uncultured Gemmatimonadales bacterium (assembly GCA_963697755.1). Classification (GTDB taxonomy): domain Bacteria; phylum Gemmatimonadota; class Gemmatimonadetes; order Gemmatimonadales; family GWC2-71-9; genus CAVVWJ01. Next base: position 360,895 of record CAVOPE010000004.1, on the reverse strand, counting down.
GGCCCGACGTCCTCAACAGCATCCACACCGCCATGTCGGGCGAGATCCAGGAAGCCCTGGCGCACGCCGCGCGGGAGCCCGAGATCCGCGCCGTGCTGCTGACCGGCAAGGGACGCGGCTTCTGCGCGGGCCAGGACCTGGACGAAGTTCGCCCCGGCGGGACCGTGAACGACTTCGCGGCCCACGCCCGGAACGCGTACACGCCGATCGTCCGCGGGCTTCGAGCGCTCGAGAAGCCGGTGGTCTGCGCCGTCAACGGGGTCGCCGCCGGAGCCGGGGCGAATCTGGCCCTGGCGTGCGACCTGGTCCTGGCCGCGGAGGAAGCCTCCTTCGTGCAGGTGTTCGCGAAGATCGGCCTGGTACCGGACACGGGCGGGAGCTTCTTCCTGCCCCGACTGGTGGGCATGGCCCGAGCGACGGCGCTCGCGATGTTGGCCGAGAAGATTACGGCGGCGCAGGCGGTGGATATCGGGCTGATCTACCGGGCATGCCCGGCCGCCTCCCTCGACGAAGAGGCGTCGAAGCTCGCCGTCCACCTCGCCACCCAACCGACGCTCGGCCTCGGCCTCACGAAGCGGCTGCTGAACGCCGCCTGGGTCAACGACCTGGAGACGCAGCTCGAGCTCGAGGCCGAGTGCCAGGGCGCCGCCGGACGCAGCGCGGACTACGCCGAGGGAGTGGCGGCGTTCCTCGCGAAGCGGAAGCCGGTCTTCACGGGACGCTGACGCGTGCGAGCCTCGGACCCAGAGATCGCTGACCCAGAGACCCCTTGCGTGGGGGTCCTCGGGGCGGGGCCCATGGGCAGCGGGATCGCACAGGTCGCCGCCGTCGCGGGACACCCGGTCATCCTGCAGGACCTCGATGAGGGGGCGATTGCTCGCGCGCGCGCCGGGATCGACAAGGCGCTGGCGCGGGAGACCGAGAAGAACCGCTTGACCCGGTCGGCCGCCGACGCGGCGCGGGAGCGCGTCCGGTACGTCGTGAGCGGCGACCTGAGCGCGTTCGCGCCCTGCCGGCTCGTCATCGAGGCGATCGTCGAGCGGCTGGGGCCCAAGCGCGAGAGCTTCGCCGCGCTCGAACGGGTGGTCGCGCCGGAGGCGATGCTCGCGACCAACACCTCGGCCCTGTCGATCACGACCATCGCCGCCGCCTGCCAACGCCCCGAGCGGGTGGTCGGCCTGCACTTCTTCAATCCCGCGCCGATGATGCCGCTGGTGGAGGTGGTCCGCGGGCACGCGACGTCGGGCGCGCTGGTCGATGCGGCCTGCGCCCTGGTCCAGCGCTGGGGCAAGACCACCGTCGTCGCCGCGGATACCCCGGGCTTCATCGTGAACCGGATCGCCCGACCATTCTACGGCGAGGCGCTCCGGATCCTGGACGAAGGCATCGCCGATTGCGCGACCATCGACTGGGCCATGCGGACGCTCGGCGGCTTCAGGATGGGACCCTTCGAGCTGATGGACCTGATCGGCAACGACGTGAACTTCGCGGTGACGTCGGCGGTCTACGAGGGGTTCTTCTTCGATCCGCGCTACAAGCCCTCGCTCACGCAGCGACGCCTGGTCGATGCCAATCTGCTCGGACGCAAGACCGGCCGGGGCTGGTACGACTACCGCGACGGAGCGGCCCCACCGGCACCGAGGGAGGATCCGGCCCTCGGGTCGTCGATCCTGGAGCGGATCCTGGCGATGCTGATCAACGAGGCGGTCGACGCCGTCTTCTGGGGCGTCGCCACGCCGGCGGACATCGACCTCGCGATGGTGAAGGGGGTGAACTACCCCAGAGGGCTCATCGCGTGGGCCGAGGAGCTCGGGTATCGGGTCGCGCTCGAGCGCCTGGAACGCCTGCAGGCGGAGTACGCGGAGGATCGCTACCGGCCGAGCCCGCTCCTCCGGCGCCTTGCCGCATCCGGTGGAACGCTCCGCGGGTGAGCTCCCTGCCGGCTGACCCCGAGCTGCGCGCGGCGGCCATCGTCCGCCACATGCTGGCGCACGACGTCTTCAGTCGGTGGCTGGGCGTGGAGATCGTCCACCTGGAACCGGCCCGGGTGACGCTTCGCATGGCCGTGCGCCAGGACATGACCAACGGATTCGGGGTGTGCCACGGCGGGGTCACGTTCGCCTTCGCCGACAGCGCGCTGGCCTTCGCCAGCAACACCGGAGGGAAGGTGACGGTCAGTATCGAGAACAGCATCACGTACCCGGCGGCCGTGCGGGTCGGCGACCTGCTGCTGGCCGAGGCGGAGCGGGAGGCGAGCAGCCAGCGGTTGGCGTATTACCGGGTACGAGTCACCAGGGAGGATGGCGCCGTGGTCGCACTCTTCCGCGGCACGGTGTTCCAGACCGACCGGGAGCACGACGTGGGGCGAGATGGGAGTGAGTGAAGCGCGGGCGCCCGGCGCCGCCGGGGTCGACCCGACGATCGACTGGAAGCGGGTGCTCTACTTGAGCCTCGCCTCGCGGGCGCTGGATGACATCGAGGAGACCCGTCTCGTCCCCGAACAGAAGGTGCTCTACCAGTTCTCGGCTCGCGGGCACGAGATGGCGCAGGTCATCCTGGGCAGCCTGTTGGACCGCCCGCACGATGCCGTGGGCGCCTACTACCGGTCGCGACCGATGCTCCTGACGCTCGGCCTCTCGCTGGAGGACGCGTTCGCGGCCCCCATGGGAAAGTCGGGCGGCTTCAGCAACGGCCGGGACATCGGCGTGGTGTGCAATCTGCCGAAGGCGGACGGCCCCATCGTGCTCCCCATGTCCGGGGACGTCGGCTCCCAGTACACGCCGGCGGTCGGGTGGGCACAGGGCGTTGTCTACCATCGTGACGTTCTGGGCGACCGCGGCTACGACGGCTCGATCGCGGTGGTGCTGGGCGGCGAGGCCTCCGTCGCGACCAATGGCTTCTGGTCGGCGCTGACGATCGCCACGACCCTCACCCTGCCGCTCCTCTTCTATATAGAGGACAACGGCTACGGCATCTCCGTTCCTTCCAGCTTCCAGACTCCGGGGGGCAACGTCGCGGCCAACCTTGCGTCGTTCCGCGATCTCCTGGTGCGAAATGGCGATGGCACCGAGCCGGCGAACGCTGCCAGTCTGCTTCAGGAAACGGTGGCCCACGTTCGTGCCGGGAATGGCCCCGCCTTGCTCCGGCTCACGGTGCCCCGGTTGAGCGGGCATTCGGCCCAGGATACCCAAGCATACAAGAGCCAGGAGCGGCTGGCTGTGGAGCAAGCGAACGATCCCCTGCCCAAGCTCTATCGATTCCTTGGCGCCGGAGTGCTGTCGGAGTCGGACATCTCGGCGATCGAGGCTCAGGTCAAGGCGGACGTCGATTCCGCCCTCGCCGCCGCGCTCGCCCGGCCGGAGCCCGCGCCGTCCGATGTGACCCGCTACGTGTACTCCGAGACGCGGCCCGACGGGTCGCCCGAGCTCCCGCTGGTCGGCGGGCTCGCCGCGGCGGGCCATCACTTTCCGCCCGGCAGCGAGGTGGCCCGACCCGAGCCGGCGCGCATCAACCTGCTCACCGCCATCCGGCGGACGCTGGAGCACGAGCTCGCCACCAACCCCAGGATGCTGCTCTTCGGAGAGGACGTGGGCCCCAAGGGTGGCGTGCACGCTGCCACGATGGGGCTGCAGGCGGCCTTCGGCGAGCGACGGGTGTTCGACACCAGCCTCTCGGAGGAGGGCATCATCGGTCGCGCGGTCGGCCTGGCGCTCTCTGGTCTCCTGCCGGTCGCGGAGATCCAGTTCCGCAAGTACGCCGACCCCGCCACCGAGCAGCTCAACAACTGCGGCACGATGCGGTGGCGGACGCACAACCGCTTCGCCGCCCCCATCGTGGTGCGGATGCCGGGCGGGTACGCGCCGAAATGCGGGGATCCATGGCACAGCGTCTGTGGCGAAGTGTTCTGGGTGCACGCCACCGGATGGCAGGTCTGCATCCCGTCGAACGCGGAGGACGCCGTGGGTCTCCTTCGCGCGGCGCTCCGGAGCAACAACCCGACGATCTTCTTCGAGCACCGGGCGCTGCTCGATGGGGCATCGGCCCGACGGCCCTATCCGGGGGACGACTTCGTGCTTCCGCTCGGCAAGGCCAGGGTCGTCCTCGACGGCGACCGGCTCACGGTGGTCACGTGGGGCGCCATGGTGGAACGATGCGAGCGCGCCGCGCGCGAGCTCGAGCAGTCGATCGAAGTGCTCGACCTCCGCACCGTGGCGCCGTGGGACCGGGCTGCTGGTGCTCGCCTCGGTCCGGAAGACCCGGCGCTGCCTGATCGTCCACGAAGACACGCTCACGGCCGGATTCGGCGCGGAGGTCGCCGCGGTGGTCGCGGAGCAGGCGTTCCTGAGCCTCGACGCGCCGATCGCCCGCCTCGCGATTCCGGACGTGCCGACGCCGTACAACCTCCGACTGATGAACGCCGTACTTCCCAGCGTCGAGGGGATCGCGGCCAAAATGCAGGAACTGCTCGAGTTCTGATCGAGGAATCCGGAATGGCAGAGCTGATCGCGATCGCGGCGCCGGCCGACCAGGCAGAGGGGACCGAGATGGTCGTGGGGACGTGGCTCAAGAACGTGGGCGAGTCCGTCACCCAGAACGAGCCCCTGCTCGAGATCACTACCGACAAGGTGACGGTGGAGATCGCGGCGCCCGCCACCGGCATCCTGCGTGAGATCCTCAAGTCGGCGGACCAGCCGATCCAGGCCGGTGAGGTGCTGGGCCGCATCGAGGTGGGTGCGGCTCCGGTAGCCGGGCCTGCTCCGGAGCGCCGGCCCAGCCTCGACGGGCGAGCCCGCGGCCGCGGAGCTGACCCCCGCCGTCCGCCGCCTGCTCGCCGAGCATGGTCTCGAGGCGTCGGCCATCAGCGGTACGGGCCGAGGCGGGCGGATCACGGTGCAGGACGTCGAGGCACACGTCGCTTCGCGCGCGGGCACGCCCACCGCGGCCGAGCCGGGCGACTATCCCAGCCGGAAGGTCCCCCACACCGGGATGCGCCGCAGCATCGCCCAGCACATGGTCCAGAGCGTCGCGGTCGCGCCGCACGTCACCACGGTCTTCGAAGCCGATCTGTCCGCGATCGTCGCTCACCGTGAGGCCCACCGTGCCGGCGTTCGAGGCGGACGGGGTCAAGCTCACCTACACCGCCTATTTCGTCCGTGCCTGCGTCGCCGCGCTTCAGGCCGTGCCGGAGGCGAACAGCCGATGGCACGACGACGCGCTGGAGCTGTTCGACGACTGCAACATCGGGGTCGCGACCGCGCTCCCAAAGGGCGGCCTCATCCTGCCCGTCATCCATCGCGCGCAGACGCTCGATCTGCGCGCCACGGCTGAGCGGTTGCAGGATCTGACCCAGCGGGCCCGAGACGGTGCGCTCAGCCCGAACGAGGTACGGCACGGGACCTTCTCGATCTCCAACCACGGCGTGAGCGGCAGTCTCGTCGCCGCGCCGATCGTCATTCCGCAGCCGCAGTCAGCCATCCTGGGCGTCGGCAAGCTGGAACGGCGGCCGGTGGCGCGGGAGCGGAGCGGGAAGCGGAGGTGGTGGAGGTGCGGCCGATGTGCTACGTCACGCTCACCATCGACCATCGCGTGCTCGACGGCTATCAGGCGAACGCGTTCCTGGCCCGCTGGGTGGAGGAGATCGAGGGCTGGGGTTGATGTAGATGCATGGTTTACCTGCCGTCGGCCCGGCTGCTTCCCTTTTGGAGGAGCTTCTGGTTCGTTGCTGCAGCTCGACCGCTACCCCCCCGCCGGCCCGGGCCTCGCCGCTCTACCGGGTTCCGAACAGGTGAGCCCGCCACGATGACGCGGCTGCTGGTGAGGATGGAGCGGGATGGCCTGCTCAAGCGGGAGCGGGACCGGGAGGACGGCACGGTGATCTGGATCCGAGCCACGCCCAAAGGAACCCGCACCCTGCAGGAAGGCCGCGCCGCCGGGTCGCGGCACTGGCGGGTGAGGTCGAGGGTCTTTCGGCCGCTGAGCTCACCCTGCTGCTCCGGGCCGGGGAGACGATGGGCCGCGTGGCCGGCCGGCCCGCTACTACTTGAGCGTCAGAAACGAGGTCGGCGCCCCGTTTTTCTTGTTCCCGTAGAACACGTTGTTCTTGAACGAGGCGATGATCCCCCCCGACAAGGCCGCGATTCCGGTGCCGTTGTAGACCAGGGTCACACCCGAGATCGCCGTCCAGTTCCCGGCCCCCGAGACGATGAGGCCGTTCCCCGCATTGTTGCGGATGGTGACCGACTGGAGAAACACCCGTACCGAGTCCGCGGACGCCACCGCCACGCCATCCAGCGTGAATCCGTCGATGACGGTCTCTTCGATCGAGACGCGCTTTGCGGCCACCACTTTGATCCCCGTCAGGCCGTTGCCCCCGCCGTTGATCGACAATCCGCGGAGCCGGACCGTCTTCGCCGTATCGGTGGCGTCGGTAATGTTGATCGTGACGCCGGTAGTGAGGTTGGCGAAGATGACACCGGTGGCACCTCGTCCATCGATGGTCACCGACCGGGTAATCGTGACGGCCCCGAACCCCCCGGGATCGAGCACGCTGATCTCGCCGTTCGTCGCCGTCCTGGAAAACGCACCGTTGAAGGTCTTGCACGGCGCGGTGCGGCTGCAGGGAAAGGCGTCGTCGCCGGTGCCGGAGACCCAGGTACGGCTGGCCTGCGCCTGAGCCGATACGGCCAGAACCGCGCTGAATATCGCGAACCACCCCGCTGATCGTTCACGCATCGTGGTTGCTCCGGCGTGAAAGGTTACCCTCGTTTGCGCCCAACAGTTCTCCCACAGATTTCCCAGACTTCACGCATTCAACTGGGTAAATCTGCGGTTATCTGTGTAATCTGTGGGCGGCTGGTCCTGACGCGAATGGGCCGACTGTCGGCCGCTGGTCCCGACGCGAATGGCCCGACTCATCAGCCTGGTGTGGGACGAGCGCTTAATTCGCTGCGACGCCTGCGCCCACGAGGATCTCCTGGCGGTCTCCTGTAAGTGCCGGTACTGCCCCAGTTGTCACGCCAAGCGACTCGCCCGGTGGAGCCTCTGGCTGGACCAGACGCTGTTCGCGCCGGTGCCGAACCGCCAAGTGGTGCTCACCCTGCCAAAACGAAGGTCAAAATGCTGCGACACGCGCCGCCTTGGTTGAACCGCACCGCTTGCCAAACGTTGATGTGGGAACATGTCGGATCGGAAGCGGGCCGTTCGTCCTAGGTTCAAACAAGGAGAGTGACCCATGCGGAAGATTATCGTCGGCTCCATGGTCTCCATGGACGGCGTCATGCAGGCGCCCGGCGGACCCACCGAGGATCCGACCAAGGGGTTCAAGTTCGGCGGCTGGGAGATGCCCTATAACGATCGGGAGTTCGGCGAGGAACTTGGCCGCCTCTTCAGTGAGAAATTCGATCTCCTGCTCGGCCGCAAGACTTACGAGATTTTCGCCGGGTACTGGCCCTATTACGATGAAGCCGGCTCAGATGGCGGCATCGCCAAGCGGTTCAACGAGATCAAGAAGTACGTGGTGTCGCGCTCGGGCGAGGTCGATACGACCTGGCAGGGCTCGGTGCTCCTCCGCGACATCGCCGACGTGAAGCGCCTGAAGCAGGAAGACGGCCCTAACCTCGTCACACAGGGCAGTACGGAGTTCGTGCATGCACTGCTCGCCAACGACCTGGTCGACGCGATGAGCATCTTCACAGTGCCGGTCGTGCTCGGCAGCGGCAAGAAGCTGTTCGCCGACGGCTCCGCGCCGCATGCGTTCAGGCTGACCGGCTCGCGCGTTTCGTCCACCGGCGTCCTTATCGGGCACTACGAGCGCGACGGTGAGGTCAAGATCCGCGACGGCGCGCTCGATTCACCCAGCAAGCGTGAGATCGCCCGTCAGGAGCGGATGAAGCTTGAAGGCTAGCCCGCATCCAGGCCGCCCATCCGAGGCACCCTCCCTTTGAACGTGTTCGAGAGGGCGCTGGCAAGCGGGGCATAAGTGTGTCATCTTGGCCAGGGTCCGCACTCACGAAAAGAGAGGGGGAGATGGCGACACCATCGTGGCACATCAGCGGGCAATACTATGAAAACTGCAGCTGCGATTTTGTGTGTCCCTGCGTTGCGGGGCAGCTGACGGTCAAGCCCACCCAGGGGTGGTGCACGATCGCCATGGCATTCCAGGTCGGGCAGGGAAGCCACGGCACCGTCTCCCTCGACGGTCTGGGGTTTATTGTGCTTCTTTGGACGCCGGAGGAGATGGGCAAGGGCAACTGGTCGGTCGGAGTGATCGTGGACTCCCGGGCCAGTGCCGAGCAGCGCGATGCCATCACCTCGATCGCGAGCGGATCCGCCGGCGGTCCCATGGCCGCCTTGTCACCCCTGGTCGGAAAGTTTCTAGGCGTGGAGTCGGCGCCGATTCGCTTCGATCGCTCGGGCGCCGAGTGGTCCGTCACCGCGCCAGGGTTGGTCGACATCGCGGCCAAGCCGGCGATGGGCATCAATCCCAACGCCACTGAGCCCATCTATCTGGACAACACAGGCCATCCGGCGGCGGACCGGTTTGCCCTCGCGCACGCCGTGAAGAGCCAGGTCACTGCCCTGGGGCTCAGCTGGAAGGACATGAGCGGAAAGAACCATGGACAGTACGCCCCGTTCTCCTGGCGCGGCGCTTAGCCCTCCATCGGCCGGTCGCCACACCCAGCGACCGTGAGCGGGCTCCGGTGTGTATTCCCTCACCCCTTCCTGGTCCACGGCGGCACGATCGTGTTCATCCGGGCATATGCCACCAACTGACCCAGATGTTCGTGCAGGTCGTTGAGGGGATAGGTCGTCGCCACGCGGGGCAGCGTGCTCTGTGCGTAGTACCTGATCGGTGAGTTGATCCTCGCCGGCGACAGGCCGCCCAACGTCGCGCTCAGACTCTGCATGGCCCGGTCCATCACGGCGATCAGCTGGTCGTCCGGAAGCTTCGTGAGCCGCGCCTCCTCGGCGTCGAAATCCGCCAGCGATCCTGGTGGCAAGGGGCGGCCGAACATCGCAGTCTCGGTATTCCCCTCCGCCGCGACATGGGCAAAAACCTCGCGGAACGAGCGGGTCCCCTCCATCGGACGCCAGACGAGCTTGTCGGTTGGGCGCCCCCTTGGTGAACGCGATGACGTTCTTCCGCAAGCCGGCCGTGTCTTCCTTGTTGTCCTGCGCCAGGCGGTGAATCCGACCGAGTCACTTACGGCTGTCTGTGCCCGAACCGGAGCGGCGGGAAACCCAGTCAGGCACGCCGCCAGGATGAGGGTCGGGGCCGGCCGGAGACGAGGCCAAGACACGCTGGTCGGGAACGGCTGCGGGTCGTCGTCGCCTGCGGAGCGAATGGAGTCGCGAACGCGCCACGGGAGGGCCGCGACTGCGTAGTTGCTCGTACCCGGAACGTGAGTCCAGCGCAGGGGCAGGGGCAGAAGGAGCTGCTGGCGAAGCACGGGCTGGCCGACCGGGTGCAGCCCACCCGCCGCACGTCACCGCTCCCCAGAGCGTCAGGGCAGGCGGCCCTCGAGGATCGTCGCCAGCCGCGCCGGATCGAGGTTGCCGCCCGAGACGACGCAGACCACCGGGCCCTCCGGGCGGGGCACGGCCGCTCCGCCCGCGCCCGTGGCCGGGCGGCCGGCGAATGCGGCGGCCAGCGACGCGGCTCCCGCGCCCTCGGCGACGACGCGCGCCCGCGTGACGAGGATGCGGATCGCGGCGGCGATCTCCTCGAGCCCGACGACGAAGCTGCCGGCGAGGAGCGTAGAGGCGAGCGGCCACATCTCGGCGAGGATGCCGCGCCCGCCGATGCCGTCGACGAAGCTCGGCCGGTAGTCGATCGCGGTGGGCGCGCCGGCGGCGAGCGCGGGCGCCAGCGGGGCCGCGGTCTCGACCTCGCAGGCGAACGTCGGGGCGGCGGATCCGGCCGCGCGCACGCCGGCGGCGATGCCGCTCGACAGCCCGCCGCCGCCGTACGGCACGAGCACGCTCGCGACCGCGGGTAGGTCCTCGAGGATCTCGAGCCCGATCGTCGCGTTGCCCGCGATCACGGCCGGGTCGCTCACCGGGTGGATGAAGCGCCCCGCCATGCCCTCGTAGCCCCGCTCGACCAGCACCTGCCACCAGCGCTCGAACGGCACCGGAACGATGCGCGCGCCGAGGCGCTCGATCGCGTCGAGCTTGGCCCGCGGCGCGTGGTCGGGGACGACGACGGCGCACGGCACGCCGGCCGCGCGGGCGCACCAGGCGACGCCCTGGGCCATGTTGCCGGCGCTCGCGGTGTAGACGCCGCGCGCCAGCTCGTCGCGCGGGATCAGGCCCATCGCGCTGGCGGCGCCGCGGATCTTGAACGAGCCGATCGGCTGGAGCGTCTCGAGCTTGAGCCAGGTCTCGGGTTCACCCGGCTCCGGCGGAAGGCGGAGCAGCGGCGTGCGCAGCGCGATGCCCTGCGATGCGCGCGCGCGCGGCGAGGACCTCCTCGCGCGTCGGCGGATGGAGCACGGGCGGCGGCGCGGGCGTCATGCGAGATCCGGCGGGCCGCCCCACTCGAGCCACGTTCCGCCGCCGGAGTTGACCGCGCTCCGGTGGATGTAGTGCGCCGCGGCGAGGTCCTCGATCGCGATGCCGAGCGACTCGTAGACGGTGATGTCGTCGCGCGACACCCGCCCGAGGACCTTGCCGAGGAACACGTCGCCCATCTCGCCGAGCAGGTGATCGTCGCCGATCGCGCCCTCGGCGCGGGCGAGCCGGAAGTCGCCGGACTCGTTGAGGCACGACTCGCGGCAATCGGTGAAGAAACGCGCCCGGCGGACGGCCTCGGTGTCGAGCTCGCGGCTGGACGGGAAGCACGCGCCGACCGCGTTGACGTGGGCGCCGGGCGCGAGCCACGCGCCCTCGAGGATGGGCTCGCGCGCCGCGGTCGTGGTGCAGACCAGGTCGGCGTTGCGCACGGCGTCCTCGGCGCGGCCCGCCACCTCGATCGGGATGCCTGCGCGCGCGCTCTCCTCGCGTGCGAAGTGCTCGGCGTGGGCCCGCGTGCGGCTCCACACGCGCACGCGGCGCAGCGGGCGCACGTTGCGCATCGCCGCCAGGTGGCTGCGCGCCTGCGTGCCCGCGCCGAGGAGCGCCAGGTCGCCGGCATCGTGCCGCGCCAGCGCGTCGGTGGCGGCGGCGGACGCCGCGGCGGTGCGGATCGCGGTGATCGCCGTCGCGTCGAGGATCGCCAGCGGCTCGCCGTGCGCGATCCCGAAGAGCATCACGACGCCCTGGTGCGAGTCGTACAGCGTGCCGTGGTTGCCGGGCATGACCGAAACGACCTTGAGGCCGAAGCTCTGCGGCGCGCCGAGGTAGCCCGGCATGAGCCCGAGCAGGCCCGAGCCGTCGGGCAGGCGCAGCATGCTGCGCAGCGGCTGCACGGCCTCGCCCTGGGCCAGCGTGGCGAGCGCCTCCCGCATGAGGCGGATGCACATCCCCATGGGGAGGAGCTCGCGGACGCCCGCCTCGTTGACGAACAGGACCTTCACGCCCGCGTCTCCGCCGCGCCGGGCGCGAACAGGGCGAGCACGCGCTCGGGATCGACGTTGCCGCCGGAGACGATCGAGACGACGCGCGTCCCGGCGGGCAGCTTCACGCGGCCGGCGAGCAGCGCGGCCGTCGCCGCGGCACCCGAGCCCTCGACGTACAGCTTGGCGCGGACGAGCAGCGCGCGCATCGCCTCGCGGATCTCCTCCTCGGTGACCAGCACGACCTCGTCGAGCACGTCGCGCGCGACCTCGAGCGGGATCGCGCCGACGAACGGCGGCGTGAGGCCGTCGGCGATCGTCCCCGCGGGACGGGGGACGGGCACCGCCTTGCCGGCGGCGAGCGACGGGGTCATGCCCGGCCCGGCCTCGAGCTCGACGCCGACGACCCGGCAGCCGGGCACGAGCGCCTTCACCGCGCAGGCGACGCCGGCCATCAGCCCGCCGCCGCCGATCGGCACGATCACGCACTCGACGTCGGGCACCTGCTCGACGATCTCGAGGCCGACCGTTCCCGCCCCAGCGAGCCCGACCGGGTCGTCGAACGGGTGGACGAACGTCGCTCCGGTGCGGGCCTCCTCCTCGCGGAGGCGGTCGAACAACGTCGCGCGATCCGCGTGGGCGACGATCGTCGCGCCGTAGCTGCGGACGGCGTCGGTCTTCGAGCGAGGTGCGTCGGCCGGCATGACGACCGTCGCCGGCACGCCGACGACGCGCGCCGCCCACGCGACGGCCTGCGCGTGGTTGCCGGCCGACACGGTGACCAGGCCGCGCGCGCGCCGCGCCTGGTCGAGCGACAGCACGACGTTGAGCGCCCCGCGCGGCTTGAACGAGCCGGTCTTCTGGAAGCTTTCGCACTTGAGGTCGAGGCGCACGCCGGCCCGCTCCCCGAGGCTGCGCGAGGAGAGCATGGGCGTGCGGTGGAGGTGCGGTGCAGTGCGGGCGGCGGCTTCGCGAATGGCGTCGAGCGGGATGCGCATGGTGCGGCGAAGCTGGCAGGCGGTGGCGAGGGTGTCAAGGCGAAGCGGGGGCGCTGGCGCGCCGGCGGGGGCGCTGACGCGCCGGCGGGAGCCGCCGCTTGACAGCCGCCAGTCATGTTCCTCTTATGTTTTCCTGTAGCATCATCATCACCAAGAACGGGCGGGGGCGCTAACGCGCCGGCGGGAGCGGCGGGGCGAGTGAGGATTGGTTGTGGGGTCCTGCGGATTCTCGGTTGGTTACCCATGAGGAATTGTATGCCGGGCCCCATGCCCCCGCCGTTCCCGCCGGGCGCAGCCCACCCGCCGGGCTCCGCCCAAGCCACCATCCTCCACGCGGACCTGGACGCGTTCTACGCCTCCGTCGAGCAAATGCTCGACCCGTCCCTCAAGGGGAAGCCGATCGCAGTCGGGGGCGGCGTGGTGCTCGCGGCGTCCTACGAAGCGAAGGCCTTCGGTGTCCACGGCGGCATGCCGGGTCGGCGGGCGCGAGAGCTTTGCCCCGACCTGGTCTTCGTCGGCGGGCACTTCAAGGAGTACCAACGGCTCGGCGACGCCGCGATCAGGATACTGGGCGACTTCACGCCGCTGGTCGAGCGGATCTCGATCGACGAGGCTTTCGCCGACGTCGCAGGCTGCACGCACCTCTTCGGCACGCCGGCCGAGATCGCCGCAGCGATCCGCCGACGCGTGCGCGACGAACTGGCCCTTCCCATCTCCGTCGGCGTCGCCAGCACAAAACACCTCGCCAAGATCGCCTCACAGGTCGCCAAGCCCGACGGGCTGGTTGTCGTCGACCCGGGGACCGAGCTCGCCTTCCTCCATGATTTGCCGGTGGAGATGATGTGGGGCGTCGGCCCGGCGACCAGGGCGCGACTCGCCGAAAGCGGCATCGCTACCATCGGCGACCTGGCGAGGAGCTCCCCAGGCGCGATTGCCCGGCTTCTCGGCCATGCCGCGGGCGAGAGGCTGGCCGCCCTCGCCTGGAACCGCGATCCTCGCGCCATCCGGACCCATGTCCGCGCCCACTCGGTCGGAGCGCAATCGGCGCTCGGCCGAAGGCCCGTCGAGGGCCCGGTCATCCGCCCGGCGCTCCGCCACCTTGCCGACCGGGTCGCCTCGCGCCTGCGGGCGAAGGGCAAGGCCGGGCGGACCGTGACGGTGCGGGTGCGCTTCGGAGACCTCCGCTCGGTTACACACGCCGTGACGCTGCCGCAACCCGTTGCCGCGACTGCCATCCTCGCGGAGATCGCCGAGGACCTGGTGCGAGCCGTCCTCAGGAGCCATCCCGAAGAACGCGTGATCTCCCTGCTTGCCATCTCGGTATCGCATATCGAGGAGCAGCCGGTGGTGCAGCTCGATCTGCCGCTCGGCCTCGCCGACGAGGCGCGGCGCCCGGGCGCTAGGAGAGGGATGGCGCACCTCCTCGCGGACCGCGCCATCGACGCGATCCGCGACCGTTTCGGCTGGGAATCCGTCGGCTACGCCTCGGTCGCCCTCGACGCCCGCCGCTCCGTTCCCGACGCCTTCCGCGAGCTGGCGGAGCGGGAGTTGTAGGGGGGCGGGGGCGCTGACGCGCCGGCGGGAGCGGCGGGGAAATTGAGGATTGGTTGCTCCATGGCCCACCCCCAAGTATCCCCGCGCCGCTCCCGCCGGGCGCAGCCCACCCGCCGGGCGCAGCCCCCGCCCGCGTCATTCCGGGTACTCGTCCTTCCGCCAGGAACGGGGCTCCTCGGGTTGGGCTTTCGGCGTTCGCTCGAGCAGGAAGCTGAAGTAGGGCGCGACGAACGGGTCGGGCGCCGTCACCGTGTAGGTGTGGTAGACGGTCCCGTTCTCGCGGGCAAAGGCGATCCAGCCCGGGGTCTCGCGCAGGCCGTCCTTGAGCGGGGCCCCGATCTGGCCTGACCACTCCTGGAGCCAGCCGGGCGGGTTCTCGATCATCTCCTTGACCTCGGGAACCTGCTGCGCCTGCTCTTGGGTGATCGCAAGGCCGAAGTCGAAGGCGAACTCCGTGTTGTAGGTGGAGACGTACGGGAACTGCCAGCCCATCCGCCGCTTGTAGGCGGTCAGCCGCTCGATCGGTGCCCGGGAGAAGCAGAGCAGCGTCACGTCGCAGTGGTTCAAGTGGATGAGCGAGCCGTCGAGCCCGTCGCCCACGCTGGTACAGCCGGGGCAGGCGCCGAGCGTGTAGTCGGGGCCGAACATGATGTTGTAGGCGAGTAGCTGTGAGCGTCCGTCGAAGAGCTCGGCGAGGGTCTTCTTTCCGTCCTCGGTGTCGAACTCGTACTCCTTCTCTACCGGGACCCACGGGAGTTCGTGACGCTTTGTCACGATTTCCTTGTTCCGCTCCGCCTGCACGGCTTCGAGCTTGGCGAGCTCGCCCCGGGCGGCCAGCCACGCTTCACGTGTTCCGGTTCTGTGATGGGTCGTCTGTTGTGTCATCGTTTCGTTCCTTATAGGGAGCTGCGATAGTATCGCCTTCAGCCGTGGCACTCGTCTTCGGCGCTGCCGCTATTCACCAGTCCGATCGCAGAGATCGCCAGCACCGTCGAGAGCACGATCGAGACGGAGATCTTCTCGCCCGCGAACAACCATCCCAGCAACACCGCCACCAGCGGATTCACATACGTGTGCGTTGCTACCAACGTCGGCGGATAGTGCTTGAGCAGCCACGAATACGCTGAGAACGCCAGCAGTGACCCGAAGAAGATCAGAAAGAGCAGTCCGAGAAGCGACTGTTTCGTGACCGCACTGACGTCCAATTGCCGGTGCTCGCCGTACAGCAATCCGGCGACGATCAACATCAGCGAGCCGCACACCAGCGGCAGCGCGGCGTTCATGGTTCCAGCCGCCGTCGCCGGCTGCACCCGCTGCGAAAGTACGATGCCCGCCGCCCACGCGAGCGAACTCGCCAGCACCGCGATCAACCCGATCGCACTCTGCCGATCCACCGCCACATCGGGACGGAACAGCACCAATACGCTGGCGACACCGAGCGCCAGTCCCACATAGGTCTTCGCCTTTGGTGCGGCACCCAGCTTGAAGAGCGGCAGCATCAGCGCCACGAAGACCGGCTCGGTGGCGATCACCAGCGCTGCGACACCGGAGGCCACAAACTGCTCCGCCCAGTGCAGCATGCCGTGGCTGATCAGGAAAAATAGAGCCCCAAGAATCAGCCCCGCGCGCCAGCCCTGCCGCGTCGGACGCTCACCCTTCCACCACGCCCATGCCAGCAGCAGGCCACCCGCGATGAGATGGCGCGTCGCCGCCACGAACAGCGGCGGGATCGTCTCCACCGCGTAGCGTATGGCAAGGAACGTCGAGCCCCACACCACATAAATGGTGAGGAAGGCGAGAATGCCGCGCCAGCGGGGGCGCTGATGCGCTGGCGGGGGCGCTGACGCGCCGGCGGGAGCGGCGGGGTGGGTTGAGGATTGGTTGAGGGGTCCCGCGGATTCTCGGTTGGTTACCGATGAGGATTTATTTTGCCGGGCCCGATGCCCTACGAGCGATTTGACGCCTGGAAGGTGAGTCACGAGCTCGCGTTGGCGGTCTACGCGGCGACCCGGGGGTGGCCACGCTCAGAGCTCTATGGCCTGACCTCGCAGCTTCGCCGTGCCGCCCTCTCGGCGCCAACCAACATCGCGGAGGGAAGCGCCAAACGTGGGCCAGCCGAATTCCGGCGCTTCCTCGACTACTCCCTAGGCTCGCTCTCCGAGCTCGCCTATCTGCTCCGCTTCGCTCGCGATGGGCAATTTCTTACCGACGAGGCCTGGGCAAAGCTGCAACAGATGCGTGACAAGGCCGCGATACTCACCTGGCGCCTGGCCCGCTCCATGGCCACCCCCAAATAGCACCCCCGCCGTTCCCGCCGGGCGCAGCCCACCCGCCGGCGCAGCCCCCGCCGCAGCCCCCGCCCCCTAGATCGCCTTAAACTCCTCAAACGGCTGGTGACACCCGTGGCAGTAATGAATGGCCTTGCACGCCGTCGACCCGAACTCGCTCTTGCGTTCGGTGTTCGAGGAGCCGCAGTAGGGGCAGGGGGCGCGACGCACCGACGACATCAAGGGAACCAGCGCCTGCTCGACGACGGCGTGGTCGGGAGGAGCGATGCCGTAGGCCTTGAGCTTCGCCTTGGCCGTGTCGCTCAGCCAGTCGGTGGTCCAGGCCGGCGAGTACACCGTCCGGAGCTCGACCCGGTCGTAGCCGTTGGCGCGGAGCGCGGCCACGATCTCCTGCTCGATCATCTGCATCGCGGGACAGCCGGAGTAGGTCGGCGTCACCTCCACCGCCACCGCTCCGTCGGGTCTCAGCTCCACCCTCCGAACGATCCCGAGCTCGACGATGTCCAGGGCCGGGACCTCGGGATCCGGGATGCCGCGCAGCACCTCGAACAGGGCCTCCTCGGCGCCTGCGCGACTCACCATTTCGCCCCCGCGTGCGAGCGCGCGAGGATCTGCATCTCGGCCAGCAGGTGGCCCAGGTGCTCGGTGTGCCGCCCCTGGCGGCCGCCGGAGTGCATGTACCCCTCGGGCGGCAGTGTGAGAGTCGCCCGGCGAACCACGTCGCTCACGACCTCACGCCAGGCGGGCTCGAGCGCCGCCGGCTCCGGTGCGCCCGCGCCCGCGAGCAGCCGGTCCACCTCGTCCGCCGCGAACAGCTCTCCGGTGTAGGGCCAGAGCTCGTCCAGCGCCGTCTGGACCCGCCGATGACTCTCTTCCGTGCCGTCGCCCAGTCGAAGTCACCCACTCGCCGCTGTGGCGGACGTGATAGCGGGCTTCCTTGTAGGCCTTGGCCGCGATTCCGGCGAGCTTGGTGTCGGCCGCCCGTTGGAGGCCGTCCAGGAGCAGCACGCTCCAGGCGTCGAAGAGGAACTGGCGTACGATGGTGCGACCGAAGTCGCCGTTGGGGAGCTCGACCAGGTTGACGTTGCGGTAGTCGATGGCGTCGCGGAAGTAGGCCAGGGCGTCCTCGTCGCGGCCCTTGCCCTCGACCTCGCCGGCCAGCTGGAGGAAGTGCGTCGCCTGGCCGATGAGATCGAGCGCGACGTTGGCGAGCGCGATGTCCTCCTCGAGGATGGGGCCGTGGCCGCACCATTCGGACAGCCGGTGACCCAGGACCAGGCGATCGTCGCCCAGCCGGAGCAGATACTCGAAGAGAGCGTCGGGCGGGGGCTGCGCCGGCGGGTGGGCTGTGCCCGGCGGGTGGGCTGCGCCCGGCGGGCGTGGAGGCCCGGCTCCCGGCTTGCCTGCGCCTCCCCCGCCGGCTCCGCCCCCGCCGGGCGCAGCCCACCCGCCGGCACCGCCCGCGCCCCCTCCGCTCACCTCACTCCACCCTCACGCCCCGCGGCGTCTTATAGAACTGCGGATGCCGATACGGCTTGTCGTCCGCCGGATCGAAGAACGGCCCCCGGTCCTCCGGGCTCGACGCGACGATCGCCGCGCTGGGCACGACCCAGATGCTCACGGCCTCGCCCCGGCGCGAGTAGACGTCGCGGGCATTCTGCAGGGCGATCTCCGGATCCGGCGCGTGCACGCTCCCGGCATGCTCGTGCGGGGCGCCGTCCTTCGCCTGGGTGAATACCTCCCAGAGCGGCCACTGGTCGCTCCCGGGCTCGTTGGCGGCCCATGGGTTCCGTTCCCAGTCGCCGGCCTTAGGCCGCCGGCGCGGCGCTGCGGCGGCGCTGCTTCTCGGCGAAGGCTGCCGCTGCCTCGCGGACCCAGGCGCCCTCGTCGTGCGCGGCGCGCCGAGCCCCGAGGCGCTCCCGGTTGCAGGGGCCGTTGCCGCTGATGACCTGCTTGAACTCCGCCCAGTCGATCTCGCCGAACTCCCAGTGCTTGGTCTCGGCGTTGTAGCGGAGCTTAGGGTCGGGCAGCGTGAGTTTCACGGCCTGGGCCTGAGCCACGGTCAGATCCACGAACCGCTGCCGCAGCTCGTCGTTGCTGAACCGTTTCACCCGCCAGCGGAGCAGGTCCGCGCTGTTGGGGGAGTTGACGTCGCTGGGGCCGAACATCATCAGGGTCGGCCACCACCACCGGTTCACCGCATCCTGCACCATGGACCGCTGCGCGGGCGTGCCGCTGGCCAGCGTCGCGACGATCTCGTAGCCTTGCCGCTTGTGAAAGTTCTCTTCCTTGCAGATCCGGACCATCGCCCGCGCGTACGGGCCGTACGAGGCCTTCGCCAGCACCGTCTGGTTCACGATCGCGGCCCCATCGACGAACCAGCCGATGCACCCGATGTCCGCCCACGTCAGGGTCGGGTAGTTGAAGATGCTGGAATACTTCGCCTTGCCGGTGAGGAGCTGGTCGATCAGCTCGGCGCGGGCCACGCCCAGCGTCTCGGTGGCGCAGTAGATGTAGAGCCCGTGGCCCGCTTCGTCCTGGACCTTGGCGAGCAGGCACAGCTTGCGCCGCAGGGAGGGCGCGCGGGTGATCCAGTTGCCCTCGGGCAGCATGCCCACGATCTCCGAGTGGGCGTGCTGCGACATCATCCGCACCAACTGGTGGCGGTACCGTTCCGGCATCCAGTCCTTGGGCTCGATCGTCTCGCCCGCGTCGATTCGGGCTTCGAACGCGGTCGCGTGGGCGGAGTCCTCTGGGACTGGGAGCGCGGGAATGGACATCTTGGTGTGCTCCTTGGAGTTCAGGGCAGCGCAGGATCTGGAGCGGTCCCAGGCCACCCACTAGGTTCTAAGTGCAATTGTATCGGACCTTTTCGGGGAAGGGAAGCCGTGACCCAGCGGACGACGCACGAGCCCGGCAGCGTGACCACGCAGGTAGCGGACGGCGTCGGCAGCGTGACCTTCGGGCATCCCAAGGGGAACTCGCTGCCGGCAGTTCTCCTCGCCGAGCTGGCGGCCCGGATCACGGCGCTGGGCCAGGAGCCCGGGGCGCGCGTGATCGTGCTTCGAAGCGAGGGCACGGGTGCGTTCTGCGCGGGCGCGTCCTTCGCCGAGCTGTCCGCGATCGCCGACCTCGAGAGCGGCACCCGCTTCTTCCTGGGGTTCGCCAACCTGATCAACGCGATGCGGGAGTGCCCCAAGCTCATCCTGGCCCGGGTGCACGGGAAGGTGGTCGGCGGCGGCGTCGGGATGGTGGCGGCATCCGATTATGCGCTCGCAACCGCGGCGGCCCACGTGAAGCTCAGCGAGCTCGCGGTCGGGATCGGCCCGTTCGTGGTGGGGCCCGTCATCGAGCGAAGGATCGGGGTGGGGAACTACGCCGCGCTGGGCATCGATGCAGCCGAGTGGCGGAGCGCGGAGTGGGCCCACCAACGCGGGCTCTACGCGGAGCTGCAGCCGGACGGCGCGGCGCTGGACGCGCGCCTCGCGACCCTCGCACGCCAGCTCGCGGCGAGCAATCCCGAGGCGATGACGGCGATGAAGCGGGTGTTCTGGCAGGGAACCGAGCACTGGCCGGAGCTGCTGGCTGAGCGGGCGCGGCTGAGTGGGACGCTGGTGGTCTCCGGCTTCGCCCGACAGGCGATTGAGCGCCTTTCGAGCTAATCTGGAGTCCGCCGCCGGCTCGCGACCGACCTGGACCATCTGCTCCTCAATGGCCCGATACAAGCGACTTCTTCACAACCCCTGACAACCCGCAGCCCCCGACGACGGATCTGCGCACGCAGCTCCAGTCCCGGTGCCTGAACCCGCGCGAACCTACGCCCCGTAGAGACAAGACCAGACCCTCACTCGAAACCGCTCGAGCGCAGCTCAGCGCGCCGACCGGCCTGGCCGATGCGCCCCGCCACGGTGGTGATTCGGTTCGTCTCTCGGGAGGACTCGATGCACCGGTCATCGCTCGCGTTGCTGGTCGCGCTGCACGCTTCCGGATCGTCGGATCCTCCGGCGTGGCGCCTGCGATACATCGATCTCAACATCACCGTAGACCCCGCCGCCCACCGACTCGACGGCTTCGCCCGCCTCGTGGTCGACGCCACCGCGGGCGCGGCCGATCTAGTGCTCGACTTCGGCGACTCGATGATGGTGGACAGCGCGCGGCTTGCCCGCCCGGGCACCAGCGCCACGCGTCGTCGGCGTACGCCGCCCCTGCCACGTCGCGTTCCCGCTGCCTTCGCCCGCCACCGGCACCGGCTATCAGGTCGTCGTCTGGTACCACGGCCGCCCGCCGCGACGCGCCGTCGGATTCGGTGACTCGGCGGCGAGTGGTCGAGTGGCGTCCTACGGCCTTCCCAACTCCGCGCGCGAGTGGTGGCCCACCCTAGACGACCCGTCCCAGAAGGCCGATTCCGCCGACATCCGGATCACCGCGCTCGCCTCGCTGCGCGCTGTTTCGAACGGACGGCAGGTCACCCGCACCAGCTCCGCAGACGGCCGCACCGCCACGACCCACTGGTCGGTCCGCCATCCGATCTACCCCGACGTGGTCTCCTTCGCCCTGGGCGACTACGCCGTCACCCGTTCCCTCGTGACTCTCGCCGGCGGCCGGCGGATGCCGCTCGAGCTGTACGTCTTTCCCGAGGATTCGGCCAAGGCGGCCGCCGACTTCGCCCCGGTGCCCGAGATCCTCCACTTCCTCGAGAGCCGGCTCGGTCCCTATCCCTTCACCGACGAGAAGTACGCCCTGGTCGAGTTCGCCCGACCGTCGTTCCGCGAAGGGCAGACGCTCAGCCACCTCGGTGCGGCGCTGCTGACCGGGACGCACGAGAACGAGCAGGTCTTCGCCCACGAGATCGCGCACCAGTGGTTCGGCAACGCACTGACTGTCGAGCGCTGGACGGACATCTGGCTCAACGAGAGTCTGTCCGAGTACATGGCGTGGCAATGGATCCGGCAGTCCCGGGGCGAGGCCGCGTATCAGGCCCTGCTCGACTCCGCCGTCGCCGCGCCCGCGCCGAACGCGCCAGCACTGAAGCCGATCGTCCCCGCCGATCCCGCCGACTTCAACACCTTGTTCGGCGCCGCCACCTTCCAGCGCGGCCCGGCCGTGCTCGTGCTGCTCGAGCGGCAGATGGGGACCACGCCCTTCCGGAGCGCGCTCCGCGCCTATGTCGCGCGACATGCCGGCGGCACCGTGAGCACCGCGGACTTCCAGCGCGCCGCGGAGCAGGCCTACGGCAAGTCTCTGGACGCTTTCTTCGCGAGGTGGATCCGTGGGACCGCTCCCGTGCCTCAGCTCACGGCGGGGCGGGGGACTGCGGATGACAAGACGATGTAGCGCCCCGCCCGTCCGGCGACCACCGAGGAGCGCTGCTCAGCGTTGATCCCAGCCTGCCTTACTCCCGCGCCGAGGCCCGAAAGGCCTCGGCCTTGGCGCGGTTGCCGCAGACCGCCATGCTGCACCAGCGGCGCTGGTGCCCGCGGCTCACGTCGAGAAACCACACAGTGCACCGCTCGCAGCGTCGCACGTACCGGAAGTCGGCCCGACACACGAGGTCGGCCATCGCATGCGCGACCGGTTGGAGCAACGACTCCGGTCCGCTCCACCGCCGCTCCCAGTGCCACCGCAGGACCGAACCTGTGGGCGTCTCCGCTTCTGCGGCGGTCGCGACGCCGATCCGGGGATAAGAAGAGTCGTTGGCCATCAGGCGATTCAGCGGCTCGAGCGCCCGCACCGCGCTCCTCGTGAGGGGCCGGCCCGCACGTCGGTGGACGAACCCGCGAAACCACTCCCGCAGCTCCCGAGCCCGCCCGGCGACGGCGTCGAACCGCGCGCCCGCGGCGCCGCGCCACCGCTGCGCGACCTCCCCCGGGACCAGCTGAGCCGCAACCAGCCAGTCCACCAGGTCCTCGCCGGTCCCCACCCACTCGATGACCTCGCCCGCCGGCGCGGCCAGCGTGTTCAGGAAGTCGAGCGCGCGGTGCTCGCCGAGGAAGAGGGGCGGCGATGTCGCCCTCGGGGCCGAAGTCACCGGACCTGCCTGCATGCCGAGTGCCCTCCTTGCCTCCTGGGGCTCGGAAATCCCGGGTTCGGGAACCGTAACCCGAATAATAGAGTTTCAATGGTTACTATGTCCACCCAGCTGGATGACTCGAGCACAAGGAGGATGAGTTCATGACTACGTATCGCATGGCAACGGTCGACGGGCACCGGATCTTCTACCGCGAGGCGGGACGCCCGGATGCACCCGCGGTGCTGCTGCTCCACGGCTTTCCTACCTCTTCGCACATGTTCCGCAATCTGATCCCGCTATTGGCGGACCGCTTCCGCGTCGTCGCGCCGGACCTGCCCGGCTTCGGCTTCAGCGACGCGCCCGATCGGGCCGATTTCCCGTACACCTTCGACCGTCTCGCCGGGATAATCGACCGGTTCACCGGCGTCGTCGGACTCGAGCGCTTTGCCGTCTATGTGTTCGACTACGGTGCCCCCATCGGCTTTCGCCTGGCGCTGGCGCATCCCGAGCGCATCACGGCCATCATCTCGCAGAATGGGAACGCCTACGAAGAGGGGCTGAGCGAAGGGTGGAACCCGATCCAGGCGTACTGGCGCGAGCCCACCGAGGCGCGGCGCGCGGCATTGCGCGAGTTCCTGGCGCCCGAGGCCACCAAGTGGCAGTACACCCACGGGGTCGCCGATCCGAATCTCGTTGCGCCCGAGAGCTACACGCTGGACAGCGCCCTGCTCGCCCGTCCGGGCAACGCCGAGATCCAGCTCGACCTGTTCCTGGACTACGCGAGCAACGTGGCGCTCTATCCCCGGTTCCAGGCGTACCTGCGTACGCACCGTCCCCCGGTCCTCGCCGTCTGGGGCAGGAACGACCCGTTCTTCCTGGCGGCCGGTGCCGAGGCCTTCCGCCGCGACGTGCCCGACGCCGAGATCCGCTTCCTCGACACGGGTCACTTCGCGCTCGAGACGCACGCTGCCGAGATCGCGGCGGCGATCCTGGAATTCCTCTCGCGGGTGCCCGAGGGAGTGCCGGTAAAGGAGACAGCTGCCGTGTAGTCAGGTGAGGGTGGCGGCGGGCTCGAGTGTCCCGGAAGCCCGCCGTCGCTCACCGTTTCGAGGCGCTATCGGCGAGCCCCGCCGCGGCGTGGCTGGCTTCAGCTGAAAGGCGTCGGCCCGAATCGCTGCGCGGGCCCGATGCCGTGGAACTCCCTCGACACCGGTCTCCACCTCTCCTTCAGCCGCGAAGTGGACGGGAGAGCCGGCGAAGACTGGGTTGAGAAGCAGAACGCGGAGATGGGGTTGATGCCGGTCGTCGCGGCGGACCGCCACCCCCGAACCCGCTTACCGGAGCGGTCGGATCTTGACGTCGCGGTACGCTACCCGATCGCCGTGGTCCTGCAGCGCGATGTGCCCCGAGGCCGCTCGACTGAGTCGCCCGACACGAGGCGCGACCGGCACCCCTGACGCCGGACATGGACCGCTCCCCCTCCTCGGCCACCTTCGCGCGCCCGCCACCGTGGGAATCGAGTCCGGTCTGCCGCCGGATGGTTGGCGGGTGATTGCCATCCCATATTTCTCGCCACCAACAACACGGCGGGTTCAAGATGTGGAGTCGACGCTTCGGTCCCAGCACCATACCGCTCAGGGAGGTCAAGTCCGAGCTGCTGCTCCAGATCGAGCGGGACCTCCTTCGGCTCGTTGAGCGCTCTTCCTCGCGTACCGGTTCCTCACGAGCCTGAGCTTCACGACGCCGGCCGTGGTGGGCACGGACCCGATCCGGCGAGAGTTGCGGGCTCCCGGCGGCTGGGCGCCCCTTACGCCGTCCCCTCCGACAGCTTCCGGAACCGCGGGTTGCTCCGCAGCGAATCGAACGTGGGATCGATCCGCAGCCAGCCGGGCGAGAGGTAGTACGGGATCTTGAGCAGCGGCTCGAGCTGGTCCAGCGCCTTCTCCGGCTCGCCGACCAGCATGTAGATCCGCACGAGCTGGAGCTGCATATAGGGACCCTGCGCAGCGTCCCGGCTGATCGGCCGCAGCTCCATCGCTCGCTGGCCTTCACGCACCGCTTCCGCCTTCCGCCCCAGGTAGGCCAGGGCCAGTCCGAGCAAGGCGTGGCGCGCCGCGTCCGCGGGCGCGGCCCGGCTCTGCTCCGCGAACGCGATCCGCGCCGAGTCGGCGTAGATAGTGGCCTGGGCTCGGTCACCTCGGAGATGATACAGCTGGGTCCGAATGATTCCCCAGTTCGCCCGGTCGTTGTCGAACGCGCTCGGCGGCATGGCGAGGACCAGGCGCTGCTGTTCGTCGTCCAGCACCCAGCCGAGATCCTGATAGATCGCCAGGTAGCTGAAGAGCGCCCCGGGATCGACCTGCCCCGCGGACGCGCGAATCACCGCCCGGGCGCTGTCGAGGTGGCCCGCGGAAAGTTCAACCACCACCTTCTGCCACACCGCGTCCACACTGGTCGGGGCGAGCACGAGCGCCCGGTCCGCGGCGGAGTCGGCCGCTGCGTACCGCCGAAGCTTCGTGAGCACATCCGCCAGTAGGGTGGCGGTGGAGATCGAGCGCGGATCCAGCAGCGCGGCGCGGGTGAACCGCGCCGCCGCGCTGTCCCCGCGGCCGAGCGTGACTTGCAAGTTGGCGAGGGCAGCGAGCAGCGACACGTTGTCCGGGGCGAGCCGGAGGCCCTGCTCGAACTCCGCGAGCGCGCGTTTGAGGTCGATCGGATTGACGATCGAGTAGTACGAGCCGAAGGCCCGGTAGACCAAAGGTTCGTTGGGCTTGAGCCGGCGGGCGCGCTCCCCGGCTAGTCGCGCCTGCTCGCCCAACGCAGGGTCCGGAACCCCGTTGCCATAGAGCCGCGTGCGAGCGTGAGACAGCCGCGCCCATGCTATCGCGAACAGCGAATCGAGTGCGACGGCGCGCTCGTAGAAGCCGACCGCCCGCCGGAGGCTCGGGGGATCAAGCACGCTCATCGCCTGCGAGGCCGCCTCGCCCTTGAGGTACTCGTCGTAGGCGGCCAGGTTCTCGGTCGGCTTCGCGGTGAATTCGCGCTGGGTGCTGTCGGCGAGGGCCACGCCGAGCGCGTCGGCCACCTTGGTCGCGATATCGCCCTGCACCTGGAAGACGTCGGTCATCGCCGCGTCGAACTGCTCGCCCCAGCGGGAGCGCGCCGC
Source organism: uncultured Gemmatimonadales bacterium (assembly GCA_963697755.1). Lineage (GTDB taxonomy): Bacteria > Gemmatimonadota > Gemmatimonadetes > Gemmatimonadales > GWC2-71-9 > CAVVWJ01. Next base: position 335,384 of record CAVOPE010000004.1, on the reverse strand, counting down.
CTGGCCCGGCCGCGCGTCCACCAGCTCCGGCGCCACGCGTACGCGGCTCGCCCCGCCCGCTTTATCCCAGCGGACGGTGCCGCTCAGCAGGTAGTCGGCGCCGAGCTCGTGAGCGATCTCCGTCGGTTGCTTGGTGGTGTGCCGGTACTGGAGCGAGCTGCCGCGGGCGATCACCTCGAGGCCCGCGACCTTGCCCAGCCGGGTGCGCACCTCGTCGCTCACGCCGTCGGCAAAATACGCGTCGCTGGAGTCACCCAGGTTGTCGAAGGGGAGCACGGCGACGACGCGGGTGCCCCTCGGCGTATCGGCACCCGCCCCCGAGTGCCGCCAGGCGAACAGCAGCCCGCCCCCGATGAGCAGGCCGGCCGTGAGGGCGACGGCGGCCACCGGCATCTGCCGGCGCTGCCGCGGCAGGGCGGCGGCCTCGGGCCGCGAGGGCTCGGCGGCGACCGTGGGGGCCGCCCTCGTGGCGGCCGTGGTCACACCCGACGCCGTGACGTGCAGCGCCTGCGCGAACTGTCCCGCGGTCGCGAACCGGTCCGCCGCCACCGGCGCCAGGGCCTTCCGGATCGCCTCGTCCACCGCGGGAGGAGTCGTGGGCCGCACCGCCCGTACGCTCGGCGCCGGCTCGGTGAGCCGCTTCGCGATGATCGCCTGCATGGTCGCGCCGGTGAACGGCGCCTCGCCCGCCAGCATCTCGTAGAGCACCGACGCCAGCGAGTACACGTCGGTTCGCGCATCCAGCCCCTTGTCGCCCGCGGCCTGCTCGGGACTCATGTACGCCGGGGTGCCGATGGCGAGCCCGGTCTGGGTGAACCGGTCGTCGCCGCCATCGGCTCCGCCGAGCGCCCGGGCGATGCCGAAGTCGGCCACCAGCGTGCTGCCGTCGCTGGTGAGCATGATGTTCTCGGGCTTGATGTCGCGGTGCACCACGCCGTGCTGGTGGGCGTACTCGAGCGCGCGGGCCGCTTCGGTCGCGATGCGAAGCGCGTCGTCCACCGGGAGCTGGCGCTCGCGGCGGAGCCGGTCACGGAGACTCTCGCCCTCGACGAACGGCATGGTGAACCAGAGCCGGCCGGCGGCCTCCCCCGAGTCGTGAACGGTCAGGATGTGGGGATGCTGGAGCCGGGCGGCGAGCCGGATCTCGCGCTGGAACCGATCCGGCCCGAGCGTGGCGGCGAGCTCGGGGAGCAGGACCTTGAGGGCGACCGGGCGGTCGTGGCGGAGGTCCTGCGCCAGGTAGACCACGGCCATGCCGCCGCGCCCGAGCTCGCGCTCGAGGGCGTAACGGTCGGCGAGGGCATCCCGCAGCCCGTCCGGCACCCCCATGGAGCTCCCGGGATCGAGAGAACGACTTGGTATGACGCGGGCGATGAGGCGATTCCTGCACACCCAATATACCGGGAGACGACAGAGTCCGCCCCCGGCACGCGTTTCTCTCCGAGATCCGGACCAGCTGAGCCCGAGCCCTGACCGAACGGCTGGAAGCCCCGCGCGTCCGACGCCCGGCTTGCTCGCTGGCGCGGGCGCGTACCGACTTGCAGCTTAGGGGGAAGCAAGTCGACCCCTCATAAACGGGCCATGTCCGATCCGCAGGTTGTGGGCACCTCGGAGTCACGGGCCGACGGTGGCGGCAGAGCAGAATATGCGAACGCACCCGATCCCTCTCCTGGTACTCGGCCTGACGCAGGCGGCTTGTCAGGATAGTGCCGGCCCTTCGACAAGCACTTCGACGGTCGGGACGCTGGTCGTTTCGACGGCCAGCGGGGGGAACGACCCCGACCAGGATGGCTATCTGCTCACGGTCGACGGCGTCCATTCCCTTGCCCTCGATCCCACCGGCACTTCCCACATCGACCTCCCCGCTGGGCAACACACGTTGCGGTTGCTCGGTATGGCGGAGCATTGCTCGGTCTCCCCGGGAACCCCGCACGACGTGGCCGTCTCTTCGCGGGACACGACATCGGTGGCGTTCGAGATCACCTGTTCGGTGACCGGTGTCCGCATCACGACCACGACGACCGGCCTGGATTTCGACACCGATGGATACCGGGTCGAAGTGGATGGTATCGAATGGGGAATCCTTCCCTCCATCGGCACCGTGCTGACCCGGCTCGAACCGGGAAGCCGAACGATTGCCCTGACGGGGCTTTCGCCGAACTGCACGATTGCGGGCCCTGGCTCACACACGGTGACCATTGTGGCCTCCGAGATCGCGCCGATCGACTTCTCGGCCGCCTGCACCGCGACGAGCGGAGTGATCGGGGTTGTCGTCGAGGCCTCGGGTTCGAATAGGAACGGTGAGTATCAGGCGCTGGTGGACGGAGCGAGCCCTTTCACCGTCCTTCGGGGCAAGCCGGGCTACCTGACCGATGTGCCAGGGGGTGACCATGTCGTCTCGCTCGTCGCCCCCGTCAACTGTTCAGTGGAGACTGACCCGCAGCCGGTGACCGTGACCGTAGGGGCCCTGATCCGCGATACCGTCGTGGTGACCTTCGCGGTGATCTGCCAGATAGAATACGGGGCGTTACGAATCAGCGTCCCAACCATGGGGCACCTGCCGAGTGGGCGCTACCAGGTCTCGATGTGCGACAGCAGGGCCTACCCAACTATGTGCCTCAACCTGGGTAGAGTGGCGCCCAATGACACTCTGGTAGCTCGCGTACCGGCACTGGACCGCGAGCTCTTTCTTCATCTGCGCGACGTTCCCGAGCGATGCCGCGCAGGGAGCCCAATTGGGTTTACGGTGGCCGTGGGTGACACCCTCGACATCGCGTACCCTGTCACATGCCCGCCGTGAGATACGAGGCTCCCGCAGCGCCTTCGCGTTGTGCTCAGGCTGGCAGCCCCGCGCCTCCGGGCGCATCTTTCGCCCCATCATGGACAAACTCCAAGAGCAGCTCGAGCGCGGTCTCGCCGGCCGCTACCGCCTCGAGCGCGAGCTCGGTCAGGGCGGCATGGCCGTCGTGTTCCTCGCCGAGGACCTCCGCCACGACCGCAAGGTCGCCCTGAAGGTCCTGCGGCCGGACCTCTCGGCCGCGATCGGCGCCGAGCGCTTCCTCCGCGAGATCAAGCTCGCCGCCGGACTCACCCACCCGCACATCCTTCCGGTCTACGACTCGGGCCAGGCCGGCGAGCTGCTCTTCTACGTCATGCCCAACATGGAGGGCCGCTCGCTCAGGGAGCGGATGCAGCAGGAGCGGCAGCTGCCCCTCGCCGACGCCTTGGCCATCACCCGCGAGGTCGCGTCCGCGCTGGACTACGCCCACCGCCACCAGGTGGTCCACCGCGACATCAAGCCGGAGAACATCCTGCTCCACGAAGGGTCGGCGATGGTGGCCGACTTCGGCATCGGCAAGGCGCTGAGCGGCGACGGCTCGCTCACCCAGACGGGCATGGTCGTCGGGACGCCCACCTACATGAGCCCCGAGCAGGCCTCCGGCGAGCCGTCCGTGGACGGCCGCACGGATCTGTACAGCCTGGGCTGCGTGCTCTACGAGATGCTGACCGGTGAGCCGCCCTTCACCGGCGCCACGCCCCAGGCCGTCATCGCCAAGCGGTTCGTCTCTCCCATTCCCAAGGTGCGGGTCACCCGCGACGTGCCCGACGCGGTGGACGATGCGCTGACCCGCGCCCTGGCCCGGACCCCGGCGGACCGGTTCGCCACCGCCGCCCAGTTCGTCGAGGCGCTCCGCCGGGTGAACGGCCTCGGCGGCTCGGGCCAGGCGACCGTCGCGGCCGGTCAGAAGTCGCCCGCCGCGCCCGCGCGCAAGGCCATCGCGGTCCTCCCGCTCGCCAACATGAGCGCCGACCCCGAGAACGAGTACTTCAGCGACGGCATGACCGAGGAGATCATCAACGCGCTCGCCAAGGTGCCCGGCATGCAGGTGGCCTCGCGCACCTCCTGCTTCGCCTTCAAGGGCAAGGAAGTGGACGTGCGGCAGATCGGCGAGAAGCTGGGCGTGAGCTCCGTGCTCGAGGGGAGCGTGCGCAAGGTCGGGAGCCGGGTCCGCATCACCGCCCAGCTCATCAGCGTGGCCGACGGCTATCACCTGTGGTCCGAGACCTACGACCGCCAGCTCGAGGACGTCTTCGCCATCCAGGATGAGATCTCGCACGCCATCGTGGACGCGCTGAAGCTGCGGCTGGGTGACGAGGGCGGCCATCTGGTCGCCCCGACCAAGAACATCGAGGCCTACACCCTGTACCTGAAGGGGCGGTTCGTCTTCAACAAGGACACCGAGCCCTCCACCCGGAAGGCGCTGGAGTTCTTCCAGCAGTCGCTGCTCCAGGACCCCGCCTACGCCCGGTCGTACGCCGGCATCGCGGACTGCTGGACCCAGTTGGCCGACGATTTCGTCGTGCCGGACGACGCCTACCCCCGGGCCAAGGCCGCGGCCACCCGGGCGCTGCAGCACGACCCCGACCTGGTCGACGCCATCACGTCCGTGGGCAAGGTGCTGTGCTGGTACGAGTGGGACTTCGCCGGCGCGGAGCGGCAGCTCCGCCGGGCCGTGACCCTGAACGACAACTACGCCGAGGCGCACTGGGCGTTCGGCAGCGTGCTGCCGACCGTCGGTCTGCTGGCCGAGGCGATCGAGGAGCTGCGGAAGGCGCTGGTGCTCGACCCGCTCTATGCGGCGTACAGCCGCTGGCTCGGCCGCTTCATGCTGTTCAGCGGCGACTATCCCGGCGCGATCGCCCAGGGCAGGAAGACGATCGACCTGGACGCCGGCTACGCCTACTCGTACCTGGACATCGGCTCGGCGTACCTGGCGCTCGGCGATGCCGAGAAAGCCCTGCAGTGGTTTCAGCGGGGTCAGGGGCTCGACACGAGCGTCCGGTCCTACGACGCGCTGATCGTGCGGGCCTTGGCGCCCCTGGGACGGCGTGAGGAAGCTGACGAGATCCTCGCCCGGCTGGAGGAGGAATCCCTGCAGCACTACGTGCGATCCGAGATCATGGCGATGGGCCATGCGGCGGTGGGCAATGTCGACCGCGCCTTCGAGTGCCTCGACCGGGCGTTGCAGGTTCGTTCGGCCGGGCTCATCTACCTGCACGTCGACCCCGGTTACACGCCGCTGCGCGCCGATCCGCGATTCCGTCAACTGGTGGAGCGGATCGGGCTGCGCTAGCGAACAGTCAGGACCTCGGAGCGAGCCGGGCTACCGCATGAGCTCGCCGCCGTCATCGGGGCCGAGCATGCCCTTGCAGCTCAACTCTATCCGTTAGGCCGCGCCGCCGGCCGCCACGTACGACGCGCCACTCCTCGCAACCTCTTCACGGAATGCACCGAGGCGCCGGTTGAACTGTGCGGCATCGTCCCAGAACGCGGCATGACCTGCGTCCGGCATGATGTCAACCTGCGCGTGCGGCAGCCCCGCGCGGTGTTGCGCGACGACCTCCTGTCTGACGACCGCGTCGAGCGCGCCATGCGTGATCAATACGGGCTTCACGATGGTCGGCAGGAGGTCGTCGTTGTCGACGACGCGCGTCAGCAGCGCCTGACGGACGAACGGCGGCACGGACACGCCGAAGCCCAGCATCGTGTACAGATCCGACGCCTCCGGCTCGCGGACGAAGCACAGGTGCAGCAGAGACTCGAGGCCGCGCACGCCCTCGCCCATGTCACTCGAGAAGAGCCCGGGCAGGAGGGCAAGGAACTCCGCCGAGAGCACCGCCGCGGCCGCTTCGCTGCCGAGCTTCGTGACGGCGCCCACGAGATGAATCCCGCCGATCCGCTCCTCGCCGTAGTGCCGGATGTAGTCGAGGATGACGAGCGGCCCGTATGACCAGCCGCAGAGAATCGGTCGGTCGAGCTCCAGCTCCCGGATGGCGGCGTCGACGTCGGCCGCCCACAGCCTCGAGTCATCGTAGCCGTCGCGCGGCCGCTCCGACGAGCCGTGGCCACGCAGGTCCATGGCGACGAGGCGGTACGCGGCGCGCGAGCTCGGAGCGCATCTGCCGGTCCCAGGTGAGCCAGCTCTGTGAGCAGCCGTGGAGAAACAGGATCGATGGACCGCGTGGGTCTCCCGCTTCGACGAGGTGGAGCCGAGTGCCTCCTCCGCCGATGATCGTGTGGTGCTTCATCAGTCCCTCCGCTTCGGATTGCCGTACTGGATCACCGCACTGGATTGCCGCGACCGATGCGCCCGTCGTGGCGCATCGGCATTGAGATAATGAACGGCCCGCCATACGTTGGAATCGGACGAACCGTCCTATACGCGGAGGTCTCCGCCATGGGCCTGGCGATGCGACAAGTGGATCTCGAGCGGCTCGATCGTGCGCTGACCACGATCCTGTCGCCGCTCGCGCACCAGCGCTGCGACGACTGGTGTCTCGCCGTCGAGTCGTCAGTCGCGGAACTGCTCGATGGCGATCACGTCGTGTTCGGGTTGCCCCGCGCCGGCGTGCCGATGCACGTCCATTCCATGAACGTGGCGGCGAAGCCGCAGCGTGCGATCCAGACGCTCTTCGGCAGGCTGCCGGACCTGCCGCCGGATCCTTGGCTTCAGAATGCGGAGCGCGAGCGGCTGCGGTCGGGCGCTGAGGTGTGGAGCCGGCTCCGTGCATTCTGGCGGGCGGCCGCTGGGGAGCCGGCGGCACTACGGCGCTCGACCTTCCTCGGCGAGGTCCTCACGCCCGGCCGGATATACGACAGCGAGAACATCGACTGGCCCGTCGCCGACGGACACACCGCGCTGTGCATCTCGTACAGCAACGTCGAGACGTCCGTTCGTTCGCGTCGGGCGAGCCCAAGACATGCAGCGGGAGCGCTGCTCCGACTGCTGCTCCCCGCGCTCAAGGTGGGAGTCACCATGCGTCTCGCGCGTGACCGCGAGGTCGCGGCGGAGCTGACACTCGGACGGTTCGGGCTGACCAGGCGTGAGGCGCAGATCGCGCGTCTGCTCGCGCGCCGAGCGACGAACAGGGAGATCGCCGATCAGCTCGACGTGAGCCCGCACACCGTGCGGCATCATGTCGAGAATATTTTCACGAAGCTCGGCATCCATTCGCGCCGCTCCATCGCCTCGCAGTTCGCGTGACCGAGCGACGCCTCGCGGGCCTCACCGGCGCGCGCTGATCCTGCGCTGACCCTGCGTCACGCCGCCGCGCCGGCAGGTCCGCCGGCTGGTCGCCAAGACGGTCTCCACGGAAACGGAGCAGGGAACAGGCCTCGGGATCTTCCGCCGTGCAATGCATCGACAGCTGAATTCCTGGCATTCCTCTGCTGCTGACTGCACATTCCACTCATCCCCTCCAGGCAGTTCCGGTGACTGTCGTTAACTCGCCCCTGGGCGATGCTCTTCGTGACCGCTACGTGCTCGACCGGGAACTCGGCCGCGGAGGCATGGCCACGGTCTACCTGGCCCGCGATCTCAAGCACGACCGCCTCGTTGCCCTCAAGGTCCTCCACGCCGAGCTCGCGGAGACGCTCGGCCCGGAGCGTTTCCAGCACGAGATCAAGCTCGCCGCGCGCCTCCAGCACCCGCACATCCTCTCGGTCCACGACTCGGGCGAAGCCGCGGGTCGCTTGTGGTTCACCATGCCCTATGTCGAGGGCGAGTCGCTGCGGGACCGATTGCGGCGCGAACGTCAGCTCCCAGTGGAGGACGCTCTCCGCATCAGCCGGGAGGCGGCGCTGGCCCTCGACTATGCGCACCGGCACGACGTGATCCACCGCGACGTGAAGCCGGAGAACATCCTCCTGCTCTCCGACGGCACTACCGTCGTGACCGATTTCGGGATCGCGCGCGCGCTCGGTGGCAGCGCCGAGCACCTGACTCAGACCGGGATCGTGATGGGAACGCCGGCGTACATGAGCCCGGAGCAGGCCACCGGCGAAGCGCTCGACCCCCGCACCGACATCTACAGCCTCGGCTGTGTGTTGTACGAGATGCTGGCCGGTGAGCCCCCGTTCAGCGGTCCGACGGCCCAGGCGGTGATCGGCAAGCGGCTCCAGGGACCGCCACCGGGGATCGGCGTCATGCGACCCTCAGTGCCGCGCGAAGTGGAGCAGGCACTGACCCGGGCCCTCGCCCTGGTGCCCGCCGACCGCTTTTCCAGCATGGCCGACCTTATCCGGTCGCTATCGATTCCGGCGCACACCGTCCCTGTCGCCCCGGCCGTGACCGCCGGCCCTGCGAAGGGCTGGCCCCGCTTCACCCTGCGCTTCGCCGGTGCCCTTGCGATCCTGGCCCTCGGCGCTCTGGGCCTGCGGCTGTCGGGGTTGCTTGGCGGCTCGTCCCTGGTAGCGGCGGGGAGGCTTGCGGCTCGGGACCAGCTGGTGCTCACCGAGTTCGCCGACCGGGCCAACGACAGCACCCTTGCCGCGGCTGTCACCGAGGCCTTCCGGGTGGATTTCTCTCAGTCCGGGCTGGTAGGACTGGCGAGCGCCGACCGGATCCGGGCCGCTCTTCGGCGAATGCAGCGCCCGGACACGGCTCGCCTCACGGCCACCACCGGCAGGGAGGTAGCGCTCCGAGAAGGCCTCAAGGCGGTCCTGGTTGGTGAGGTCAGCCGCCTCGGCGACGGCTACGTGATCTCGGCCCAGCTTCTCGGCGCCGATAGCGGACAGGTGCTGGCCGGATACCGCGAGACGGCCGGGAGCGCGAGAGAGATCATTCCCGCGGTTGACCGATTGTCGCGCACGCTGCGTCGTCGTATCGGAGAGTCCCTCGGGAAGATTCGAGCAAGTCCGCCCCTGGCCGCGGTGACGACCGGCTCCCTGGATGCGCTCCGGCAGTATTCGCTCGGCATACGCGCCCACCGGGCCGGCCTGTTCGAGGATGCGCTGACGCTGTACGAAAGCGCGACCCGGTTCGACAGCACGTTCGCCATGGCATGGCAGGGAGTCGCGACCGTCCTCTGGAACCTGAACCGTGATCCCGGCCGGCAGCAGGACGCACTGACTCGCGCCTATGCGTTGCGGGACAAGTTGCCCGAGCGTGAGCGCTACCACACCGATGCCCGGTATTTCGAGGTGGTGCGGAACGACCCCTCCAAGGCCCGTGAGGCCTACCGGGCGCTCCTCACTCTCGACTCGGGGCACACTGCAGCGCTGACCAGCCTGGGCCTCATCGCCTGGTTCGAGGGAGATCTGGACGAAGCGGTGGAGATGGCCGCGCGCGCGATTCGGTCGGACTCCGGGTCCATCGCGGCCTACACCAACCTGGTCGACGCCCAGGTGACCCTGGGGGACTTCGCTGCGGCCGAGACCACCCTGACGCGCTGGCGCGAACGGTTCGGGTCACACGCTCTCTATGACATCCAGGTCGGACTCATGGCGAGCGCGCGGGGGCAGTACGACTCCGCGGCCCGGGCTTTTCGGCGGGGGCTCAAGGCCGGCGAGCCACCGGCGGACCGGGCGACGGCTACTATGGGGCTGGCCGCTACCGAGCGGACCCGGGGTCGCCTCGCCGAGGCGCGGCGACTGGACCGCCTCGCCGCTCAGCTGGACGGCAGCGGCCGTGCGGCGCTGTGGCCGGTGCTGAACGATGTGTGGACTGGTGTCTACCTGGGCATCGGGCGGGAGCGTGCCGTTGAGCGACTCGATAGCCTGATCGCGGGGCCGGGCTTCGCCGCACTGGAGGTGACCAGCCGGCCCTACGACGACATCGCCTACCTCTACGCGATGGGAGGCCGAGCGCATCGTGGAGTCGAAGTATCCAATGAGGGCGAGCGGGCGCTCGAGCAGGCAGGGCCGGCCGCCAGCAGCCTGCTCCGCCAGCGCTGGCATCGGATGATGCGCGATGCTCTTCAGGCCGCCACCCTGCTTCAGAAAGGCCGATCAGCCGAGGCAGCGGCCGCTTTCCGGCGGGCGCGCACAGCCTTCCCTTACAGCAACTGGCTGCCTGAGATCGGTACTGCACTGGACCGTGCCCGCGCGACCGACTCCGCGCTCGCGGTCTACCAGGAGTACCTCGGTTCCACCTTCAATTTCCGGCTGCTTAACGATCCCTACAATCTCGCGCCGGTGCTTCGCCGGACGGGCGAACTCCACGAGGCACGCGGTGAGCGGAAGCAGGCGGCCGCAGCCTACCGGCGCTTCGTGGATCTCTGGCGGAACGCGGATCCGGAGCTTCAGCCGGAGGTCGGCGAGGTGAAGCGCAGGCTCGCCGGGCTGACGGCCGAGCCGCGTTAGGCTGGATGTGCGCGACGGCCGTCGAGCGAGCCCTCCCGCTGGCCCCCCGCCCCCCTCCCCTCCATCTTCCACCGTCCCCATCCCAAGCCGTGCCAATGACCGAGACGGTGTCCCGCCTGCAGGGCCTCCTCGCCGACCGCTACCGCATCGAGCGGGAGCTCGGCCAGGGCGGCATGGCCACCGTCTACCTGGCCCAGGACCTCCGCCACGACCGCAAAGTCGCGATCAAGGTCCTGCGCCCCGAGCTCGCCGCCGTCATCGGCGCCGAGCGGTTCCTCCGCGAGATCAAGACCATCGCCACCCTGCAGCACCCCCACATCCTCGGCCTCATCGACAGCGGCGAGGTGAGCGGCACCGCCTGGTACGTGATGCCGTTCGTCGAGGGCGAGAGCCTTCGCGACCGGCTCCGCCGCGAGCACCAGCTCCCGATCGCCGACGCGCTCCGCGTCGCCGGGGACGTCGCCGCGGCGCTCGACTACGCCCACCGCCACGGCGTGATCCACCGGGACATCAAGCCCGAGAACATCCTGCTCCACGACGGCAGCGCGCTCGTGGCCGACTTCGGGATCGCCCTCGCCGTCTCCAGCGCCGGCGGCAACCGGATGACCGAGACCGGGATGAGCCTCGGCACGCCGCACTACATGTCGCCGGAGCAGGCGATGGGCGAGCGCGAGATCACCGCCCGCTCGGATGTCTATGCGCTGGGCTGCGTGGTCTACGAGATGCTCACCGGCGACCCGCCGTTCACCGCCAGCACGGCGCAGGCGATCATCGCCAAGGTGATGAACGAGAAGCCGGCCCCGATCCGCCGGCAGCGCGAGCGCGTGCCCGACGAGGTCGAGGACGCCGTCCTCACCGCGCTCGAGAAGCTGCCGGCCGACCGGTTCGCCACGGCCGCCGAGTTCTCGGCGGCGCTGAAGGGAGGCGCCGGCGGTGCCACGGTGCGATCCATCCCGGCCCGCCCCCGCGCGCGCCGCGCCCCTCGCGTCGCCGTCGTCGCCGGAGCGCTGGCGCTCGTGGGCCTGGGAGTCCTCGGCGGCGCCTGGGTCGCGGGGCGCCGCGCCCCGGCGAGCGTCACCTTCCTCCAGCGGACCTTTCGCAGCGAGGCCATCTACAACGCCCGCTTCGCGCCCGACGGACGAACCATCGTCTACAGCTCGGCGGCGGAGACGAGCGCACCCGCGCTGTTCCTCGTCCGCCCCGACTATCCCGAGCCGAAGTCGCTCGACCTCACCGGGACCCATCTGCTGGCCGTGTCGTCGAAGGGAGAGCTGGCCGTCCTGCTCCGCGCGGCGTTCGTCCGCCATCGTTTCTTCGTGGGGACCCTGGCGCGGGTCCCGCTCGCCGGTGGCGCGCCCCGCGAAGTGCTCGACAGCGTGCGCGAGGCCGACTGGTCGCCGGACGGGTCCGAGCTGGCCATCATCCACGACGTGAACGGCCGGGACCGCCTCGAGTTCCCCATCGGTAAGGTGCTGTACCAGGGCTCCGGGTACCTGAGCGATCCGCGGGTCTCGCCCGACGGCCGGCATCTCGCCTTCGCCGAGCACCCGTTTCGCTGGGACGACCGCGGCACCGTCAAGATCGTGGACCGCGCGGGCAAGCCGGTGGCCGTCAGCCGGGACTTCCAGGCCATCGAAGGCGTGGCCTGGCGGCCCCGGAGCGATGAGGTCCTGTTCTCCGCCTACGACAGCAGCGGGTTCGTCGTGCGGGCACTCGATCTCGACGGCCGGCAGCGGCTCGCCCTGACGGGCGCCGGCAACCTCACGACGCAGGACATCTCGCGGAGCGGGCAGCTCCTCCTGACCCGCGATGACGCGCCCTACCGGATGTTGATGCGCGGCCCGCGGGCGGCGCGCGAGCTCGACGTCTCCTGGCTCGACGCTTCGATCGGCCCGAAGCTCTCGCGCGACGGCTCGCTCCTGGCATTCACCAACGGCGGCTTCGACGCCAGCGTGTACTACGACGTCATGGTGCGGAAGACCGAAGGCGGTGAGGCGACACGCCTGGGCGAAGGTCAGGTCGCCGCGTTCTCGCCGGACGGGAAGTGGCTGCTGGCCTTCGTCTCCACGACGCCGCCGAAGCTCGTCCTCTATCCCACGCGAATCGGCGCCGAGCGTCGGATCGCCATCGATCGCTTCGAGTCCATCGGGTCGGCCGACTGGTTCCCCGACGGTCGCTCGATCCTCTTCTGCGGGAACCGGGTCGGGGAAGCTTCCCGGTGCTGGGTCCAGCCGCTCGAGGGGGGAACGGCGCGGGCGGTCACCCCGGCGGGAACGGGCGGCGGATTCATCTCGCCGGACGGTGAGGAGGTCGTGGCGTTCACTCCGTCCCTGGGTTACCGCCGGTATCCGCTCGCCGGAGGAAGCGGCCGCGAGATTCCGGGACTCTCGTCCAACGACCAGGTCGTTCGCTGGAGCCCCGATGGGCGGGCGCTCGTCGTCGGGAGCGCGACCTCGCGCACCCTGGACCGGGTCGACCTCGCGACGGGCCGCCGGGAGCCGCTCGTCACCCTCGGGACCGAGCCTCCCGGTCCCCGGGCGCGGCCCGTCTTCTTCACGATGGCGGACGACCCTCGCGTCTACGCCTACGTCGCCGCGACCTATCTCTCCCAGGTGTTCACCGTGGATGGCGTGCGATGAGCCGGCGGCGAGCGCGCCCTGGCCACCAGCCCTGCGGCTACGATCGCGCCTCGAGCTCGACGACCGTCGCGCGCCAGAGCGTTTCCGGGATGCACAGGCTGTGACAGGTCGAGGATCGGCAAGCGAAAGCGCTGCCGTCGGTACCGGGATCCTTCTGGGCCGGTATCGGCTCGTCGAGCGCATCGGCGAGGGGGGGATGGGCGTCGTGTGGAAGGCGCACGACGTGCACCTGGACCGCGTCGTCGCCATCAAGATGCTCCTGCGCGGCGCACTCGACGACGCGACGACGCGTGAGCGCTTTCGACTCGAGGCGCGGGTGCTCTCCCGGCTCTCCCACCCTGGCGTCGCCACCGTCTTCGACTTCAATGCCCAGGACGGCGACGACTTCCTGGTCATGGAGTACGTCGCCGGGCGGCACCCTCGAGTCGCGGCTCGCGGACGGGCCCGCTGCCGCTGGACGCCGTGTTCCAGCTCGGCGCGGCGATCGCCGATGCGCTCGAGAACGCCCATCGGCACGGCGTCCTTCATCGGGACCTGAAGCCGGGCAACGTCATGCTGACCGCCGACGGGCAGCCGAAGATCCTCGATTTCGGCCTGGCCGTGCTCCTCTCCGGCGGAAAGGCCACTGGCCGGATGACCGAGTCGGGCACCGTCGTCGGCTCGATCCCGTACATGGCGCCGGAACAGCTGTTCGGCGAGGCCGACGACATCCGCACCGACGTCTACGCACTGGGGGTCGTGCTGTTCGAGATGGTCACCGGCCAGCGGCCCTTCGTCAAGCCGCGCCCCGAGGCGCTGATGTTCGCGATCATCAACAACGCCGCGCCGGCCGCGCGCTCGATCAGGCCGGACGTCCCCGTCGAGCTCGACCGGCTGCTGGGCGATTGCATGCGAAAGGACCCGGCCCACCGCCCCTCCTCGGCGGCGACCATCGGCGACGCCCTGCGGCGGATCCGTGACGGCAGGTCCGGCCCCACGCAGGGGCTCCCGGCGAGCGACGCGATCCGGGCGATCGCGGTGCTCCCGTTCCGGAACGTCTCCCAAGACCAGGCGCAGGAGTACTTCGCGGACGGCATGACCGAGGCCATCATCTCGGACCTGGCGCACATCCGGGCGCTCAGGGTGATCTCGCGCACCTCGGCGATGAAGTACAAGGGCACTGGGCTCTCGCTGCCCGAGATCGCCCGCGAGCTGAACGTCGACGCCGTGCTCGAGGGCTCGGCGCTCCTGGTGGGCAGCCGCGTGCGCCTGAGCGTGCAGCTCGTCTCGGCGCGGGACGACGAGACGCTCTGGGCGGGCCGCTACGACCGCGAGCTCGAGGACGTCCTTGGCCTGCAGAGCGAGCTCGCCGAGACGGTGGCGCGCGAGATCGCGATCAAGCTCACTCCGACAGAAGCCACCCAGCTCGCGCGGCGCGCCCTGGTGAACCCGGAGGCGCATCTCGAGTTCCTGCGGAGCCGGCATTCCTACTTCGCGGCCTCACCGCAGGCGGTCGAAGTGGGGCTGCGCCACGCCCGGCGCGCGCTGGAGCTCGACCCGACCCTCGCGCCTGCCTGGTCCGCGCTCGCGGACTGCCATGCGTTCCGCGCCCTCCGGGGGATGGCGCCGCCGGCGGCGGCCTTCGCCGAGGGTACGGCCGCCGCGACCAGGGCGCTCGACCTGGATCCGTCGCTCGCCGACGCGCATGCGGCGCTCGGCGTCATCCGATCCCACTCCGGCGATCTGGCCGGCGGTCTGCGCAGCCTGCGGAAGGCGGTCGAACTGAACCCGGGGCTGGCTGTGGCGCACGATCGCCTCGGGCGGGTGCTCTACTCGTACGGACACCACGCCGAGGCGATCGCCGCGGTGACCAAGGCCGCGAGCCTGGACCCGCTGTCGATGTTCATCCGAACCAGCGTCGGCGACGCGTACTACTACGCGCGCGAGTACGAGAAATCGGTCGTCCACTACCGGATGGCGCTCGAGCTCGACCCGCGATTCGACGGCGCCCACACCGACCTCGCACGCTCGCTCGAGGCGCTCGGCCTGTTCGACGAGGCGCGAGCCGAGTACGAGGAGGGGCGGCGCCTATCGGGCGGCGTCGCGGGCCCGTCGTTCGGGCTCGCGCACCTCGAGGCCGCCTCGGGGAACATCGACGAGGCGCGCCGCATCCTGGCCGAGCTGATCGACGCGCGTGCCCGGCGCGTGGTCTCCGCATGGGGCATCGCGGCGCTTCACGCCAGCCTCGGGGACGTGGACGACGCCTTCCGGTGGCTCGAGATCGCCATCGACGAGCGCGCCGCCGGGATGATCCTGCTCCGCGTGCACCCGCGGCTCGATCCGATCCGGAGCGACCCGCGGTACGGCCCGCTCGTCCGGCGGGTCGGGCTGGAGAGTGGCGCGGAAAGCGCCTCGGTGTGAGGCTTGCGGCATGACCGAGCAGGTGGATCTCGACGACGCACACTACTCCTACTCGCCGCCGATGCCGAGGTGGAGGTTCAGCATGAGCGGAGCCATCCCCGATCCCATCTCCCGGCGCGACATGCTGCGCCGCACCACCGCCGGCATGGCCACGCTGGCGCTGGGGACCCTTGGGACGGATGCCCGACCGCCAGCCAAGCCGCCCAACATCGTCTTCATCCTCGCCGATGACCTCGGCTTCGCCGACGTGGCCTGCTACGGGCGTCCCGATCTCCGCACGCCCAACGTCGACCACCTGGCCGCCCAGGGCGTGCGCTTTCTCCAGGCCTATGCCAACTCGGCCGTGTGCACCGCCACGCGAGTCGCGCTGATCACCGGGCGCTACCAGTACCGGCTCAGGGTGGGGCTCGAGGAGCCGCTGGTGGGAAACACTGAGGTCGGGCTCGAGCCGAGCCACCCGACGCTTCCGTCACTATTAAGGAAAGCCGGCTACAGCTCGACCCTCGTCGGCAAATGGCACCTGGGCGTGCTGCCGAAGTTCGGCCCGCTGCAGAGCGGGTACGATCATTTCTACGGCTTTCGCGGCGGCGCGGTGGACTACTACTCGCACGCCAGCCCGACCGGGAAGGACGACTTCTGGGATCAGGATGTCCCCGTTCAGCAGGCGGGGTACCTGACGGAGCTGCTCGGGAGCCGGGCCGTCGACGTGGTGAACGGCTACGCCCGGTCCCGCCAGCCGTTCATGCTCAGCCTCCACTTCAACGCGCCGCACTGGCCCTGGGAAGCCCCGGGCGACCAAGCCGAGTCCGAGCGCCTCCGCGCGGCGCGCAAAGGCCTGATGCATCTGGATGGCGGGTCGCAGAAGACCTATCAGCGGATGATCGAGGCGATGGACCTGCAGATCGGTCGCGTCCTCCAGGCGCTGCAGGCCAGGGGGATGATCGACGACACGATCGTCGTCTTCACCAGCGACAACGGCGGCGAGCGCTTCTCCGACACCTGGCCCTTCACCGGGAAGAAGACCGAGCTGCTGGAGGGCGGGTTGCGGATTCCCGCGGTGATCTCCTGGCCCGCCCGCATCCCGCGGGGCCGCACGACCGACCAGGTGGCCATCAGCATGGACTGGCTCCCGACCCTGCTCGCCGCCGCCGGCACCGCTCCCGGATCCGGCCTACCCGACCGACGGGATGAACCTGCTGCCGGTGCTCACCCGGAGTGCCCCGTCCGTCCCGCGCAAGCTGTACTGGCGCTACAAGGCGAACGCCCAGCGGGCGATGCGCGACGGCGATCTCAAGTTCCTCAAGATCCGCGACCACACCTTCCTCTTCGATGTCGTGGCCGACCCGCTGGAGCGCGCCAACCTGAAGCACCGCCGGCAGGACGACTATCGGCGGCTCGAGCGCGAGTGGCTCGACTGGAACGCGACGATGCTCCCGGAGATCAAGGACAGCTTCACCGGCGGCTTCAGCGGCGAGGATCTGGCCGATCATTACGGCGCGGAGAAGCCTGGCCCTGAGCCGGACATTCCAACGCCGCCGGACACTGGACGCTGAGCCCGCCGGCGGGCTTCGCCGAGGCATTCGCCGCGCTCAATCGGGACCGGGTCTGGCAACCAGACCCGGCGGCCATGCGCACCGAGATGCGGGTGTGGATCGTGTGCGCCGTTTTTCTCGTCATCGGCGCGCTGCTGGCGGCGGTGCTTAACCGGTAGCAATCACCCGCTTCGCCTATCTGCGGGGTGGCTTACGGTGTGAGTCACTGAGTGAGTTGCTCCGTGAGATTCCATCGCGGGGTCACGCGCTCTGAGTGCTGCGGTGCGCGGGTTCGCTATTGCCGCGGCGCTTCGGGCGTCCCCCCGGAGTTGAGCAGCCCCCCGAAGCTGACGAACACGACGAACCGATTGCCCTCGAAGGTGGACCGGGCTCCCACGTCCCAGAGATACCGGGCCGTGAGTGACCCGACGTATGGCTCCTTGTACAGGCCGGTGTAGATCAGTTCCGGGCCTACGGTGTACAGGTGGTTCTTGCCGGGCGCCAGGGTAGCAGGGAAGTCGTCCCCACTGTCGTCGCTGATTTTCCATTGACCTCCGTAGGCCATCCTGACCTGGAGCTTGTCGCCAAGGAGTTTCCCGCCCAGCCCGCCCTCAACTGTGAGGATGTTCCCCGGCTTGAGGTCCTGGTCCTCCTTGTTGGTGTGCGTTTCGTAGGACACGAGCGCAGAAAGCTGATAACGCTGGCTGGGGTCGAAGTAGAAGGTCGAGCCGCCGGACAGCTCGAAGGACCACATCCCAAGGCCCTTATTCTCATTGCCGTTCGGCTCATAGTTCCCGGTTGGAGCATAGAATCCGAACCCGGCCATGTAGTCGGCCCGCGACGTGTGCCATCCCAGATTTACCGGCTGGACGTAGATGTCCGAAAGGCCGAGCGACGAACTGGTAGCGAACCCGAGGCGGGGCAGCTCCAGGGAGCTGGCGACCGCGGGCACGAGGAGCTGAAATCCGTAGCTGCCGCCAAGCACCTTCTTGGGCGTCACGACCCAGGCGAATAGCCCGAGCGAGCTCAGGGAGAGGTCGAAGGGCGTCCCGTTCCCGTTGCGGTCTACGATGTTGTTTACGTCCCAATTCGCGTAGGTGAGCGCCAGAAGTACGGCCGGCGGTGGCTGGGTACCGGACTTGGGGCCCCAGGCCATCAGGGCGTGGGAGCCGGCGAGCTGCGCTTCCGACCGCCCGTGGCACAAGGCAAGGAGAACCGCCATGGTCGTGCTGATACGTCGGCCCCGCCCCCGCAATCGACCCGACACAACGAAGGTCATGACTCTCTCCGCGTTGAGCTCTCCTTACGAGCTTGAGGTCCCTCCACTCTTGCTCGGCTGCAAAAACTCCTGAAGGTCAGCTGCGACCTGCTCAGGGCGCTCCCAGTTCGGGCAATGTCCAGTCTCGGCATAGACTCTGAGCTGGGCACCTCCGATGGCAGTAACGAGACGATCCTGATCTTCCCTGGGAAATAGTGCGTCGTGCTCGCCCCAGACTAGGAGAGTTGGCGTGGTGATCCGAGCCAAGTGGTCGGCGTCATCGTAGGCGAGCAACCCATCGAGTATCTCGCGCCAGAGCCTGGCGGGCAGCTTAAGGCTCTCGGCAACGATTCGGTCGAAGAACAACTCGGGAAGCGGCGCGTAGGCAGTGCCGGCCTGGAACTCGCGGGCAAACTCCACCGGTACCGGATCTTGGAGGTCCTGGATAGCCGCCCGAACTTCCCTCACTACCGGAGTGCCCGCGGAGCCAGCGGTGCCGATCAGTACCATGCGGGCGACTCGTTTGGGATGAGTGATAGCAATGTGTCGGGTGACGAAACTTCCAAATGAGTGCCCCACAATGGTGGCTCGGTCGATGGCGGCGGCATCGAGAAATGCAACGGCATCAGCGGCGAAGTCAGCGATACTGTAGCCACCATGGGGACGCTCTGAGTCCCCAAACCCACGCTGATCCAGAACGAATGCATGAAGCCATTGGGGCAGCAGCGCTATGACCCTGCTGAACGAAAACCAGGAGTCTGGCCACCCGTGCAGAAAGACGATCGGTTCACCATCCGCCGCTCCCTGCTCCGCGTAGTGGAGGCGTGGGCCCGTCAGTAGTTCAACGGTCGCGAATCGGAAGTTTGCCACAATGTCAACTCCGGGTCCTGGTCCCGCCCTGGTATATAGAGGCACTTCGGACTCAGCGCATCCACGAATATGCAGACTTTGATCGAACGGGGGTGGCGGCTGATCAGGGGGGTGGTCCCAATCCGCTTCCGGCCGTGAAATACTCGAGCGCCCGCACCTCCACCGCGAGGCACTCGAGCGCCCACTCCCGGTGTTGCCGGCAGTAGGTCCACTCGCTGCAGAATAGCCGCGTGAACCGCTCCTTCAGCGCCCGCAGGGCGCCACGCTGCCAGCGCTTGTGGCAGTACAGCGAGACCCAGAGCTTGAAGTCGGCGAGACGGACGAGCCGGTGGGTGGACTCGAGGCCGCTGGCCAGCGGCTCCCACGCGATCACCATGTCGCCGGGATCGAGGTCCGGTACCGTCGCGAGGAGTCGCTCGAGGCTGACGCACGCTCTCGGGGTCCGCGGAGGCCGGGATGCCCGCGCGCGCCATTACCTGTTCCTCGGGAGAGCCGTCCTTGTACACCAGGAGCTTGTGCCGGCGCCCCCTCGGGGCGCCGGGCGCCCGGAGGACGGCCTGCTCGTAGGCGTGCACCGGTGTCATCCAGCGATAGAAGAGCGCGCGATGATCGCCGACCAGCAGGAACGGGGCGTGCGGCGCCAGCAGGAAATCGGCCTCGTCGTCGTAGTGCAGCCGAAGCACCTGCTGGCGCCCGGTCAGGTCCTGGAAGTCGGCGCGCACATCGAGCCCGAACCGGCGGCGGAGGCTCTGCAGCACCGCAATGCAGGCCGGAGCGTAGGAGCCGACGTTGACCAGGACGGGGGCTGCGGTTGGCGTACCGGACCAGCTCCGCCGCAGTCGACGCGGCTTCGGCATCCGGCTCGTCCGGCGTCCGCCATGGCCCGCTCGCCGTGCTTCGGCGTGGCACCTGGACCCCATCGTGCGCGAGCCGATCGTCCAGCTGCAGGTGCCGGTGACTCGCGATCAGCCGCATCCGGCTGTCACACTCCTCGATCGCCTCCTCCAGCAGCTCGATGTCGTGCAGGCATGAGCCCTGGAAATCCTTGATCAGCTTTTCCCTCATCAGCTTCCATTCGGCCTTGCTGAGGCGCGCGGCGACACCGCTACTCGCGTCGTTGGAGCCGGTGCTCCTCCGCGGTCGTCTCGGCGGGTGTCTCCGTCACCGGCATGACGAAGGCATAGCCCTCCTTGTTCAGCGTCCTCACGTAGCGGCCCGAGCGCTTGTCGTCCATCGCCGCGCGAAGCGATCGCACCTGCTTCGCCACGTTGCTCGGGTTGGCTCCGGGATGCCACAGCTCGTTGAGAAGGGTCTTGGCGGGAACCGGTCGCGGGCGGTGCTGGAGCAGGATGAAGAGGACCTTCCGCGGAACGTCGCTCAACCCGATGGGTTCGCGTCCCCGATACAGGCCATGGCAGCGCGAGTCATCGATCTCGGCCGAGAACTCTCCGAAGTGGAGCCGCTGCATCAACGAGTCATGGTTCGGTCATGATCTGGGCGTTGGCAACGGTGGGTGCCAACTCTACCGTGGTCTCGACGCAGGGAGGAGTCCAGAGTTCGTTCCTCCCTAGAGTACGCACAGAGCCGACGAGCGCAAGCGCAGAGGCTGCCGCATGACCCCCCGCACCGTGCAGCACACCGCCAGGGCGCACACCACGAGTGGCCGGGACGCCGCCACCGATCCCGAGCAACTGTTCGCGGCGGCCTGGTCGGCCCGCTTCATCGATGCCATGCGCCTGGCCGCCACCAGGCTGGAGGTCACGCTCCCCGCCGGCCTGGTGGTCGACGCGGAGGTGGACCTCTGCACGGCGGACGATGCCTCGTTCCTCCGCGCGCGCTTCCTCATCCGCATGCCGGGCCTCGAGCGCGACGTCGCCGACACGCTGGTGGACCTCGCGCGCCAGGTATGTCCGTATACCAAGGCGACGCGAGGGAACATCGATGTCGCGGTCCGGGTGGACTAGCCTCTGTCAAGAAGCGGCCGACCGGCATGCGGCGCTGGTCACAAGCTGGTGGGCGGAAGGTTACGCAAAGGTCTGATCGGGGAGGAGATCGTGGTCAGTGAGCTGGGCGATCCGGCAGCCTCGAACGACAGCTTCAACTATGTCGCCGTGAACCTGCTGTACTGGCTCATCGACCGGCGGGCCTGGCTCGGAGGCGAATACCTCTACGGACGCCGGGAGCTGCGGAACGGTGCGCATGGGTCCGACAGCCGCGTCCAGCTGGCGACCTGCTTCAACATCTGACCGACACCTAGGTCTAATGTCGCCTTGGCCGGGCCCGCGTTATCGATCAGCCTCACCCTCTTGAGGCCGATGGTGGAAGTTCCACGTCACACGAGGATGGCAGACATGAGAACGACGACCGAGATGCGCAGGATACGGACCTGCCGTTGGTTAGGTTGCGCCCTGGCCGGGGCCACCACACTGGCCGCGAGCACCTTGCTGCTGGGGTGCAACCGATCGGACGCTCGGGGCGAGCATGCGGCCGAAGCCGCTGCACCGGCCGATTCCACCGCGACACCGGCGGCCAGCCTGCCCCAGCAGATCGCCGACGCGATGGTGAAGGTCAACGGCGGCATTCACACCGGATTCCGGTTCAATCACGCCAAAGGCATTGTAGTGAGCGGGAGCTTCACGCCGACCGCTCAGGCCGCATCGCTGAGCCCGGCCGCACACTTCGCCGGGCCGGCCGTGCCGGTGACCGTCCGATTCTCCAACGGCCCCGGAGTGCCCGACAACAAGGACAACGACCCCGGCTCCGGGCCCCGCGGCATGTCCATCCGCTTCAAGCTTCCGGGCGGCGGATTCACCGACATCATGGCCATCTCGCACAACGGCTTCGTGGTGGGGACGGGCGAGGATTTCCTGGCCTTCTTCAAGGCGATCGCCGCCAGCGGGCCCGACGCCCCTCACCCGAACCCTGTCGAAGCTTTTCTGGCGAGCCACCCCCGGGCCGCCAAGTTCGCAACGGAAGTCCGGACGGTGCCCCGGAGCTATGCCACGGTGACCTATTTCAGCAACAGCGCCGTTGTCTTCGTGGACAAGGACGGCAAGAAACAGCCGGTGCGATATCAGATCGTTCCGGTTGCCGGCGTGGCCGATCTCGACTCCGCATCAGCGGCAAAGGCCGGCGGGAACTACCTGGCCCCTGAGCTCGGGCAACGTCTGGCGCGCGGGCCGGCGCAGTTCCACCTCTACGCGCAGCTCGCGAACGCAGGCGATCCCACCAACGACGGCTCGGTCCCGTGGCCCGACGACCGGAAGCGAGTGCTGCTCGGCACGATCCGCCTGACCAAGGTCGAGCCCAACCAGGAAGAGCTGCAGCGCTCGCTCGCGTTCAATCCGACGTTTCTGATCAAGGGGATCGAGCTCTCCGACGATCCCCTGGTCTCGCTCCGGTCGGCGGTGTACGCGCTGTCCGTGGCACATCGGCACTGAGGGATGAACCACCTGCTCTGACCAATACCGCTCATCGAGGAATTCAGGAGGCTACCATGCCAACGATCACCACCAAAGACGGCACCAAGATCTTCCATAAAGAGTGGGGAGCCGGACAGCCGATCGTCTTCAGCCACGGCTGACCGTTGTCGGCCGACGACTGGGACACGCAGATGCTGTTCTTCCTCGAGCAGGGCTATCGCGTCATCGCCCACGACCGGCGCGGCCAGGGCCGTTCCACGCAGACCTGTAGCGGCCACGACATGGATCACTACGCCGACGACCTGGCGGCGCTCACCGAGCATCTCGACCTCAAGCAGGCAGTCCATATCGGCCACTCGACCGGCGGCGGGGAGGTGGTGCACTACCTGGGGCGTCACGGCGAGGAGCGCGTGGCCAAGGCGGTGCTCATCAGCGCGGTTCCCCCGGTGATGGTCAAGTCGCCGGCCAATCCGGGCGGACTCCCCAAGGATGTGTTCGACGGATGGCCTTGCGAAGTGAGGAACGTATGACGGAAACCAAGACCATGCCCGGCAGCGCCATCACCACACCGACGGAATTCGTCGAGACCGGGCTCGAGACCTACGCCTACCGCCGCTTCGGAGCGGGCGCCGCCCCGCCGCTCGTCTGCTTGCAGCACTTCACCGGGACCCTAGACAACTGGGACCCGGCAGTAACCGACTCGCTGGCCGGTGGCCGTGAGGTCATCCTGTTCGAGAGCGCCGGCATAGGACGCTCGACCGGAGAGGTACCCCTCACGGTCGCGGGGATGGCCGAGCACCTCCATGTCTTCGCCGATGCGCTCGGCCTCACCCAGGTCGATCTGCTAGGCTTCTCTCTGGGCGGCATGGTCGCCCAGCAGCTCGCGCTCGATCACCCCTCCCTCGTCCGCAGGATGCTGCTGGTCGGCACCGCCCCGGAGGGCGGTGAGGACATCATGCACCTGGAGAAGCCGGAGCTCAGCCGCATCCTCGGGAACCCCAGCCTGTCCGGTTACCAGGTGCTGGTGAAGCTGTTCTTCTCGCCCAGCGAGACGAGCCAGGCCGCCGGCCAGGCCTTCGTGACGCGGCTCGCGGCTCGCACCGAGGATCGCGAGCCCGTCTCGGGCCCGAAGGTCGCGCAGGCCCAGGTGGCCGCGTTTCGTGCCTGGGAGCGCGTCGATGGCGAGCGCTTCGCGAAGCTCCGCCGGATCACCCAGCCGTGCCTGGTGGTGAACGGGGTCCTCGACGCGATGATTCCAGTCCGCAACTCGTACCTGCTGGCCGAGCACCTGCCCAACGCGATGCTGATCACGTACCCCGACGCCGGCCATGGCTCGCTCTTCCAATACCATGACTCCTTCGTGCGCCAGGCGGGGCTGTTGTTGGACCAAGCTTGACAAAGGAGGCAATGGCGATGAGCAGCAAACGCATGCACACGATTGCTTTGGTGACGGTACTCCTCAGTGTCGCGGGCGGCAGCGCCCTGTCCGCCCAGCAGGACAAGTACACCTTGAAGGTGCCGGGCGGGCTCGCGTTCTCCGAGTTCAGGGGATACGAGGACTGGCAACTTGTCTCCATCAGCCATGGCGAACCCGTGATGGCGGCGATTCTCGCGAATGCCGTGATGATCCAGGCCTACAAGGCCGGGATTCCCGGAAACGGCAAGCCGTTCCCCGACGGCTCCAAGTTCGCGAAGATCCATTGGAACCCGAAAAAGTTGGAGACATTCCCCACCGCGCTTGTGCCGGGCACGCAGCATGACGTGGACTTCATGGTGAAGGACAGCAAGAGGTTCAAGGACAGCGGCGGGTGGGGATGGGCCGCGTTCGAGTATGACACCGCGTCCCATACCTTCGCGCCCGCCACCACTGCCGCCAAGCCGCCGCAGGGGAACGACGCCAAGTGCGGATTCGCGTGCCATACGATCGTGAAGAATAGGGACTACGTGTTCACGGATTACCAGCACCGCTGAACGGGAACGGGATTGTCATGACGGCCGTCCGCGATCGAGATGGCGGGCTACGCGGTCACGGACCGGTGACCGGCGTCAACTGACTGGCGACCTGCTGCCAGCCGCCCTGCCGGCGCACCCAGATGGCGGTCGCGCGGTACTGGCCCCGCTCGGTGCGCCCGCTGTAGCGGCCGCCGATCGACAGCAGCGTGGTGTGCACCGCCACGACATCCTTGTCCCCGTACGTGCGAATCCGCTCCTCCGCCAGCACCGGCGCGAGCG
The DNA here is from genome assembly GCA_963697755.1 of uncultured Gemmatimonadales bacterium. Lineage (GTDB taxonomy): Bacteria > Gemmatimonadota > Gemmatimonadetes > Gemmatimonadales > GWC2-71-9 > CAVVWJ01. Next base: position 310,887 of record CAVOPE010000004.1, on the reverse strand, counting down.
AGTCGAAGGCCGTCCGTCCGGCGCGCAAGTTCGCCAGGCGGTCGGCGCGCGTGAGGAACTCCCCGCGGGGATTGATGAAGGTGTATTCCGGCGCCCAGAACTGCGCCACGGCCGCCGTATCGGCGCGCCGGAGTGCGTCGTCGTAGCGGCGGATGGACGCGCGCACCTCTTCGATTGTGCGTGTGTCGGCGGACCGCTCCTGCGCCCGCAGCCGCGCAGGCAGGACCAGGAACAGCGTGAGCACCGGAATGAGCCGCCGCGAGTACCGCAACATGGAGATCTCCGTCGATCGAGGTTCGTGGTGATGGTCACCGTACTCTAGCCATGACTTCCGGCGCCCGCGAGTCGCCCGCGCGCCGGCGACCTCACCTCTCCGTCCTCTCCGTCCTCTCCGTCCTCTCCCATTCCCCTGTGGACTTGCGATATTCCCAACAGGCCCGCGTGTCGATTGGGTCCGACAGATGGAAGGAGATGCTATGGCACTGACGGAAGACCAGCAACGCCATCTCGAGCGTCGCCTCCAGGAAGAGCGCGAGCGCGCGCTCCAGGTCATCCGCCGCTATGACGAGGGCGGCGCGAACCCGGGAGACGATGGCGACATCACCAACTACCCGTTCCACTTGGCCGATCAGGGCACGGATAGCTTCGACCAGGAGATGTCGAGCGAGCTGGCCCAGCGCGCGTCCCGCGAGCTGGAGGAGATCGACGCCGCCCTGCAGCGGCTCTACGAGACGCCCGAGCGGTTCGGCCTGAGCGAGGCCACGGGCAAGCCGATCCCTTTCGATCGGCTCGACCTCATTCCGTGGGCGAGGACCGAGGTCATGGAGTAGTGGTAGCGGGCCAGATTTTCTCCGCCTCCGACCAGGTAGTTTGCCGGAAGGTTCACTCCTCCTTGAGGTTCGACATGCCTTCCTTCTCCCCGCGACCCAGCCTCGTGGTTCTCATCGGCATGGTCACCGGTTGTATGCTGATTCTCTGGACCCTGCGATCCGCGCCCGCCCAGGCGCCCGAGCAGAAGTCCAAGCACACGTACTCGTTACTGTTCCTCAAGCTTCCGGCGGGCAATGGCGACGTCGATGGTCTCTCCGGCTGCAAGTCCGTGAGCATCGCGCCGGTGGCGCGCGCCGGCGAGACCGAGCTCGCCGCGCTCTGCGAGAAGTGAGCGCGCGGGCTGACGGAATCTCCGTGACCGAAGGCCGGCGGGAACCGTTCCGCCGGCCTCTCTGTTTGCCTGCCATGTCTACCATCGACCTCGGCCTCGACACCTTCGGCGACGTCACCCTCGCCGCCGACGGTCGCCCGCGCCTCCAAGCCCGAGTGCTCCGCGATGTGCTTGCCGAAGCCGAGCTGGCCGACCAGGTCGGCGTGGATTTCATCGGCGTCGGCGAGCACCACCGTCCCGACTTCGCCATCAGCGCCCCCGAAGTCCTCCTGGGCGCCATCGCCACCCGCACCAACCGGATCAAGCTGGGAACGGCCGTCACCGTCCTCAGCACCGACGACCCCGTCCGCGTCTACCAGCGCTTCTCCACCCTCGACGCCGTCTCCAACGGCCGCGCCGAGGTGATCCTCGGTCGCGGCTCGTTCACCGAGTCGTTCCCGCTCTTCGGCTACTCGCTGGAGGACTACGACGACCTGTTCGAGGAGAAGCTCGCGATCTTCGCCGCGCTGGTGGAGGCCGACCGCACCGGCCAGCCGGTCCACTGGAAGGGCACCGTGCGCCCGCCGCTCGAGGGCATGCGCGTGTACCCTCGGGTCGAGCGGCCGCCGCTCAAGGTCTGGGTCGGTGTCGGCGGCAGCCCGGAGTCGGTGGTCCGGGCGGCGCGCTACGGCTTCCCGCTCACGCTCGCCATCATCGGCGGCGACCCGCGCCGGTTCGCGCCCTACGTCGAGCTCTACCACCAGGCCCTCGCCCAGCTCGGCCGTGAGCCGCTGCCGGTCGGCATCCACTCGCCCGGCCACATCGCCGACACCGACGAGCAGGCCCGCGAGGAGCTCTGGCCCCACCACGAGGTGATGCGGAACCGGATCGGCGCCGAGCGCGGCTGGGGCCCGACCAGCCGGGCCGAGTACGACCGGGAGATCGGCTCCGGCTCGCTCTACGTCGGCACGCCCGAGACCGTCGCCCGCAAGATCGCCGCGACCGTGCGCGATCTCGGCGCGTCGCGCTTCGACCTCAAGTACAGCGCGGGCACGCTGCCGCACGAGAAGATGATGCGGAGTATCGAGCTCTACGGGCGGGAGGTGATACCGCGCGTGCGGGAGTTGGTCGGCGAGAGAATCCCCGCCTCGCTGCCGTAGGTCGCGCCGGCCCGGTCGCGCTCGAGCTGCTTGCGTCAGTGCCGCTGCTCCGCCTCCTGGTGTCCGGGCTCGGAGATCCGCTCGACCACCCGGCCCAGCTCGCTCTCGCTGACCGCCTGCTCGTCCCGTGCGAGGTCGGCCTGAGCGATCATGCCGACGCAGTCACCCCGGGCGTCGACCACCGGGACCCGCCGGACCTGCGCCTGCATCATGATCTGCTCCACCGCCGCGACATCGTCCTCCGGATGGCAGCAGTGGGGCTCGGTAGTCATGGCATCCTTGACCCGCGTCTCCGGCCCTTCGCCTTGGGCGACACATCGGCAGGTGATGTCGCGATCGGTCAGCACGCCGATCAGCCGCATGGTGCCCTGCTCGACGACCGGAATACATCCGCAGTCATGCTCCAGCATGAGCTGGGCTGCCTCGCGCACGCTGCTCTCCGGGGTACAGCACGTTGGCGCCTTCGTCATCAGCTCCTGGGCCTTCATGGTAGCCTCCTTTGTACGGCGGTGAACTGAGCCGCGGTCCGCGTGATGCTCACCTCTGGAGCTGCGTCGCCTTCGTCATGCGTTCACCGTGAAGCGCAGGATCCGGGGCTGCACCAGCCGGTCGAAGTCCCGGTATGACATGCGCACCAGTTCGGTGTGGGAGCCCGCGTTGAACCCGATCTCCTCGTCTTCCGCGAGGGTGTCCGCCACATAGACGTCCATCTCGTAGAGGTTGCCGAACGGCGGCATCGCGCCCGGCTCACATTCGGGGAACCGATCCCGAAAGACGTCCTCCCTTGCCAAGGTCACCCGCTGTGCGCCCAACGAGTCCCGCAGCTGCTCGAGCTCGACGGTCTGCGAGGCCGGCAGGACTGCCATGGCCAGCCTGCCGTCGATCTCCACGATGACGGTCTTGGCCAGCTCTTTTCCGGAGATGTGGGTCGCCGAGGCGACCTCCTGCATGGTGTACGCGCGGGAGTGCTGGATGACGACGTATTTCACGAGGTGGGAGTCGAGGTACTCTCGGAGCGCTTGGACCGGCATGGGACCTCCTTGAACCGGGTCCATCCCGAATCTGCCAGGTTGTACCGCCCCCCGCCACGTATCCCTGCCTCATTGCCTTCTGCTGGTCTGCGGCCGCAGAATGGATGTAGCCACCCCTGAGCGAGCCCGTGAGCCCCTCCCACAGACCGCACCTCCTCGGCGTAGACGACGCTCCCTTCGACAAGCGCCAGGCGGCCCCGGTCCCGCTCGTCGGAGTGGTGATGGAAGGCCCGGATCGGATCGAGTCGGTGGCGGTGAGTCACTTCCCGGTAGACGGGGAGCACGCGACCGAATACCTGGCTGGATGGATCGGCGGTCTCCGCGCCCGCCCGACGCTTCAGGGAGTGATTCTTGGCGGGATCACGCTCGCCGGCCTCGCCCTCGTCGACGTCGGCGAGCTGGCCTGTCGGCTGGAGCTGCCCGTGCTCGTCGTCACCCGCCGGAACCCGGCCGACTCCGACTTGGCGGATGCCTTGCGCTCGGCCGGGCTCGAGCACCGACTCGCGCTCCTCGACCGGATTCCGCGGGCGTTCGGCGTCGGCGAGGGGCTCTACCTGGCGCACGCCGGGGCCTCTCGTGCGGAGGCGGAGCGGCTCGTGCGATCGTGCCTCGCCAAGTCACGTCTCCCCGAGCCGTTGCGGGTGGCCCACCTCATCGGTCAGGCGCTTGTGCTGCGGGAGTCGCGGGGTCGAGTCTAACGGGGCGGACACGTGCCGCTCCGATCTCCAACGGTCCCTGCGCAACTGCCACAGCGAGACGAAGTGCACCATGAAGGCCAGGGGGACCAGGAACCCCGGCACCAGGGCGAGCGGAAAGCGGGTGAGCACCTCCGGGGTCGGCGTGGTGTGGAACACCTGGCCGCACCGGGATTCTCGGTCCAGAAGGTGGCCTCGTGCCAGCTGAGGAGGGGAGCGGCTGGAGCAATGACTCGAACACCCTCCCGCTGCCCTGCGAGCCGCCGATCGCCACGACCCGGCGGCCTCGCACTTGTGCCGTCGGCGATCGCGAAGGACACGGTGAAGGCCGTGTTCGGGCTGCCCGTATCCCCACCGGCGCCTGCAACGTATTCATAGGTATGGGACCGAATACCATTCCGACCTCGGGGCCCGCGGCCACCGGACTGTTCGAGGCGCGGTACCTGGCGTTTCTCGAGACCGTCCGCGATCTGCGTCCGAAGCTGCACCGATACTGCTCGCGCATGACCGGCTCCGTCCTCGACGGTGAGGACGTGGTGCAGGATGCGCTCTTCCAGGCCTACCGCAAGCTCGACACGTTCGACGACAGCCGGCCGCGGGCCCCGTGGCTCTTCCGCATCGCGCACAATCAGTGCATCGACTTCCTGCGCCGCCGGGATGCCCGCCGGCGTGCCGAGGCAGCAGTCGCGGTGCCCGACATCGTCGAAGACGCCGAAGCGACCGGATCCGGCGTGGGCCGCGCGATCGAGCACCTGGTGCTCGCGCTGCCGCCCAAGGAGCGGGCCTGCGTGCTGCTGAAGGACGTCTTCGACTATTCACTCGAGGAGACCGCGGAGCTGGTCGACTCGACCATCGGCGGCGTCAAGGCCGCGCTCAGTCGCGGGCGATCGAAGCTCGCCGAGCTGTCCGCGCGCGCACCGGCCGCACCGGCACGGAGGCCCACCAACGCGGAAACCGCGCGACTCCTCTCGCTGTACGTCGAGCGGTTCAACCGGCGCGACTGGGACGGGCTCCGCGAGCTCATCTCGACGGACGCACGCATCGGTGTCGCCGACCGGTACGCCGGAGGCGTCGCCGGCGCACCGTATTTCGGACACTACGCGGCGATGACGGTTCCCTGGCGCCTGGTCGCGGGCGAGGTCGGCGGGGAGCCGGTGGCGGTGGTGCTGCGCGAGCGAGGCGCCGCGTGGATGCCGCATACCATCGTGCGTATCGAGCAGTCCGCGGGCCGGATCGTTAGCATCACGGACTACACCCACTGCCCGTGGGTGCTGTCCTCGGCGCCACACCTCGTCGTCCACGACTCGTAGCCACGTATCCTGTGCCGGTGGCGGGCCGTACTACAGCAGAGAGCCAACGCCACCCACACAGGAGACCGGCCCCATGACGACGCTCACCATGCGCATCGCGCTGCTCGGCGCCGTGCTCGCCGGACCGGCGAGCGCGCAGACCAGGAGCGAGTATCCCCCGCTCCGCGATTACCTGATGCCGCGAGACGCCGAGATCGCGATGGCGGAGACCGCGGCGCCGGCGAACATCACGTCGCGCGCAACCATCAGGGTGCTCACGACGGCGGGCTTTCAGGTTGCCCGCGAGGGACAGAACGGCTTCGTCTGCGAGGTGATGCGCGGGTGGTCGGCACCCACCTACACGCCGGCACAGTTCCGCTGGTTCACCTACGACGCGACCATCCGCGCGCCGATCTGCTTCGACCCGGTCGCGTCGCGTACCGTGCTGCCGTACTATGAGCTTCGCGGGAAGCTCGGCATGGAAGGAAAGACGCCGGACCAGATCGGGACCGGCCTCGCCGCCGCCTACTCGGCCGGCCGCCTTCCCCGGCGGGGCGGCGTGAGCTTCGCCTACATGTGGTCGGGAGAACAGCATCTCGGCCAGGGCATCGGGCACTGGCGCCCCCATATGATGGTGTTCGCCCCGTTTTACGAGAACGCGATGCTGGGCGGGAACGAGTTCGGCAGTCCGCTGCCGCAGCTCAGTGACGACGCGGGGACTCCGTTTGCGGTGGTCGTGATCCCGGTCGATCCGTCGCTGGCCGGTCAGGGCCCACGAACGCAGCGATGACTGGCGCACTGATCGCCGGGAGGCAGATTCGCCGCCTCCCGGAGCCCCCTGTCACAAATGGCGGGGCATCCGGGCTGCGCATCGGCCATGAATGCCGCAGCTCGGGGTCCACGTCCGCCGCGAACGAGGCCGCGAACTTCTCGCGGTCGAGCAGCAGGAAGCCGTCACGCGGCGGCAGGATGGGCGGGACCGGGGCGCCCGGCGCCGGATTCGCGATCAGCGTCGCCACCGACTCGCCGGCATCCGGGGCGAAGGCGCCGCACCACCATCGCTCAGGGTGCGTCGAAGGACGGGGTGACGCCCGTTCCCCGCCTCAGAACGAGTATCGCACGCCCAGCTGCATATTCCAGTCTACGCCCTGGGAGGTTCGAACAGGGAGGGCCAGTGAGTAGATCCCCCTTTGCTGCACGGTATCGTAGCCCTGCAGCTCGAGCAGTGGCACAACAGTCTCACCCGAGCTGATGGGCTGATACGTCGTCGTCCAGATCGGATTGAGTGCAGGCAGGTGGAGGAGCGCGGGCAGATTCGCCACATCGGCCGTGAGCTGAATTGATTGCCCTCGAACGGTGGGCAAGTCCACCGCGAGTCGAGCATCCACCTCGCCGTACCAGGGATCTCTGCAGCTGTTCCGAGCCATGATCCGCCCCCGTTGGCGGTCGAGACACTGCTCGTCGGTGATGAACTGGTCCAGCTTGGCATACTCGGAAGCCGATGCCGGGACGAAAGCCCCCGTCGCGTCGTCCCGCTCCACCAGACTGATGTCACCTCCCGGCCTCACGTCACGCGGCACGAAGATGATATCCTGCGCACCTCTGAAGCCAAGTCGGTTTATGCCGTCCGCATTGACGTCTCCGCTGTTGTCGCCACCCGGATTGACCATATAGGTGTAAGGTGCCTGGGAGCTGCCCTGATAGATGAACGAGAACCGGCTGCGCAAGGGAAGGCCTACGGACGCAGTGATCGATACCCGGTGCGGTACGCTGAAGAACGATGTGCTGACCGCGCGATCTGCTAGGGAACCGTCGAGAGGCGTAACCCTTAGGTTGTTGCCGGACATGTAGTTGATGAGGGAGAAGGCATCTTCCACGCGCGAGTAGGTGTAACTCGCGCTCAGGCCCAAGCCGCTGCCGAACTGCCTTTGGAGTTGCACCGACGCGAGTAGCGCGTTGTCACCGCTGTGACTCGAGACCCGGACGACCGGGCCGAACGCCGAACTGAATCGGGAAGGAGTGCCGGTTCCATCGCCGGCGATCGTTCCGTAGAGCAGCCGGCCGCCCTCGCCCGCCGCTGTGCCAGTCGGGGGGGTGAGATTGGCGTCGGTGAAGTAGAACTGGTTGGCCCAATAGGTATAGAGGAGGTCGACGGTAGCCACGAGCCCCCACGGGAGGCGCTGGTCCAGTCCCAAGGCGAGTTTCCAGTTCTGCGGATACTTGAGCACACGGTCGAAAACCGTGATCTGCGGGACGGCAACGGGTCCCGTGCCACAGGTCGTGGGCGGGTTCAAGGGATCGAAATGCGGCGCGTCAGAACCACTGCAGGCCAAGCTCTCATGGTCGCGGTAGGCAGCAAAGATCCAGAGGTACGGTGGCTGCCCGCTGAAGAGGCCGGCACTCCCGCGGAGAAAGGTGCTGGCCCGCCCCCCAATGTCGTAGTTGAAGCCGAGCCGCGGTGACCAGAGCGGGTGCCCGTCGGGTAATAGCCCCGCCTCGAGGCCAAGCGAATCCCGCAGCGCCGGGTACGCAGCCCCCGCATCGGGCAGGAAGGGAACGTCCACTCGAAGGCCGAAGCTGAGCATCAAATGGCGGGTCATCGCCCACTGGTCCTGTCCATACAGGCCGAGCTGGTGGGCACGGAAGTTCGCGTCATGACCCGGGAGCCGTAGCGAGCCGGGGAGCGTCAGGGAATAGAAGCTGGGTTGTCCCCGTTCGAGCGCGTCGAGGGACTCGAAATACCACTCACTGCCGGAAGAGAGGGAGGAGTTGTCCTGGAACTGGAGCAGCTCGTTGTGGGTCCCCAACGTCATCACGTGACTCCCCAGGCCCACCGTCACGTTGTCGGTGAATTCAACCGTGCTCCCGCCTATCGCAAACGGGTAACCGCCTGCATTCCACGGGCTGGCTTCGAGGGCTCCGTTGTCAGCAGCGACTGAAATGAACGCGCGATCCAGGCTGGGATACTCGTTTTGGTGCTTCACATAGCCGAGAATCATCTCGTTGGACCAGCGCCGGCCGAAGAGCCCCCTCCAGGCGAGCCGCAACGCGTTCTCGGTTACGGTGTTCTCCGACGCCATGGAGCCAAGGCCGTAATACCCGTAGGAACGGCCGGGGCCGGACTGGGCGGTCGTGCGTGCGTAATGATCCGAGAGCTCGAGCTGGTTGTTGGCCCCTGCCTGGGCACTGAGCTTGGCGAACAGATCGCTCGCGGGTTGGCGCGTATCGTTCCGGACCGTCCCGCCCGTCTCGAGGCCGTACGTACGGGTGAGGATGCTGTCGAAGCGGGCTACACTCTGGTACCGAATGCCAATCGTCGTGTCGGAGCTACCGGTGGCGTTGGTGACGAAGGGCCCGTCGTCGGGGACCATGAAATGCTGCAGGTCCGCGTTCAGGAAAAACTGCAGATGGTTCCGCACGATCGGTCCAGAGAGAGTGCCACCGTATTGAGAGCTCGTGAAGTTCCCTGGGGCACTGCCCGAGCCGTCGGTTCCTACCAGTGCGTCGTTCCGAAGGAATCCAAACACGCCACCATGCCATTCGTTCGTTCCCGAACGGGTCACGATGTTGATCGCACCGCCGGCAAAGTCGCCGTTGCGAACGTCGGCCGGGGCGGCGAGCACCTGCAGCTGCGCGACCGCATCGGGGGAGATCGAGTGCGGCAGCCCAACCCCCGCAACGAGGCCTCCAGCGTAGAGATCGGTGTTCTGGCCCCCATCGATCAGGTAGCTGGTGTAACGTGGGTTCTGACCGCCGATCGCGAGCTCGCCATTGGGGGAACGGCTCGCCTGAGGACTGATGAAGGCGAGGTCGATCACTTCTCGGTACAAATTGGGCATCTGGCGAAGGGCCGAATCGGAGACCAGCTGGGCCGGCCCGGTGCGGCCATGATTCGCCTGCGGGGTGGTCATGCCCTGCACCACCACTTCGGCCAGCGTCGGGATCGCCGGCTCCAGGAGGAAATCCGCCGTGTACCGCTGGCCGATGGTGAGCATCACGCCGGTCCTGGCGGCAGGCCCGAACCCAATAGCCCGAACTGCAACCCGATAAGGGCCGCCGATCGTCACGGTCCCGAAGAAGTACCGCCCGGCATGGGAAGTCTCGACCCGCCAGAACTGGCCGGTCGCGGTGTTCGTCACCTCCACGATCGCGTTGGGAAGAGGGAGGCTGTCCTGTCCGGCCACGGTGCCCTGAACCACCGCGGTCGTGATCGCCTGCCCTGCGAGCGGCCGGAGATTGGCCATCAGGAGCGCCAGGAGCAACGCGGTGCGCTGCGGAGCGGCGCGCATCAGCTACCTTCGGACGATTCCTTCGGTCGCCGCAACTCCTCGAAGGGTGGGTAGCCCCAGAGCGTCTTGAAGTCCGGATCGTTGTGCAGATCCAAGTCCGAGGGGAACAGCGGGTAGCCTTGGTCCACGGCGAGGCGAATCAGTGTCACCGCCCGCTCGCGGTCGCCGCGGATCGCGGCCATCCGCGCCCGATCGAACGTGGGAACGCCGACGAGATAGGGGCCCTTCCGGCTGGCCAGCCAGCGGTCGACCCGATCCATCTCCCGCTGGTCACCCAGGTGCGCGGCGATGCCGCCGAGGAAGGACTGGGCTCCTCGGGAAAAGATGTCCGGGTCGCCCCCATCACCCGGGTCCGCGGTTGCGATGAGGTGCTGCACAACGGTGCGGGCTTCCACCCAGTGTCCTGCCCCGTACAGGACGACGGCATAAATGGGCTCATTCCTGTCCTGTTCCTCCAAGGGGCGCGACCGATACCAGGCCAGGGCCCGCTCATGCAGGTCCCGCGCCTCGGCGGAATACCCGTGCGCCTCGAGGTCGCGGGCCACCTGGCTGAACGCGAACGCCTGGGTGAGTCCCCAGGTCTCCGCGTTGGTCGGAACTTTCAGCATCGCCTCCAGGACCTGTTCCATCTGGTCGAGCCGTCCCAGGCCCACGTTGGCACGGGCTTCACACGCCATGAACCCCAACTTGCCGGGGTCCGCCCGGAGGGCAGCCTCGGCCGCCGCGAGTTCCTTCTCGTGCTCCCCGAGCAGGTGGTACGGCATGATCAGGCCATTGCCAGCGTTGGCCGGGTCGAACCGTTCGTAGACGGCGACCGCTTCGCGGAGGAAGCCGGTCCTCCGAAGCCAACGGTTGAGGTAGAGGGCGTCATCCTCAGACCTGCCAGCGGCGTTTACCGCCGCTCGAGCGGCTTCCAGCTGGAGGCCGCGTTGGCCATGGCACCCGGCAACCACCGCGTCCAGCCGGGCGCGATCGAGTGCCGGTAGTCGATCGTGCCGGAGGCGTAGGGCCTCGGCGATCGAATCGGTGAGGTCGCACCCCCCGAAGTAATCGCCCTGCCTTGCGATCTCGATCAGGGGAAGGGTGAAGGTGGAGTCGAGGGCATAGGCCCGGCGCCAGTGGTCGACGTCATGGAACTCGCCGCCGGCGATGAACTCCCGAAAGGCCTCGTAGGTCGAGGGCCGGCTGGAGTTCTCAAGCGCCCCGATTGGGTGGTTGAAATGCCAGACGAAGGTCGAGGGTCGGCTGACGTCCTCGATCGAGGCCACCTGGGGGTCGAAGTACCACGCCAAGGCGGCCATCGCGTGCTGGCGGAGCAGCTCGATGCCGGTCGACGGGTCTGCGGCTGGACCGGTGGCCGACTGGATCGGGACGACGATCTGGCCGCTTCGGGTATCGCTGAGCTGGGCCTGGAACAGAAGACTGTCGCCCCGACGGTGATAACTGCCCCATAGCACCGTACCGGCGCCGAGTCCCTGAGCCAGCGTACGGACGTCGCCGTTCCCTAGCCGCGCTTCAGTCCCAGCGTCGGCACCCTGCACGCCCCGGGCGTCCACCACCTGCACCAGCTGGATCTCGGCGATGCCGCTCGCGAGCTGGTCGGCGGTCATGTCGCCAAGCGTTGTGAGGGAGGGGTCGCCCGTGTTGTTGGTAAACGGCGCGACGATCACACGCTTTGGGTCGAGGGCGATCTGCTCCGGCCGGCGTGGCAGCCCCCAATCACCCATCAATACCAGTGGGAGAACGGCGAGTGCCGCGAGTGTGACCTTGCGCTGTCGGGGGCTGAGCGGGGCCGGTGCGCGCCCAGGGAGCTCTGGATCCGGCTCCGGCGCCGGGTCAGGCGCCGCCAGTGCCTCGGCGAACTCCCGTGCCGTCGCAAACCGGTCCGCCGGTACCTTGGCCAACGCCCGTTCGATTGCCTGCTCCACCCCGGCGGGCACCGTCCGCCGCACCGTCCGGAGCGAGGGAACGGGGTCCACGGCATGGCGCGCAAGTACCGCCTGCGAGGTGGTCCCGGCAAACGGGGGATGGCCCGCGAGCATCTCGTACAGCACGCAGCCGAGACTGTACACGTCGCTCCGCCCATCGAGCGGGGCACTCGCCGACTGTTCCGGGCTCATGTAGGCTGGTGTGCCGAGTACGAGACCCGGTTGCGTCACCCCATCGGTCGCTGCCCGGTCGAGGGCCCGCGCGATCCCCAAGTCCGCCACGAACGCATGCTCATCGGTGAGCAGGATGTTCTCCGGCTTGATGTCCCGGTGGACCACGTCGTGCCGGTGGGCGTACTCGAGCGCATCGGCCACCTGGCTCGCGATCCGGATCGCCTCCGGGATCGGCAGCTGCGGTTCTTCCCGCAGCCGATCCCGCAGCGACCGGCCATCCACGTATGGCATCGAGTAGAACAGGACCTGCTCACCCACACCGAGGTCGATGGTACCCGAATCGTGGAGCGGGAGGATATGCGGGTGGTTGAGCCGTGCGGCGAACGCGATCTCGCGCGCGAAACGGTCGGCCCCGAAACTCGCGGACAGCTCGGGGAGGAGCACCTTGAGCGCGACCTGTCGCCCGTGGCGGAGATCCTGGGCCAAGTACACGGTCGCCATCCCGCCGCGGCCCAGCTCCCGCACCACCTCGTAGTTTTCGAACCGATCCCCCGGCATGAGACTGCAATGCTCCGCCACCCGGGCCACCAGCGCAGGCGCGAAGGCGAGGCCAGACTCGGCCAGGAAGCCGCCCGAGTCTTCCACGGCAATGAGCAGACGCTCGACCTCGGCCGCCAATGCCGGGTTGCCGGATCGGGTCTGCTCGAGGAACGCACTCCGATCGTCAGGCGCTAACGTCAGCGCCTGATCGAGGGCGCGCTCGACATCCTCCCAGGCCACTTGCGGTGTGGCACCCATGCAGATGCCTTCGTCTGGTTGCTATTTTTCGCGGAGCTCGAGGTAAAGCCAACCCCGCGCCTTCGCCCAATCCCGCTGCACCGTCCGCGTCGTCACCCCCAGCACTTCCGCTGTCTCGTCCTCGGTCAGGCCGGCGAAGTAACGGCACTCCACGACCTGGCTGAGCCGCCCGTTGAGAGCCGCCAGGCGTTCCAGCGCCTCGTCCAGCGCCAGGAGAGACTCCCCCTGCTCGATGAGCGCGGCGTCTTCGGTCAGCGGGACTCGCCTCAGCCCCCCACCGCGCTGCAAGGCCCTGTACCGGCGAGCGTAGTCGACGAGCACCCGTCGCATGGCCCGTGCGGCCAAAGCGTAGAACTGGGCCCGATCGTGCCACTCGACCCGGGTCTGGTCCACCAGCCTGAGGTAAGTCTCGTGCACCAGCCCGGTGGTGCCGAGGGTGTGACCCGGTCGCTCGCCTCGCATCCGTCGATGGGCGATCCGCCGGAGCTGTTCGTACACCAGCGGGTAGAGGCGATCCATGACCTCACCCTCGCCGCGGCCGAGCCGGAGCAGGAGGTCCGTGATCGACTCATTGCCGGGCGCGGTCGGGTCAGCTCCTGCCATTGGCCGATTACCCTGGCGACTCGGCGGCGACACCGGGAAATGTCGGGATTCGACGTCCGTATGCGCGTCTCAGGGTACACGCTCAGATCGCGTACCGAACCTGATGTGGGTGGGGCGGAGACCGACGGGGGAGGACGCGGGAAGGCTCGGGGCAGCGCCCGGTGCGAAGGCTGGGCGGAGGCGTGAGGAGAAGGCCCTGCCGTCCCGTCTGTTTTGCAACGCTCCGACGATCCGGAGCCCGATCACCGGCTGACGGGCCTCACGTGATCGTGGTCCCCTCTCGGTGACAGATGGCGGCAGGGAATAGTCTCGCCGCCAGCATGATGGTCCTGGTATGAAGCTGAAGCTACGGGGGGAATGGAGGCCGTCAAGGCCACGCCGCTCCTCGCGCACGGCCGCCTGTGGATGACGTGTCGGGGGCGAAACGATGGGCTGCAACGTTTGTCACTGCGTGCGGAGGGCACGATGATTGGCGAGACGAAGGCCGGATGGAGCAGGATGATCGCCGCAGGTGGGCTCCTCGTCGCCGCCAGTCTGGCCTCCGGGTGCTCGGATTCGCCTCCGACCGGACCGCCACCGACCTACACCGTGGGTGGCACGGTCTCGGGCCTCGCGGGGTCGGGGCTGGTGCTCCGCGACAACGGCGGAGACGATCTCCCGGTCTCCGCTGACGGGGCCTTCGCCTTTGCCACTGAGCTCGCCGGCGGCGCTGCCTACAGCGTCACGGTGTTCACCCAGCCGTCGAGTCCGGCCCAGCACTGCATCGTGACGACGGGCAGCGGCACGATGGCCAGCGCCAACGTCACGACCGTCGCGATCGCCTGCACGACCACCACCTACACCGTCGGGGGAACGGTCACGGGCCTGGTGGGGTCGGGTCTGGTGCTACGCAACAACGGTGGGGATGATCTCAGCGTGACGGCCAATGGCCCCGTGGTTTTTGCGACTCCGCACGTCAACAGCGACAGCTACAGCGTCACCGTTCTCACCCAGCCGACGAGCCCGGCCCAGACCTGCCTCGTCACCGACGGCAGGGGGACCTCCCATGCCAACGTCACGACCGTCGCCATCGTTTGCATCACGAATGCCGGCATGGGTGCCGTTCGGGTGACGGTGGCGACCACGGGCCCCGACGCCCCCGCGACTGGCACGGTCCACTTCGACGGGCAATACTCTGCCGCGACCGCGGTCGTTCCCGCCAACGGCGCCGTCTCGTTCGACCTGGCTCCCGGTGCCCACACGGTGAGTCTCACCCTGGCACAGAATTGCACCAGTCTGAGCGACAAATTGGTGACGGTGGCCACCGGTGTGACCACCGATGTCGCTTTCAGCGTGACCTGTGTGGCCACCGGGACCCTTCGGGTGACCGTGGCCACCACCGGCCCCGACGCCCCCGCGACCTACTGGGTGTCCGACGTGGGCCCAGACTTCACCGCATATTTTATCGGGGCCGTCCCCTCCAACGGCACGGTCTCCTTCGCCTTGAGGCCGGGCGGTTACACGGTGAATCTCGGCGTGGCAGAGAATTGCAGTGTGACCAGTTCCAATGGTGAGTCGGTGACCGTGGCTGCCGGAGCCGCCACCGAGATCGCGTTCAGGGTGACCTGCACGCCGCTCGGAACCATTCGGGTCAGGGTGGCAACCACCGGCACCAATGCGCCTCCGACCTACTACATGGTCACGACATCTGAGATCGGGTTCGAGGTTCCCCATAGGGATAGGGCGTTCGTTCCCTCCAACGGGACGGTTTCGTTCAAGGTGGTGCCGGGATCTCACACGGTGGTGCTGCTTTTTGTACCATCGAATTGCGCCGTCACGAGCCCGAACAACGTGCCCGTGACCATCGCCTCCGGCGCGACCATCCATCTCGGATTCAGCGTCGCCTGTCACTGACCCGAAGAAGCCCCATGCGACGAGTCGCGCAGGCGAGCGGCGCGCCTCTGGTCTCACGGTTCTCGCTCAACGAAGCAAGACCCTCAAGGAGCCATGCCATGAGATCCGCACGCCGATCAATGATCGTCGCCGGCCTCGCCAGTTGCAGCGTGGACGCGCCGACCTCGCCGGCGCCGGCAGGATCCGCCGCTCTCGAGCGCTCCAACTCGTTCATCACCCTCGCGTTCCCCGGAAGCATTCAGAGCCAGGCGTGGGGCATCGATCCGTCTGGTAGGGTGGTAGTGGGCGCGTACCGGACCGAAGACGACGCCGTCCATGGCTTCGTGTTCGCGAGGGGAGCGTTCACGACGATCGACTACCCCGGCGCAGCTTTTTCGATCGGCACAGGGATCAACGGGCGAGGGGAGATCGTCGGCTGGTGGGAGGATGCCAATGGCATCCAACATGGGTACGTCAAGTGGCACGGCCTCTTCACCACTACCGATGTTCCTGACGCGCTATCGACACGGATAACCGGGATCAACGCCTCCGGCGACATCGTCGGGGCCTTCGACGCGGCGGACGGCCGCTCTCCCGGCTTCGTCCGGCGGCGGGGGAAGTTCACCGCTCTCGAGCCCTTCCCGGGCGCATCGTTCACCGTCGCGAAAGGCATCTCGTCGTCCGGTAATGTCGTGGGCTACTGGGAGGCGGGAGAGGAGCGCCACGGCTTCCTACTCAGCCGTGGCAACTACACCACTATCGACTTCCCGGGCAGCGCGAAAACCGGCCTCGGCGCCGTCGACGATGAAGGAGCCATGTTCGGATGGTACGACGACGTCAACGGCCAGCAGCATGCCTTCCTCCTCTGGCACGGCCGCTTCTCGACCATCGATGTTCCCGGGTCAGTGTTCACCCGGGGGAACGGCCTCAATGACCGGGGCGACATCGTTGGGTTTTACGAGGACGCGCACGGCGTGGAGCACGGCTTCGTACAACGTAAATGACCGAGTGGCGAAATGGGCCTTGTGCCACCCGCGCTCCGACCGGCAGGACGCCGCCGACAGCTGGCGCGATGAGGCCTGCCTTACGGACACCGGACGCGACACTCCTCGGACTGAACCTGGCGTATCTCGGGCGCAAGGCGGAGGCGGTGCGCGAAGGCCGGCGGGGCGTGGAGCTGCGCCCGATCGGCAGGGACGCCGAGAACGGCCCCTACTTCCAGTTTCAGCTCGCGCGGATCTACCTGCTGGTGGGCGAGCCCGAGCAGGCGCTCGACCTGCTCGAGCCGCTGCTTCGGATACCGTCGCCCTTCTCGCCCGGGTGGCTCCGGATCGATCCGACGTTCGATCCCCTGCGGAGCCACCCGCGGTTTCGGAAGCTGGTGGAGGGGACGGCCTGACGCTCCCGGACGCCCGATCGGGCGTCCGACTCTCACTTGGTATCACGACACGAAGGGTCGAAAGCCGACATCGGCCCCGGCGAAACCCGCGGTTCATACGGAGGGTCTTACGCTCCGCGGTTTCCCGCGCATATTAGCCCGGGCCCGATCCGGCCCCCGGAAGTGCTTGAGCTGCAGTCTCTTGCACGCCACTGCATTGTCCGGCGCTCGCCGACGTCCGACGTGATCCACGCCGCGCCGGCCTGAAGCGGCAGCCCACGGAACGGGAGCAGGACGACCCGTACCTTGGACCCATCATGCACCCCCTCATCCGCGTAGTCCTTGCGCAGGTCTTCCTCGCCGGCCCCATCGCCCTCGGCCTCGGCGCCCGGTCCGGCGCTCCAGGGCTGTCGTCCTCGCCCGTCCGTCCCTCTGCCTCCGCTGCCGCCGACACCCTGGGCGACCATTACGCGGCGCTCGAGCTGGCCGCCGACTCGGTCGTGGCCGCCCAGTCCGCCGACGATCTCGCCCCCAGCGAGCTGGCCCAGGTCACGGCCCGGAACCTCGCGCTCCGGATCCACGCGGTGTCGGGCGACTACGAGACGCTCAGCCTCGCCATGAGGGCCGCGGACTACGAGCGGGGCACGTCGCTCTGGATGCGGCTCGCGCTGGCCCAGGCCGCGCTCGAAATGCTCGAGGAGGACGCGGCCCGGCTCGGCGAGGACCCGGCCACCGGCCCGGCCGACGTGCGGAATCTGGCCGACCAGTTGAGCGGCGTGCTCGAGCTGGGGAGGGTGACGGGGCGGGTGGCGTCGCGGACGTTTGGCACGCCCGAGGAGACGCCCGCGGCGCGGCCGCCGGAAGCCCCGCGTGGTCCGTGTGGCGCCTGCACCAGGACTCGGCCATCGCAGTCCTGATCCAAGCTTGCTTGACGCCATCGCGGGCGAGCCCTAGTGTAGGTCCCATGGTCGCCCTCACCACCTGTTGTCTCGGCGGTTGTCCTGTCCACCTGAGTTGGACGGTGCCGAGGGCGTGTGGAGGCGACGACAGGTTGTAGCAGGCGTTCCGTCGCGGCGGCTCGAGGCCCGGACCAGCTCCCAGTGGTCCGGGCCTCTTCGTTTTGGTCCGCCGCCCATTCCGACACGAGAGCGTCCGTCAGGACGTCGAGTTCCTGCAGGCCACGCAGCTGCTCAATCCCGACACCCTGATCCGCGGATTCGTGTACGACGTGCGGACGGGCAGGCTGCGGGAGGTCAACGTCGAGGCAGGGGCGGAGGCAGGGAAGGAAGGATGAAGAGTTCTTGCCGGCATGGGCGTGCCCGAGCCGGGCGTCATATAGCCCGACCCGGGTACGCTCGACCGGTTTGTACGTGGCCTCCGGGGACGCTACGACCCCTTCTTGCCTCCATCGGCCGTCGCGGTGACCTCCGCGCCGACCGAGGTCGCGGTCTGCGTGGCCAGCGCCGCGTGGTCCTGCAGCGTCGGCAGCATAGCTCGTAGCCAGCTGCTTGAGCGACGCCACCTTCCCGCGCTCGGCCTCCTCCTGGAACAGCCGCACCGCGTCGCCATGGTCGGTGACCATCTCGGCCATGTACTTCTTGTCGAAGGAGGAGCCGCCCATCCTGACGAATCGTTCGTAGGTCTGCTGATGCTCCCTCAACATGACGGGCGCGGGGTAGGCCGCCGCCTTCGCCCCGGCCTTCAGATCCTCGTTCGCCTTCGAATAGTCGGCCACCATCCGCTTCCCGAAATCCTGCACCGCGGGGCTGGACCCCTTCTTCTCCGCCAGCTTCCCGAGCTTGGCCTGCAATAGGCCGAGGCTGCCGGCCATTAGGATGAAACTGCTGTCCGTGACGGGCACGGCCTGCGGCGCGGTCACCTGCGCGCTGCCCACCGTGGAGGTCAGCACCAGGCCGGCAAGCGTGGCGGGAGCCAGAAACTTGGCGAGCATCTTCCGATCCTTTCGCGTTGTGGCGCAGTCGAGTTGTCCGTGTCTCTCCTTGGACGGCCGGATGCCGCGGATGGTTTCGTCTGCCGCGCGGCGGGGCGCCCGGCGTGATGGGATTGTTACCGCCCAGCGCCTACGCACGGCCGAGACCGACGAAACGAAACCGCCGCCGAAAGTTGCGATCTATCGGCGGCGGTTCACGTTCCGATCTCCGGGTCATCTATCCCCCGGTCACGCTCCTGGCGGTCAGCTCCGGACCTCCTGGGCCCGCTGGGCCTGCGTCTCCAGCTCGCCCAGGTACTGGTGGACCACCGCGATCGCCATGCTGCCCTCTCCCACCGCCGCCGAGACGCGCTTGATGGAGGCGTGACGAACGTCGCCGACGGAAAGGATGCCGGGAACGCTGGTCTCCAGCAGGTACGGATCGCGCTCCAGGGGCCAGGTCGCCGGCGTCCGCTCGAGCAGCAGGTCCATCACGTCGCGCCCGGTGCAGACGTAGCCCCACTCGTCCCGGATCACTGCGGGCGGCAGCCAGGCGGTCACCGGCTCGCCGCCGATCAGCACGAACAGGCCGTCGCTCGGCCGCAGCTCGCGGCGCCCCGACTTGCCCGACGCCACCTCGATGGCCTCGAGCGTGTCGTGTCCCTGCACGCCGGTAACTTCGGCCTCGGTCTCCACCCTGACGTTGGCCTGCCGGGAGAGCTGGTCCACCAGGTACTGCGACATGCTCGCCGCGAGCGACCGCCCCCGCACCAGCATCGTCACCGACTCCGCGTACTCGGCGAACAGCAGCGCCGCCTGCCCGGCGGAGTTGCCGCCCCCCACCAGGTGCACGGTGCGGCCCTGCATCCGGCTGCGCTTCGGTCCGTGCGGCCCCGTAGTAAACCCCGTGGCCGACCAGGCGCTCGATCCCTGGCACCGAGAGCCGGCGCCACTCGACGCCGCTCGCCAGAATCACCGCCTTGGCTTCGACTCGACTCTCGTCCTCCAGCACGATGGTATGGGCGTCGCCCGGCTCCACCCGGGCCACCGTCCGCGAGACGAGCAGCTCGGCGCCGAAGTGGATCGCCTGCCGGCGGGCGCGCTCGCTCAGCTCGTCGCCGCTGAGGCCGCCGGGAAAGCCGAGGTAGTTCTCGATCCGGGAGGAGGTGCCTGCCTGGCCGCCGCAGGCCGTGCGCTCGACCAGCAGCGTCCGGAGCCCCTCCGACGCGCCGTACACCGCCGCCGCCAGTCCGGCGGGACCGCCGCCGACGATCACGACGTCGTAGGTGTCGTGGTTGGGCTCGGTCTGGAGCCTGAGCGCCTCCGCCAGGCGGCGGAACGTGGGCGCCTCCAGCCGCGTGCCGTCGGCGAGCACGACGGCCGTGGGCGTGACGCTCGGCGCGCCGCCGCCTGGAGCCGAGCCGTTGGCTGGAACGCGAAAGCGGTACGCCACGCTATTGCGCGCCAGGAATTCGCGCAGGTCGTAGCAAGCCGGGTCGTTGGCGTCTCCGATGACCGTGACCAGCCCGGCCTGGTTC
This sequence comes from uncultured Gemmatimonadales bacterium, assembly GCA_963697755.1. GTDB lineage: Bacteria > Gemmatimonadota > Gemmatimonadetes > Gemmatimonadales > GWC2-71-9 > CAVVWJ01. The sequence continues at coordinate 291,061 of CAVOPE010000004.1, read as the reverse complement.
TCGACCTGGAATTGGCTGAGGCGACTCACCCGCGCCGCCATCGTCTTGGTGATCTCGGAGCTCAGCACCTGGCACTGACTCACCAGCTGGAGGAAGTCCGTCCCCTCGAGCCGGAGCACGCGGCAGGGCTCGGTGGCGCGGAGGTTGGCGATCGCGGGCGAGCCCAGCAGCAGCGGCACCTCGCCGAAATAGTCGCCCGGACCGTAGGTCGTGAGCCGTTGCTCCCGCCCGCCCACCACCTTGAGGACGTCGATGTGGCCCTCGAGGAGCCCGTAGAACCCCGGGGCCTGGCCCTCCACCAGGAGCCATTCGTCCTTCCGCAGGCGCAGGTCGGCCGCGCGCGCGGCCAGGGAGGCACGCTCGCTTTCGGGGACTTTGGCAAAGAGCGTGATGCGGCTCAGCAGGTCGGCAGTGATCATGTCCAGTCCACAGGAGTGGGATTCCCTAATGGTACTCGGGTTCGCCGGCGATCGGGTGCCGGCGCCGGCCGGCGCCCGTCGCCGGCTTGCCGCCGGCCCCTTGGCATCCGAGTTTCTCCCAATCCCCAACCGGCCGGCTGAAATGCAGGGTATCGAGCTCGCCGTCGTCCTCCTGATCGCCGCCGCGGGCCTGCGCGTGCTCGCCGGCCGGCTCGACGTGCCGCACCCCGTCCTGCTGGTGCTCGGCGGCCTCGCGCTGGCGACCATCCCGGGGCTGCCGCGGATCGGGTTCGAGCCCGAGACCCTGTTCCTGCTGTTCGTTCCGCCGCTGCTCTACCTCACCGCCTTCTTCACCTCGCTCCGCGACTTCCGGGCGAAGCTGGGCGCCATCGCCCGCTACGGCACCGTCCTCGTGCTGCTGACGATCGCGGCGGTGGCCTGGGCGGCCCACGCCCTCTTGCCCGAGCTCACCTGGCCGGCCGCCTTCGTGCTCGGCGCCATCGTCTCACCGCCGGACCCCGTGGCCGCCGTCGCGGTACTCCGCCGCCTGGGCGCGCCGCGCGACGTGGTGACCCTGCTCGAGGGCGAGGGCCTGGTCAACGATGCCGCCGCGCTGGTGGCGTACCGCATCGGGGTCGCGGCGGCGGTGACCGGCGCCTTCTCGCCCGGCCGGGCGGCGCTGCAGTTCCTGGTCACCGGGGCGGGCGGCGTCATCGTCGGCCTGGCCGTGGGCTGGCTGATCGGAGAGGTCCGGCGCCGCGCGAGCTTTCCGATCATCGAGAACACCATCTCCCTGCTCACGCCGTTCCTGGCCTACATCCCCGCCGACCAGCTCGGGCTGTCGGGCGTGCTGGCGACGGTGGCCGTGGGCCTCTACCTCGGCCGGCGGGGGCCCCGCTTCACCCGCGCCGCCTCGCGGGTGCAGGCCGAGGGGACGTGGACCATGGTTCAGTTCCTGCTCGAGAGCTTCATCTTCATGCTGGTCGGGCTCGAGCTGCCGTACGTCCTCCACGGGCTCGGCTCGCACAGCCTGGCGCAGCTCATCGGGTACGGCGCGGTCGTCACGCTGGTCGCGATCGCGGTGCGGCTGCTCTACACGTTTACCTCGGTGCTCGTGCTCCGGCGCACGCGCCGCCGGGGGCGGCGGGCGGCCCCGTCGTGGCGTTTCGCCGCCTTCGTCGGGTGGACCGGGATGCGCGGCGGCGACTCGCTGGTGATCGCGCTCGCGCTGCCGCTCGCGACCGCTGCCGGCACGCCGTTCCCCGCGCGCGATCTCATCATCTTCCTCACCTTCGCGGTCATCTTCTGCACGCTGGTGCTGCAGGGGCTCACGCTCAAGCCGCTGCTCCACCGGCTCGGGCTGAGCGACAGCGGCGAGCTCTACAACGAGGAAGCCCACGCCCGGCGCGTCGTGGCCGAGGCGGGACTCAGGCAGCTCGAGCACGAGAGCGAGCGCGGCAGCGAGCGGGGCGACGAGGTGGATCCCGATGTGGTCCGGGTCCTCCGGCACCGGTACTCGGCCAGGGTGGCCCGCTGGTCAGCGCGGGATCGCGCCGTGCACGGCGCCGACGACCCGGACCATCGGGCGCTGGCGGACCGGGACGGCACCGACGCCGAGCGCCGGGCGACGGGACACCGGCGCCTCAGCATGGCGATCATCGGGGCCGAGCGGCGGGCGCTGATCCAGCTCCGGGACCGCGGCGCCATCGGCGACGAGGTGCTGCGGCGGGTGCAGCGGGATCTCGACCTGGAGACGATGCTGCTCGAGGCGGGGGAAGACGACGCGCCGGCGTCGCCGTACGACACGTAGTGAGGCCGGCGAGATCGGCGCGTCGGGCCCGAGCCCGCACTCCCTCAGTCCGCGATCCCGATCTCCCGGCCTATCGTGTCACGCTGTCCCAGCGCCGTGAGCATCGCGTGCGCCACGTCCGCCCGCGAGATGCGGCCGCCGCCTTTCAGATTCTGCCCGAACGCCGTCCTGTACGTCCCGCGGAGTGGCCCGTTCGTGAGCAGCGGCGGCCGGAAGATCGTCCAGTCCAGATCGCTCGCACGCAGCAGGTCTTCCATGCGCGCGAGATCGGCGTACCGATCGCGCAGCACGGCCTTGAAGAACGGGGTACCGAGATTCCTCATGAAGAACCCCTCGCCGGGGTCGCGGCTCGGTGGGTGCGGCCGGCCGGGCGACGGCATGGTCGAGATCGGCGCCGCGCTCACGACCAGGATCCGCCGGATGCCCGTCGCCCGCATGGCCTCGACGATGACGCGCGTCCCGTGCTCCGCCACGCCCGCTTTCGCCATCGGTCTCGGTCCCACGCCTGAGAGCACCGCGTCCGCTCCGGCCACCGCCGCCTCCAGGATCGCCGGCTCGGGAAGCTCGAGGTCCGCGGTGACGACGCGCGTGCCGTTCCGGCTCGGGGCGAGCTTGGCCGGATTGCGAACGGCCACGGTCACTTCGTGCCCCGCGGCCAGGGCTTGCCGGAGCAGCTCCGCGCCGACGCCTCCGGTCGCCCCGAAGATCGTGAGCTTCATCGCTCGCTCCTCGCCACCCGCGCCGGAAGCCGGCTGTGGCGGAGCGCCGGCCGCGCCACCGCGGTTCCCAGCAGCAGCGCCACCCCCATCGCCGCTAACGATCCGCCCCAGCTCGGTCGGATGGACATGAGGAACACGATGCCGAACAAGAGGGCCGTTCTGACCCACAGCGAAACCGCCAGCGCGGGATCGTCGACTCGTTGGCGCAGCGTGGTCGGGACTGGACCGGCCTCGACGGGAAGTGCCTTGGCAATGGCCGCGAGCCGCCGGCCGCCGACCGCGGCGCCGAGCGCGGCGATGACGACCATGCCGCCGAGCGCCACGAGGATCCACCCCTGCGGGCCCCAGCGCGTGGCGCTCATGTAGATGCCCGAGACGAGGACGAGCAGCGCGGACGGTCCGGCCACGGCTCGCGGCGCGGCCAGCAGCCTCATCCATTCACGCACTTGGGCCGTGTCGGTCGCGCGTCTCAGATTGGACAGGCCTGCCCATTCGAGGCCGATCGCCGCGAAGATCCCGAGCGCGCCGATGATGTGCAGAAATACTGCCATGGAATACACCGACATGATTCGCCTCCTTTGTCTGTCGCATTCATGACAAGGCAGGCGACCGATCTGTGACAGCCGGCGGGACTAGGATGGGGTGGGGAGCGACTGGAGCTTGTCCGGATTGCCGATGGCGTAGATGGTCCGGATCCGTCCGTCGCGGATGTCGAAGATGAGCGCGGACAGCGGCCGGCCGCTCACGTAGGCGACGAAGCCCGGCTGTCCGTTGATCTCCGTGGGCCGGACGACGGTCTCCTTGGGGACCAGGCGCTCCATGACGCCGAGGGAGAAGCGAGCGACGGACGCCGCGCCGCGCACCGGCTTGAGGGCGGCGCCCGGGACCTTGCCGCCGCCGTCGCCCCAGAGCGTGATGTCCTCGGCCAGGATCGCGACGAGACCGTCCATGTCTCCGGCGAACGATGCCTCCGTGAACTTCTCCACCAGGCGCCTGGCCTGGGCCGGATCGGCCTGGAAGCGGGCCTCGGGCGAACCGACCCGCTTTCGCGCGCGGGCCACGAGCTGACGGCAGTTCGCCTCCGTCTTGTCCAGCACCCGGGCGATCTCGGCGTATTCGAAGTCGAACACCTCGTGCAGCAGGAATGCCGCCCGTTCGACGGGGGCCAGGCGCTCGAGGAGCACCAGAAAGGCCATCGAGAGTGACTCGGCCAGCTCCACGGTATCGCGGGTTTCTTCGGTCACGAGCGGTTCCGGCAGCCAGGGCCCGACGTAGGTCTCGCGCTTGGTCCGCGCGGCGCGCAGCTGGTTGATGGCGAGCCGGGTGACGATGGTGGTGAGATACGCCCGGGGTGAGCGCACGTCGGTCTCGGTGGCGTCCTCCCAGCGGAGGTAGGCCTCCTGGACCAGGTCCTCCGCATCCATCACGCTGCCGAGCATCCGGTAGGCGATGGCGAAGAGCATCGGTCTCGCCGAGGTGAAGACGTCTGCGCGCGTTTCCATCCTTCCCGAACATGACACGGTGGCTGCCCCATTTGTGACAACTCAGACCGCTGTCTTGGCCTGAGCCAGCGGGATTTCACCGCCAACACATGGGGAAGGGGTGTTGGTTCCTCGACGGCCACTCGGGCGTGACGACCGTTGCGGCCACAGCGGAAACGAAACCGCCGCCGAGAGTCGCGATCTCTCGGCGGCGGTTCAATCATCCCCATCCCGGCTAGTGTCGTTGCGACCCCGCGCCCGTGACCGCACCCAGCCCGGCCTCCAGCTGCTTGAGCAACGCCCTGGCTGTCGATTCCGAGGACGCGGGATTCTGCCCGGTGATCAGGTTCCCGTCGGCCACGGCATGGTCCGCCCAGTCCGCCGCCTTGGAGTACTTGCCGCCATTGGCCTTGAGCGCGTCCTCCACCAGGAACGGAACCACGTTCGTGAGCCCGACCGCGGCTTCCTCGCTGTTGGCGAAGCCGGTGACCGCCTTGCCCTTGACTAACGGGGCCCCGTCGGCCGTCTTGGCGCGGCGCAGAGCCGCCGGACCATGGCAGACCGCGGCCACGGGCTTCCCCGCGGCGTACAGCCGCTCGATCAGGGCGATCGAATCCCGGTCTTCCGCCAGATCCCACAGCGGCCCGTGGCCGCCTGGATAGAAGACGGCGTCGTAGTCGCCCGCTGATAAAGTCGAGAGCTTGGCCGTGTTCGCCAGCGCGCGCTGCGCGTCCGGATCCTTCCGGAATCGCTTCATGGCCGGCGTCTGGGCCTTGGGGTCATCGCTCTTGGGATCTATCGGCGGCTGGCCCCCTTTGGGCGACGCGAGCGTGATGTCGGCGCCCGCGTCCTTCAGGACGTAGTACGGCGCCGCGAACTCCTCCAGCCAGAATCCCGTGGGTTGACCGGTATCGCCCAGCCGGTCGTGGGAAGTGAGTACCATGAGGACCTTTGCCATCGTTCGACTCCGTTTCATTGCTGGTTCTGCCCCGGCGCGCACGGTGAGGCGCGCGTCCGGCGCTCCATCGGACTTCTAACTTGCAGGATAGCCTGGGTTCGCATGGCAGCAACCCTTCCGGGGAGCCCTGGTGGCGCGGCGGAAGACGTTCTACGGGGCGGACGAGATCGGGGTGCGTGAGCCCGGAGGGAATGCGGTCGTCTTCGGGCAGCACGGCAAGGCGGAGAGCTGAGCGCGCTGCGCCGTCCGACGCATCAGGTCCGCTCCTCGTACCGCTCGAACCGGTACGCCAGCGCCGGTCCCTCGTCGCCCTCGTACGCGAGCTGGGCGACGAGCAGCGTGAACGGCTCGGTGTATCGCGCCACCTTGAGCGGGCCGGCGTCCACCGGCTCGAACCCCACGTCGCGGATCAGCACCGCGGCCACCGCCTTGGCGTCAGCGTCGTCGCCGCAGTAGACCAGGCTCGGGCGGGGCGTGGTGCCCCGGGCCTCGAACACCGCGAACAGCACCTCGCTCGGCACGGTGCCGAAGGCGGATACGACCTTGGCGCCGCGAGCCTTCCGCCCGGTCTTCTCCGCGCCGGACGAGGTGCGGCCGACGACCAGCTCGGTATCGTCGTCGTTCATCGGCAAGGAGCAGGTCACGACGACTTTGTCCGAGAGGTCGCCGGCCCGGTGCAGCACGTCGTCGATGTGGGACCAATGCACCGCGAGCAGAAGCGCGTCCGCGCCCCACGCGGCCTCGCGCGGGGTGCCCGACCGCGCGCCGTTCCCTGCTTTCCGCGCCAGCGTCTCCAGCTTCTTCCGGCTGCGTGAGTAGCTGAAGACCACCTCGTGCCCGGCGCGCGCGAAGAGCGTCCCGAGCTTCCCGCCCATCAGCCCCGACCCCAGAATCCCGATCCGCATGGTGCTGCCCCCTCCTCGCCCCTTCAGGAGATGCTGACGAGCAGCCCGAGCCCTCTGCTCGCAACGCCGGACACCGTCTCCCGCAGACGCCGGAGCTCCCCGAACAGGTACTCCATGTCCTCGGCGTCGTCCCAGCCGGGATAGATCTCCAATCGGATCATCTCGTCGAGATTCACGCGGCGGCGGACCTCCTCGTCGCTCAGCCGCGTGAGCGCGTCGGCGATGCGGCCCGTGTCGGCACTGCTGTGGGTGAGCAGCGGCGTCTCGCCGTCCTCGAGCTCCAGCTCCCGGCCGCCACCCAACAGGAAGTTGAGCGGCGGCTCGCCCTCATCCGACGTGCCGGTCAGGAAATAGTGCAGTCCGTGCCACGACTTCTCGAAGTCGCCGGCGTTGCCGAGGTCCCCCTCGCCGGGGGCGAGCTCGAACGGCGCCGGCGCCGGCGGCGGCTCGGCCTTCGCTCCCATCAACCGGGCGAAGAGCCCGGGCCGCGGCTGGCGATCGGCGCGCGCCTTCGCCTCCCGCTCTGGCTGCTCGGGATCCATCACCCGCCAGGCGAGCGGCGGATCGGTGTGCAGCCGCTCGATCGTCGCGTCGCTCACCGAGTAGATCGCGAGATAGATGCCCACCGGCGCGTCCGCTATGGGGGTTCGTTAATCGAGGGGGTTGGCTAACACTACAGCCTGGTTCTGGGATCGACCAGCCGGTCGGCGGTTCCGGAAGCTGGTGGAGGAGAACGCCTGGCCGAGGTCCGCGCTGCGCGGTCACTCTGACCTCTGGCCGCGCCGCGCACCGGTAGGCATATTCCGCCATCCCATACCCGACAAGTACACGCCGCCGGGCGCCCCGCCGGGAGTGCCCATGAGCGACCTCGCCGAACGCCTCCGCGCCGCGCTCGCCGGCCGCTACGACGTCGAGCGCGAGCTCGGCGCCGGCGGCATGGCCACGGTGTATCTCGCCAACGACCTCCGGCACGACCGCAAGGTCGCCATCAAGGTGCTCCGGCCGGAGCTCTCCGCCGTCATCGGCGCCGAGCGGTTCCTCCGCGAGATCAAGACCATCGCCAACCTGCAGCACCCGCACATCCTCGGCGCTGATCGATTCCGGCGAGGTGAACGGCACGGCGTACTACGTCATGCCGTTCGTGGACGGCGAGTCGCTCCGCGACCGCCTGCATCGCGAGCAGCAGCTTCCGATCGCCGACGCGGTTCGGATCGCGACCGAGGTCGCCGGCGCGCTCGACTACGCTCACCGCCACGGCGTGATCCACCGCGACATCAAGCCGGAGAACATCCTGCTGCACGACGGCCGGGCGCTGGTCGCCGATTTCGGCATCGCGCTGGCCGCGAGCAAGGTCGGCGGCACCCGCATGACCGAGACCGGCATGTCGCTCGGCACGCCGACCTACATGAGTCCCGAGCAGGCGATGGGCGAGCGCGAGATCACCGCGCGGTCCGATGTCTACGCGCTGGGCGTGCGTGACCTACGAGATGCTGGTGGGCGAGCCGCCGTTCACCGGGCCGACGGCGCAGGCCATCGTGGCCAAGGTGATGACGGCGGAGCCCGCCGGCCTCATGGCCCAGCGCCGGAGCGTGCCGCCCGCGGTCGAAGACGCGGTGCTGACCGCGCTGGCCAAGCTCCCGGCCGACCGCTTCGCCACTGCGGCGGAATTCGCCGCGGCGCTGGTGACACCCACGACCGCCGCCAGGCACGCCACCGCGATCGGGACGGGCCAGCTCGGGCGGCGCAGATTCGAGTGGCTCCCTGCGGCGCTGGTCGGAGCCGTCGCCTTCGGCGTCGGCATCGTGGCGGCGAGCTTGGTCTGGCGGCCGTCAGCACCGCGGTTCCCGCCGGTGGTCCTGCGGTGGGCCATGACGCTTCCCGACAGCGCCGCGCTGGTCGACCGCACTGGGAGCGCTCTGGCCTACGCTCCCGATGGCTCCGCCTTCGCCTATACGTCACGTTTGGGCCTGATGCTGCGCGCTGCCGACCGGATCGACGCGGTGCCGGTCGCCGGTGCACGTCGAGGAGTCAACCCCTTCTTTTCCCCTGACGGCCAGTGGCTCGGGTATCTAGATGGCGCCAGGGTCCTGAAGGTGCCGCTCGCCGGCGGCGCGCCGGTGACGATCTGCGACTCCTGCACCGGCTATTCTTTCTCCTGGGGCAGCGACGACACTGTCCGCTACCACACGGCCCCCGCCGCCGAACCCAATTCGCGGGTCCTGATGGGGGTGTCGGCCAGGGGTGGAACGCCGTACGAGATCGCGCGTCCCGACAAGAGCTCGACCGAGGCCTTCCGGGGGCCGATGCTCGTACCGGGTACCCGCACTTTACTGTTCTCGCTCTTCGCCGGATCCGGCAGCCGCCTCGCAGCCTTGAATCTCGATACCCATGCCATCACGAGATTCGATCAGCCGGGATTCAGCCCGCAGTGGGTCGCGGCCGGATTCGTGACCCTCGGCAGCTCGGACGGCAGCCTGATCGCCCTGCCTTTCGATGCGAAGCGGGGTCGGCCGAACGGACCTCCCGTCACGATCACGCGCGACGTGTCACAGCCCGACGCCTTCGTCTCGCGCGCGGCGGTATCGGCCAGCGGAGCTGTCGTCTACCCCCAGGCTGGCGGGAACTCCCCGCGCCGTCTGGTCCTGGTCGGGCGCTCGGGATCGGCCACCCCGATTCCGGGCGAAGGGCGGGTGTTCACCAGTCCCCGCTTCTCGCCGGATGGACGCCGCATGGCATTCGGGCATCACCGACCAGACGGGGGCGAAGGACGTCTGGGTTCTCGATGTCGCGCAGCGCACCTGGTCGCGCCTCACCACCAGCGGGATCAACAATCGGCCTGTCTGGACGCCAGATGGTCGTCGTCTGGTCTACTCCAGCAACGACGACCTCTGGTGGATCGCCGCCGATGGCAGCGGCCGTCCCGAGAGCCTGCTGGTCGCCAACGGCAATCGTTTCGCGGGTACGGTCACGCCGGACGGACGCGCCGTCGTATTCCAGGAATCGGCGAGCGATCGCAACGGGATACGGAGCATGGTATTCGATTCGGCTCCCGCGTCCCGTTCCGTGATTCCCGGGACGTTCGGCGAATCCGCACCGGCGCTCTCACCGGACGGAAAGTGGCTGGCGTACCAGTCCGACGAGACGGGGCAGATGGAGGTATACGTCCGGCCCTATCCGGAGCCCGGAGCCAGGGTGTCGGTCTCGCTGCACGGAGGCACGGAGCCGGTCTGGGCCCACAGCGGGCGGGAGCTGTTCTTCCGCGCCGGCGACAGCCTGATGGCTGCCACGGTCGCACTGAGCCCCGCCTTTGAGGTCACGGGGCGGCGGCTGCTGTTCACCGGCTCCTTCGTGACCGGTGATACCTACCGGGAATACGACGTGGCCCCCGACGATCAGCATTTCGTCATGCTCAGCGGTGGCGCGGGGCGGTCCACCTTGATCGGCCTGCAGCATGCCTTCGATCGCCTCGCGCCCACCCGCTAGCTCGGAGGCTCGCTTGCTCGTGAGTGCGCCGGACCACCGCGCGGTACTCGCGTGACCGAGTCGTTCGACCGGCTCGCCCTCGCCCTCGCCGACCACTACCGCCTCGAGCGGGAGCTGGGGCAGGGCGGGATGGCGACGGTCTACCTCGCGCACGACCTCAAGCACGACCGCAAGGTCGCGGTCAAGGTGCTGCGCGAGGAGCTCTCCGCGTCGCTCGGCAAGGAACGCTTCCTCCGCGAGATCAAGGTGGCGGCGGCCCTGCAGCACCCCCACATCCTGCCGCTGTACGACTCGGGCGCCGCCGATGGCCTGCTCTTCTACGTCATGCCGTACGTCGACGGCCTCTCCCTTCGCGACAAGCTGACGAAGGAGGGGGAGCTGCCGATCGGCGACGCGGTGCGGATTCTCCGCGACATCGCCGACGCCCTCTCCGAAGCCCACCGCCACGGCGTCGTGCACCGCGATCTCAAGCCCGAGAACGTGATGCTCCGCGGCCGCCATGCGCTGGTCATGGACTTCGGCGTGGCCAAGGCGCTGAGCGACGCCACCGGACGGCAGTCGCTCACCACGGTGGGCATCGCGCTGGGCACGCCGACCTACATGGCGCCGGAACAGGCGGTCGCCGATCCGCACGTGGATCACCGCGCCGACCTCTACGCCTTCGGCGTGGTGGCCTACGAGCTGTTGGCCGCGCGGCCGCCGTTCACCGGCGCGACCCCGCAGCAGATTCTGGCGGCGCACGTGACCGCCGCCGCCGAGCCGGTCACGACCCACCGCACCATGCCGCCGGCGCTGGCCGCGCTGGTGATGCGCTGCCTCGAGAAGCGGCCGGCCGACCGCCCGCAGAGCGCCGAGGAGCTGATCACCCAGCTCGAGGCGGTGCTGACGCCGAGCGGCGGGATCACGCCGACGGCCACGATGCCGGTGGCGGCCGCGGCCGCGCCCCGCTCGCGACGCCTCCCCCTGGCGCTCGCGCTCGGCGCCCTGCTGGTCCTGCTCGGCTTCGGTGCCTGGCGGGCGACCCACCGCGCGGCCGGCTGCGGGATCCGGTGCCGGTCTCGCGGCGGCGACCGCCAAGCGCGTGGGCGTGCTGCCGTTCGCGTCGCGCAGCCGGGACAGCGCCGATGCCTACCTGGGCGACGGCATGGCCACCGACCTGACCACCACCCTGGCCGGAATGACCGGACTGCACGTCGTCTCGCGCAGCTCGGCCTTCGCCCTGCGCGGCAAGACTGCCAAGGAGGCGGGGAGCGCGCTCGCCGCGGACGCGATGGTGGAAGGCACGGTGGGGAAGGTCGGGAACGGCTTGCGGGTGACGGTGTCGCTGGTGAACGTCGCCGATGAGGAGCTGCTCTGGAGCCAGCGGTACGATGTCACCGAAAAGGACTTCTACGCGCTGCAGGACTCGGCCGCGGCCGCGATCGCGTCGGCCCTGGGCGTCGGTCTCGACCGGCGGGCCGACGCGGGGCTCGCCGTGCACCGGACGGGGAACCCCGAAGCCCACGATCTCGTCCTCCGCGGCCAGTTCCTGGTCGAGCAGAACGCCGAGGCCGGACTCCACCAGGCAATCGCGCTGTTCGAGCGGGCCGCGAGCCTCGATTCCACGTACGCCGACCCGTGGAATGGAATCGCCCAGGCGTGGTTCTTCCTCGCCGATACGTACCTGGCCCCGCGCGCGGCCGTGCCTCCCATGCGCGCGGCGATCGAGAAGGCCCTGGCGCTGGATCCAACGTCGGCCTGGGCGCACGCCCTCCACGGGAGTTTGCTCGCCACCTACGTCCGCGACTACCCGGCCGCCGAACGGGAGTATCTGAAGGCGATCGCGTTGGACAGCACTTCGCCCTTCGCCGGCGACTATGGCTGGCTGCTGCACGGGCGCGGTCTGGACGATTCGGCCCTGGCGGTGGTGCGCCGCGCGCGGCGGCACAATCCCTTTGCCTTCGCGCCGACCAATCTCGCGGAGACCATCTTCAGCAATCTGGGGATGCTGGACAGCGCGACCGTGCTCTGCCAGGCGCTCCAACAGATCGCGTCCTACTCCTGCGCTGAGAAGCTGCTGATCCAGCGGGGCCGGTCGGCGGAGGCCGTCGCCGCACTGAGGGCGAAGCCCCCGACCACCCCGGAGGAGATGCTGGACCTTGCCGAGGCGTTGGCGCACGCCGGTGATACCGTGGCCGCGCGCCGTCAGCTCTCGGCCGCGCTTACTGCAGCGGGGTCGAGGTATGTCCGCGAGGACTACGTGGCGAGCGTCTATCTCGCCCTGGGAGACACGGTCCGCACGCTGGAGTGGCTCGAGCGCGGCCTCGATGCCCAGGCGGCGAACATGCCCCAGATCAACCGGACCTGGAGATTCAAGGCGCTGCACGGCAACCCGGGATTCGCGGCCATAGTGCGTAAGGCAGGGTTGCGGCTGTGGCCCTGACGATCCCTCACCGCGCGATCCGTGCGGTCGCGAGGCTGGGCCTGGGCCTGCTGCTCATCGCCCCGAACCGCATCGCCGGCGCGCAGGCCTCACGCGACAGCGCCAGCCGAGTCGTGCTGGTTGGTGTCACGCTGTTCGACGGCACCGGTGGCCCGGTCCGGCCGAACCAGTCCGTGCTGATCGAAGGCGAGCGCATCGCCGCGATCTTCCCGGCGGGATCCCGCCCGCTGCCGGCGGGGGCCACGGATCTACAACCTGACCGGCCGCTATCTGATCCCGGGCCTGATCGACACCCACGTCCACGTCGCGACCGACCCGTCAGGCGAAGACTCCCGGCCGAGAACCGAGCGACGGCTGCGCGGCGCCCTGCGGGGCGGCGTCACCGCCGTCCGCGACATGGCGGGCGACGTGCGCGCGCTCGCCTCGCTGCAGCGCGACGCGTTGCTGGGCGAGATCCCGAGCCCCGACATCTACTATGCCGCGCTCTTCGCCGGACCGGCCTTCTTCGCCGACCCGCGCACCCACGACGCCAGCCGCGGATTGACGGCGGGGCAGGTGCCCTGGATGCGGGCGATCACCGACACGACGGATATCCATCAAGCCGTGACGGAAGCGCGAGGGACCGGCGCCACCGCGATCAAGCTGTACGCGGCCCTCAGCGGCGAGCTGGCCCGCCGGATCACCACCGAGGCCCATGCGCAGGGTCTGCTGGTGTGGGCCCATGCCGCGCTCCGACCGGCTCGGCCGATCGAGGTGGTGGAGGCTGGCGTCGACGCCGTCTCCCACGCCAGCCTCGTGGCCCTGGCGATGGACTCGGCCCGGCGCGAGACGGCGCTGCACGCACCGGCGAACCAGCCGCTCGACCTCGAGGATGCCGGCCTCGATACCCTGTTCTCCACGATGGTGCGACGTCATACCATCTTCGAGCCGACCCTGCTGGTCTTCGCCGACCGCCCTCCCGTCCTCCGCCTCGCGGGCGCTATCGCGAAAGCGGCGCATCGACGGGGAGTGACCATCATCGCCGGCACCGACACCCTGGGTGCGGCCGATTCCGATTCGCTCACCTTGCCCAACCTGCACCGGGAGCTGGAGCTCCTGGTGACCCTGGCGGGCTTGAGCCCGGCGGAAGCACTGGAGAGCGCCACCCGTGATGCGGCGGTCGTGCTCGGTGCCCAGCGCCTCCGCGGCACCATCGAGGTGGGCAAACTGGCCGATCTGGTGGTCCTGCGATCCGATCCGCTGCGCGACATCCGCAATACTCGCTCGATTCAACTGGTCATGAAGCGCGGGCGAGTATACCGGCAGAGCGATGTCCCGATGATCGAGGTCGGGGGCAAGCCGTGAATTCATCCATCGAAGGATTGCGGACGGCGTTGGCCGAGCGCTACCGCCTCGAGCGGGAGCTGGGCGCGGGGGGCATGGCGACGCGGAGCCTGTCGAATCCGCCAATCCTCGATCGACGTCTAGGTGAAGGCGCGTGCCCCGAGGCCATCTTTCGGGGCGGGGCGCCCCGCGCCCGTGAGCCCGATGCCCACGGCCGACACTCACCCTGGACCGGAGACCCGATCCATGAAGTACCTGATGATGATCAAGCACTCGGAGAGCTACCGCGGCGAGCCGATCCCCCAGGCCCTGATGGACGCCATGGGCGAGTTCGTCACCGAGGGGTTCAAGAGCGGCGTCCTCAAGGACACGGCCGGCCTCAAGCCCACATCCGAGGGCTTCCGGGTGCGCTCCAGCAAGAACCAGCTCAAGATGACCGACGGCCCGTTCACCGAGGCCAAGGAAGTCGTGGGCGGGTACGCGCTGATCGAGGTCGGCTCCGAGAAGGAGGCCCGGGAGGTCGCCCGGCAGTTCATGGAGCTGCACCGGGTGCACTGGCCGGCGTTCGAGGGGGAGTGCGAGGCGCGGGCGCTCGAGGACATGTAGCCACGGCCCGGACCGGGCGGTAGGTTCTCGACACTCCCGCACCACCACATCCGAGACTGGAGGCCTTATGACCCGCCATATCGCAGTGGGCCTTGTCGCCCTGGCCCTGGCGTTGCCGCTCCCGGCGGTCGCGCAGACCGGCGACCTTCGTGGCCAGATCGAAAAGGTGGCCAAGGCATGGGAAACGGCCTACAACGCGGGCGACGCGGCCGCGCTCGCGGCGCTCTACACGAAGGACGCCGTATACATGCCCGCCGGGGCCGAGCCGGTCTCCGGTACGAAGGCCATCCAGGCTGTCTTCGTAGCGGACCTCGCCCAGGGCGCGAAGAACACGTTGACCACGGGGGATGTCGTGGGCTTCGGCGACTACGCGCTCGAGACGGGCAAATGGGTGGCCACGTCCGCCGACGGCAAGCACCTGGACCACGGACCGTACATGACGCTGTACAAGAAGGAGGGCGGTGGGTGGAAGCTCTATCGGGACACGTGGAATAGCAGCATGGCGCCGAAGAAGTAGAGCGGCGCGGCGGCGGCGCGGCCCATCGGGCCACGAGCGAGATGGTGTCCGGCCTCCTCCTGCTCGTCACGCTGCTCGGCGCCGCGCCGGCACGGCCCGGCGCGCCGGCCGACACCGTCGGCAACGGCGCCCGCCGGCTCCTGCACGAAGCGCGGGTCGCGGTCGAGGGCGACAGCGTCCCCGTGTTCATGGCGGTGTGGTCGGCGCGGCTGGGTCCCGATTCCACCGACCGCGCGCGGCTGCTCCTCCTCGCGACCGCGGCCCGGCTGTCGTACGACGACACGACGGCGCTCCGTCTCTACCGCCGCCTGCTCCGGCCGTCGCCGGGCGGGGGTGACGCGTACGACGTCTACGCGCGCCTGGGTCTCGCGCGGATCTCCTATGATCAGGCCGACCTGCGGGCGGCCGACACCGCGGCGAGCGCGGCGCTCGCCGGGGCCCGCGCCGCCCACGACCGCGCCGCCGAGGGTGAAGCGCTCCTGGCCGTCGCTGATGCCCGGATGGATCAGGACGCGCGCGCCGGCAGAGCATACCTCGACAGCGCACTCCGAGCGTTGCCGGCGACGGAGACGGAACTGGCGGCGGAGGTGCGGTGCCGGCGTGCCCGGCTCGGCTTCCGGAGCGGCGACGCGGGGTATCCACGCGACCTGGCCGCGGCCCTGGCGTACGCCGGGCGGACGGGAGCGCGCCGCGCGGAAGCGCAATGCCTTCGCACCGCGGCCATCGATCTCTGGAGCCGTGGGCTCAGCGACTCGGCGGTCGTGCTGCTGCGGCGTGCCACTGCACTGCAACGCACCGCGAGGGACAGGCGCTCGCTCGCCTTCACCCTCACGGTGCTGGCGGACGTGCTCCGCGACGAGGGCGCCTACGGCGAGGCGAAGGCCGCCGCCGCCGAGGCGCTCGACCAGGCGCGGACGTCGCGCCATGTGCAGGGCGAGGCGCTGGCGACCCACATGGCGGGCACCCTCGCGTACTCGCTGCGCGATCTGGCCTCCGCCGCGCGGGCCCTCGAACGGGCGGACGCGCTGTACGGCACGCTGCGCGACTCGGCCAACCAGATGAACGTCCGCTCCTGGCAGGCGAACATCGCGCGCGACGAGGGCGACCTGCCGCGAGCCCGCCGGATGACGCGCGAAGTCATCGCCGCCGCGCGCCGGGAGCAGGCTGTCCCGTGGGCCATCGACCTCTTCGGCGCGCTCGCCGACATCGAGATCCTCGCCGGCGACTATCCTGCCGCCGCCGCCGCGCTCGACACCGCAGGGCTGTTGCTCCGAAGCCACGGCATCGAATCGTGGGCGCGGAAGCTGGCCTACCAGCGCGGCCGCCTGGCGCTGCACCGGGGCGACCTCGATTCGGCCGAGCGGATCTTCCGTGGCTACCGCCGGACGCTGGGGGAGGGAGAGGGCCTGCGCCGGCACGAGGTCGAGAGCTACCTGGCCGACATCCGCGCGCGGCGCGGCGATCTTGCCGGCGCCGAGCGCGAGCTTACCGCCGCGCGAGACGCCCTCGACGCCTGGCGCGCTGGACTTGGGGACCAGGCACTTCGCCTGTTCGCGTTCCAGGCGTCCGCCACCGATGAGAGCGACGGCAACGCCACGGTGGCTCGCGTGATCGCCGCGCTCGCGGCGGGCGGTCGAGTCGGTGCGGCGTTCGCCTTGGCCGAACGACGGCGCGCGCGGGAGCTCGGCGATCGGCTGCTCGCGGCGGCGGCGCTCGACGGCCCCGCGCCCGTGTCGGTCGGCGAGCGGCAGACGGCCGCGCGCCCGATCGCCCCCGACGAGCTGGCCGAGCTGCTCCCCGACAGCACCGCGCTCGTCGAGTATGTCACCGGCACCTGGGGCGCGCCGACGACGGCGTTCGTCCTCGGTCGCGGCGCGCCGCCCGCGGCCCGCATCCTGCCGCCGGCCGACTCGCTGGCGGGTTCGATCGCCCGGCTGCTCGCGCTCGTGGCCCGTCGAGGCGACATCGTCCCGGAGGCCGATGCGCTGGGTCGGGCGCTTCTGGGCCCCATCCTGCCCCTCCTCGGTCCCGGGGTCACGCGCATCGTCGTCGTCCCCGATGGGCCGCTCCACCGGGTTCCCTGGGACGTGCTCCGCCTCGAGGACGGACACTACGTCGTCGAGCGCTTCGCCGTGGGTCTCGCCCCCTCCGCCGGCGCGCTGGCCGTCCTACGGCGGCACCCGCGCCCTCGGCCGACAGCGGCGGAGGACCTCCACCTCCTGGCCATGGGCGACCCCGCCTTCGATCGGGTCGCGCCCGTGGACGCGGAGCTGTTCGCGGCGCAGGGCGGTCTCCCGCGCCTGCCCGGCTCCGGGGCCGAGGCGCGGCTCGTCGCGCGCTACGCACCGATCGCCGACCTGCGGCTGGGCGAGCGCGCGAGCGCGGCGTACCTGCGCCGGACGCCACTCGCCGGCTTCCGGGTGATCCATCTCGCCACCCACGCTCTTGTGGACGACCGGGCGCTCGGCCGAACCGCGCTCGCCCTCGCGCCCGGCGATTCGGGCTCCGCGCTCATCACGCCGGGCGAGCTCGCCCGACTCCGGCTCGGCGCCGACCTCGTCGTGCTCTCCGCGTGCCGCACCGCCGGGGGCGTCGTGGTGGACGGCGAGGGAATCCAGGGGCTCACCGCGCCGCTGCTCGAGGCGGGCGCTCGCAGCGTGGTCGCCACGAGCTGGCGCGTAGGCGACCGGAGCACGGTGCGATTCGTGGCGGCGCTGTACACGGCGCTGGCGGAGGAACGACCGATCATCGAGGCGCTGCGCGCGGCCAAGCTGGCGGCGATGCGGGACGGGACGCCGCCCAGCGTCTGGGCGGCGTTCGAGATGGTGGGTGATCCGGCGACCATCGTGCCGCTCACGCGCCCGCGCCCTCGAACGGCATGGTGGGCGGGGGCAGGCGGCCTCTTCGTCGTCGCTGTCGCCGTTGTGCTGCGCCGCCGGCGGTTACGGGCCGCAGGGATACGTCGTCTCTAGCCCCCAGCGCGCTCTCCGCGTTCGCTGGCGCGCCCCCGCGCCCGCGAGTTTACTTACCCGCTCGTCGTCCGCGCGCGCACCCGTTCCGCTCAGCCGCCTTCTCCTGAGGGCTCACTCGACCTCGCCATGGATGCGATGAAAGTCGTCCGGCGCCTCCTCCTCGCGCCTCTCCTGGGCGTGCTGGCCTGCACCGCCCGCTCGACGGAGCCGCCCACGCCCACCGCCGACTACCTCTACGTCTGGACCGCGTCGGCCGATTCCACCCGCCCGGATTTCCTCGCCGTGCTCGACGTGACCGAAGACTCCGCACGCTACGGCCGCCTGGTCACGACGCTTGCCGGTGCCCGGTCTCGGCAACCGGCCGCATCACACCGAGCACGAGATGCCGGCCGACCGGCAGCTCTTCGCCAACGGCTTCGCGTCGGGACAGAGCTTCATCTTCGACCTGCGCGATCCGGCCGCGCCCCGCCTCGCCGGCCGGTTCGGCGACGTCGAGGGGTACGCCCATCCCCACTCGTTTCTGCGGCTCCCGGGCGGTGACGTGCTGGCGACCTTCCAGATGCGGCACGACGGCGGCGGCATGGGGCCGGGCGGGCTGGTGGAGCTGACGCCGGCCGGCCGAGCGGTCCGCTCCGCGTCGGCGTACGCCCCGGGCCTCGACCCCGCGACCCGAGTGTACAGCGCCGGCGTCGTCCCGGCACTCGACCGGATCGTCACCACGACGACCGACATGGCGGGCGAGCAGCCGGCGTCGCGCCAGCTCCAGATCTGGCGCCTGTCCGACCTGGCGCTGCTCCACACCATCACACTGCCCGACGGTCCGGCCGGCGACGAGTCCTTGATGACGGCGGAGCCGCGGGTCCTGGCCGACGGGCGGACCGTCCTGGTCTCCACCTTCCATTGCGGGCTGTATCTGATGGAAGGACTCGAGGGCGACGCGCCGTCGGCTCGCCTGGTCGCGTCGTTCCCGCGCAAGGAGAAGACCTACTGCGCGATCCCGGTGGTGGCGGGGCGGTACTATCTGGTGACGGTGCCTGCCTGGAGCGCTGTGGTGAGCCTGGACGTCAGCGATCCGGCCGCGCCGCGAGAGGTCAGCCGGGCCACACTCGGGCCGAACGACGTCCCGCACTGGATCTCGATCTCACCGGACCAGCGACGGGTGGTGATCACCGGCTATGCCGGCATGAAGAACCGCGTGATGATCGCCCGATTCGACTCGGCGACGGGCCGGCTCTCGATGGACGAGCGCTTCCGGGAGGAGGGCGCGACCGAGCCCGGGTTCAGGATGGACGGCAAGACCTGGCCGCATGGGGGGAACGCGGCGGGCATCCCGCACGGCGCCGTCTTCAGCCGCCGGCAATAACGCCCGGTCCTTCCGCTAGTCGGTTCGCGTAAGCCAAATTGGACAGACTTGGTATCCAGCCTTCTCGCAGATGAAAACCGGCCGACGTCTCTTTCCCGCTACCCGCACCGTAGGGGGCAACATGAGCACTTTGGTGAAGGCACTCATCGGTCTGGCCGCACTGGCCTTGGTTCTCGCGGTAATCACCCACTTCGTCGGGCCCATCGTGAAAACCCAGGCGGAGGCCTTCTCCCGGGCCAGTGGGAATCTGGCGTTGCTCGCAATTGCCTTGGAGATGACGTTCGGCCGCACGTCGGGTGCTGGCCGGTCGCTGTAGCCCCCAGGCGCTGCCTCGGCCCGTCCGATGGAAGTCTCGTACGAGCTCACCCCGGACGACCTGTACGCCTTCCAGTGGCGGGCGGCCTTCGAGTCTCCCTTGGGGCGGCGCACGCGACGCACCGTCTACCTCGGCTGGACCCTGGCGGTGCTGCTCTTCGCCGTCGTGCCCGCCATCGGTGCCGACGGCTTCGTGGTCTCGCGCATCAGCTTCACCTTCATCCTCGTTGCGCTTTCGATCGTCTTCCTCGGCCAGTGGTTCCTGGAGCGTCGGCTGATGCGGCGCGCCATCCTCCGGATGCTCCAGGATGAGAAGCCCGGGAGAGGGCAGCTCGGGGCGCATCGGATCGTCGTGAGCGAAGACGGGGTGATCGAGAGCACGGCGGTGGGTGAGTCGCGCACCTCCTGGGCCGGCGTGGATCGGGTCGAGCAGAACCCCGACTACATCTTCATCTATACCGCGCCGACCGCCGCGCACCTCATTCCGAAGCGCGCATTCAAGGACACGCAGGAAGCAGAGCGCTTCTACCAGTTCAGCCGGGCCAGGAAGGAGACGGCGGGGTAGCCGCTCCGGTGCGCGGGCCGGCTAGTCGCGCATGTAGTGACAGGAATACCCGCCCGGATGCTTCCGCAGATAGTCCTGGTGGTACCCCTCCGCGCTGTACCAGGTGCCTGCCGGCTCGATCGTGGTCGTGATCGGCCGCTTCCACTTGCCCGAGGCCTCGACCCGCGCCTTCACCCGCTCCGCCGTCGCCCGCTGCTCGGGCGTCTGCGGAAAGATCGCCGAGCGATACTGCGTCCCGACGTCGTTGCCCTGGCGGTTGAGGGTCGTGGGGTCGTGCAGCTTGAAGAACCACTGCTCGAGCAGGTCCTCGTAGCTGAGCACCGACGGGTCGAAGGTCACCCGGATCGCTTCCGCGTGGCCCGACTTGCTGTCGTGGGTGTCGTCGTACGTCGGGTTGGGCAGCCAGCCGCCGGTGTAGCCCACGTCGGTGTCCAGCACGCCGGGCACGGCGCGCAGGATCTCCTCCACCCCCCAGAAGCAGCCGCCGGCCAGCACGGCCACTTCGGTCTGCTGCCCGGCGACAGCCGTGCGTGTCCCTCTTTCCTGCTCGCTCATGGCGTTCTCTCCCTTGGATCGCGTGTCTCCGTAGAAAACTACAACGTCGGCTGGCGACGGGCTGTTCCTCGCTTGGAGGGGCGCCTGCCACGCTGAAAACGACGACGGTGCGAGCCTGGATCTCCAGGTCCGCACCGTCGCCTGCCGCCCACCGGGTGCCCCGCGCGAGGCGGGGCACGGCTACGGATGCGCTACCGCCTCCACGCTGAGCACGACGTCCGCGAAATCCGGCTCGCCCGGCTCGCCCGCGTGGTCGCCGTCCTCGAAATTGACCGTCCAGTTCGGGAAGCTCCCCTTGAACTGCGCCGTGGGAGCGGCCGGAGCCGGGTCACCGGGACCGGCGGTGCCCTGGCTGAACCGGATCCGCACCTGGCTCCCCGCCAGGAATACGATCGCCGTGTCCGCGGGGCCGCCGAAGATCTTGGTCGAGTCGCCGACGGCCTTCGAGCACACGTTCAGGAAGACCTGGTCCCCGATCGGCTGCGGGATGGTGACCCGCTCTCCGTTGAGCTCGCAGCTCACGCCGAGCAGCTTGAGCTTGATCGTGGACTCGGCCGTGATGTCGAACAGGCAGTCCACGTGCGTGCCCGAGGTGGTGCAGCCCTCGGCGCCCGGCGGCGGCGGCGACACGGTGACCGTGTGGGTTTCGTCGTCGGTGGCGCCGTCGTTGTCCGTCACCGTGAGCGTGACCGTGAAGTCGGTGGTGGCGGCGACGTTGTAGCTGTGCGACGGATTGGCCTCGCTGGCCATCGCCCCGTCGCCGAAGGTCCACGCGAAGGTCGTGATGGTCCCGGGCGCCGCGTCCGTGCTCGTGCTGGTGAAGCTGCAGCTCGCCGCGTTGCAGGTGAAGGTGAAGCCCGCCGTGGGTGGCGTGTTGGGCGGTGTGACCGAGACCGTCTGCGTCTCGACGTCCGTGGCGCCGTCGTTGTCAGTCACGGTGAGCGTCACGGTGAAGTCGGTGGGGACGGTGGCCGTGTAGGTGTGCGACGGATTGGGGACGTCGGCCGTCCCGTTGTCGCCGAAGGTCCACGCGTAGGACGCGATGGTGCCCGGGGCCGCGTCGGTGCTGGTGCTGGTGAAGCTGCAGTCCAGCGCAGTACAGGTGAAGGTGAAGCCCGCGGTCGGCGGCGTGTTCGCGGCCGCCGGGGTCACGGAGACCGTCTGGGTCTCGACATCGGTCGCGCCCCCATCGTCCGTCACGGTGAGCGTGACCGTGAAGTCGGTGGGGACGGTGGCGGTGTAGGTGTGCGACGGGTTGTTCACGTCGGCGGTCCCGCCGTCGCCGAAGGTCCACGCGTAGGACGCGATGGCGCCCGGGGCCACGTCGGCGCTGGTGCTGGTGAAGCTGCAGGCCGCCCCTTCACAGGTGTGGGTGAAGCCCGCCGTCGGAGGCGTGTTGGTCGGATCGACCGAAGCGATGGTGATGGTGCTGGTCTTCGTCCCGCTCAGGCCCTCGGCGTCCTGGACCGTCAGGCTGACGGCGAGGTCCCCCGAGGTGGTATAGGTGAACGAGGCATTCGCCGTGGTGGCGTCGGGCGTGCCGTCGCCATCGAAATCCCAGCTCCACGCCGTCACCGCCGCGTCGTCGGTGCTGGTGCTGACGAAATCGCAGGGCACGTTGATGGTGCAGGACGGCAGCGCGAAGTTCGCCACCGGCGCCGTGTTCTCGGGCGGGGTGCCGCCGTCGCCGCCACACGCCAGCAGGAGGGTGCCGGTTACCGCAGCCAGCAGACCGATCGATCGCATGGACTCATCCCAGCCTGGAGGCGGCCAAGTGTCGAGGGAGCGATGGGGGCGTGATGCGCGTGGACCACGGACCACGTCGAACGCCGCATGCGCCAGAGCCGTGCCAGTCGCCGGGAGTCGTTCACCCGTCCGCAGGGCTGCCCGCAACGATTGATGCTACAGTGACTTAGGGCACTGATCCGGGCAGGTCAATACCTGTGCGACGGATCCCACACGTGTGGCGGCCGTGGTCGTGCTGCCGTCAGCGCTGAGTCACCGTGGAATCGGGCGGCATCGGATCGGGCGACGGAACGGGCGGAGGCGTCCAGGCGATGACGGAGAGTCGCACCCCGTCCACGCTGGTCTCCGTCATCGCGATGGCGTGGTCCTCCGCGGGATCGGCGGGCGATCCCGGCCTCTCCATCAGAGGAGTCGGTGGCCCCGGGTATCGCAACGGCTCGACCCGCATGCTGAACTGGAAGCGGAACCGGGCCGCCTCGCAGGCGAACTCCGCCCAGTCGAACGTGGCGCGATCGGCGCTGCATCCGCCGGCGACGGACTCGAGCGCGTTCGCCTGGGTCCCTTCGACGGCGTACCAGGTCCCGGCGTCCCCCACCAGGTACTCGCCCATGAAGCCAGGATAGCCGCCCGGCGTGCCCCCGCCTCCGCCCTCGTTCCCGCCCCCGCCCCCGCCACTGCCCGAATCATTCGGGACCGGCGGGGGAGCAGGCGCGGACGGCGGAGCGGCGTCGGTGTTGGTAGGCAGTCCCGTCATCACGTCGGGGACACCCGTCTCCACCCCGTTGCTGCCGACGTCGGCCACGACGCGGACCACCTCGGCCATGTGCTCCGGTTCCCAGGCGATCAGCGTGCGCATCGAGAACGTGCCGACTTCGACGCACCCCGGAGCGGGCACGCTGTCCATGGAGCTGGCTGGAGAAGTGCCCGCGCCGCTGTCCGGCCGCGGGGCGGTGACGGTGTCGCCCGGGGGCACGACGCCGCTGTCCGACGGCCAGCTGCACTGGAGGCTCGGAAAGTCGAGCTGCTCCGCGACCGCGAGAAAGCTTCGGCTCGCTCCGTCGATGGTGAGCGTGACCGGCGTTGCGTGACCGGTCAGACGCACGATCTCGGCGGCGTGCCGGAGTGCCGCAGCCGTGGCGGAATAGCCGGCGCCATCCACCGAGTCCGCCAGCCGATCGAACTGGCCGGCCAGGCGCTGCCCCTCGTTGTCGCCCCCGGGTCCGGTTCCATCGCCGCCGCACCCCGACGCGCCCAGCACTACTGCCGCCAGCAGCCATCGCGTGCGTGTTCCCATAGCGCCTCCGGTCGGATCGGGTCAGCCAGCCAACTCGCCGCACTGCCAAAGATGGGGGGCGAACGCAACCCCGTCGAGATCCACCTTCCTGAACTGCGTGATATTCTTCCGCAGCCCGTTCGTCGCCGGCGGGACGTACGGCTCGATGACATCCCGGTGATTGGCCTTGGCGGTTGCCTGCGAGTTCAGGAGGAGATCCTACAGCTTGTCATTGATGAAGTCGGTAGAGCGCTTGAGATCGGTCTTGTCGATATCGAGGCCGGCAGCCGCCCGGAAGAAGTGCTCGAATCTGGCTACGCTCGTCAGCTCGAGACGCTTATCCCGGTCGACTCGCTGTAACGGCCCGTGGAGAGGAAGAACATGGTCCCGTTGTCCGTGCTCGATCTCGCGCCGATCGTCGAAGGCGGCGACGCGGCGCTGGCGTTCCGCCGTTCGCTCGATCTCGCGCAGCACGCGGAGCGGTGGGGCTACCACCGCTTCTGGCTCGCGGAGCACCACGGCATGCCCGGCATCGCGAGCGCCGCGACCGCGGTCGTCATCGGGCACGTGGCCGCCGGCACCTCCACCATCCGCGTCGGTGCCGGGGGCATCATGCTGCCGAACCATGCGCCGCTCGTGATCGCGGAGCAGTTCGGCACCCTGGCCTCGCTCTACCCCGGGCGGATCGACCTCGGGCTCGGACGCGCGCCGGGGTCGGACCAGCTGACGCACCCGCGCATTGCGGCGGAGCCCCATGGCCGCCGACACCTTTCCCGGCGACGTCGTCGAGCTGATGAGCTATTTCCGGCCGCCCCGTCCGGGCCAGGGCGTGCTGGCCGTGCCCGGGGCCGGGCTCGACGTGCCGATCTGGATCCTGGGCTCGAGCCTGTTCGGCGCCGAGCTCGCGGCCGAGCTCGGGCTGCCGTACGCCTTCGCTTCGCACTTCGCGCCGGCCGCGCTGTTCGACGCCCTCGAGCTGTACCGCGCCCGCTTCAAGCCGTCGGCGCAGCTCGACCGGCCGCACGTCATGCTCGGCGTCAACGTCTTCGCGGCCGAGACGGACGAGGCCGGCCGGCGGTTGTTCACCTCGCTGCAGCAGGCCTTCGTGAACCTGCGGCGCGGGCATCCAGGCCGGCTGCCGCCGCCCGACGACCAGTTCCTCGAGCGGCTGACGCCGGCCGACGCGCGCCTCATCGAAGAGATGCTGTCGTACACGGTGGCCGGCTCGCCGGCCACGGTCCGGCGCGGGCTGGAGGCGATCGTCGCCCGCACCGGCGCCGACGAGCTCATGCTCACCTCGCAGATCTACGATCACGAGGCGCGGCTGCGCTCCTACGAGCTGGCGGCTGGCGCCGCGGTCGCGGCCGCCTGACGAGAGATCGCGGCGGAGGATCGCGGATGCCGAGCACACCTGATTCCCGCCCGTTCCTGACCGCAGCGTGGCGATATCTCGCCATGCTCAACTACGAGGTCCCGCCGGCGCTGCTTCAGCCCCTCGTGCCATCGGGTACCGAGCTGGATACGTGGGATGGCGCCACCCTGGCCAGCGTGGTGGGCTTCCGGTTCCTGGACACGCGTGTGGCCGGGATCGCGATTCCGGGCCACCGTGACTTCGACGAGGTGAACCTCCGATTCTACGTCCGCCGCCGCGGCGAGGACGGCGAGTGGCGGCGGGCCGTCGTCTTCGTTCGCGAGCTCGTGCCGAGGCGCGCCATCGCGCTCGTGGCGCGATGGCTCTACAACGAACCGTACACGGCGGTGCCGATGCGCCACGAGCTCGAGATGGCCGAGGCGGAGGCCGGCGGGCCCGGTCGTGCCGCCTACGCCTGGCGCGTAGCGGGTCGCTGGCATCGCCTCGAGGTGACGACCCGCGGCCGGCCCGCCATTCCCGATCCCACATCCGAAGCGGCGTTCATCACGGACCACTACTGGGGCTACACGGTCCAGCCCGACGGCGGAACCAAGGAATACCGGGTGGCGCACCCGCCCTGGCGGGCCTGGGAGGTCGGGACGGCGCAGCTCGACTGCGACGTGCGGACGGTGTATGGGGCAGGCTTCGCGGAGTGCCTTGGGACCCGGCCCCGATCGGGCGTTCTGGCTGAAGGGTCGGTCGTCGAGGTGCATCGCGGGCGGCGGCTCGCCGCGATGCCGGAGCTCGGTTGCGACCGGTCGCGGAATACCAATACTTGAGTTGGTGGGAGTGCAGCCGGCGAAGTAGGCCCGATCGACGAAAGAGGGGTGGCACGTGCCCGAGGTCTCGACGTTCCGGCTCTACCTGTTGAGAGCGACGTACCTGCTCATGGTCGTCGGACTGGGAGTGACGATCTGGCCGGGGATACTCAATCCCCCGAAGGATCTGGCGCCGATGCGTGGCGTGGTTCGGAGCGTGCTCGGGGCGGTCGCGCTCCTGGCGATCGTGGGGATCCGCTATCCACTCAAGATGCTGCCGCTGATGTTCTTCGAGCTGACGTGGAAATCCATCTGGCTGCTGGCGTTCGGACTTCCGCTCTGGTCCGCCCACCAGGTGGATCCGGACGCGCAAGAAACGATGAAGGCCTGTCTCATGGGGATCATCTTTCCGCTGGTGATCCCCTGGCGCTACGTGCTGGCGAATTACGCGAAGGCATCGGGGGAGCACTGGGGCAAGCGGCTGCCGGCGGGCACTCAGCCGGTGGGCACTCAATAAGAGGGGCTGGCGAGATGTTCCTGGCTTTCGAGGAGCGGCTGTCCGACTCGCCGCTGGTCGAGCGGGTCTGGCGCTGCCGCAGCGAGCCACGACGTCGCCGTGACACCAGGATTGCAGGGCAGCCTCGAGCGGGCGCTCGGCTCGATCCACGCGCGGCTCTTCATGCCGGGACAGACCGACCTGTATTTCCCGGTCTCCGACGCCCGCGCCGAGGCGAAGCTCATTCCCCGGGTCCAGCTCGAGCCGATTCCCTCGCTCTGGGGCCACGTGGCCGGAGGTGGCGGTGACGAGGAGGCCAAGCCGTTCGTCAACGCCAGGATCGCGGCGTTTCTGAGGGGCACCTGATTCCCGTTTTGTCAGTCCTACGGCGCGCCGCGGCTGGCGCCAAGGAGACTTCCATGGCCGAGATCAATGACTGCGTGCCCGGGCGCAAGGCCCGAGTGCTGTCGGCGGGCGTCGCGCGCGTCGTCGGCAAGACCGGCACCATTGTCGAGGTTTCACGTATTCGCCGCCCGCCCACCGGGCCGCTACACGATCGGGTCACGGTGGACGTGCCCGGCCATGGGGAGATCGGCCTGAGGCCCGGCGACATCGAGGTGCTGCCGGAGTAGAAGAGGTGCTGCCGGAGTAGAAAATGAGGGGCGGTGGCGGTGGGGTGGCTCACCTTGGCCGTCCATCGCCGAGCGCCAGCGTCATGAACACGCTGTTCGGATCCTCCCGGTAATCCCCGAACGGCGGGCACTCGACGAAGCCGTGCCGCGCGTACAGCGCCCGCGCCGGCGTGAAGTACGGCCACGACCCCGTCTCGAGGCTCAGCCGCGACATCCCGCGCCCGCGCGCAGCCGCCATGATGTGCCGCAGCATCGCCGATCCCACGCCCCGCCCGCGCGCCGCCTCCGCCGTGTGCATGGACTTCACCTCCCCGTGATCGGCGCTCAGCCACTTCAGCGCGCCGACGCCGACCACCGCGTCTCCCTCCCACGCGGACCAGAAGGTCACCTCGGGCGCCTGCAGGCCGGACAGGTCGAGCGCGTGTGCGCTGCCCGGTGCGGTCTCCGCCCGCGCGCGATTCAGATGGGTGTGCAGCAGGGCGACAACCCGCGGATCGTCCAGGCCGCCTTCGACGATGTGCATGGCGAACATCTCCGCCGCAAGATTTAGCTCCCTCGGTGATACCCCTGACCATAGGCTGTCATTGGCCCCGCCTTGGCACACGCACTCTCCGCTACCCTTGAACGCAAACTGGCCGAGCAGTTCGCCCCGGCCGATCGCCGTCAGGCGCATGTGATGCTGTCGCAGTATGGGATGTCGCCTCATGAGCGCGATGTCGAGCACGTGCGGGGACGCCATGCTGGCGCTGAGTGGCGGCAACCTCGGCCGCCTGGGCTATTACCTTGCGGCCGCCCAGCACAAGTATCAAGACGTGCTCTACTAGGCGAAGCACCCGGACCAAGCGCCACACCCGTGAGGGCTACGTGGCGGGCTGCGGAGCGTCACGCACCATGGATGTCCAGCTCTTCCTAGTCCCTTACGATTCCGGCCGGCTACGCTGGCGGTGTGGTGCCGGCCCGGAGCATCTTCTCCGCGCGGGATTGACGACCCATCTCCAACGCCAGGGACACGTCGTCAGGGATATTCAGGTCCTCGAGGACGACCCGACCCATGATCCGGCCGAAATCCGAACCGCGTTCGAGCTCGCGCGACGGCTCGCGGTCCAGGTTCGGGCGGCTCACGCGGCTGGCCACTTTGCCCTCGTGCTCAGCGGTAACTGCTCCTCCGCCATCGGGACCCTCAGCGGGTTGACCCCGGCGCGCCGAGCCGTCTTTTGGTTCGATGCCCATGGAGACTTGAACACGCCGGAGACTACGACAACCGGCTTTCTGGACGGGATGGGCCTTGCCGTGGCCACTGGTCTTTGTTGGCAGCGGCTGGCGGCCACGGTGCCCGGATATCAGCCGATTGAAGCCGCGGCCACCTTCCTTCTGGGGGCCCGGGACCTTGATCCGCCGGAAGCCGCCCTCGTGCGCGAGTCGGCGATAACATTGGTTGCGGTCGACCAGCTCCCTGCGCAGCTGCCGCGGCTCCTGGGCCTGGCTCCGCTGGCCGACACCGTGGGATACCTCCACCTCGACCTCGACGTGCTGGATCCTACCGTCGGCCGTGCGAACTACCTGCCGGTCCCGAACGGTCCCTCCGTCGCTCAACTGACCGCGACGGTGGCCGCGATCCGAGCCCACGTCCCCCTTCGCGCCGCGGGCATCGCTTCCTACTCACCCGAAGAAGACCACGGGCAGGGCGTGGCTCGCGCGGCGTTTGCCGCGATCGATGCGATCCTGGGCGCCGGCGCCTGAGGTGGACCAGTCGGCCGGGTTCAGGCACGAATGTGTTTGACGAGGTTGTCGAGTAGAGTGCAGCCCGTCGGCCGGGAAGGGCGGCCGCCGACGGACCTGGCGGCACAACAAAACGCCCGGTCGAGTGCAGAGCACCCGCCGGGCCGAAAGTCGTGGCAGAATTGATCACCCAGGCTGCTCTGTGCCCTGGAGCCCGAAGGCTATGTCAACTGCGGCCGCGCTGGTTAGGCGCCGAGCTTCGTGACGTTCTCCGCCGCGGGGCCCTTCTGGCCCTGGACGACGTCGAATTCCACGCGCTCACCCTCGGCCAGGCTCTTGAAGCCCTGGGCCTGAATCGCCGAATGATGGACGAAGCAGTCCTTCTGTCCGTCTTCGGGGGTGATGAAGCCGAAGCCCTTGGCGTCGTTGAACCATTTCACGGTACCGGTGGTACGCATTGCTTACTCCTCAGTGTGTTGCTGTAATCGGAGGCCGGCAGGGCCGACGGACCGACTACGTGTGGTCGTGACGTTGCCTCACGAGGGGCTGCGGCTGCTCAGGTAGCCATACAAAAAGGGCCCCGCGTGACTCCCGGGACCCTTCGCAGCTCCTTGGAATAGCATCGCGCTTGTCAGCGCGACTGTCGCAGATCTCAGTATACACTGGTCCGCCGCGTTTCTCAAGGGGCATCGCCCGTGCCCACCGTTAATATTCTACCACCCCTACTCATATCCCCGGAGCGCAAGTCGTGAATTCCCCGCCGCCGACCCCCGACCAGGCGACGAACCCCGCCACTCCCGACAGCGCACCGGAAACCTCGGCGTTCCTCGGCGATCTTCGCTCCGCCATCGCCGTGCTCGAGCGTATCGTCGCCGACCGCACGCTGCTCGCCCACATCCCGGCCGACGACCGCCGCCGCCTCCTCCAGGCCGCCGGCCACGTCTACGCCCCCGATCCCGTCAGCCGCCGCCAGCTGGTCCGCGCCACGGCGCGGAGGCATAAGGTGGAGCGGGTCGAGCGCGAGGAGTCGGCGCGCGAGCGCACCGGTATCCGCACCCTCCGCCGGCAGCCGGTGTTCACCACGCCCAACGTCTTCCCCCCGGTCCC
Source organism: uncultured Gemmatimonadales bacterium (assembly GCA_963697755.1). Classification (GTDB taxonomy): domain Bacteria; phylum Gemmatimonadota; class Gemmatimonadetes; order Gemmatimonadales; family GWC2-71-9; genus CAVVWJ01. The sequence continues at coordinate 261,506 of CAVOPE010000004.1, read as the reverse complement.
GCCCGACGCCTTCGCCGCCGAGGACGTGCACGAGCCCGACGCGCCGCGCGAACCGCTCGACCGGCAGCACTGCTACGTCTGCAAGAGCTCGTTTACCGCGCTGCATCACTTCTACGATCAGCTCTGCCCGCCGTGCGCCGAGTTCAACTTCGCCAAGCGCACCGAGCTTGCCGATCTGCGCGGCACGGTGGCACTGCTCACGGGCGGCCGGGTCAAGATCGGCTACCAGGCCGGGCTCAAGCTGCTCCGGGCCGGCGCGCGCCTGATCGTCACGACCCGGTTTCCCCGCGATTCCGCCGCCCGCTACGCGCGGGAACCGGACTTCGCCGAGTGGGGCGACCGGCTCGAGGTCTTCGGCCTCGACCTCAGGCACACGCCGAGTGTCGAGGCCTTCTGCCACGAGCTGGTGGCAGGGCGCGAGCGCCTGGACTTCATCGTGAACAACGCTTGCCAGACGGTTCGCCGCCCGCCGGGCTTCTACGCCCACATGATGGCGGCCGAGCGCGCCGCGGCCGCGACGCTCCCGGCGCCCGCCCGCGCGTTGCTCGGCCACTACGAAGCATGGCGCGGGGAGCACCCCGCGCCCGAGGGCCTCACCAGCGTGGGGCCCGCCGCGTTCGAGCGGCGGCTGCCGAGTCTCGCCGGCATCGCGAACGCCGCCGAGCTCTCGCAGGTGGCGCTCCTGCCGGACGAGCACGACGTCGCGGCCCACCTGTTTCCCGAAGGCCGCCTCGACCAGGACGGGCAGCAGGTGGATCTCCGGGAGCGGAACTCCTGGCGCATGCTGATGGCCGACGTGCCGTCGGTCGAGCTGCTCGAGGTCCAGCTCGTGAACGCCGTGGCCCCGTTCATCCTGAACGCCCGCCTCAAGCCGATCATGCTGCGCACACCCGGCCGGGCGAAGCACATCGTCAATGTGTCGGCGATGGAGGGGCAGTTCTACCGCAACTTCAAGACGACGCGTCACCCGCACACCAACATGGCCAAGGCGGCGCTCAACATGATGACCCGCACCGCCGCCGCCGACTACCAGCAGGACGGCATCCACATGAACGCGGTGGACACGGGGTGGGTGACCGACGAGGATCCGGCCGACATCGCGGCGCGGAAGACCGCGGAGCACCGGTTCCATCCGCCGCTCGACATCGTGGACGGGGCGGCGAGGATCGTGGACCCGATCATCGACGGGGTGAATACCGGGGTCCACGTCTGGGGCAAGTTCCTCAAGGACTATCGGCCGACCGACTGGTGACCGGAGTCGCGACTCGATTCGCGAGTCGCCCACCTCGAAACCATCTCTGTTCCCGCCACGTCCGATAGGCAGGCTCTCCCCATGGAGTCCTTCCATGCGCGTTCAGCCCAGGACGCTGGCTGCTCTGCCCGTCTTCCTCCTCTTGCTTGGTGTTGCCGGCTGCAGACCGGCGGGCACACGTCCGTCGCGCACCCTGACCGACCGCGATCGAGCCGCGATCCGCGCGCTCGACACCGCCTTCGTTCAGGCCTGGCTGCGTGATGATACCGCGGCGGTCCTCCGATTCTTCCACCCCAATGCCATCTTGCTCCCTCCAGGGGCCGAGCCGGTCGAGGGATTGGCCGCGATTCGCGCCTATTGGTGGCCTACCGACGGGTCGCATACCCGCATCAAGTCGTTCACCCGCGAGATCGTCGAGATCGATGGGACGCCCGAGCTTGCCTATTTTCGGGGCACTGCCGCGCTGGGGTGGGTCTACCAGAAGGGAGGGAAGGAGAGCACCCAATCCGGCCGCTCCACTGATCTGGTGTTGGTCACACCCGACGCGAGCAAGCAGTGGCGCATCCTTCGGCAGATGTGGAACCAGCAGCCATGAAACAGCGTAATGGCCTGACCCACCATCGACTGGAGCGCTCGTGCCCGGCGTCACCGCCCTTCCGCCCGCCCGTCCGTCCGCGAGCGCGCCCGCCGGCCGTGCGGCGCTGCCTCTCGCCGTAGCGTTCTTCGCCACGGTGGCTCATCTCGGCGCGCAGACGCCGAAGACCCTCGCGCTTCCGCCCGACTCCACGCACTGGACGCTGGAAGGGAAGGCCGAGGTGACCGAGTACCTCGGTCGCCGGTGCCTGATGCTCGACGGTGGCGCGGCCACCGTGAACGACTTCGAGCTCGAGCGACGGCGTGATCGACATGGACGTCGCCACCCCCGCCGCCCGCGGGTTCTTCGGACTGCAATTCCGGATCGATAGCGTCAACGCGGAGTTCATCTATCTCCGCCAGCACAAGTCCGGGTTGCCCGACGCCATGCAGTACACGCCGGTCCTGAACACCGGGCTCAATTGGCAGCTCTATAACGGGCCCGGCTTCACCGGCGCCGTCGACATTCCGAGAGACACCTGGTTCCACGTCCGCCTCGAGGTGGCCGGCGCCCAGGCCAAGCTCTATGTCAAGGACATGGAGAAGCCCGCCCTGGTCATGCCCGACCTCAAGAGCGGAGTCCGGAAGGGCCAGGTCGCCCTGGCCGACCTGATCGGCGCCACCTGTTTCTCCAATTTCGAGATCCGGACCACGCCCGACGCCCCCTGGGAACGCCACCTCCCCCCGATGCCGGCGGGTACCATCGTCATGTGGAGTCTGTCTCCGGCCTACGATGCGCTGGAGCGTGACCTGGAGCGCCCGCTCTCGCCCTCCGAGCGCGCCGCGATCAAGTGGCAGGACGTGGAGGCGGAGCCGCCCGGTATCGTGGCGCTCTATCGCTATCGCGAGGCCCCGCATCCCAGGGTCTCCTTTCAGGCCGATTTTTCCAAGCGCCTGGACCCGCAGCCGGGAATGAAGGTCCTGTATGCCCGGACCAGCATCATCTCCGACAAGGATCAGGTGAAGAAGCTGTACCTCGGCTACAGCGACGACGTGAGCGTGTTCCTGAACGGCAGGATTCTCTATCGGGGCCGAAGCGCCCAATACTTCCGCGACCCCGGGTTCCTGGGGATCGTCGACCCGGAGGACGACGCGGTCTACCTCCCGCTCAAGAAGGGAAGCAACGAGCTGCTGCTGGCGATCAGCGAGCTGGGCGGAGGCTGGGGATTCATCGGCCGGCTGGCGGACCCGGGCCGCTGACACGGCTTCCACTGCCGCTGGCTATCTCGCCAGGCAGTCTGCAGATTGGAACCATCCCCCGCTGGACCCGTACCTTGGCCAACGCGCCTGCCGCGCTCACCGAGGCTCTCCGCGATCGCTACGTGCTCGAGCGCGAGCTTGGGCACGGCGGCATGGCCACGGTCTACCTCGCCCTCGACCGCAAGCACGACCGCGAGGTCGCGGTCAAGGTGCTCCGGCCCGAGTTGGCCGCGGTGCTCGGGCGGGAGCGATTTCTCGCCGAGATCGCCCTCGCCGCCAAGCTGGACCACCCCCACATCCTCACCCTGATCGATTCGGGTGAGGCCGACGGCAACCTGTACTACGTCCTCCCCTACATTCGCGGCGAATCGCTGCGGCAGCGGCTGAACTCGGAGCACCAGCTGCCGCTGGACGAGGCGGTGCTGCATCGCCTGCCAGGTGGCGGGTGCCCTCGATTACGCCCATCGGCATGGCGTGATTCACCGCGATATCAAGCCGGAAAACATCATGCTGCATGAGGGCGAGGCGATGGTGGCCGACTTCGGTATCGCCCTGGCGGTGCGGAACTCGGCCGGCGAGAGGCTGACCGCGAGCGGGCTATCGGTGGGCACGCCACAATACATGAGCCCGGAGCAGGCGACGGGTGAGCGTGAGCTCACGGCGCGGAGCGACCTCTTCTCGCTGGGCGTCGTGGTGTACGAGATGCTGACCGGCGACCCCCCGTTCCGAGGCAGCACCTCCCAGGCGGTCGTCGCCAGGCTCATGACCGAGCGGCCGGCCGGGATCCGAACCGTGCGGGACACGGTGCCCGCGGGATCGAGGCCGCGGTGCTCCGGGCGCTGGCGAAGGTACCGGCGGACCGCTTCCCGAGCGGCGATGCGTTCGCGGCGGCGTTGCGTGCGGGGATGAGTCCGGCCCGGGCGGGGCGGGCGCGGCGGACCGTGAGCGGCGGCGCCGGCTCGCGCCGGCCTGGCGATGGGTGATCGCGTTGGCCGCGATCGCCGCAGCAATTGGCCTGGGACTGTCAGTGAGATCGAGCAGAGAGTCTGGAGCGTCGCGTGTACGCGCCAGCCGCCTCGGCGCTCCGCTGGTCCTCGTGTCACGCTTCCAAGCCGGGGGCAACGACACGCTGACCGTGTCGATCGCACGGTCGCTCTCGGAGGCGCATCGTCGATAGTCTGGCGACCATCAGCGGTTTGAGAGCGGTCGCCACGACCGGCGACACTCCGGAAGCCACTGATTCGCTCGTCCGTGGAGCGGAGATCAGCCTCATCATTGCGGGATCGATCGAGCGGAGGGGGAAGGAGCTGAAAGGCGTAGGCCGCGTGAGCGAGGGGGCAACCAGGTTTCAGCTCTTTTCCCAGGCGCTACAGACTTCGCCTGGCGCCGCGTCCTGTCCTGGAAGCGGACCTGGTCGAGCGCATCGTGCGCTTTGTTCGGCGCTATGTGGGCAGCGAGGTGAGGCGGCGCGCCGTCGCCGCCGAAACGGAGGACTCCGTGGCCCGCGGGTATTGGAGCCGTGCCATGTCGATCATCGACGCGATCAGTTCCCCGGAAGCGCTCTCGCTTCCGGCGTCGACCGCTGACCGGCTTGCCGTCGCTGACTCACTGCTCGGAGAAGCGATCCGCCAGGACCCGCGCTGGATCGGCCCGCATATCGCTCGCGGCTGGGCCTACTTGGAGAGTGCTTCACTGTACGGCTCCGAGGGTCAGCGGGACTCGCCTCGGATCACCGCGCATCGCAAGGCGGTGGCTGCCGCGGACGCAGCGATCCGGATCGCCCCAGCCGACGCCGAGGCCCACGAACTTCGCGGGGTCGCCCTGGTCGGCCTGTGGTTCGAGGCGCCCTCGGACCAGGCGGACAGCATCGGGCGAGAAGCGGAGCTGGAGCTCAACCGGGCCATCTCGCTGGACCTCAATGTCGCCCGCGCCTGGGAGGCGCTCGGTACCTACTACCTGCTCGTCGGAAGGTTCGCGGAAGGCAGACAAGCGATCGCCCAGGCCCAGCAGGCGGATGCGTTTCTGCTGAGCGAGCCCAAGATACTTCGCTGGCAGATCCTGGCCGACCTCAATCTGGAGCACTACGCCGATGCCGCCCAGACGTGCGCGCGAGGAGCCCGATGGTATCCGCTCGACCTGGCATTCATGAATTGTCAGTACATCATCCTCGGCTGGTCCGCAGGCGACCTCGAGTCGGCCGGACGTGCGTGGCAGCTGGGGGTGAAGGCGGAGCATCGGGCGACGCCGGCACGGCGACGCGACACGTATCGGGCCAACCTCCTGATGACGGCGGCCATTCTCGCGCGCGCGGGGCTACGCGACAGCGCGCAGTCGCTCCTGCGCACCTTCGAGGGCACCCGGCACGGTCCGGTCGACCTCGACGGGTTCGCGTCGGACGAGGCCTACGTGAGACTCCTGGTCGGACAGGAAGACAAGGCGCTCGCGCTGCTCAGGACGTTTCTCCACAGCAACTGGGCGCAGCGCGGATATATCGTGCGCACGCCATGGTTCCGTCCGCTCCACGGTCACCCGGCGTTCGTCGCCATGACCGAGCGGCTCCCGTGACGGGCGGTCACCTCCTGAGCCACTTCCGTCGCTGGGCGGCGGCGAACTCGGCACCGAGCACCCTCGACAAGTAGGGGATCGCATACTTGTCGACGCTCGACGACGTGAACATCAGGGCCTCGAGCTCCTCCTGGGGCTTCGTCAGCTGGCCCTCGCGACTCACCGGGAAACGCTCGACTACTTCATTGTTGGCGTCGAGCAGCACGACCGTTGATACGGCGCGTGGGAGTGGATGGAAGGTGGTGCCGGTTACCTTACGGACACCGTAGAAGCCTGACGACGCAGCCCCCGGGACCACAGGCCCGAAGTAGCTCAGGCCCGGTCCGGCCGCGGCGGCAGCTTTGGCGGGCACTCTCCGTCGTCTTCCACTGAAACGGACTCATAGGGGAAGGTATTCCTGAACACGACAAATACTTGTGGCTGACCTCGGCAGGCATCGGCGACCTCGACAAGCCGGCGAACAGCATCCTCAGGAAGCGGGGTGCCTGTGGAAGTGACGACGTATCCCATACCGACCTCCCTTTCCAAGAGATGTAGGACACGGGCTGCAAGCCGACACGCAAAGCCCGCGAGCGTGCTGCGCCAGCCCGGCGGTCTAGGGTCCTTCGTGGCGTCTGAAGTCCGGCGTCGCGGAGGAGACGAGGACCCGTGGCTTGCGCCCCGGCTTTCGCCGGGTGTGCCCGCGAGGAGAGGATGGTTGGGGTATCTCGAGCTAGCGTACCTCCTGGGGCTGACATCGTCAAGAGAACGGACAAGCCTCCGCCGCTCGACACGCAGCGCGCACCGATGCAGGTGAGACCGGCCGACCCTTCCGACATCGACCTCCTCGCCCGCGTGTGGTACGACGGCTGGCAGGACGCGCACGCGGACATCCTGCCACTCGACCTGGCCGCCCGGCGCACGCTCGACAGCTTCCGCCAGCGGCTGCGGGCCGAGCTCCCGAATGTGCGGGTTGTCGGCTCGCCGCCGGCGCCCGTCGGCTTCTGCCTCATCCGGGGTGACGAGCTCTGCCAGCTCTATGTCTCGGCCGGGGCGCGCGGGTCGGGCGCGGCGGCGGACCTGCTCGCCGACGCCGAGTCCCGGATGAGGCACGCCGGCGTCAAGACGGCCTGGCTGGCGTGCGCCGTCGGTAACGAGCGCGCGGCGAGGTTCTACCAAAAGCACGGCTGGGTCCGCGCCGGCACGGTGATGCACGAGCCCGACGATTCTGGCGGCATCGCGTTCGAAGTCTGGCGCTATGAGAAACGCCTGCGATAGCTCGTCGTTCGGCGGAGTAGCCGCCGAAGGCTTGCGGTCATCCGAACCGGCCTTCACCTTAGCCGTGCTCCCTGACCCCATACGACCACGTCATGACTGATACCGGGCTGGCGACTCCTCCGCGCCAGCACTTCCTCGACGTGCAGCGCCGCCACCGCCGCACCAGCGCGGTCTCGGCGGTGCTGGTGGTCGTGGCGCTCGCGCTGTCTGGCATCCCCCTCTCCGTGCTGATCTCCCCGATGCTCGTCGCGGTGGTTGCCGTCCTCATACGCCTGGTCGACCTGGTCGCGACCATCCCGCCCGAGCTCGCCGCCTGGCCCGACCGCGCATTCCATCTGCTGCCCACGCTGTGGTCCGCCATCCGCCGCCCCGACGTGGACGTGCCGTGGCGCTGGCTCGCCGGCCTGTTGGTGATCCCCGGCACCGTCGCCATGCTCCTGCTCTGGGTCTTCGTGCGCCTGACGTTCCGCGGGACCGGGGTCGGCGGCATGCTCCGCCGGCTGGAGGGACGGCCGCCCCGGTCCGGCGATCTGGCCGAGCAGCGGGTGGCCAACCTGGTCGAGGAGGTCGCGGTCGCCGCCGGGGTGCCGTCGCCCCGCGTCGTCCTCGTCGACACACCCGCCGCCAACGTCGGCGCCGCCGGCCTCACGATCGAGGACGCCGCGATCGTGGTGACCCGCGGCTTCATCGACCGGCTGCCGCGGGACGCCCAGCAGGCCGTCATAGCCCACGTCATGGGCTCGGTCGGCAACGGCGACCTCACCCTGGCCGCCGAGATCCTGTGCGTGCTTCAGACGTGGGGGCTGGTGACCCTGCTGCTCGAGTCGCCGTTCCTGCCGACGTCCCGCAAGAACCTCATGTTCGTCCTGCGCGTCGCCGGCAATGCTCGCCGCGGCCATGCATCGGTCTCCGTCCGGCAGAAGGCGCTCGACCGGCTGCTCGACGGTGCGGGCTACGAGCACGACATGTCCTCGGAGGAGCTCGAGCAGCTCCCGGATTTGCACCCCCTGGTGCTCCTCTTCGTCTATCTCCCGCTGCTCCTCACCGTGGGCCTCGCCGCCATCGCCGCGAAGACGATCATCGGGATCTTCACCCTCGTGGTCGCCGGCCCCATCGTGGCGTATCTGTGGCGCACCCGGCGGCGGCTGGCGGATGCCACGGCCGTTCAGCTGACACGCTACCCAGACGCGCTCGCCGACGCGCTCCGCGCCCTGGCCGGTCTCGACATGGTGGTGCCGGGCGCCGTGCCGGTGCACTTCCTCTTTCCCGTGTGGGACCCCGCGGTGGACCGGGACCACAGCAGGACCGACGTGACGAGCGGGCTGATCCGGATGCAGCTCCGCCTCGAGCCGAGGCTCCAGCGTCTCGAGAGGCTCGGTGCTGCGACCCGCGGCGTTGGGCCCGAGTTGCCTGTGGAGACGGCGCGAGAGAGCCTTCGAGAGCTCGCCGCCTCGGTCGGCTGGATCTGCGTTGGCGCGCTGCTCCTCGCCGCGCTGCTGGCGACGAGCGCGCTGGCGGCGGGCGGCGCACTCTACCTCCTCGGATGGCTGCTGGACGCGGTGTTGGTGACGCTGCCCGGCTGGGTCGCGCGACAGCTACGTTGAGCACGGCGATAGTAACTTTCGCCGATGACAGCCACCCGCATCACCTACCGTGTGAACGCGCCTCGCCCGAAGGTCTATCGCGCCCTGGTCGACGGCGGCGCCGTCGCCAAGTGGATGGTGCCGACCGGCATGACCAGCCACGTCCACGCCTTCGACCCTCGTGAGGGCGGCGGGTTCCGGATCTCGCTCACCTACGATGCGCCGACCGGCACCGGGAAGACGTCAGCGCACACCGACACCTATCACGGCCGCTTCGTCCGCCTCGTGCCGGACCAGGAGGTCGAGGAAGTGGTGGAGTTCGAGACGGCTGATCCCGGCATGCAGGGCGAGCAGACGATTACCATCTCGCTCGTCGACGCGGCCGGCGGCACCGACGTCGTCGCCGTGCACGACCGGCTGCCGCCCGGCTTGTCGCCCGCGGACAACGAGGCCGGATGGCGGTCGTCGCTGGGGAAGCTCGCGGCGCTGGTCGAGGCTGGGTCGTAGGTGAGCGAGGACCCGGGCGTGATCGAGGGGGTGGCCAGGGATGTCTCGGTCGAGCCTCCGGTGGCCCCCCTGGATACCGACGAGCGCCTCCACACCCTCGACATCCTCCGCGGTCTGGCCCTGTTCGGGATGATCCTGGTGCACTTCCACCAGAAGATGCGTCTCGAGGCTACGGGACTCGAGGATCTGATCAGTTGGGGCGTGTGGGTGCTGGTCGAGCAGAAGGCCTGGGGCATCTTCGCCTTCCTTTTCGGCGTCGGGTTCGCCGTGCTCCTGCGCCGGCTGGAGGCGCGGCGCGCGCCGGTCGTCGCCATCTACCTCCGGCGTCTCGCGACGCTCGCGGTGTTCGGCGTGGTCGCCGAAGTGGGCTTTGGATTCAGCATCCTGTTCGCGTATGCGGGTTGGGGCCTCGTCCTCCTCGTGCTCCGCCGCTGGTCCACTCCCGCCCTCCTCGCGGCCACCGTGGTGGCCGCCTGCGCCCGACCGGTCGCGGCGGAGCTCACGGCACTGCATGCTTGGTGGACGGCCGGCGGGTCGGCGGTGGCCCCCGGCGACTCGCTCCGCCGGGCCGTCGAGACGGCCGCGCAACAAGGCGGCTATCTCACGCTGCTCTCGGCGCGCTGGGCGCTCTTCGTGGGCACGTTCCCTCACACTTGGCGCGGCTGGCTCCCGGACACCAACCTGGCCCTCTTCTGCATCGGCCTCCTCGCCGTGCGTCACGGTATCCTCGACCAGCCGAAGCGCCACCTGCGGCTCATCACAGGATGGATGACCTTCGGCGCCGTCGCCTGGGCGACCTGCTGGCTCGTGCTCCGCAATCTCCCGGAGCTGCCCGTTCCGGGCACCAGAGGCCCGCTCGCGCAGGGCCTGGGCCTGCTCCAGGACCAGTGGCTGTGCCTGACCTATATCGGCGCGGTGGTGCTGCTGCTGGCCTATCGGCCGGCGTGGACGGCGCGGCTGGCGGTGATCGGTCGCGCCGGACGCATGGCCCTCACCAACTACATGCTGCAGGTGGTCGTGCTCGACGCGCTCGCCTCCGCATATGGATGGAAGCTCAGGCTGCGTCCCTATGCCTACGTGCCGGCGGCCGTTCTACTGTTCGGCTGCGAGGCGGTCGTGAGCAGCGCGTGGCTGGCGCGCTACAGGTTCGGTCCACTCGAGTGGTTGTGGCGGATGGCCGCCTACGCGCGCCCGCAGCCGCTTCGCCGGGATGGCTCGCCCATCCCGCCGATCGACGACTCGAGGACGCGGCCGGCGGGATGACTGCGCGATTTCACAATCCCTGGCCCGACAGCGAGCCGCACGGTTTGCGCGACGTGTTGCGGTGGGCGGCCGAGCGGCGGACCCGCCGGCGCGCCCCGACGCCGCGTCGCGGCTCGTTCCCGGTCTCGGCGCCGACGATCTCGTATCCCCGAGCGAACGGTACGGACCTCGGGGCCACCTGGATCGGGCATTCCACCGTCCTCCTCCAGTTCGGCGGCCTCAACGTGCTGACCGATCCGGTCTTCAGTCAGCGGGCCTTCCCCCTGCAATGGCTGGGACCGCGGCGGATCATGGATCCCGGGCTCTCGATCGATGCCCTCCCGCCCATGGACTTGGTGGTCCTGTCGCACAACCACTACGATCATCTCGACCGGCCCGCCGTGAAGCGAATCGCCATGGCGCACCCAGCGACGACCTGGGTCGTGCCGCTCGGCGTCGGGGCATACATCCGGCGCTGGGGCGCCCGTGATATCGTGGAGCTGGATTGGTGGCAGCAGATCGCGGTCAAAGGCGTTCGGATCACCGCAACGCCAGCGCGTCATTTCAGCGGCCGGGGCCTTCGGGATCGGAACCGGTCGCTCTGGTCCGGATTCGCGTTCGAAACCGACACCAAGCGCGCGCTCTTCGTCGGTGACACGGCATATCACCCTGAGTTCGGCGCCATCGGCTCGCGCTGTGGTCCATTCGACCTGGTGATGATCCCGATCGGGGCGTACGACCCTCGCTGGTTCATGCATGTGGTGCACGTGGACCCGGAGGAAGCGGTGCGGATCTACCAGGACCTGGTCGCCCCCCATCGCGACCGGCCCTTGCCCCTGATGCTCGGCATTCATTGGGGGACCTTTCGGCTGACGGACGAGCCGATGGACGAGCCGCCGCGACGGACGGCCAGGCGTTGGCATGACGTGGATTTGGACGCGGATCGGCTGTGGATCGCGCGGTTCGGCGAGACGCGGCGTCTGCCATGACGCAGGCGAGCAGCCCGACCCTCGTCCTCGGCGCAGGGCCGGCCGGACTCGCGGTCGGCACCGGCGCCCGCTTACTTATCGCCGATGCAGATCGGCATTGATCTGGGCGGCACCAAGATCGAAGGAATCGGCCTCGACGCGGACACGCCCGTCGCCGTCCGGCGCCGGGTCGCCACGCCACGTGACGACTACCCCGGCACCCTCGACGCGATCGCGCGCCTCGTCGAGGAGATCGAGGCCGAAGCGGGGCGCACCGGCTCCGTGGGCATCGGCATTCCCGGCGTCGTCGGCCACGCCACCGGACTGGTCAAGAACGCCAACTCCACCTGGCTCATCGGCCGGCCCCTCCTCGCGGACCTCGAGGCTCGGCTCTCCCGGCCGGTGCGCGTCGCCAACGACGCCAACTGCTTCACGCTGTCCGAGGCGATCGACGGCGCGGGCAGCGGCTTCGACACGGTGTTCGGCGTGATTCTCGGCACCGGTGTAGGGGGCGGCATCGCGATCCGGCAGCGCATCCACGAGGGACCCAACCAGATCGCCGGCGAGTGGGGCCACAACCCGCTCCCCTGGATGACGGATGAGGAGCGCTCGGCCGCGGCGAAGTGCTACTGTGGGAAGTACGGGTGTATCGAGACATTCCTGTCCGGCCCCGGCTTCGAGCGCGACTTCGCCCTTCTCTCCGGTGCTCGGCGCGCGAGCCAGGAGATCGTTCGCGCCGCGGGGGCCGGCGACCCCCACGGCATCCGGGCCTTGGAGCGGTACCAGGTTCGGCTGGCCCGCGCGCTCGCCGCCGTCGTCAACCTGCTCGACCCCGACGCGATCGTCCTGGGCGGCGGGATGTCCAACCTGCCCGACCTGCCGTCGGCGGTCTCCGTCGCCTTGCCTCGGTACGTCTTCTCCGACACGGTGCTGACGAAGGTCGCCGTGAACGTGCACGGCGATTCGAGCGGCGTTCGAGGGGCGGCCTGGCTGTGGCCGTCACTGGCCGACCGTAACCTGTCGGCGGGCACATGACGGGATCTGGGATACCTCCCAACGTGATTTCGGTGTGTCTGTTGCTGACCGCCTTGCCTGTCAGCGCACAGGTGCAGGATGCCCACACCAATACGGCCTTCGCCCAGTGGGCTCGAGCGCACGCTGTTGAGCTTGCCGCGCCTGGCGCGGAGACGTGCGACGATCTCGAGTTTCTCCGGCCCGGCCCGAAGCGAAACGCCTCGAGGCTGCACTGCGGCCTCTGGTTCCACGATTTTCCGAGGAGGCCTACCCGGAGTTCGTCGCGGAAGGTGGGCGAGATTCGCTTCGCTCCATTTTGGGCTCCGTGCACCGCCTAATACTTCGCGAGCCCGCGCACTCGGTGGATGACCGTGCCCGAGCTGATCGCGCATGGGCACTCCAATGCGTGGCGGACGTCCGGCACACCATGGCCTATCTGGAGCTCCTCGGGTCCCTTCGGCCCTCCCCCGCGGAGAGCCCGGATCGTTGGCGATTGCTTCAGCTTCGAGATTCGATCATGGCGGAAAACCTCTTGTGGGCGCTGAGACAGGAGGGTCCGGAGTGGCGCGTGCTCCTGCTCGCCCACAATGCCCATGTGTTTGCCGACTCCGGTCCGAGGACCGTCGGCCCATCCCTGGCGCAGACGCCTCGGGTGCTCGGTCAGCGCCTACGCGAGGCACTCGGCGACGCCTATGTTGTCATTGGAACTGACGCTCGGATACTTGGCTACTACCTGGAAGAGCAGGGCCGCGCGGATACGACGAGCCTAGGGCCCGACCTGCGGAACATCGGCGCGCGGTGGGTGGGTATCAACCTGCGGGCGGCGAGGGACGACCCGGCCGCCGCCGACTGGGTGGCACAGCCGCGTGCGGTTCGATCTCTGTGGGGTTATCAACGGATCCGCCCTGTCGCGGCGATGGATTTCCTGATTTACGCGGACTCGCTCAGTCCCACGGGCGGAGAACTTCCCTGAGGCTGGCGGTGGTCGATCCGAACGTCGTCGAGCCTCCGCCGCGGGTGGTGGGCGACTTCTCTATCGGCCTCAACGCCGGTGCGTCCGCCAAACGTCGTTGTCTGGAGGAGAGGATGTCCACCCGACAAGGGGCCGCGCGCTGGGCGGTCGTGGGCGCCCTGCTCGTCGCGCTGGCCATCGGCCTGGCGCTGGCGGTGCCGGTCGGACTCCGCCAGGACGTCGGCGAGGACTTCCACGTGTTCTGGCAGGCGGGTCGCAACTTCGCCACGGGCGCCCCGCTGTACCACGACTCGCTGCCCGGCGCCCGACCGCTCAAGTACCCGCCCTTCGCGGCCATGGTGTTTACCCCGCTCGCGGTGTTCCCGCTGCGGGTGGCGGGCGTCCTGATGTCGCTGCTCAACCTTGCCCTGTGGGTGTGGGCGGTGGTCCTGACGCGACAGATCATCGCGCGCACGTTCCCGGATCGTACGCTCTCCCCTGTGCCGCTCGTGCTCGCGGTCATCCTGAGCGCCCAGTTCTTCCTCGACAACTTTCACCACGCGCAGATGAACGAGGTGACGCTGGTGCTGGCGCTGCTCGGCATGAAGGCGATCTCGACGGACGCGATCTGAGCTCGGCCGCCGCGTTCGTCGCCGCGACGGCACTCAAGCTTACGCCAATCTTCTTCGCGGCCTGGCTGGTGATCCGGGGCCGGCGTCGCGCGGCGCTGGCCGTCTTTCCTCTCGCCCTCGCGTGCGTGCTCGTCCCCATGGTTCTCAGGGGCCCATCACGCGGCGCCGCCGAGCTGGCGGAGTACTACCACAAGTTTCTCGAGAAGCACCAGCACGGCGAGATCGGGTCGTACACGGCGGGACAGAACGTCGCCGCGCTGGTGAGCCGGATGACGCGCGCGCCCGAGGCGCCGGGCCAGCCGTCCTTCCAGTGGTTGCCGGCCACCGAGCGCACCGCGCAGCGCGCCTACCAGGGCCTGTGGCTCGCCGTGCTGTTCCTGTTCCTGGGCAAGCTGGTGCTCCTGCGCGTGCGCCGGGCGCCGCTCTCCGCGTTCGAGCTGGCGATGGTCTTCGCGACGGCCCTCCTGCTCAGCCCCATCACGTTCACGACGCACCTCGTGTCCTTGCTCTTCATCTTCGCGACCGTGCTGTCGGTCCGGCCGGCGTCGCTGGGCGCTCGCGCGTGGGTGCTGGCGCCGGCGCTGGTGATCGGCATCGGAATGGCGATCTGTGGCTTGAGCGGGCGGGACCTCGTCGGCGGCACGCTGTACCGCGGCGTCGGCGGCTACAGCGTGTGTGCCTGGACGATCCTGGTGCTCTTCGGCGTGACGCTGATGTGGGCCGGGCGGCCAGGCGCGGTCACGGCTCCAGAACCAGGAGCGTGAATGAACCTGGCAGGATGCTCGGACGTGGGTGCGGCTGCTCGGCGGTGGGTGCCGGCGGCGGTCCGAAGGCAGCGGTCACGGTGAACAGACGGTGGGTCAGCGGATCCAGCGTCATGGTTCGGGCCCCTCGCTGGGTCGCCACATTGCCCAGCACGCGGAAGCTGTCGGGTGATTCCTCGTGCACCACGGTGATGGTCCCCTCGCCGTTCGAGGCGAACGCCAGCTCCGTCGCCGGATCGAACGCGCCGCCGTCCACGCCCTGGCCGATCGGCAGCGAGGCGATGAGGTGACCGGTACCGGCGTCTACGATCGCCATGCGCCCGTTGCCGCAGGTCGAGAACAGCCGCGCGTGCGCCTGGTCCAGCGCGAGGCCGCTGGGTTCCTCACAGCCCTCTAGTGCCCAGCGGGCGCGCACGGCAAGGGTCTTCGCGTCGAGCCCGACGATCTCCCCGCGATCCTCGATGTTGACGAACACGCCGCCCCGCCCGTCGGCTACGGCGAACTCCGGCTTGCCACCCAGCGCGACGGTGCCGACCACCTTGCCGGTGGCCGCGTCCAGCGCCGTGGCGTTGGCGGTCCTCCCGTTGAAGGTGAGCACCCGGCGCGACGTGGAGTCGTACAGGATCGCGTCCGGGTTGAGGCCGGACACGCGCACGCGCCCCATGACCTCGAGGCTGCGCAGATCGAAGATGGTGACCGAGCTGTCACGCCCGTTGCTCACGAACCCCCGGCCGAGATCCTGGGCGAGCGCGACGCCGTGGACACCCGGCGTCTCGCGGATGCGCCCGATGACCTTCCCGTTCCCCGCGTCCACGACCTCCACCTGCGTCGCGTGGCTGAGGAACAGCCGGTGGCGCACCGGGTCGAACGTGAGGTAGTCCCAGGGGCCCTCACCCCCGATGGTGAATTTCTGGACCACGTGGTAGGTGGTGCCTCCGCCCGGGGACACCTGCGCCTCGCCCACAGTCACCACGCCCACCAGCAGCATCAGCGCCATCATCTTCATTGACCGACTCCTTGCGCGGTCCTGGGGGCGAGGGCCGTCCGGCGATGCTCGAGTTCGCCGAGGACCTCCAGAAACACCGGCACGATCAGCAGCGTCACGAGCGTCGAGACCACGAGGCCGCCCACCACGGCGAGCGCGAGCGGACGCTGCAGCTCCGCGCCGGCGCCGAGCCCCAGCGACAGCGGCACCAGGCCGGCGAGGGTGCACATCGTGGTCATCAGGATCGGCCGGAGCCGAACCCGTCCCGCGTGCGCCAGTGCGGCCGCCGGCGCCTTCCCCGCATCGGAGGCGTGGCGGGCGGCGTCGAGCAGCAGGATCCCGTTCTTTACGATCAACCCGACGAGCAGGATCAGCCCGCGCCTCCTGGCCGCCTGCCCGGCGCCGGTCCCTGTCTTCCCGAGGTATCTTTCCCCCGCAGGCTCGTCATCTACCCCTCTTCTTCGTGTAACCTAGACGGACCAGCGTGCCGACGATCCTGAAGTCGCTCGAGTTTCGTTGGCGCCGCGCCCTGCTGGCGGCAGGGCACCGGCCGTTCGCCGGCCGCTCGACCTCGTCACCGCAGGATCTCGTGCGGCTGCCGCACCGGGCCCGCATCCTGGTCATCCGGCTCGAGCGCATCGGGGACGTGCTCGTCGGCGTCCCCGTGCTCCGGGCGTTGCGCGCCCGCTATCCCGACGCCCGCATCGAGCTCCTGGTGAGCCGCCCCAACCGCGCCGTGGCCGACGCCGTGCGCCCGTTCGTCGACCAGGTCTGGATCTACGAGAAGACCGTCCGCTCCGCCCTGGGTCTCCTGCGCGCGCTCCGCCGGTTTCGGTACGACGTCATCGTCGACCTGGTCGACCATCCCTCGACGACCGCCCAGCTCGTCATCCGGTGGTGCCGGCCGCGCGCCGCCGTCGGGCTGCTCCACGCCGAGTCCGGTCTCTACACCCATGCGGCGCCGACGCTCGATCCGGCCGTGGTACATCCGGTCGAGCGGTTCGCGCAGCTGCTGCTGCCGTTCGGCATCGATCCGGCCGTGGAGTCGCTCGACTTGGAGTACCCGCTGGCGCCCGCCGACGTGGAGCGGGCGCGCACGACTCTGGGGCCCTTGGTCCGGCCCTGTCGCCTCGGCGTCAACGTTTCGGGCCGGCAGCCCGCGCGGTACTGGGGAACGGCGAACTACGTCGCCCTGATCCGCGACATCATGGACCGGCACTGGCAGTTCACGGTCTATGTGTGCGGCGCACCGCACGACGCGCCGGAAGTCGCCCGGATCGCGGCCGCGGCCGGCGCCGAGGCGGTCCCCGCCCGCGCCTCGCTGAGCGAGTTCGCGGCCATCCTGCACGAGTTCGACTTGCTGGTGACGCCGGATACGGTGGCGGTGCACATCGCGGCCGTGTGGAAACTGCCGACGGTGGTGCTCTACCAGACCGAGCCGGGCGTGGCGCCATGGATTCCGTACCACACCCCCCATCGCGCCGTGGTGGGCGCAGCAGGCATCCCTTCGATCCCCGTCGCCGAGGTCGCGGGCGCCGTGGACGCCCTGATCGCGGAACGCTTCGGCGAGGAGGGGGCGGCGGCGAATACCTAGAGGTGCGGTTCGGACTCGGACAAGCGCGACAAGCGGGGAGGATTAAAGCGACAGCCGGGGCATCCCGTCTGCCAACCGGGTGAAGTGAGAACGATCGGCCCTCCGCCACGTCCCACGGGAAGATCCGTAGGAAACCCTAGGACCCCGGACCCCGGAGCAGGCCATGCCCGTCCCCACTCTCTGCGCGAGCCGATCGGCTCTCCTTCTCGTAACCGTGGCCATGACCGTGGCCGCCGCCCGCGTCGCCCGTCCGGTAGCCGGCGGCGACTCCATCGCCGCCGCCGGCCTCCACACCCGCTACGGCGCCGCCGTCGCCCTCGGCGACGGTCAGGCCCGCACCTACGTGGTGGCGGATCGGCGGTCCGGCAACCCGGTCGAGGTCGGCATCGCCCTGAGCGCGCAGGCGCTCGAGGGTCTCCCGACGCATTCGCCCGACCACGGCCCCGGTACCCACGGCCCCTACAGCGAGTATCTGCTCGAGCTGCCGGCCGACAACCCGACCCCGTACCGTTTCGTGGAGCTGGACTGGAATCCGCACGGCCACGGCGGCCCGTACACCGCGCCGCACTTCGATTTCCACTTCTACCGGGTGCCGCTCGCCACCCGGAACGAGATCGATCTGAAGGCCGCCGACTTCGCCGCCAAGGCGGCTCGGCTGCCCGCGGCCGAAGAGATGCCCGAAGGCTATCTCTCCACCCACGTCCTTCTCGGCACGAGCCCCGCCGGAATGACCGTGCCGCGGATGGGGCTGCACTGGGTAGACCGGGAGTCCCCCGAGCTGCCGCCGTCGAACCAGCCGTTCACCCGGACGTTCATCATGGGGTCGTGGGACGGGCAGGTGATCTTCGACGAGCCGATGGTGACGCGCGACTTCATCCTCGCCCAGCGCTCCGGCCCCGCCACGGCCCGGGAGATCCCGGTGCCCCAGGCGAAGCGCTACGCGCCGGCCGGCTACTATCCCGTCAGCTACGGCGTCCGGTGGGACGAGGCCGCCGGCGAGTACCGGATCGCGCTCCAGGGGCTCACGCGGAGGGACTGAGCAGGCTCACACCTTCGCCGCCCGCATCTTCTCCCGCATCGCCGCCATCTCCTCCCGGTTGGGTCCGTAGATGCCCGGCGATGCGCCGCCCGCGAGCCGGCACATCAGCGAGAGCTGGCCGCGGTGATGGATGAGGTGCATCAGGATCGCGCCCCACAGCATGTCGCGGACGGTCATCTGCTGGTCGGCGAACGGCAGCTCCCGTTCCATCTGCGCCTCGGTGAGGTCCGCCAGCCGCGCCACCGCTTCCTGGTGCACCCGGCGGTAGCCTGGCGCCAGCAGCCGCACCTCGCGCGGGCGCTGGAGGTTCGGCGGGGCCTCCTGGAACGTGACGGCGCCTTTGGTGATCCCGTAGCTGATGTAGCCCTCGATCTCGCACAGGTGCCACGCCAGCTCACCTAGTGAGCGGCCGGTGGGGTCCGGCCGGAAGTCGTACTGCGTCGGGGGAAGCGCTTCGAGCAGCCGGGTGGTGAGCAGGGCTTCCACGTCCCAGACGGCGCGAAACCGGTCGAGCTCGCTCATGGGGGCCATCGTATCCTCTCCTGCCAGGGTGTCCCGAGATCCTATTGTGCACGGCCGGACGGCTCGGCGCAAAGACTACCGGACCCGGGTGGCCCGCGACCCCGTGCTCCCGTTCTCCAGCTGCACCTCGAACCCCGTCGCGCGCCCCTTGTCCATCGTGAATGACACGATGGCGCCCGACTCCGGCCAGTACTGCCCGTCCGCGGCCCGGCGCGCCAGGGTGAACTCGTGCTCGCCGGCCGGGCCGAGGATGAAGTCGCGCCGCTCGGCCTCCGGGCCCTCGGCGTCGCGCCAGCGGAGGGTATCCCCGGCCTGGACGACGTTCCCCTGGAGTCGCCGCCGCGTGAGCCCCGGCTCGTCCCTCAGGATCCGGACGTCATAGCGGCCCAGATACGGCGCCGCGTCGCCGCGCGAGGCGAGCAGCGTGAGCGGCGGCGGGATCGCGGCGATGACGAGCGGCATCACGATCGTTCCCCAGCGGAAGCGGAGCGTCGTCGCGGCCGGGCGCACTTCGGGAAAGTCGAAGGTGAGGACCTCCGTGGGCGGGCCGCGCTCGGGCCGGGCCGTGAGCCGAAGCTGCTGGTCGCTCGAATCGGCGGGCGGCGGGACGTGGAACTTGCGCCACGTCCTGTGGAACTCGACCGTCCACTGGTCCGGCCGCACCACCGTCCACAGCGCGTACTTCCCTTTCGGCAGGCGAGCGCCGTTCACCCGCACGTCGTGGTCCACCTCGATCGTCGTCGCCCAGTTCGCGCCCGGCGTCCAGTGCTCACCCCAGGTGACGACCTTCCCGAACAGCGAGTCGCGCCCGCGCGCCACCGGCCGGAAGTATTCGACGGTGATCGTGGTGCCCGCGATGGTCTGCGCCGCCACCGCGTGCTCGCTCAACCGCCCCTGCGCCGCTCCCGGGCGCGCGGTGCCCGCCCCCATGCACGCCGTGAGGGCGAATGCGACGATCGCCGCCGTGCGCATCCCCTAGCTGCCGTAGCGCGCGTCGATGGCCGCGCGGATCTCATCGAGCGACCGGCCTTTCCCGTGCAGCCGGTAGGCGAGCCGCGCCTGGCCCTCGCAGATGTCGCAGTGGAGCGCCATCGCGTCTTCGCCCTCGTAGCAGGAGAGCAGCGAGCGCATGCCCGGCTCGTCGGCGCAGCCGCACTGGCAGCGGATGCCGTCCAGGATCTCGGGGATGGTCCGCGCCTCGTCGAAGGCGGCGACCGCGTCGGGATGCTCCTTCACCGCTTCCGGCCGAGCCATGCGCGACGCGTCGATTCCGGGACGGGGGTCGGGGTGCGGGCCGCGTCGCGGGACGGGCCGGCGGCGCGTGGTGCCGGGTCGGGTAGCGTGCGCGGTCAGGGGAGCAAGGCCGCCGGTCACGAGGCCGAGACAGACCGCCGCGCCGGCGCGCACCGCAATGACGACAAGGCTTCGGCGAGTCACGGAATGAGGCATGGAGACCCCTGCGCCGCGGGAGAGTTCAAGGTTACCTCCCTTGACCTACGCCTGCGGAGAGCGCCAGGTTGCGACCCCGTCGAACAGGCGCAAAGGAGTCGAACGTGTCCAAGCTGCGCTTCAGGATTGCGATATCCCTCGACGGCTACACCGAGTCGGCGAGCGCGGCCGCGTTGTTCGCGGCGACCGAGGCCAGGTACTCCCGTCGCGTCGCCGGGTCGAGCGTGGCGACGTAGCGGTGGGTGGCGGTGCGGTACTTGATCGGCGCGTCGAGGAACTGACAGCAGAGGCCCCAGCGGATCACAGGAGGCGCACGATCCAGTCGCCCAGCAGGTAGCCCAGGACGGCCACGCCGAGGCCCACGAGGAACATGTCGAGCCCGCTCCGGAAGATGCCGCGGCCGGTGAAGAAGCTGCGCGCCGCGCCGACGCCGAAGTGGCTCAGCATGGCGAGGGCGAACGAGGTCCAGATCGCCACCGGCCCGGTGTCGAACAGGAGCGGCGCCACCGGGATCATCGCGCCGAGCGCGGTCGCGATGCCCGTCACCCACGCCTCGCGCATCGGCGTGCTGGTCGCCTCGCCGATCTTGAGCTCCTCCCGCACCTGCTCCTCCAGCGCCCGCGCCGGATCCTGCATGATCTGCGCGGCCAGCGCCTCGGCCTGCTGCGTCGGGATGCCCTTGGCCTGGTAGAGCAGGCTCAGCTCCTCCTGCTCGAGGTCCGGCATCAGCCGGATCTCCTCCTTCTCCATCGCGATCTCGTGCTCGAACACCTCGCGCTCGCTCTTGGCCGCGAGGTAGCCGGACGAGCCCATCGAGAGCGCGTCGGCCGCCGCGCCGGCGAGGCCGGCGACGACCACCGCATGCGAGTCGCCATGAGAGGTCGCCCTGGGCGCCGATCATCCCGGCCACGAGGCCGAAGTTGGCGGTCAGGCCGTCGTTGAAGCCGTAGACCACGTTCCGGAGGAAGCCGCCGGCCCCGGTCTTGTGCCAGGGCTCGCCGTCGGCGCCGCTGATCGAGGCCAGCGTCTCGGCGTGCTCCTTGGACTCCTTGGCCAGCGTCAGCGCCGTCGGGCCGACCACGCCGTCCGGGGACTCGCGGTACAGGCTCAGGTAGCCCTTGACCTCACGGCCTTCCTCCTGGAGCAGCATCGGGAGCAGAATGCTCACGCCGACCCGGCGCGCCACCCAGGCCCGGAGCTTGGCGCCGCGCGACGGGGGCGGGGGCTCGACGTGGTGCCCGTTCTCGGCCAGGAGCTTCCGCCACATCTCGACGTGGCGGTCCTCGACCGCCGCCAGCTTGCGGTACAGGTCGGCCTTGTGCGTGTCCCGCTCGGCCTGGGCCAGCTCGCGATAGAGGAAGGCCGCGTCGGCCTCGTCCTCCAGGTGGTGGAGCCAGATGTGGGGGGCGGCGGTCGGGGAGGCGGTTGGGGTCATGGGGGATAATAGTAAGGCGTGAGGGCGAGAAGGCGTGAGGGCGTGAAGGGGTCCCGTGCCACCCTTCGCCCCCATGCCCTCCCGCCCTCTCGCCCTCTCAGAACGGCGGCTCGACTCCCTGCGGGAATCCCTCCTTCTGGCTGTAGTGCCCCGGCCGAGCTGGCCGTACTGGTTGCCGCCCCAGCAGAGGGCGAAGTGATCCACGGTCAGACCGCAGGTGTGAGCAAGCCCGGCCTCGATCGCGTCGTAGTTCGCGTTGCCCACGACCTGGACCGGGAGCAGGCGGGGGGTGATCGTCGTGGCGTCGCCGATCGGCCGAGCTGATTGCTGCCCCAGCAGAGCACCTGGCCATCGCTGCGCAGCGCGCAGGTATGGGAGTCTGCCCGGGGACACGCCGTCGAGCGTGCCCGTCGTCTTGGCCAGCACGGGCCGAGTGCGGTGTCGTCGTGGTGCCGTCGCCCAGGCGCGCCGTCCTGTTGATGCCCCAGCAGTAGACCGCGCCGCCTGTCGTGAACCCGCAGGTGTGCGAGGTGCTCGCGCTCACGTTCTTGTAAGGCGCGGCTGCCGGCCACCGCCGTCGGCAGGTGGCGCTCCGTCGTGGTGCCGTCGCCGAGCTGGCCCCACTCGTTCCTGCCCCAGCAGTAGGCCTTGTCGGCGGTCGTGACGCCGCAGGCGTACCCCGAGCCGGGCACGATGCGGCGGAAGCTGTGGCCGCCGCGCACCAGGCGGGGCACCAGCCGGTTGATGAGCGTGTTGTCCCCGATCTCGCCCGTAGAGGTTGGTCGCCCCAGCAGTAGGACTCGCCGGTCGTGGTCACGCCGCAGGTGGAGGAGTAGCCCGCCCGGACGTCGCGGAACTTGTGTCCGCCGAGCACCCGCACCGGTGTCGTCCGGTCGGTGGTGGTCTTGTCGCCCAGCTGCCCACCGCTGTTGTCGCCCCAGCAGTAGGCCAGATCGTCGGTGGTCACGGCGCAGGTGTGGAGAAGCCCGTACGTGATCTGGCGGAAGCGGAGCGCTGGTGCGCGACGGCGATCGGCGGACCGGGCGCTGCCGTTGCCGGTGGCGCCGTCGCCGAGCTGGCCGATGAAGTTGATGCCCCAGCAGTAGGCGCGGCCGTCGGTGGTAATGCCGCAGGTGGAGCGTCCGCCCGAGCTCATCTGGCTGAACTGGAGCGGGGCTCGTGGCGGCCGCCGTGACCAGGCCGGAAACCGGTGGGCGACGCCTCGGGCTCGGCAGGTCCGGTAGGAGGCCGGCTTTCGTCACTGCACCCAATGGCAGCCAGGGTGACGATGGCGACGAGCGGGGCGGTCAGGCGGCTGGGCGGGCGGCGCATGGCGGTACCCTCGGAGGGGAATGTCCGGCTCTCGATCGGGCGTCGGAAAGCGGTCCGAAACCTACGCGGGCGCCCTCAAGCGGATCTCAAGCCGCTGTTTGCGACCATCCCCCCCGTCCCGGCATCTTTCACAACGCCATGACTGGGACCCACATAATGGACTCGTACCTCCTCGCGAACGCCGATTCGGTAGTGGCCAGGGCCAAGGCCGGGGACGAGGCCGCCCTGGAAGAGCTCTACCGGGCCTTCGAGGCGCCCGTCTACAACCTTGCCCGCCGCATCTGCCGAACCACCGAAGACGCCGAGGACGTGCTCCAGGAAACCTTCTTCGAGGTGTGCCGCAGCATCGGGCGCTACCGCGAGGAGGGGAGCCTGTGGGGCTGGGTGCGAACGATTGCATCGAGCAAGGCGCTCATGCGGCTCCGGCGGAACAAGTATCGGGAAACCGACGAGCTGCAGGAAGAGGTGACGGGGCAGCGCCGCGAGGACACCGCGCTCCGCATGGATCTCGAGGCCGCGCTGGAGCGGCTGTCCGAGACGTCTCGCGCGGTGGTCTGGCTGCACGACGTGGAGGGCTACACCCACGACGAGATCGCGGGGATGATGGGGAAGACGCCAAGCTTCTCGAAGTCACAGCTCGCCCGGGCGCACCAGCGACTCCGGCGCTGGCTCGGGGAGGAGGTGGAGGTATGACGCACCTGACCATGGAGGCCCTGCTGAGCCTCCGCGAAGCGGGCGCCGAGCCGGGCGACGCCACGGCTCGCGCGCATCTGGAATCCTGCCCTGGCTGCCGGATGGAGCTCGACCGGCTGCATCAGCGAGTGGCGCGGCTCAAGGCACTGCCCGCGCTCCGCCCCACCCGTGACCGCTGGCCCCAGACCGTCGCCAGGATCCGGGCGGAGCGCCGGCGCCGACGGCTCCGCACCAGCGGGCTGATCGGTCTGGCCGCCGCGGCCTCCATTGCCCTCGGGGTCGTGGTGGGCCGCGGCGGCGGGGTGCCCATCGGGGAGCAGGAGATCCACCAGGCCATGGCGCGGTCCCAGGCCCTGGAGAGCGCCTTGAGCGAGTACCATCCCGAGGACCGGGTGCTCGACGGCCGCACCGCCGGGATCGCCCAGGAGCTCGAGGACCGGATCGCCCGGGTGGACCGGGAGTTGGAGGTGGCGGAGCTACTCGAGCGCCAGACGCGCGACCAGCAGCTCTTGAAGCTCTGGCGCGAGCGCGTCGGCCTGCTCGACGCGCTGGTGGACGTCCACGTCACCCGCGCCAGCAACGTGGGGCTCTGAGCCCCGAGGAGTGGAGATGCGCCTTGCTCATGTGCTGACCGCCGCGTTGACCGTCGCCGGCCTCGTCGCTCCGGCGACCGGTGCCCTGGCCGCACAGGCCGACAGTGGGACCGGCCGGGCTCGCCGTCTGGAACGGCCGGACGATGAGCCCGACCGCCTCATCCGCATCGTGATGAACCGCAAGGCCCGGCTCGGCATCAAGGTCAACCTCCAGGCGCGCGACACCGACTCCCTCGGCGCCTACGTGGAGTCGGTCTCGCCCAACGGTCCGGCCGCCAAGGCCGGGCTCCGGTCGGGCGACGTCATCACCAAGCTGGACGGCCAGTCGGTCCTGACCGGCGGGGAGGCCGACGAGGACGCCGATACGCGCCAGTCGCTGCCGGGGCTTCGGCTGATCGAGCTCGCCGCCCGGCTTCAGCCGGCCGACACCGTGCCCATCGAGTTCCTTCGGGGGAAGGGCCGGAAGACCGTTTCGGTGATCACCGAGAAGGAGCCGGACAGCTTCGCCGAGATGCCGGGTGGCGAACGGCCGTTCACCATGCGGTTCCTCCGGCCCGGCACCGATCGGGACCGGATGCCCCTTCCGGCCGCCGACCTGATGGACATCGGCCCGGGCGACCGGTTCGAGTTCCTGGCCGGCTCCCCCCTGGGCGACCTCGAGCTGGCGCCGCTCAATCCGGATCTGGGCCAGTATTTCGGCACCACCGACGGTGTCCTGGTCATCCGGGCCCCGAAGGAGGGCACCCTGGGGCTCAAGGGAGGGGACGTGGTGCAGGCCGTGGACGGCCGGAAACCGGCCGGGCCAGCCCACCTTTTGCGCATCTTGCGGAGCTACGATCGGGGCGAAAGCTTCAAGTTGGACATCTTGCGCAACCGGAAGCGGGAGACGGTCACCGCCCGTCTGGGCGAACGCGACGGCTAGTGTGCGCCGCCTCACAGATGTCCTTGCCGAACGGCACTATATGTTCGGCCCACCTTGGAGGGGACTATGGGATTTCTGTGGACCTTGATCATCGGGTTGGTCGTCGGCGCGATCGCGAAGCTCCTGATGCCAGGTCGGGATCCAGGCGGCTTCATCGTGACCATGCTGATCGGTGTCGCTGGTGCGCTGCTGGCCGGGTTCCTGGGCCGGGCGCTGGGTTGGTACAACAATCCGGCTGAGGGTCCGGGAATCATCGCCTCGATCATCGGAGCGATGCTCCTGCTGCTCCTCTACCGGCTCTTCGTGGGGCGTCGGGGAACGACGGTCCCCTAGGCTGGGCGCCTGAGTGGATCCAGGCGTGGCTGAAGGGTGAAGAAGGGGGAGAGTGAGAGGTGAACGGTGGGGCCGCCGTTCACCTCTCCCTTTTTCGGGTGCTGGAGGTCGGCTACGCGAGCTGCACCCGGGCCCGAGGTGGGCGCTCGGGATGGACCTGCCGGGCCAGCTCGGCGAACATCGGGATGTCGAGGCTCTGCGCGCCGTCGCTCATGGCCTGCGACGGATCGGGGTGTACCTCCACAATGAGCCCGCAGGCGCCCGCGGCGAGTGAGCCCAGGCTCAACGGGGTCACCAGCGAGCGCACCCCCGCCGCGTGGCTCGGATCCACGATCACCGGGAGGTGGGTCCGCTCGAGCACCAGCGCCACGGCGTTGAGGTCGAGCGTGTGGCGGGTCGCCCGCTCGAACGTGCGGATCCCGCGCTCACACAGCACCACGTTGGGATTGCCCTCGGCCAGGATGTACTCCGCGGCCATCAACCACTCCTCGATGGTCGCCCCCGCGCCACGCTTGAGCAGGATCGGCTTCCCGCTCCGGCTGGCGGCCCTGAGCAGGGTGAAATTCTGCATGTTGCGCGCGCCGATCTGGAGCATGTCGGCGAAGTGTCCCACCACCGCCACCTCCTCCCAGCTCAACACCTCGGTCACCACGGGCAGCCCGGTGCGCTCGCGCGCGTCGGCCAGGTAGCGGAGCCCCTTCACGCCGAGGCCCTGGAAGTCGTAGGGTGAGGTGCGCGGCTTGTACGCGCCGCCCCTCAGCATGTCGCCGCCCGCCTGTGCCACCGCGTCGGCCGTCGCGAGGATCATCGCCTCGCTCTCGACCGAGCAGGGGCCGGCGATGAGGACGCGCTCGCCGCCCCCGAACGTCACCGGGCCGACCGTCACCCGCGTCCCATCCGGGACGCGTCGGCGGTCCACCAGCGGGACGTCGGGCTTCTTGGTGTGGTGCGCCGGGGTCGGCGGCGGCGCCGAGAGGCGCGAGCCCTCGACCCAGGCCTCGTAGCTGCCCAGCACCACCAGCCGTGCCGCCAGCGCCTCGACTTCCTCCAGCGCCTCCGCCACCCGAGGATCGGTGGTCGAGCCGTCGATGTCGACGTAGAACCGGTAGGTCCACGGCGCCGAGCGCTCCGGCCGCGACTGCAGGGCCATGAGGTTCACGCCCCGCACGCCGAACGCCTGCAGCGTCAAGGCGAGCCTGCCGGGCTTGTGGTCGATCAGCACGATGAGCGAGGTCTTGTAGCGGCTCACCCCGGCGGCGCCGGCCGGCAGGGCAGGGGCCCCGCTGCGGGTGAAGGTGAGGAAGCGGGTCTGGTTCGTGGGATCGTCCTCGATGCGCTCGGCCAGCGCGACGAGCCCGTGCGCGTCGGCCGCGTGTCGGGCGGCGATGGCGGCGATGGCGGGATTGCCCTCCTGGGCGACGATCTCGGCGCTGCCGGCCGTGTCCCAGGCACTCACCAGCTCCACGTCGGGCAAGTGCTCCGACAGCCAGATCCGGCACTGGCCGAGCGCCACCGGGTGGGAGAGAACCCGCTTGATGCCATCCAGCCGTGCGCCGGGCACCGCCATGAGGGTATGGTGGACGGGATACAGGATCTCGTGCGTGAGCCGCAGCGTCCCGTCGCCGAAGGCTTCCTCGAGCAGATCGTATGTGGTGGTGACCGAGCCGATCAGGGAGTTCTCGATCGGCAGGCAACCGGCCTCGGCCTCGCCCGCGCGCACCGCGGCCACGACGTCCTTGGCTTCGCGGCAAGGCAGGGTCGCGAGGTCGGGCCAGCGCCGCCGTGCGGCCGCCTCGCTGAACGAGCCGTGAGTGCCTTGAATCGCTACGCGCATGAGTCTGCTCCGGGGTGAAAAAACGAAAACGCCCCGCCGGATCGTTCCGGCGAGGCGTCGAGTGGGTCCGGTCGGCGGGCGCTAGGCTACGCTACCGACACCGGACGCGCATCGAGCCGCGCCGGAGTTGGTAAAGTAGAAGAACCACCCGCAGTTGGACCGGATCATGAGTTCAACGTACGGGCGGGTTTGCCGGTTTGTCAAGCGAGCTATCTTTTCCGCCCGTGACGCTGCGACTCGCGGTTCCCCTCGCCGGTCTCCTGGTCGCGTGCCTGGTCCCGCCGAGCGGGGCGGTCGCGCAGGGGCTGCCGGCGTGGGCCCCGATCAACCCGGTGGCCGCCGCGCGCTCGCCGCTCGAGTTCGAGCCGTTCAGGAGCCCTCATCCCGGGTGGAGCGCCGGGCTTGCGTTGGATTACGCGAGCGCGATCGAGTACGGGCTCGAGCCCACCGCGCGGTACGATCTCGACGCAGAGATCCTCCGGCTCCGCGTCCGGCTCGCGCGAGATCTCAGCCCCGCCACATTCGTGGAAGTCGGGGCCGGCGTCGGCGGCAGCTACGCCGGTTTCCTCGACGGCTTTCTCGACTGGTACCACGGTCTGCTCGGCATCGAGCTCGAGGAGCGCGAGCGCCGGCCGGAGAACTCGTTCCTGTATCGCCTCGAGCTGCCCGATGGCCTGGCCGTCGAGCGAGAGCCCAGCGATCTCTACTTGGACGACCTCCGCCTCGGCGCGGGGGTGCGCTACGCCCGCCATCTGCAGACGGTCGCCTCCGTGACCCTGCCGACCTCCACCGCACCGGAGGGTTACAGCCGCGGCGTCGTGGCCGGCGCGCTGGTTACGACGCTGCGCGCCCCGATCGTGGAGCGGCTGGTGTTCGAAGGCAGCGTCGGCCTGGGATACGCGCCGGGGCACGGCGATCTCGAGAAGTACCAGCACACCACGTTCGTGTCGGCCAGCTCGGGCCTCCGCTGGCGCTTCTGGGGACGGCAGTCGCTCTATGGGAACCTGTTCCTGCACACTCCCTACTACCACGACACGACGATCCGGGCACTCGACCGGCGTGACCTGGCCTTCGACTTCGGCTGGATCCTGGCGACGAAAAGCGGGCGGGAGTGGCGGCTGGGGTTGACCGAGGATCTCGAGCCCGGGGGCCCAGGCATCGATCTGGTGTTCAGGCTCGGCGTGGGGCGCTGAGCCTCACGCGCCGACTTCGCCTTCCTTGAAGAGGAACTGCGCCATGTTGCGGAACAGGAATTCCTTCGCCTTCGGATCCCGCAGATTGAGCCCGTAGTGATTGATGAGCTGCTGCTGCATCTTCAACCACTCTCCCCAGCACACCCCACAGATCTCCTCGTAGGCCCGCTTGCCCAACTCGTTCTGAAACGGCTGGAAGGCCATTCTGTCGCGGTCGAGATCGCAGCGCACGCAGTGAACCGTCATGCCGGCAAGATAACGGCTCCGAAAGTGTGATCCAGTGTACGGGCGAATGCGCTCGTGGCCGTTACCTTGCAGTTAGGGTGTGATCTGGCGCCGGGCGATGTCGCCCCGGCGGACCTGACGCGCCCCGGTGGCCGTTCCCAGCCCGATGCCGATGCCGAACATCACGGCCGGCGCGGCGCTGACGAGCGGCAGAAGGGCCAGCGGCCACGCGAAGACGAATGCCAGGATGCCGGCGGTCAGGGGGGCCCAGGGGCGGTGGATGGCATCCACGAAACGCAGTCGGTTCCGCACGAAATTTCTCGCGACGAGGTAGCCGGCCAGCCCGGCGGCGACGGTCAAGAGTATTTGCAGCATAGAGATACCCTGGTTGAGGACATGGAGCCGCGTTACAGTACGAAACGTCCCGGAAAAAGATTCAGCGATGCGGATGCCTCCGGGCATCAGAATCGCTACTGTGAATGTACGTATCGCGGGTGTAGTGATCGTGTCCTTGCCCCAGTCACTATCCGGGAAGGAGGCCACCGATGCCTAGACATCCGACGGTGCAGGTGCCCAACATCGGCCCGATGGACCACGCGTGGGACCTGTTGGGCGAGTGGCAGGCGGAGTTCGAGCTACCGGAGACCGAGTCCCCGGTCCATGGGAAAGTGACCTTCCGGTCGTGGACCGATGCCGAGTTGATGCTCGACCCGATCGAGGCGGCGATCGCCGGCATTCCCTCGTCGGTGCCGCTGGAGCGGGCGAGCGAGATCCACCTGACCGACGCGGGCGGTGGCGCGCTGCAATGGGTGCTGCATGCACCGTCCACCAACTGGTCGCTCCAGGCTACGATGTGGCCGGGCTCGCTCCACCTGTTCGTGAGTGATGCTGACGACGACGAAGAACAACTCTATCGGGCGCGTGCCGTACGAGCGCAGGAGTACTACTTGCGGAAGTACCCGCTGGACCCGGAGTGAACCTCAGAACCATCGAGCTCCGGCTACACGGCTTCGGCACACCGCCCGCACCCGCGCGGGCGGAGGTCGCCGAGCTCTCGACGGCGGAGCGGTTGAAGCGGGCGGCCGTCGTCTTCGGGGCATTCGTTGCGGTCGCCGTGATCGCGCTGCCCATCCCCATCGTCCATTTCGTGCTGGTACCCGGCGGTCTGCTGCTCGCCGTCACCCTCGGCCTCCTGCGGCTCCGCGAGGGCGAGGTCTTCCGCGCCGTCGACGGTCGCTGCCCGTTCTGCGGCACCGAGCAGGCGTTTCAAGTGCTGGGCCGCTTCCGCCTGCCGCGCGAGGTGGACTGCGCGGCGTGCCATCGGCGGCTGACGCTTGAATGAGGACGGAGAGGACGGAGACGACGGAGAGGGACAAACCTGCTGGGAGCCGCCGTCCCTCTCCGTCGTCTCCGTCCTCTCCGTCTTCTCCGTCCTCCCTCACCACCTCACCACCGCGCTCCCCCAGAGAAACCCCGAGCCGAACGCAGTCAGCGCGATCAGGTCGCCCGCGACGATGCGTCCGGCCCTGACGCACTCGTCCAACGCGATCGGAATCGTCGCCGCGGTCGTGTTCCCGTACCACATGATGTTGTTGTAGATCTGGTCGTCGCGCAGCTCCAGCGACCGCTGCATCATCTCGGCGATGCGGAGGTTGGCTTGGTGCGCCACGAGCAGCTTGATGTCGGCCGGCGTGTGTCCCGTGGCGGCGAGCGCCGCGCGCACCGACTCCGGCATCCGCACCACGGCGTGCCGGAAGACTTCCTTACCGTCCATCTCCAGGAAGTGGCGACCCTCGTCGATCTGCTCGTGCGATACCCGCGGGTGGTACATCGAGCCCGGGCTGTCGACCCAAAGCTTCTCTGCATAGGACCCGTCCCCGTGCAGGTCGAACGCGAGGATGCCGCGGTCGGGCTCGTCCGAGGGCCCCAGGATCACCGCGCCGGCGCCGTCGGCGAAGATCACCGCGGTGTTCCGGCCGCGCGTCGAGACGTCCATGGCCGTCGACTGGATCTCCGCGCCCACCACGAGCACGCGGCGGAACTGGCCGCAGCGAATGAACGCGTCCGCCATGGCCAGGGCATACACGAAGCCACTGCACTGATTGCGGATGTCGATCGAGGGGATCGGACCGAGGCCGAGCAGCCGCTGGAGGTACACGCCGTTGCCGGGCGCGAAGTGGTCGGGCGTGGACGTCGCGTAGATGATCGCGTCGAGCGCGCCGGCCTCGAGTCCCGCGGCCTCGAGAGCGCGCGCCGCCGCCTGGTGCGCGAGCCCCGCATTGGTCTCGCCCTCGCGGATCCAGCGACGCTCCTGGATCCCGGTCCGGGTCCGGATCCATTCGTCACTGGTATCCATCAGCCGGGAGAGAGCGTCGTTGGTGACCACGCGGTCAGGCACGGCGAACCCGGTCCCCAGAAATTGCGTACGGGGCATGGGGGGCGATCCAGGGGATGAGCGGAGGTTAAGTATATCGCCGGCGGCGAACCGCCCACAGGAGCCAGATCCAGACGAGCCAGGCGATGGTGAGCGACCGGCTCATTCCGCGCCAGGTCTCCCAGACCACGCCCTCGGCCGTGAGCCACGCTGGCCAGGCGCTGTCGGCGCGGAGCCGGTGCCGCTCCACGATGCGCGATGAACCGAAGCCGGTGCGAAGGCCCGCGAGCAACGTGTCGCAGAGCGCGGCGCCGGTCGGATGCGGGGCCGGCATTGCCATGAGATTCCAGACCATGCTGGTCGCGCCCCAGCCATGGCTGTCGCTCGCGCCCACGACGAAGCGGTCGGTGCGCCGTGCCAGCGCGATCACCGAATCGCGACGCGCGCGCGCGACCTCGTTGGCCGCGGGCGAGGCGTTCACGATCTCGAGACCGTCGGCGCCGGCCGCGATCAGCGAATCCAGCCGAGTCCGGTGGTTGCGCTCGTACTCGGGCAGCGACAGCACGCTGAGCGCGTCGTAGGCGGTGTCGCTGGTGGCCAGCAGCGTGCGGAGCTCGTCCAGGGATCCGTTGTACCGGGACTGATCGACCGGCAGCGAGTCACCGAGCAGGACGACGTGAGCCTTCCACGCGCTGACCTCGATGCCAGGGCAGACCACCGGCTCTCCGGCGGCATGGGACAGGCCGGCCACTGTGTTGTGGTCGGTGACGAAGAACGCATCGAATCCCGCCCGGCCGTGCCAGCGGCGGGCCGCCTCGGTATCGAAGCCGCGCATGAGCGTGCCCTGGACGTCGTGGGAGACGTTGGTATGGCTGTGCATGTCGAACACGACGGCCGCCGGCTCCGCGCCCGCGAGGCGGGCCATCGGGCGGTGCCAGAGCAGGCCGCCCGCGATGAACGCGGCCAGGGCCACCACGGCGCCGGCCAGCAGCCCGAGCTCCCGCCGCAGCGGCGTCCGGATCGGCGGAGCGTCGCTCCACGCCAGCCGCCGCCAGAGCATCCTCGCGAGCCGCCAGGCGAGGTACAGCACCAGGATGCTGATGAGAAAGGCGCGCAGCCGCGACAGGCTGAGCATCGAGACGCCGTCCCACAGGCTGAACAGCGGCGCCAGGGCCACATAGAGCCAGGGATACCCCAGATGGAGCCCGGCCGGCAGTGGCGCGCCGAGCGGGTCGCTGAGCGGCGGGGCGCCGGCGGCGCGCGCAAGCAGGAGCGCGGCCGTCAGCCCGAGCGGCCACCACGCGAGTCCGGGGCGAGCCGAACGCTGGAACAATCGGGGCGGAGTGTGAATGTTGCAGAATATACCCGGGACCTCGGGCGCGGGCACTCGAACGATGGATGGACCATGGACGAGCAGGACGAGGTGCTGGACGACGAATTCCCGCTGGGCGACGGCACGGCAGAGACCGAAGCGACCGTGCGCTGTCCCTACTGCGGCGAGCTCAACCAGATCGGGCTGGATCCGGGAAGCGGCCAGCACCAGGAATACGTCGAGGATTGCCAGGTCTGTTGCCGACCCTGGCGCGTGGTGGTTATCTACCTCCCGGACGGCACGGCTGACGTCTTCGTCGAGGCCGAATCGGCGGAGTAGGCCGCCTTAGACGCCGCCGAGCCACGGGTAGCCCTGGTCCTCCCAGTAGCCACCCGGACGCTCGCGGGTGAACGTCATCGCCGTCAGGTACTTGGTCAGCTTGTAGCCGAGCTTGATCGGCGAGTAGAGGCGGAGCGGCGCGCCGTGCTCGACCATGAGCGGGCGGTCGTTGTAGGCGTAGGCGAGAATCGTCTGGGGGTGCATGGCACTGGCCAGGTCCCACCCGTTGTAATACCGGCTGTCGAACGAGTCGAAACGGAGGTAGCGCGCGTCGGGCGTCGGGCGGACCAGGTCCGCGACGACGGACACGGGCACGCCGGTCCACGTGGCGATCGCCGTCCATCCCTCCACGCAGTGGTGCTTCACGGTGTAGGTCACCCGCGGAAGCTGCTCGAGCATCGTGCGCGTGAGCCGAGTCGGCGTCCGAACCAGGCCGCCGACCTCGAGCGCCCACTCCTGCCCGTCCGGCGGCAGCGGAAACTGTCCGGTTCGGTTCCTGGTGATGGAGTAGGCGGGGAACCGCGCGTCCGCGGTGCGGGCGCTGACGGGATACTGCCGGGCACGCCGCGTGGGTGAGAGCAGAATCTTCTCGCCGACCCAGTCGTTGAGCCGGCTGATTGCGCGGAGCTTCGGCTCGAGGGTGTGGCCGCCGTCCCAGCCGCAGGCGGCGACCAGCGACGCGGGGGCCACGAGACCCAGCCGAAGGAGGTCGCGGCGCGTGAGGCCCGGCGCCCGGTCAGTCATGGCTCGGGAACCGGCCGCGATACCAGCCCGTGAGCATCGCGCGGAGCGACGCGGGATCCACGAGTAATACCAATGCGACGTGGAGCAGGGTGAATCCCACGAAGAGCCACACCGCCCAGAAGTGCCAGTACCGGGCCAGCTCGTAGCCTCCGAACAGCGAGGTGAGCCAGGCCAGCTGCACCGGCTTGTAGATGGCGAACCCGCTCAGGGTGGTGAGCGCGGCGAGCACTACGATGAACGTGTAGGCGCCCTTCTGGAGGGCGTTGTGCTTGCCCTGCGGCGGGTGCGTTGGCCGGAGACGCAGGTAGTAGAGCTGCATCTGCAGCGCAGGCCCGAGGTCGCGCGGACGGAACAGGAGAGAGCGCCATTCGCCGGAGATGGCGAGGAACGCGAGGTACACCAGGCCGGTGATGACGAAGGGCCAGGCCAGGGCGAAGTGCCAGTTGAGTCCGCCCGCGAGCCAGCCACCCAGCCGTGACCATTCCGGAAAGGGCTTCCCGTCGAATGGGTTGGGGTACGGTGCGCCGCGGGGCCCGAAGTGGCTGAACGCCGCGTAGATCTGGAGGCCGCTGGCGATCATGCCCAGGAGGACGACGGCGTTGACCCAGTGGGCGAGCCGGACGAGGCCATGGTGACGCTTGACGAACGGGCGCGCTGATTCCATGCGGGTCCCAGGACGAGAGGTCGAGGCCGCGAGGTCGGCCGAAACGTACGTTGTTACAACGTCTCCCGCCCGATTCCGGTTCTATCGGACGCACGGTTGCCGGGGGCGATGCCGGCGCGTACCATCAGAGGACACTCCTCATCGGCAGGGCTGCGGTGTTCGAGGTCGAGCCCCTGCAATCTGTCCTGGCAGATCGCTACCGCTTCGAACGCGAGCTCGGGCGTGGGGGCATGGCCCGGGTCTGGCTCGCGCAGGACCTCCGGCACGACCGGCCCGTCGCGTTCAAGATCCTCAGACCCGAGCTCGCGGCCGCGGTGGGAGACGACCGCTTCCTGCGCGAGATCCGGCTGACCGCGCGCCTGCAGCATCCCAACATCCTTCCCGTGCTCGACAGCGGCGCCGGCCTCGACGGCCGGGGCGCGCCGATGCTCTGGTACACCATGCCGTATGTGGAGGGCGAGCCGCTGCGCGCGCGCCTGACGCGCGAGCGGCAGCTCCCGACCGGTGAGGCGCTGCGGATTGCCCGCGAGATGGCCGACGCGCTCGACTACGCCCATCAGCACGGAATCGTGCACCGGGACGTCAAGCCCGAAAACATCCTGCTCGGCGGACATCACGCGCTCCTGGCCGATTTCGGCATCGCCAAACTGCTCGCGGGAGACGGCTCGGACGCCGCGCTCACCAGCACGGGGCTCGCGCTCGGCACACCCGCCTACATGAGTCCCGAACAGGCCCTGGGGGACCCGGCCGTCGATGCCCGCGCCGACACCTACGCCCTGGCCTGCGTGCTCTACGAGATGCTCGCCGGCGAGCCTCCCTTCTCGGGACCGACCCCGCAGGCGGTCACCGCCCGCCGGCTCATCGAGCCGCCCCCCTCGGTTCGCCGCGCGCGCGGCACGGTCCCGGAGTCGGTGGACGCCGCGCTCAGGCGGGCCCTGGCCCGGCTCCCGGGAGATCGTTTCGAGCACACCGCCGACTTCGCCGCGGCGCTCGAGCCGGTGGCCGGCGACCGACCGCGCGGGCTCCCGGCCTTCGTGGCGCGGGGGGTGTGGGCCCGGTTTGCTTTCGCGCTCGCCGTCCTGGCGATGGTCGGTTGGCTCGTGCTCCGCTCGCGGCACGCCCCGGAGGTACCGCCGGGCCATGAGCTCATCCCGCTGGCCGTGCTTCCATTCCAGCCCATCGGCGTGGCCGGTGACTCCGGCCTGCTGACGATCGGGCTGCCGGACGCGATCATCACTCGCCTGGCGAACGTCCGCCGCCTCCGGGTGCGTCCCACCAGCGCGATCCTTCCCTACGGGGCTCACCGGATCGACCCGCAGGCAGCCGCCCGGGAGCTCGGGGTGAGCTACGTCCTCGCCGGAACCGTGCAGTCGGTGACCGACCGTCTGCGCGTGAGCGTCCAGTTGCTGCGCGCCGCCGATGGTGCGGCACTGTGGGGGGCGCGGTATGACCTGGGCCGGCAGGATCTGCTCACGCTGCAGGACTCGATCGCCGAGCGGGTGAGCGGCACGCTCGCGGTGCGCCTGAGCACCGTCGATCAAGAGCGGCTGTATCGGCGGTACACCCAGAACGCGGCCGCGTTCGAGTGGTACCTGCGCGGGCGGGCCGAGCTCGCGCGGATCTCGGAGGAGGGAACTCGCGCCGCCATCGCCGCGTTCGACCGCGCCCTCGCCGTAGACTCGGCCTACGCGCTGGCGCGAGCGGGGCTCGCGATGGCCAGCGCGGACATGCACCTGCGTTTCGCGAAGGGCGCGGAGGTCGCGGCGTGGGGAGACCGGGCGAATCGTGAGGCGGAGCGCGCCCTGGCGCTGGACCCGGAGCTTGCCGAAGCGCACCTGGCGCGCGCAGCCGTGGCGCGGAAGGCCGACTTCGACTGGGATCTCACGCTGACCGAGAGCGAGCGGGCGCTCGAGCTGAATCCGAGCCTCGATCTCGCCCACTATTTCCGGGCGGCGGCGTTCTACCATCTGGGGTTGCTCGAGCGCGCCGCGGATGAGATAAGCCAGGCACAACAGGTCGATCCGCAGAATCGCGTCGAGCGCCTGCGGACCAGCGGCGTCGTGGCATTCCTCGACGGACGGGCGGTCGAGGCGGTCCGCAATCTGGAGGAAGTACGGCGAACGGGAAGCCGAGTGTACGCGGACTCCTATCTCAGCCAGGCGTATTTCTATCTGGGCGACACGGCCCATGCCTTCGGTCTGCTCGACTCCCTGGCCGCTTCGTCGTCGGGTCCGGCCGTCGCCAGGGCCCGTTCCGCCAGCGCCAGCTTCGCCGCCGCGGGCGGCGACCGGGCTCGCGCCGAGCGCCTGATCGCGGAGGTGCTCCGGGACGGGTACATGGACCATCACGTGGCGTACAGCCTGGGGGTCGCCTACGCGCAACTGGGGCGGATGGCGGAGGCGGACCGCTGGCTCGAGCGCGCCGTCTCGGAAGGCTTCCCCTGCTACCCCTGGTACCTCCACGACCCGCTGCTGGCGTCGTTCCGCGCCAATCCGGCGTCCCGGGCATTCCTGGGCCGGCTGCGGGCCCGATGGGAGGCGGCGAAGGCGCGTTACACCTGAGCGAGCAGCGCCTCCGCCGCGCGGCGGCCGCTCGCCAGGGCCCCGTGCACGGTGGCATTCCGGCCGTCCTGCGCTACCGCCTCGCCTGCCAGGAAGAGCGTGTCCGCCACCGGCCGGACCAGGGCTGCCCGGGCCTCGATCGCCCCGAGGCCGCCGTAGCTGTACCCTCCCCCCGCGAACGGATCCGCCACCCAGTCGTGGAAGTGGAACCGCCGGAGCCGTGCCCGCAGCTCGCCCACATCGCGCGCGAAGGTCGAGGCCAGGGAATCGAGCCCCAGCCGCAGCACCTCGTCGTACCCGCGGCCGGCCAGCGCGGCGGCCCGGGGCCCGCCTATCCATCCGGTCAGGACAGGTGTGCGGGACGGGAGCGTCGTCCACCAGACCGGAAACGGCTCGTCCATGCCGTGCACGAAGGTCGGTCCGTCCTGCCCGTCGGGCGCCCACCATCGGGCGTCGAACGTCAGGACGACCCGATGGACGGCTCCCATATGGAGCCTTGCCAGGTGGTCGCGCCATCCGTCGGGCCAGGGATCGATCGGCACGGCGCCCGGCACGTCCTGGCCACGCTGGAGCACGCCGAGCGGGAGGGTCACGACCGCGCGAGGTGCTTTCAGCTCCGGCCCCCGCGCGCCGGCGGAGGATGCGACCTCGAGTCGAACCTCGCCTGGCCGCCACCGGATCGCGCGGACGGTCGTGTTCAGCCGCACCTCGACTTGGCTCGGGTTCAGTCGGGCCGCCATCCACCGCGCGAGCGCGCCATAGCCTTCCCGAACGCGATGCATGTCCTCGCCGTCTTCCTCGCCGGCCTTCTCGTTCTGGGCCAGGGAGCGCGAGCCGAGCAGCGCCAGATCGGCGGCGTGGAAGCCTTCGAGGTAGCGCACGAGGGCGCGAACCTCCTCGGGGTGACGCGGCGCCGACTGCCAGTCGTGGAGCATCTCGGCGATCGGGCGGTCGCTATCCGCGCCTTGCTCGAGAAGGCGGGACAGCGTCACTCGCACGTCGGGATACCGGACCGGTTCGTGGCCTGGCCCGACCTGGTGACGCTCGGGGACCGCGTCGAGGTGGAGACCCGCGGCGCGGATCAGCTCGATCAGCTCGGCGGGATGTCCGTGGACGAACTCGGCGCCGAGCTCGATGGGGAAGGAAATATCGGCGTCATGCAGGGTGCGGATCCGGCCGCCGACCCGGTCGCACGCTTCGATCAGTACGACGTGGCGGCCGGCCGCCGCCAGCCGCTCGGCCGCCGCGAGCCCGGCGACGCCCGCTCCCACAACCAGGACATCGGCGGGCACGCAGCCGGCCCGGCTACTCGTACCGCAGGGCGACGATCGGATCGAGCCTGGCGGCGCGGCGGGCCGGCCAGATGCCGAAGAACAGACCCACGAGCGCGCTGAAGCCGAAGGCCACGACGACCGCCGCCGGGGAGATCAGCGTGTTCCACTGCATCACCCGGGCGAGCACGATCGTCGTCGCGACGCCGACCAGGATACCCAGCACCCCGCCGAGAATGCAGAGGGTGAGCGCCTCGATGAGGAACTGCAGCAGGATGTTGCCCCGGGTGGCTCCCAGCGCCTTGCGCACGCCGATCTCGCGGGTCCGCTCGGTGACCGAGACCAGCATGATGTTCATGATGCCGATGCCGCCGACCACGAGGCTCACCGCCGCGATGCTGGCAAGCAGCGTGGTGAAGACGCGAGTGGCCTGCTGCTGGGTCTGCAGCACGTCCTGCTGGTTGCGGATGGTGAAGTCGTTCGGCTCGCCCGGACGGATGTGGTGCTCGCGCCGGAGCACCCGCTCCAGATCGACCATGCCCTGCTCGATCGGAACGCCGTCCTGCACCTCGATCGACATCGAGCGCAGCCGGTTGGTGCCGAACACCCGGTACTGCGCGGTCTGCAGGGGGATGAGGATCTGCTCGTCGGGGTTCTGGAATCCGCCCGAGGCGCCCTTGGGGCTCAGCACGCCGATGATCTCGAACGGGATGCCGCGGATGAAGATGGTCTGATGGATCATGGCGGCCGGGTTGCCGCCGAGCATTTCGGCCACCGCGGAGCCCAGGACGGCATAGCGCTGCCGCGCCGCGTCGTCGCCGTCGGTGAACATGCGGCCGTACGGCACCGTGTAGTTGCGGACGTCGGTGTAGTTCGCGGTCGTGCCGATCACCTGCAGGTTGCGGTTCTGGTTGCCATACACCACCTGCTGGGCCTGCTGCGCCTCCGGCACCACCGCGCTGAGCAGGGTGGCGTCCCGGCGCAGCGCCTCGTAGTCGTCGGTGCTGAGCACGGTGCGGTCGGTGATCATGATCGCACCGCTCCGGCCCTGGCCCGCGAATACGGTGAACACGTTGGCGCCGAGCGCCGCGATACGATCCTCGACGGCCTTCTGCGCGCCCGAGCCCAGGGCGACCATCGTGATCACGGCCCCCACCCCGATGATGATGCCCAGCATGGTGAGCATCGACCGCAGCGCGTTGGAGCGGATAGACGAGATGGCGACCGCGAAGGTCTCGCCGAGGAGCATCGCTACCGTCCCGGCGGCGCGGCCGCGCCGCCCCCGCTCGCCCCACCGCCGCCGCTCCGCGCGCCACCAGTCGGCTGTTGCTGCATTCCCGGCACGGCGCCCCCGCCGGTGATCTGGTTCATCCGCTGCCGCATGTCCTGCTGCGACTGAATGAGGCTCGCGCTCGGCAGGACGTACACCGAGTCACCCGGCTGCAGACCGTCGAGCACCTCGCTGTAATCGAGGTCGGTGAGGCCGGTGCGGATCCACACCGGTGTCGGCACGCCGTTGCGCTTGGCGAACACGATGTAGCGCCCCGCCGGCGTCGGTGGCGCGGGACGCCCGGCCCCCGCCGCCAAACTGTCCCCTGCGGGGGCGGGCGGAGTCACTCCGCATGCCGCGCATGGAGTCGGGCCGGGCACCCCGGAGCGAATCCCGTCCCGCGCGCCGGGTCGAGTCCGGCCCGGCGGTCTCCTCGTCGGTGGTCCGGGGCGACGCGCCCGCGGAGCTCGCCGTGCGGCCGCTGGACGCGGCCAGTTGCTGCTGCACGGACTCCACCGAGAGGCCGAGCACCTGCGCGGCGGACCCGACGTCGCGCTGAGTACGCAGCGCCGCGTTGGGCACGGCCGGCACGTGCTCGCGACGGCCCACGTGCACCTCGACCTCCGTGTTCATGCCCGGGCGGAGCAGCCCCTCCCGGTTGTCGATCCGGACGAGCACGGGGAACACCGTGACGTTCTGCTCGGTCTGTGCCTGCGGCTCGATCTTGAGCACGGTGCCGTCGAAGGTCCGGTTGGGAAACGCGTCGACGGTGACCGAGGTCTGCTGGCCGGGCTTGATCTTGCCCACGTCGGTCTCGTCCACCAGGGCCCGGACCTGGACGAGGTTGAGGTCGGCCATCTTGAGGAGCGTGGTGCCGCCGCTCACGTTCGACGTCGCCGAGGCGATGACGGCCCCCCGCTCGACGTCCTTCTCGATGACGGTGCCGGTGATCGGCGCCCGGACATCGGTGTCCTCGAGCTGGATCTTGGCGTTGTCGACCGACACGCGCGAGCGCACTACCTGCGCGCTCGCGTCGGCGTAGTCCAGCAGCGCCTGCTCGTGCTCCTGCTCGGTGATCGACTGGCTCTTGAACAGCTCGTCGGCCCGGCGCTTCTGGCTGGTGGCGTTGGTCAGCTTGGCCTGGGCGACGTCGAGGTCCGCCTGAGCCTGCGCGAGCGTGTTGCGCGCGTTGCGCGGGTCGATCCGCACGAGCGGGGCGCCCCGCTTCACGAGCTGCCCGGTCTCCGCGTTGAGCTGCAGGATCTCGCCCGACGCCTTCGACTTGACCTCGACCGTCGTGTCCGGCTGGATGGCGCCGGCCGCCTGCGCCGACACCACGATGTCGCGCTGTTCGACCGGCACGGCGCGATAGACGATCTGCGGCGTCTCCTTCTTGCAGGCCGCCGCGAGCGTGAGCAGCACGATCATCCCGACCCGGGAGACTTTCATCGGGGCCGCCCCTCGGTCGCGAAGTCCCGCTCCACCCGGCCGTCCTTGAGGTGGACCTGGCGGCGCGCGTGGGCCGCGATGTCCGCCTCGTGGGTGACGAGAACGATGGTCTGGCCTTCGCGATAGAGGGCTTCGAACAGACCCAGGATCTCCTCGCTCGTGGCGCTGTCGAGATTGCCCGTCGGCTCGTCGGCCAGCAGGATGCTCGGCTGGTTGACCAGCGCCCGCGCGATCGCCACCCGCTGCCGCTGGCCGCCCGAGAGCTCGTTCGGCCGGTGCTGCATCCGGTCCAGCAGGCCCACCCGCCGGAGCGCGTCGGTGGCCAGCTCCCGCCGCTCGCGCCCGCCGAGGCCGGCGTACACCAGCGGCAGCTCCACGTTGTGCAGCGCGGTCGCGCGAGGCAGCAGGTTGAAGGTCTGGAACACGAAGCCGATCTCCTTGTTGCGGATCCGGGCCAGCTCGTCGTCGCCCAGCTCCGACACCCGGTGGCCGTTGAGCCAGTACTCGCCGCCGGTGGGGCTGTCCAGGCAGCCGATCAGGTTCATCAGGGTGGACTTGCCCGAGCCCGACGGACCCATGATGGCCACGAACTCGTTCTTCCGGATGACCACGTCGACGCCCTGCAGGGCGTGCACCACCTCGCCGCCCATGTCGTAGTTCCGCTGGAGATTCCGGGTGACGATCACCGCGTCGCGCGGGACGTCGACCGGCAGCATCGCCATCCGCTCGGCGGTGTCGCCCAGGCTCGTGGTCACAGCGTCCGTCCGATCAGCGCGTCGAGCTGCGCCTTGGCACGGAGGTAATCGAAGCGGGCGTTCACCACGTCCACCTCCGCCTGGTTGAGGGCTTCCTGCGAGGTCAGCACGTCCACGATGGTCGCCACGCCGAGCCGGTAGCGCTCCTGCTGCACCCGGAGGTCTTCCGTCGCCGCGGCGACGCTGGTGGCGGTGATGTCGATCTTCGAGCGGGCCGCGTCGAGCTCGGCCAGGCGCTGGGTGAGCTCGGCCTGGACCGCGCGATGCTCGTCGGCGGCCGTGGCCTCGGCCACGTCGAAGCTCGCCTCGCGCTGCGCGATGGTGAGCTCACGATCGAACCCGTTGAACAGGCTCCAGCTCATCCGGAGGCTCACCTGATGCTGATTGAAGAACGTGTAGTCCTGGGCCTCGTTGGCGTTATATCCGGTGTTGGCCGCCAGCGTCAGGCTGGGCCAGTACGCCGAGCGGGCGGCCTTGACGTTCGCGTGAGCGGCCGCGGCGCTCGCGGCCGCGCTCTGGATCCGCGGCGAGCGGGCCTCCGCCTCGGTGCGCAGCGCCTGGGTGTCGACCACGGCCGCGACCCGGTGGAAGCTCGAGTCGTCTATCGCGTGGACGCGGCCCACCTCGCCGATGAGCCGGGCCAGGCTCGCCTCGGCGGTCGCGAGGTCGGTCTGCGCTTGGATGAGGTCGAGGCGTGTGTTGCCCAACGTCACCAACGAGCGCAGCGAGTCCGACCGGGTGGCCGAGCCGGCGCGCAGCTTAGCCACGGAGACCTTGAGCTGTTCCTCGGCCCGGCGCACGCTGGCCTCGCGGACCTTCAGGAGCTGGGCGGCGCTCAGGGCATCGAAGAACTGGTTGGTGGTCGTGAGCGCCTGCTGGAACCGGGCGTCCACCAGCGTGGCGCCGGCTTCCGTCTCGCCGGCCTTGGCGGCACTGAGCTCGGCGCCGCGACGGAACCCGGTGAAGAGGTCGACGCTCGCGCTCAGCGAGGTGTTGATGCTCCGGCTGGAGTTGTTGCCGCCGGTGAGCTGTCCGGTGACCGGATCCACGCGCGGCGGGCCCTCGGAGAAGAAATCGCTGGCCGACG
This sequence comes from uncultured Gemmatimonadales bacterium, assembly GCA_963697755.1. Lineage (GTDB taxonomy): Bacteria > Gemmatimonadota > Gemmatimonadetes > Gemmatimonadales > GWC2-71-9 > CAVVWJ01. The sequence goes on along the minus strand of CAVOPE010000004.1, from coordinate 218,962 downwards.
AGGTGGCCGAAAGTGACGGCAGGAAGCTGCCCCAGGCGCTCCGCCGCTGGGCCTGGGAGGTTCGGACCTGACTCTGTGCCTGAATCACCGCCGGCTGGGTCCGCTGGGCGAGCGCGATGGCGTCGGCCAGCGTGACGGACTTGTCCTGCGCCGCCAGCGGCGCGCGGAGCAGGGCAGTCGCCAGCAGTATGAGCGGCACGCGAGTCATGCGATCCCGTGGTCAGGGTCGAAGTCGGAAGATAGCCCGGCAGGACACCAACGACAGATTCGCCGGGCGGTGCGGCCGTCGCGCGACGGCAGGGCGAAAACGGCGCCGGGACCCCGACAGGACGCAAGGCGTGTCCGGCCACTACGTTGGGGTGCCGCCCCGGCGACCGTGGGATTCCCCCTACGCCTGGTCGTACACTCGAGCGCGCTCGCGGTTGGGTCCCCCGCCCAACGCGGCGGCCGGACGGGCTGTATACTCGGTCGATGCCGCCGTGTCCCAAGAATTCGCCGAGGAAGGGTTACGCCTGACGCCCTGCTCGCCTCTCCGTCAGCCACACCGCAGTTGTCCATGATCGATGGAACCGCGGACTCGGCGCAGGCTCCCGCGGTGCCCCCCGGCGTCCCGGACGCACGGGAGACCGAGGCCATCCGCCGGGTGCAGGCGGGCGACACGGCCGCGTTCGAGCTGCTGGTGCGGCGCTACATGCGTCCGGCGTTCGCGGTGGCCTATCGAGTGGTCGGTCACCGGGAAGACGCCGAGGACGTGGTGCAGGAGGCCTTCCTCGCGGCGCTGGACCACATCGGGACGTTCGACACGGCGCGCCGGTTCGGCCCCTGGCTCTACCGGATCGTGGTCACGCGCGGGCTCAACTTCCGGAAGGCTCGGAGCCGCCGAACCACCGAGGCCCTCGATGACGCGGGCGTGGCGAGCCGCGAACCGGGACCCGCGGTGGCGGCGGAGCGGGCGGGACTCTCGGCCGCGATCGCGGCGGCGCTTCAGCACCTGCCCGAGCGGCAGCGGATGGTCGTCCAGCTGTTCGAGCTCGACGGCTTCAGCGGCACCGAGATCGCCGCGATGCTCGGGCTGTCGCCAGGCACCGTGCGCTGGCACCTCCACGAGGCGCGCCAGGCCCTGCGCGGCATGCTCGCCCACTTGCAGGAGTCGACCGGATGAACGATCCCACGCGCTGGTCGCTGGACCAGGATCCGCCTCGCGATGAGGCGCTCGCCCGCCTGCTGCGCGAAGCCGAGGGTCCGCCGGCGGAGACCGGCATGGATTGGGAGCGGCTGCACGCCGCGGTCATGCGGAGGGTCGCGCCGGCGACCCGGCCCGTGACGGGCGCACCGCGGGAGTGGCTGGACGTGGTGGTGCAATGGCGACGGGTGGCTGCGGCCGCCAGCGTTGCCGCGATCCTCGGCGCCGGCGCGCTCCTCTGGAGCGGCGGCCTCGGGTCGTCAGACGCCGACGTGGACGATGAGACCGCGCCCGAGTCGGTGGCGCTCGCCCGGGTGGTGGCGGACTACCCCGACGACGCCGTCTTCACCTCGATGATCCAGGCCGCACGCACCGACGAGTTCACTGGATGGAGCGATCGATGAACGAAGCTCGGAAGTCCCGGGTGGTGGCCGGCCTCGTCATCGTGCTGGTGTTCCTCGCCGGTGTCGCCGTGGGCTTTTTCCTCCACCACACGCTGCCACGGCGCGCGTGGCCGGGGCTGGCCATGGGAGGACCTCCACATGGCCCTCCGCCGGAAGTGAAGGGGTGGATGCTCGAGCGCCTGGATCGGGAGCTCAAGCTCACCCCGGAGCAGCATGCGCGGATCGACTCGGTCCTCACCCGCCGTGAATCGGATCTCCGTGCGCTCATGATGGAGGCGCGGCCCCGGTTCGAGGCGATCGCGACGAAGACCCGAACCGAGATCCAGGCGGTGCTGACGCCGGATCAACAGGAAAAATTCGCCGAGATCACGAAGCGGATGGATGCCCATCGGGGCGGGCGGCGGCCACACGGGCCCTGAGGCGTAGCGTCGGCTCGCCCGCCTCACCGATCCGCCCGTCTCCTGAACGCCTCCCGCCAGGCGCTCAGCGCCAGCCAGCCGCACAACACGCCGAAGGCATAGGCGGTGATCTTGGGCAGGGTGAAGAAGAGGGTGCCGAGCGAGATCAGGATCACGGTGAGCGGGAGGAAGATGGAGCGGCGGGCGTTGGTGATCAGCGACCGCACGGCCAGGGCCGCGCGCCGACTGCGCTCGCGCGCGCTGGGGTGGTGCACCGAGCCCTTGATCTCGGGGTCCTCACGGCGGAGCACCGTCGGCAGCGCCGCGCTGATGCGCTGCGGCCCCCGAGCGGGGCGCCGGGTGACCTCCCGGCTCCGCGCGATGTCGAGCCGGAACTGGCGCTCCATGGCGTCGGCCAGGCCCGGGTCCTCGATCAGCACGTCGAGCTCGTAGTTCCCGACCAGGCTCGACGGGTTGAGGTTGCTCGACCCGACCCGGCTCCAACGTCCGTCGGCCACGCTGGTCTTAGCGTGCAGCATCGGCCCGTCCCACTCGAAGATCCGCACTCCGCTCTTGAGCAGCTCGCGATAGCCGATGCGGGAGAGATTCCGCACCAGCGGCAGGTCGCTCGTCCCCGGCACCAGCAGCCGCACATCGACCCCGTCGCGGGCCGCGTCCCTCAGGGCCTGGAACAGGCGCGGCGGCGCCACGAGATAGGCGTCGGTGATCCACAGGCGGTCGATCGCGCCGGCGGCGAGCAGCTCGATGACGCGATAGGTGCGCTCGTGCCCTGGCTCCCCGCCGATCACGCGCACCTCCGCCTGCCCCTGCGGCGTCACCCGCCTCGCGACGTGCTCGTCGGGCAACAGGCCGCCGGCAATGCTCCACGTGCTGGCGAATGCCTGGTCCAGCACCGCGGCGGCCGGTCCGGCGATCTCCACGGCCGTGTCGCGCCACCCGTGGCCGTCGTCAGTGCCCTCGCCGGTCCATTCGCGGCCGATGCAGAGCCCGCCCATGACCGCCCGCGCGCCGTCCGCCACGACCAGCTTGCGGTGATTGCGCGAGAAATTCGGCACCAGGTCGAGCGGCGACAGCGGCCGGAACGGCCGGACCTCGACGCCGGCCTCGCGGAGGTGCCGCCAGTAGGAGCGCGGGGTGCCGAGGCAGCCGAGCGCGTCGTACAGCAATCGGACGGGCAGACCCTCGCGCGCCCGCGCGGCCAGCGCCTCGGCGAAGCGCCGGCCCGCCGCGTCGGGGCGGATGATGTAGTTCTCGAAATGGATCCAGCGGCTGGCGGTGGCGATGACGTCCGTCATCGCGTCGTAGGCGCAGGGGCCGTCGATCAGCAGGGTGACCCGATTGCCGGGGATCGGCCGGCCGCCGGCCGCACGATTGATCGCGCTCGTGACCGACTGGGCGGCGCTGATGGCGGTGACGCCGCCGCCGGCGCCGGTCATGCCGTGCCGAGGCCGAGCCGGCGCTCGTCGGGGCGAAGCGCCTCGAGCACGAACGCGATGTGGTCGTCGAGCGGCACGCCCAGCTCGGCCGCGCCTTGCACCACGTCGTCGCGGCTCACGCCGCGCGCGAACGCCTTGTCCTTGAGCTTCTTCTTGACGCTCGACACTTCGAGATCCTGCAGGCTGCGCGACGGACGGACCAGGGCGCAGGCGACGAGGAAACCGCACAGCTCGTCCACCGCGAACAGCGCCTGGGCCATCGGGGTGTCGCGCGGGACCCCCGTGTAGTTGGCATGACCCAGGATGGCGCGGCCACTGGCCTCGGGCAGACCTTCCGCCGTCAGGATCCGGACGCCCTCCGCGGGATGCTCCTCGGTGGCCGAGTGGGCGGCGTTGGGGAACCGCTCATAGTCGAAGTCGTGCACCAGGCCAACCAATCCCCAGGCCTCGACGTCCTCGCCGGCCCGGGCGGCCATCGCCCGCATGGCCGTCTCCACCGCGTACATGTGCTTTCGCAGGGCGTCGGACTGGGTGTACTCGTGCACCAGGGCGTGGGCGCGATCACGATCGAGCGTCATGGCGGCTCCGGGTGCCTACGAGGCCTGCGCGTATCCGGCGGTGAGCGGCACGCGGGCCGAGACCTCGCCGTCGAGCGAGATCTCGAAGGCGTACCCGCCTGGGCGGGGCAGCGGCACGTCGAAGACCAGCACCGCGCCGGCCTCCACGTCCACCACGCCGGCGGGCGGCTCGCCGAACTGCACCGTTCCTTCGCCGCCGAGCAGCTCGGTGCCGCCTTCGTCCACGAAGCGGATACGGATGGCGTGCACCCCGATCTCGGTGCGCCGCCCGCGCACCCGCAGCACCAGATGCGTGCGCGGGCACATGCTGGGGAAGCTGGTGAGCCAGACGTGCTGAAAGATGCCCAGCACGCTGAGCTTGCCCTGCTGGTCGATCAGGGCGTAGTCGGCGACGATGGCGAAGTCGAGGTGCAGGTCAGGCCACCCGGATCGACGTGACGACGTCGTTCTGCTTGATGCTGTTGACCACGTCCATCCCCTGCCGCACCTGCCCGAAGACCGTGTGCACCTTGTCGAGGTGCGACTGGGGCGCGTGGCAGATGAAGAACTGGCTCCCGCCCGTGTCCTTGCCCGCATGCGCCATCGACAGCGTGCCGGCCACGTGCTTGTGGGTGTTGAGGTGCGTCTCGCACTTGATCTTGTACCCCGGGCCGCCGGTGCCGACGCGCGGGTTGTTGGGATCCTTGGACAGCGGGTCGCCGCCCTGGATCATGAAGTTGTTGATGACGCGGTGAAAGCGGGTACCGTCGTAGAACTCGCTGTTGGCGAGCTTCTCGAAGTTGGCGACGGTATTGGGCGTCTCGGTGTCGAACAGGTCGGCGACGATGGTGCCCTTGCTGGTCTCGATGGTCGCGGTCTTGGCCACGGTGCAGGCGCTCCGAAGAAGGTCCGGCGCTAATCTAACACCCTGGTCAGGAAGCCCGCCTCGCGCAGAAACAGATCGCCGCCGCTGGGCCGGCCGGCGCGCTGCGCCGAGCGCGTCAGCACCAGCCGGTCCTTCGCCCGCGTCATCCCCACGTAGAGCAGCCGGCGCGCCTCCTCGATCTCCCGTCGCTTGTCGTCCTCCAGCGCGATGGCGCCGGGCAGCTGGTTGTCCTCGACCCCCACGACGTAGACTCGGGAGAACTCGAGTCCCTTGGTCGCGTGCAGCGTGAGCAGGCTCACCCGGTGGTCATCGGTGCCGGATCCGTCGCTGCGCGAGAGCGCGACCCGGTTGAGGATCAGCTCCAAGCTCTCGGCCAGCCTCGGCGCGGCGCTGCTCTCGACCAGCGCCTGGAGCCGGGCGGCGGACGCGGGATACCGCTCGGACACCGGGCGATCGCTCCGGAGGCGCTCCAGCAGCCGCTGCCCGCCGAGCCGTTCGATCAGCTCCTCCGCGGAGGGCGCGTCGGTGCCGGCCTGTTCGGCGTACGTCTCGAGGCAGCCGCTGTAGCGCCCGAGGGCGGCCGGCGTGGCGAGATCGCGGAACAGTCGCTCCTCGACGGTCAGCTCCGCGGACGGATCGAGCGCGAGCGCCAGCCCGAGCCAGCCGAGCAGCTGGACGAGCGCGGTCTTCCGCGCGCGCACCAGCCGGAGCTCGCCCAGGTGGCGCGCCACGCCGACGAGCGTGCCGGCGTCGTCGATGGCGTGATGCGACCGACCGCGCGAGACGCCGAACCGGTGGGCCAGATCCTCGAGCCGCGCGCTCTCGTCCATCAGCGAGCGCGCGAGCGGCAGCGTGTCGAAGAAGACCAGCTCGTCCACACCCGGCAGGCCCGCCGCCACGCGGCGAAGCACGGGCACGTCGAACGTGTGCCCGTTGTGCGCGACCAGCAGATCGTCGCCGACGAACGCCCGGAACCCCGGCCAGACCTCCGCCAGCGTCGGCTGATCGCGGACGTCCGCATCGTGGTAGCCGTGCACCGCCGACGCCCGCGGGCTGATCGGGCGCGAGGGGCGGACCAGCCGCTGGAATTGATCGACGATCACGCGCCCGCGGACGCGGACGGCGGCGAGCTCGACGATGTCGCACGCGCCGGGGTCCATCTCGGTCGTCTCGAGATCGAAGGCGACGTAGTCCTGGAGCGGGTCGCCGAGCCCGCGGCACTGCAGCAGCTGCAGGGCCTTGAACACCAGGAGGGGGCGGACGCTCCCGGCGCGGAGGACGAGGTCGCCGGGCGCCGGGCGGTCGTCCGGTCCGAGGCGGTAGACCCGATCCCCGACGACGGCCTTGAGCATGGGGAGCAGGACCAGGTCCATGCCGCGGTCCGGCTCGAGCCACACCCTGGCGGCTCGATCCCGAGTCTCCAGCAGCCGTTCGGCCAGATACGCGGCGCCGGGCAGCTCGGCCGGGTCGGTGAGCTCGGCGGCCCGCTCGTCGAGCGGATTGCGGTAGGGGCCCAGCCGCTCCGCCAGCAGCGCGTCGATCAGCTCGGGCAGGGTGTCGTGCGTCCGGCTCAGCCCGGCCAGGTTCTCGACGTGGAACACGAACCGCCAGGCGTGGCGTGCGTCGGGGTCTCCGCGCATCGTCCGGGCGAACACGCGGAGGCCCGTAAGCAGATCGACGTCGCGGTGCACGGCCCGGACGCGCTGGACCAGGGCCGGCGGCAGCACCCGCTCGGCGAACGCCTCGACCGGGAGCGGGTCATCGGGCGCCTGGATGATCCGGAGGCTCGCCACGATGACGCCGATCAGCTCGTCGTCGAGCAGCGCCTGGCCGCGCGCCATCAGGCAGGGGACACCGGCCTCGATGAACCGGGTCTCGAGCTGCTGGCCGATGCGATGGGAGCGGTACAGCACCCCATAGTCGCCCCACGCCCGCTGCGACCCCGCCCGATCGTGCAGCAGGTCGCCCACCACCCACGCGGCCTCGCAGGATTCGTCCGCGAAGGCGTAGGCCGCCACGCAGTGCTCCGAGTCCCTGGTCGCCTCGAGCCGTTTCTCGAACAGGCCGGGATTGTGGGAGACGAGGCGGCGCGCGGTCTCGAAGATCTGGCGCGAGCAGCGCCGGTTCAGATCGAGGATGATCGGGTTGGCGATGCCGAAGTCGTCGCGGAACCGGCCGAGGATGGCCGGGTCGGCGCCGGTCCAGGAGAAGATGGACTGCTCGTCGTCGCCCACGGCGAAGCAGTTGCGGTGGCGCGCGGCCAGCTCGGTCACGACCTCGTACTGGGCCAGGCTCAGGTCCTGGAACTCGTCGACCAGGACATAGTCCCAGCGGGCCCGCACGTCGAGCCGTACGTCGGCGCGCGTCCGGAGCAGCTCGCCGGTGCGGGCGATCAGGTCGTCGTAGTCGACCAGGTTCCGCGCGCGCAGGGCGTCGCTGTACGCCTCGTACAGCTCGCGGTCGCCCGCGGTGAGGGGGACGTGCTGCAGGCGGTGGCGTCCGAAGAGGAGCAGCAGCTGCGCTTGGCGCTCGGGGCGGATCCGGAGCCGCCGGAGCACCCGGCGCTGGTAATCCTCGTCTGCGATGCCGAAGCCGCGGCGGAGGCCCGCGGCGCTCGCATGATCCCTCAGCACGGTGAAGCAGAGCGCGTGCAGCGTGCCGCGGGTCACGTCCTCGGCGAGCGGACCGATCTCCCGCTGGAGCCGCGCGGCGATCTCGTCGGCGGCCTTGTTGGTGAAGGTGACGGCGCAGATGCGCCGGGGGTCGAGCCCGTGCCAGGCGATCAGCCTGGCGATCCGGGCGATCAGGCAATAGGTCTTGCCGGCGCCCGGGCCGGCCACCACCAGGACGGGGCCAAGCGGGGCCTCGATGGCCTCACGTTGTGCGGGCGACGGAGCCAGAGTCAGGCGGACGCTCGATCTGGGTGGAGATGTGTTGGAAGATCGCGGTGAAACCGGATCGCCGTCAGTCCGCCGGCGGAATCAGCCCGTCGAGCGTGGCCCGCCAGGCCTCCTCCGTATCCGCCGGCGCGCGGCAGCTCGTGCCGGTGCAAGCATAGCCGCGTGGGGCGCGGCCGGCGGCCACCATGCCCGCCATCGCCGGCGGCAAGGACGGTCCCTTCGTGTCGCTCGGGGACAGCCGACGGACGACTCGGCGCGGGACGAACGTCGCCAGGGCGTCGGCGTGCATCCTGTCGGCGACGGCGTCGCCCGGCTCCCCGACGATCACGAGGTGGGTGGTGGGTGAGAGCAGCCAGTCCACCGCCAGCAGATACGCCGCGGCGTAGAGCCCGAGCTCCCCGGCGCGTCCCGCGAACGCGCGGACCAGGGCGAACCCCCGCTCTCGCCAGCGAGCGGCACCGGTGAGTTCGTGCAGGCGGGCGCAGACGATGCCGGCGACGCCGTTCGGCGACGGTGTGGGCGCATCCTGCACCGGCTTGGCCCGCGCCGGCAGCAGGCCGGGCTCGGCGCCGCGCGCCCGGGCGGTGTCGAACAGCCCTCCCTTGGCCTCGTCCCAATAGTCGGTCCAGACGCGGTCCATGAGCTGCTCCGACCAGGTCAGCCAGCCGGCCTCGCCGGTGGCCTCGTAGGCGTCCAGCGCTGCCGCGGCCACCTGGACCTGGTCGTCGAGCAGGCCGGTCACGCCGCCGGGCGTGTGCGCGACGGCGTCGTCCGCGACGCGCTCGCGGCGGAGACGCTCCAGCGTGAGGATCGCGTGGCGGCGCGCGTCGTCGTCGCCCAGGACCGCACCGGCGCGGAGCATGGCGGACGCCATCATCGCGTTCCAGTTGGCATACCGGGTCCGATCGACGAACGGCGCCGGCCGCGCGCTCCGCGCGGCGAGAAGCTTCGCCGTCGCGCGCTCGAGCGTCGCGCGGATGTCGTCGGGCGGCTGGGCCAGGCGGCTGGCGAGCTGCGCCACCGAGGCCGCGACGTACAGCACGTTCTTCGCCGGGTTGTGATGCATCTCGCCCGCGGTGCCGATGTCGTAGTACGCCGCGGCGACCTCGAGCTCCGCCGGGCTCAGCGCGGCGGCGGCCTCGTCCCGGGTCCAGGTGAAGTAGTCGCCATCGTCGTCGAGGCCGACGTCCGCGTCCTGGCTCGCGGCGTAGCCGCCCTCCGGATCCGATCCGGTCTCCCGCACCCAGAGCACGATGCCGCGCGCGGCCCTCGCGTACTCCTCGATCCCGAAGACCGCGTAGGCATCGAGGTAGACCTTGAGCAGCTCCGAATTGTCGTACGACATCTTCTCGAAGTGGGGGACGATCCACTCCGCGTCCACGCTGTAGCGGTGGAAGCCGCCGCCCAGGTGGTCGTAGACGCCGCCGCATGCCATACCGTGGAGCGTGCGGTCGAGGATGCCGCGCGTCGGCTCGCCGGGCTGGTCCGCCCAGCGATGCAGCAGCAGCGTCATGGCGCCGGGGTGGGGAAACTTGGGGGCCTGACCGAAGCCGCCGTTCACGGGATCGAGGGCCCGCGCCATCTGCGACACGGCGGCGTCGAGCAGCGCGAGACCGGGCTCGCCGGCCGCCGCCTCGTCGAGATCGTCGGCCACCACGCTGCGCACCGCCGACGCCTGCGACATGACCTGGCCGCGCCGCGACCGGTAGGCATCCAGCACGCTCTCCAGCACGGTGCGGAACCCGGGCCGCCCGTGCATGCCGTCGGGCGGAAAGTAGGTCCCGCCGTAGAACACTTCCCCCGCCGGTGTCAGGAAGGCGGTGAGCGGCCAGCCGCCCTGCCGGGTCAGCGCCTGGATCGCCCGCTGATATCGCGCGTCGACATCGGGCCGCTCGTCCCGGTCCACCTTGATGCAGACGAAGTGCTGATTCAGGAACTCCGCGAGGGCGGGGTTCTCGTACGACTCGCCGTCCATGACGTGGCACCAGTGGCACCAGACCGCGCCGATGTCGAGCAGCACCGGCCGATCCTGCGACCGCGCCGCCGCAAAGGCCTCGTCACCCCAGGGATACCAATGAATGGGCTGATGCGCGGCGGACTTGAGATACGCTGACGAAGCGGCGTCGAGACGGTTGACGGTCATCGGTGGAAGCTAGCGAAAAGGGCGCACGCGTGTGCGCCCTGCAATCCGGGTCTGAGATCTAGGCTGAGCTAGGGGAGAGAGCCCGGACGGAGCACTGTCGGCTTGTGCGGAGGCCGGGCTCTCTCCCCTGGCTCAGCCGAGCCCATCAAGACTTGTGGCTCAGGGAATAGACGTACGCCGCCACCGCCTTGACCTCATCGTCCGTGATCGAGGACCCCCCCTTGGCCGGCATCGGGATCCCGCTCTTCGACTCCTCCTTCGGCACGCCGGACGTGACCTGCTTGACGATGGCGTCGTACGAGCCATCGCTGTGGATCCACTCTGCGTCGGTCAGGTTCGGGCCGACCGCGCCCTGGGCATTCGCCCCGTGGCACGCGTAGCAGTTGCCCTTCGAGTGGAAAATGCTGTCCCCCTGGGCGACGGCCGCCGGCGTCACTCCCGCGGGTGCCTGGGCCGCGGCCGGGGTGACTCCCAGCGTAGCGGCGAACACGAGCAGCAGACCGAAGCGAGTCCGGATGTCCATCGTGGGCTCCTGTAGGGTGGCGTCGTCGGTAAACGGGCTTTGGAGAATACAGCCCCCAAGGGGGCGGTCAAGATGCCCAAAGGCAAAGGCCGGGCCGATTCGGCCGGCCCGGCCTAATATGCTACCACCATGACAGTTGTCGAGTTCCATCCGGCAGCGCGGCCCGGTCAGGAGCCGCTAATCTGTCCCCTCCGTGAGACGGGGCTCGCCATTCGTGGACACGCTGGCGGCCGTCGTCCGGGGCCGAAAGATCCCCGGATCGTAAGCGCTGCGCGGGTTCCACAGCACCCAGGAACGAATCCCCAGCTCCTCGGCGGCTCGGATCTGCTCGCGCACCTCCACCGGCGTGTAGTGCGGCTGCCCCAGGGTGAACGCCTGGAGATAGGGCCGGATCTCGGCAGTCTTGCCGAGCGCGGCGGAGCGCCTGAGGGCGTCCTGCATCGCCCGGCGGATCACCTTGTACGGCTCGCTGTTTGGGCGCGCGAGGTTGTAGTGGCCTCGGGCGTAGTGGCTGGGATACACCATCGGCAGGACGACGTCGGCCGTGGTCACCAGGTCCTCCCACAGCTGGCCGATCCCCATGTCGCCCGTGGCGCTGGTGGTCAGGCCGAACACGTCGATCGTGAACGGCACGCCCAGCGCGCGCGTGCGCTCGCGCAGCAGCCGCAGGTTGCGGGCGACCCCCTGCCGCTTGGTCTCGCCGGGCCGGCGTCCCGAGAAGACCGCGGAGGCCAGCCGGCTCTCCGGCTCGTCCGGGAACCGGACGTAGTCGTACTGCACTTCCGCGAATCCGACGCGCACCGCTTCCGCCGCGAGTTGGGCCGCGTACACCCACACCGAGTCGTTGAAGGCGTCCACCCAGGCGAACTGGAGCCGGTCCCGCCAGAGCCCGCCGTCCACGTGCTGCACCGACCAGCCCGGCTTCCTCGACGCGAGCAGGGGATCCTTGGCCACCACGATGCGCGCGATGGGATGGATCCCATGCTCGCGGAGGACGCGCAGCCGTTCGCGCACGTCGCGGGCGCGGAGCTGACCGTTGGCGCCGATGGCGACGGCGGTCGGCACGTCGGAGCGGTAGGTCAGGTAGCCGGTGTCGTCCTTCACGTCGATCACGAACGCGTTGATCTCGGTCCGGTCGGCGAGCTTCACCAGGTCGTAGAACCGCCGGCCGCCGAAGGCCCAGGCGTTGACGTAGATGGCGCGCACGGGGCTGGGCGGGCGGGTGAGCGGGGGCGCGGGCCACTCAACGGGCAGCGCGACCTTGGGAATGGCGAACAGCGAGTCGGGCGGCGGCGGTGCGGGCGGAAGCTCGTCACCCCAGCGCGGGGTCTGTTGGGCGGAAAGCGACGCGGCGTGCAGAACGAAGCTGAAGCCGGCGAGCAGCAGGAAGCGGAGCATGGCCCCAGGTGATTGCGTGAGAAGGAGATGGAGGAGCACCCGGTGTGCACCTCCATCGCCCGTCAACGCAAATCAAGGGCCGGTCGTCACCGGTCGAATCTCGACCCGCCGGTTGGCTGCCCGCCCGCTCGGCGTGGTGTCCGGGGTCAGCGGGACGGACGATCCGTATCCCCGAGCCACGATCTGCTGGTAGTTCACGCCCTTCACCACCAAGTAGTCCCGCACGGCCTCGGCCTGGAGTGACGTGATCCGCAGGTTGTCGGCGGCGGACCCGCTGTTGTCCGTATGCGCGCCGACCTCGATTCGCGCCTTCGGGTTCGCGCGCAGCATCTCGGCGATCGAGTCGAGCGCCACGTAAGCGGACGGCTGGAGCCGCGCCGTCCCCGGCGCGAACGCCACGCCCGAGACGATCCCCGCCACCAGTCCGGCGGTGGGCACCGTGGCGTTCGGCCGCCGCATCGGCCGGGCGAGGGTGTCCGGCTGGGTCTTGGGTGGGGGCTGTGCGGCGTTGGGTCGAGCCGCACCCGGCTGCCCGGCGGACGGGACGGGCACGGGGACCGGAGCCGCGTTCGCCGGGGGCGGTGCCGCGGATGGGGCGGCGCGACCGGGGGCCTGGCCCTGGGCGCAGCCATTCGGCGTCACGGGGGTAGCGGTCGGCGTCCGGGGACACCGGTCGAGGCCGTCGAGCACGCCATCGCCGTCCTCGTCGCCGGGGCACCCGAGCGCGTCGACGGTGGCGCCGCGGGGTGTCTCGGAGCAACGGTCGAGGCCGTCGGGGATCTGGTCGCCGTCGCTGTCCTTGGGGCAGCCCCGCGGATCGACCAGCACGCCCGCGGGCGTGTCCGGGCAGCGATCGAGCCCGTCGGGAATGTTGTCGTCGTCGGAGTCCTTGGAGCAGCCACGGGCATCCACGGCCGCGCCGGCAACCGTGGTCGGGCAGCTATCCACCCCGTCGGGCACGCCATCGGCGTCCCCGTCGCTGGGGCAGCCGCGCGCGTCCACGCTCGCACCTTGCGGCGTATCGGTGCAGCGGTCACGGTTGTCGAGCACGCCGTCGCCGTCGGCGTCGAGAATCGGCTTGCTGCCCAGCATGACGCTCACCCCCGCGCTGATGCCGAAGTTGGACAGCGACTTCGATTCGAGCGGCGCCGGCGGATCGCTCTTGTTGCGGTTGTAAAGGCCCTCGGCGCGGATCATCACGGTCGGGGTGACGCCGACCCGGAAGCCGACCCCGGCCATGAGCGCTCCGCTTTTCCCGCAGATCGGCGCGCCGGGAACCGCCGTGCCCGGGCAGTCGCTGCCGTACTTGGTCGAGCCGCCGCCCGCCTTCACGTAGAACGAACTCCCCGTGCCGATCAGGAAATTGTAGAGCGCGGAGATCCCGAGGCTCTTTACGCTGACGCCCTCGTCATCGGCATTGGTCTTGGGCGAGGCGAAGCCGCCCTCCAGCTCGAGTTCGAAATTGAGCGGCAGCCACACCCCGAGCCGGGCCACGCCGCCAGGCGCCCCGCCCAGATCGGTGGCGCTGTCGTACGACTGGTACGCGCCGGCCACGCTGAGCTCGACCAGGTACTTCCTGGCTTCCTGGGCGACGGCAGGCACGGGACGGGCACAGACCACCAAGAGGGCGAGGCCGGCCAGGAGCCGAAGCCCCCCGGCCCAGCCCCTGACGGGGTGTGGGTAGGTTCGCATGGATCAAATAGATACGGTCTCCAGGGACGACTGACAAGGAGCCCCGTCACGTCGCCCGCGGCGCCCTTGGCATCGTTCCGCGGGCCCGCTACGATTCCGGCGACCCTTCCCCGAACCCGTTGGGAGACGTCGATGCGCGTGATCATCGAGTACTGTGTCGTTTGAAACTACCAGCCTCGAGCCACCGGTCTGGCGGCTGAGCTGAGAGAGGTGGTGCCCGACGCCGACATCCGGCTGGTGCCGTCGTCCGGCGGCGTGTTCGAAGTCACGGTGGATGGCAAACTGGTGTTCTCGAAGAAGGCGCTTCGGCGCCACGCGCAGCCCGGAGAGATCCTGAAATTGATTCCCCGCCCGGACTGACATGCGCATCGCGATCTCCACGGGCGGCGGCGACGCACCGGGTCTCAACGCGGTCATTCGCGCCGTGGTGCTCTCGGCGCATGGGCGGGGCTGGAAGGCCTACGGCATCCAGCGCGGGTACGAAGGCTTGCTCTCGTTCAACGGTGTCGTGCCCCTGGGTCCCGCGGAGGTTCGCGGGATCACTCACCTGGGCGGCACCATCCTGGGGACCACCATCCGCGGGAATCCCTTCCGCTACGTCAGCCGCAACGAGCAGGACGAGGAATACGAGCACGACCGCTCGGATGACCTCGTCGCCGCATTTCAGGCGAGCGGGTTCGACGCCCTGGTCTCGATCGGCGGCGACGGCAGCCTCCAGATCTCGCACGACCTCTGGCGGAAGGGCCTGCCCGTGGTCTGCGTGCCCAAGACCATCGACAACGATGTGAGCGGGACCCAGCGGAGCTTCGGATTCGACACCGCGGTCAGTACCGCCACGGAGGCACTCGACAAGCTGCACTCCACCGCCGAGAGCCACGAGCGCGTGCTCGTGGTCGAGGTGATGGGACGCTACGCGGGCTGGATCGCCCTCTACAGCGGCCTTTCCGGCAGCGCGGACGTGATCCTGATTCCGGAGATCCCCTTCGACATCGAGAAGGTGTGCGAGAAGATCCGGCGCCGGGAGGCCGCGGGGCGGCATTTCAGCATCGTCGTCGTGGCCGAGGGCGCGCGCCCGCGCGACGGCACGGTCGAGCTGGTGGAGCGCCGCGGGGTGGGCACCGTCGACCGGCTGGGCGGGATCGCTAGCAAGGTGGCGCGAACGATCGAGCACCACACCGGCAAGGAGACCCGGACGCTGGTGCTGGGTCACCTCCAACGGGGCGGCACCCCCACGACCTACGACCGGCTGCTCGCACTTCGCTTCGGCGTCGCGGCGGTGCGGGCCATCGGCGACCGGGCCTTCGGGACCATGGTCGGATTGAACGGGCCCGACATCACCCGCGTGCCGCTGGAAAACGTCGTCGGCCGGTCCAAGAACGTCCCGCTGGACTCAGATACGATCCAGACGGCGCGCGACCTGGGAATCAACTTGGGTGACTGAGCTCGCCTACCCGCCGACCCACACGGTCGACGCCGCCGACGTGCTGCACGGCCAGACCATCCCCGATCCCTATCGCTGGCTCGAGAACGGCGACGACCCCGACACCCGGGCGTGGACCGAGCGCCAGAACGCGCTCACCGAGTCCTACCTGGCCCGCGCCCCGGCGCGGGCGAAGATCCGCGCCCGCCTGGACGAACTCCTGGCCATCGGGGCGATCAGCGTGCCGACCTCCGTGCGTGGCCGCTACTTCTACCAGCGGCGCGACGGCCGCCAGAACCAGCCGGTGCTGTACGTGCGCGAGGGGGCGGATGGCGAGGATCGGGTGGCCATCGATCCCAACGCGCTCGACCCCGCGGGCACCACCGCGCTCGACTGGTATTTCCCCAGTGACGACGGCCAGCTCCTCGCCTATGGCCTGTCCCTGGACGGCAGCGAGCAGAGCGTGCTCCACGTGCTCGACGTGTCGCGCGGCGTCCTGCTACCGGACCGGATCCCGCGCACCCGGGCGGCCGACCTCGCCTGGCTGCCCGACCATTCCGGCTTCTATTACACCCGTTACCCCGCGCCGGGTGAAGTGCCCGAGGGCGAGGAGCACTACCACCGCGCGATCTACTTCCACGCGCTGGGCACCGATCCCGCCGACGATCCGCTGGTCCACCGCCCCGAACGCAAGGAGTACTGGCCGAGCGTGAGCGTATCGCCCGACGGACGCTGGCTGCTCGTGGGCGTGGCCCGCACCTTCGACCAGACCGACCTCTATCTCGGCGATCGCCGCACGGCCACGACGCCCGCCCCGCCCCTCCTCGTGGTGGCCCAGAATCTGCCGGCCTCGTTCGACGGCGAGGTGGCGCACGGCCGCCTGTTCCTGAGGACCAACCTCGATGCGCCGACCTACCGGCTGTACGAGGTGAATCCCGAGCACCCGACGCGCGGGCACTGGCGGGAGCTCGTGCCGCCGCGGCCGGACGCGGTGCTGGAGGGTGTACGCGTGCTCGGTCACCGGCTCGCGCTCAGCTACCTCGAGCGCGCGTCGTCGCGCCTCCGCCTGGCGGACCTGGACGGCGGCCTCCGGCGCGAGGTCGAGCTGCCGACCTTGGGTAGCCTGTTCGGGGTCGGCGGCGAATGGGACGGCAACGAGCTGTTCTTCGGGTTCTCGTCCTACACGGTCCCGCCCAGCGTGTATCGGATCGACCTGGAACGCGACGAGCAGACCTTGTGGCGGCGGGTCGAGGCCGATGTGGACCCCGAGCGGTTCGAGGTGCGCCAGGTCCAGGTCGAGTCCCGGGACGGGACCTCGGTCAGCATGTTCCTGGTGCAACCGCGCGGACTCGCCCGTAGCGGCGATGCGCCGGTGTATCTCACCGGCTACGGTGGATTCAACATCAGCATGACGCCCGCGTTCTCCCGCTCGCTGCTGCTCTGGCTGGAGCACGGCGGCGTCGTCGCGATTCCCAACATCCGGGGAGGCGGTGAGTACGGCGAGGCCTGGCATCAGGGCGGGATGCTCGGCCGGAAGCAGAACAGCTTCGACGACTTCGTGGCGGCGGCCGAGTGGCTCGTTCGGGAGGGATATACCAGGCCCGATCGGCTGGCGGTGGCCGGGGGCTCCAACGGCGGGCTCCTGATGGGGGCGGTGCTGACCCAGCGGCCGGACCTGTTCGGCGCGGTGGTCGTGCAGGTCCCGCTGCTCGACATGCTGCGGTATCACCGGTTCCTCATCGCCCGGCTCTGGATCCCCGAGTACGGTTCGCCCGACGAGCCGGCGGAGTTCGCCTGGCTCCGCGCCTACTCCCCCTACCACCACGTGCGGCCGGGAACGGACTATCCGGCGGTGCTGCTGGCAACCGCGGAGAGCGACACGCGGGTCGACCCGATGCATGCGCGGAAGATGGCGGCCCGGCTCCAGGCCGCCACGACCTCGGGTCGCCCAGTGCTGCTCCGGCTCGAGGCACGGGCGGGGCACGGAGCCGGGAAGCCGCTGTCGAAGGTGCTCGACGAGCTGACCGACACCTGGACGTTTGTGTTTTCGGAGGTGGGGGTCGAGGTTTAGCGGTTGGACACCTATCCGAGGAGCCGCACCCGATGACGTATTCGTCGCGAACCGTCGCCAGCATGTCGCATCCCGATCGATGGATCGCGTTCCTGCGCATCGTGGTGGGGCTGTACTTCGCGAAGGCGGTCTACACGAAGCTCGGGCTGGTGATGGTGGGCGGCATCCTCCCGCTGCCGGGCGCTTCCGAGCGCTGGATCCACACGATGCCCACCATCGTGACCAAGCAGGCCTCCGAGAACCCCGTCCTGTTCTACAAGCACTTCCTCGAAAACACGGTGCTGACCCACCCCGAGCTCTTCGCCCATCTCACCGCCCTGGGCGAGGCCATCGCCGGCGTCGGGCTGACCCTGGGACTGCTGACGGGGGTGGCGTCGCTGGTAGGACTGGTCCTGGTCACGAACTACGGGCTGGCCACGCAGTGGATGTCGCCGGGCCAGCAAGGCTTTCACCTGGTGCTCTTCGCCCTCATGATCGCCTTCTTCTTCAGCCGGGCCGGGCGGACCTGGGGCCTCGACGCACGGCTCTGGACAGCCCGACCCGACGCCCTGCTCGCGCGACGCCCGTTCTCGTGAGCGCGCCGGGCGGGACCCTCAGCGGACAATGAGCGGCCGCCTGCGCATGCCGCCCACCACGCCATCCGCCTCGCAGTGCGCATCGCGCGGGCTGTAGACCAGGCAGAACACGCCGTCGGCCTTCCATCGCTCGTACCATTGGCGCATGACCCCACGGTCCTGCGCCGAGAAGCGCTTCGACGGCAGGTCGGAGGTGTAGAGCGCCACGTGCGTGTGCACGGTGCCCGACCAGTCGGGTGGGCCGCACCGCTCGATGGAGGCGGCCGAGCCGACGCTCATCGAGTCCGCGTCTTGCGGCACCAGGGCCAGGATCCGTTCGACGAACACGGTGTCGTTCCGGATGGACGTGCCGAGGCACGCTACCCGCTCCTGCTTGGCGGCGACACTCTCCTCCCATAGCGCTCGGAGTCCCAGGCCGGCTTCCCGGCTGAACCGGAAGGCGGGCTCCGGCCTGGCTCCGGCGGTGTCGGCGCTTGCCCCGGTGTCCGCGGACGCCGGATCGCCCTGAGCGACCGCACGGTGGGGCTGCGTCACCAGCACCAGCACCGCGAGCACCGCGCATGCCGATGGGCGCACGGCCTCAGTATCTCCCGCTCGGCAGGATGACCAGCTTGGAGCCGTCGATCTCGCAGTGGACTTCGTTCTCCGCGTAGAGCAGGCAGAACGTCCCGTCCGCCTTCCAGCGCTGCCACCACATCAGCATGATCCCGCGGTCGGCGCCCGAGAAGAAGCGGTAGCCGGGCGCGCCGGCGACCTGTGCGATGTGGGTGTGCACGGTGCCCTGCCATTCGGGCGGGCCGCAGGTGTCGAGCGAGGCCTGCGCGGACACTGCCACCGAATCGGCACCGGCGGTGAGCGCCAGAACCCGCGTGATCCGCAACGTGTCGTGATCGATGACGCTCGCCAGGCAGCCGACCCGCTCGACCCGGGCGGCGAGGCTGGTGCTCCACAGCGCATGCAGGTCGGCCTGGGCGGCGGGGGCGATCGCGAAGGCGTTGGGCCCGTCGTCGTGCCGTCCGGCGACCAGCGACGCGAGCAGCGCCAGCGCCGGGAGGCGACTCACGGCGCCTGGCCGATCGCGACGCCCCAGGGCAGCTTCCCCACGGGCACGGTGCGGGTGAGGCTCAGCCCCTGGGGGTCGACGACGCTGACGTCGTTCGACGGGCCGTTGGCCGCGTAGAGCTTGCGGCCGTCGGGCGTCAGGGCGATGCCCCACGGCCGCTGGCCCACCTTCACGCTGCCGACGAGCGAATCCGTCGCCGGATCGATGACCGACACCGTCCCGCCCCGGCCGTTCGACACGTAGATGCGCTTCCCGTCCGGCGCGGCCTCGGCGTCCATCGGCTTGGAGCCCGCGGGCATCGTGATGACCTTGAGCTTCTTTCGGCCGGCGACGTCGACCACCCATACGGTGCCGCCCACCTCCGAGGTCACGTAGGCCTTCTTGCCGTCCGGGGTGAACGCGACCGACCGCGGCCGCTGGCCGACCTCCACCTCGCCGAGCACCTTGCCGCTGCGCGTGTCCACGATCGTCACGTTGTGCGCGGTCTCGCCGGTGACCCAGACCGAGTTGCCGTCGGGATGCACCCGCACGCCTTCAGGCTCCTTGCCCACCGTCACCGTCGACCGGATCTTGCCGCTCGCGATATCCACGATGGACGCTGTGCCCGCGTCCTCGTTGGAGACGAACAGCGTGGCGCCGTCGCGGCTGATGTCGAACGTCTCGGGATCGGAGCCGCCGGGCAGCACCCGCGTCACCTTCCGGCTCGCCGCGTCCACCACCGCGATCCCGTCCTTCGACTTGTCGGCCTTGAGCTTTTCGCACTCCGCGTCGGGCATGGTGGGCGGGCACCTGGGCGAGCCGCTCAGCGCGACGAAGATCGTCTTTCCGTCCCGGCTGACCCGCACGCCGCGCGGCCGGGTCCCCACGGGAATGGTCGCGACGGCGCTGTCGGTGCGGGTGTCGATGATCGTGAGCTCCTCCGAGCCCTCGTTGGTCACATAGGCGAGGAGCCTGCCGGCCCCCGGGGCCGCGGCCGTGGTGTCGGCGGCGGGCTCGCCGCCGCCGGCGCCGGGACGCGTGGAGGTGTCGCGGCCGGAGCAGGCCGCGACGAGCAGCCCGAGCACGAGTGGCGTCAGATCATTTCGCATCGAAGATGGCCTTGTCGCGGTGCCGGGCCTGGTCCAGTCCCTGGGCGCGGTCCACGCCGACCGCGCCGGTGAAGTCCGCGCCGTCGAGGTTGGCCTGAGCGAGCTTCGCGCCTGTGAGGTCGGCCCGGGTGAGATCGGCCTGCACCAGCTCGCTGTTGCTGAGATCCGCGCGGGTGAGGCGCGCGCCGGCAAGGGTGGCGTGGGAGAAGTCGGCCTTGAAGAGGTTCGCGCCGGTGAAATCCGCGCCGGAGAGGTCGGCGCTGGTGAACGTGGCGCGCATCACGCCCATCGACTGATTGCCGGGGTCCGCGCCGATGTTCGCATTGGTGAGGGTCGCGCCGACGAGCTTGGCGCCCCGCAGATAGCCGATGATGCGGCTGCCCGACAGGTTGGCCCCGCTCAGGTCCGCCGCCTCGATGATCGTGGCGAACAGGCTCGCCCCCTGGAGGTTGGCCTTCCGGAGATCGGCCCGCCGGAGCACGCTGCCGTCGAGATTGGCCTTCCGCAGGTCGGCGCCGGTGAGCACCGCGTCGGTGAGATCGCAGGAGAACAGGTTGGCGCCGGCCAGCTTCGCGTCGGCCAGTCGGGCGCGGGTCAGGTTGGCGCGCTTGAAGTCCAGGCTGTCCAGGTCGAGCCCGCTCAGGTCGGCCCCGGCCAGGTCGGCCGGCGCGTCGCCGGTGCTGGTGGCGAGCTTGGCCTCGAGCTGCGCGCGGTTCAGCCGGACCACGGGCGTGTCGACCGGCGCGCGGACCGGGCCCGCGTCGGGGACGGCCGGGGCCGTCGCCAACAGGACCGCGAGCAGAGGAGCGGTGAAGATCGCCATCGTCTCGTGAACTTAGGCGCGATCGGCCCGCTTAGCCATGACGCGAACGGGACCGCGTCGCCGCGGTCCCGGGTGCCCCGTCGTGATCCACCCCACGGGGCGCTAGCCGGCCGGTTTCACCGCCGGTCGACCGGGCGCCATCTTGGCGTCGCTCCGCGCCTTCACGTAACTGTAGATCTTGTCGATCGTGGGCAGCTCCATGCCCAGCGCGCACCACGAGGGCATGCCCTTCTCGGGCCGGCCGGCGCAGACGGTCTGGACGAACAGCTCCTTGGTGTTGATGGGCCCGTCCGGCTTGAGCGACACGATCAGGTGGGGGGCGAAAGACGTCCCGAGCGCGTCCTCCCCGTGACACCGGGCGCAGTTCAGATTGAACTGCTTCCAACCGTCGTACACATCCTGGGAGACCGTGTCGCGGGGCGCCGTGTGGTACTGGTCACGGAGCTCCTGGGCGACGGCTCGCGTCGTCACCGTCGAAGCGGCCACGAGGACGCCGGCGCCCAGCACCAGCCGGCGGAGTGCGGCGAGAAGGGGGGTGGGCATGCGCGAGAGCGTTCCTTTCCAACGAAAAGAGATTCGACACCAAGGCCGGCGGCTGCCGGCGCTGTGAACTCAGAGGGATGACGGTCGACGACGGCGCGCGCTTTAGCTCGCGCCCTTCTTCCCGGTGTCCGCGGGAGGGCCCGCGTCACCGGCGGATTTGACCGGCGCGGGCTCGATGGGCAGCATGGGCACGCCGTACTGCTTGAGGATCGCGTCGATCTCGGGACGCCGGCGCTCCAGGACCGTCTGCAGGCTGTCCCGGAATTCCTTGTCCTTCCGGCGTACGGCGATGCCCATGTTGTACTGGAACGGGATGTCGCTCAAGCTGTCCTTCGCAGGGAGGGGCGTGAGCTTGAGGGGCACCGGGGACTGCTTCGCGAAATAACCGGCGAGCGGACCCCAGGCGATGGCGATATCCACGTCCTTGTTGGACACGCCCTTGATGATGTCCTCGGGGCGGTCCTTGTCGCTGTAGAAGGTGTAATAGCCGGTCAGGTTGCCGACCACGCCGTAGCGGCTCAGCGCCATCGCGGGTGGCGAATTCTCGGCGTCGGAGGTGTACATGTTGACGCCGATCTTGAGCTTCTTCAGGCGGGGGTCGGCGAGCGAGCTCAGGTTCTCGAACCCGCTGCCCTCGCGCGCGACGAACACATACCCGGATCGGAAGTACGGCTTGGTCACGCCGGTCATGTCCAGGCCCGCCGGCGCCTCCAGCGCCATATCGCAGTAGTTCCCGTTCAGAATCCGAAAGTACCCGCGGCGGTTGGGGTACCACACGTAGCTGAGCTTGGCCTTGAGCTCGGTGGCGATCAGCTCGGCGATCTTGTTCTCGTACCCTTCGCCCTTCTGATTCGAGGACGGCATGTTGTCGGGATCGGCGCAGACCCGGATCAGGCCGGGGTCGCGCGGCGCCGGACGCTGAGCCTGCACTGGCGCGGCCAGCCAGGTGGTGCCGGCCCCGGCGAGCAGAAGAAGACGAGTCAGATGAGAAACGGTCCGCGACATGTGAATCACCCCGGTCGAGCATGAGACGGAGGGCGGGGCCGTCGCTCGACCGCCCCGTCCTGAAAGACCACGGCGCCGGAGCTGACCGCGCCCCGGCGCCGTGCTCATTTCGTAATCTACCCCCCTGGCACCCGGAGGCTAGCGCCTCCGGCTGCCCTGGGCCCCGCGATGTTACTTGGGCATCGCGGCGTTCTTGAGCCCGAAGACGGTCATGACGCCGCCCTGGTTCGAGAACTGGCCCGCGTCACCGAAGGCCCCGAGCGCGCCGAGACCGGCGGTCGGATCCTCGGCGCCGATGCCGGCCGCCACGCCGATGCCGGCCCAGCCACCGATGCCGGAGTACACGGCCACGTTCTGCGAGCCGTCCGGCGCGGTGTAGGTCATCGGGTTCCCGATGATGCCCGAGGGGGTCTTGAACTGCCAGAGGACCTTACCGGTCTTGGCGTCGACCGCCTTGAGCCAGCCCTCCATGGTGCCGTAGAAGACCAGGCCGCCCGCCGTGGCGAGCGCGCCGCCGTACGCGGCGAGGTTCTCCTTGATCTCCCAGGCGACCTTGCCCTTCATCGGATCCCAGGCGATGAACCGGCCGCGATGGCCGCCGGGGCCCGGGAACATCCGCACGATCGCGCCGACGTACGGCTGACCGGCGGTGTACTTCACCTCCACACCTTCATAGTCCATGCAGATGTGGTTGGCCGGCACGTAGAACATGCCGGTCTGTGGCGAGTACGCGGAGGGCTGCTGATCCTTGAAGCCGATGGCGGCCGGGCAGATGCCCTCGCCGTTCTTCTTCGAGGAGGTGCCGTACTTCGGATCCTTGACGGGAACGCCGGTCTCGACCACGCCTTCGACCGGGGTGCCGGTGCCGCCATTCTTGGCCCAGTTGATCGGGCCGTAGGCGTTGCCGACGAGCACCTTGCCGTTGGTGCGGTCAACCGTGTACCCGATGCCGTTCCGGTCGAAGTGGCCGAGCAGCTTCTTGCCGCCGCTCTCGAACAGGACGTTCTCGTTCACGCCGTCGTAGTCCCACTCGTCGTGCGGGGTCATCTGGTACGCCCAGACAACCTTGCCGTCATCCGGCTTACGCGCGAAGATGGTCATCGACCACTTGTTGTCGCCCGGCCGCTGGTCGGGATTCCAGGTGCCCGGGTTGCCGACGCTGTAGTAGAAGTTGTCGAGCTCGGGGTCGTAGGAGTACCAGCCCCACGTGGTCCCGCCGCCGCGCTTCCACTCATCGCCCTGCCAGGTCGAGACGCCGAGGTCCTTGCCCTTGTGCGACGGATAGTTCGCGTTCGCGTCGCCCGAGATGAGGACTTCGCTGTCCGGGCCGGTGCTGTAGCCGGTCCACAGATGCGCGCCGGTGTTGGCGTCGAAGGCCGAGACGCGGCCGCGGACACCGAACTCACCACCGGAGATGCCGGCGATCACGATTTCCTTGCCCGACTTGGTCTTGATGTAGATCGGGGCGTTGGTCATCGTGGCGCCCTGCTTGTAGCCATTGGCCTCGACGCCGGCGTTCGACTTATCCGGGTGCTTGGCCTTCCACAGCTCCTTGCCGGTCTTGGCGTCGAGGGCGATCAGCTCGCCCTGCAGCGCCTGGATGTAGATCTTCCCGCTCGGGCTGTAGGCGGTGCCGCGGTTCACCAGGTCGCAGCACGCGATTGGAATCGCGTCGGGCGACTGGTTGGGCACGTACTTCCAGATCTGCGGCGCGCCAGCCTTGGAGAGATCGAGCGCGTACACGATGTTCGGGAACGAGGTGTTGACGTACATCACGTTCCCGACCACGAGGGGGTTGCCCTCTTGGCCGCGTAGCGTCCCGAGCGAGAACGACCAGACCGGGCGCAGCTCAGCGACGTTGGCGGTCGTGATCTGCTTGAGCGGGCTGAAGCGCTGCAAGCTGTAATCACGGCCGGTCATCGTCCATTCGCCCTCCTTGCCGTCGAGGGTCCAAGCCCCCGTACGCGCGGCCTGGGCGCTGGCGGTCGCGGCGACGGCCAAACTCAGCCCCGCCGCAATCCCGCCGGACAGCACCTTCTGCGTAAAGCGGTTCATAACTGACCTCAGGATGAAGGGTGGTTCTACTGCTCTACTGCAATCGGTTGCCGCGTGCTGCGAGTGCCGGAGCGAGGATCGCGACCACTGGGCTCGAGTGACGCGTGCGGAGACCGCGGGGCGGGCCACGTTCGGCCATCGCATGGTCCCCGCGCTCGCTGGGGGAGAGGGTTCGCCCTGAAGTACGCCTCGAGACGCCGCCGCGGATGTCCGCGGGGCGCGCCACGGCGTCAGGGCACCGGGCCGTGCTCAAGCACGAGGCAATTTGCGTTGGAGAGGAGCTGCGACCGAGCGGAGAGAACGACGATGAACGAGAGGGCTCACACCAGCACGACGCCCCGGTGCGCCACGCGGCGCGCGGCCACCGCCGCATGGTGATGGGGGACGGATTCGACATCGTGCCAACGGTGGAAGCGAACGGGAACAAGCCCATCTCACCCCTCAGCGTCGCCGCTGAACCGCATTGTGTGTCAGTAGTGAACTGCAGTTGGGGAGGCGGTCGATCTAGATACCGCCCGAAGTCGCTTCGTGTTCCCGCCAGAGTGGCCGCGGTCGCGGTCCCGGCTCCATCGGCTGCGAGCGGCGCGCCTTCGGACATCAGCCAAGTCGCCGACTGCGGGAGGCTTAGAGGGGCCAGTATACATCGTGCAAAATGAACTGTCAATCACGTAACGGCCCCCCCGGGGCCCGCCAGACCCGGGCTCCCGCGGCGGCGAAGCCTCCCTCGAAAACCCTTCCCGCCGACCCCAGCGCGTCCCGGGTGCGCCCTGCCAGCTCGCGGCCCGCCGCCTCGCTTCCGACCAGGCCGTAGACCGCCGGTCCCCACGAGCTCTGTCCCACGCCTGCCGCACCCCAGTCCGCCATCTGCCGTACCAACGTGGCGGAAGGTCCGGGGGCGAACACGCCGCCCTGTTGGGCCGCGAACCACGCTCCGGTCACCCGCTGCACTTCGGTGAGCGCGGCCCCGAAGCTTCCGAGGTCGGCCTCCACCAGCGCCGGCAGGAGCTGCATCAGGACGAGATGGGCGACGCGCTCCACCTCGCGCTCGGGCGGTGGCGGAAGCCGCTCGAAGGCCGCGGCTTCGGCGTCGCCGCTCAGACCGGGCGCGCCGTCGGGCACCGCCACCACGCAGCGCCAGCTCTCGGGAAGGGAGTAGCGCGCCAGCACCGGGGCGATTCCCTCGCCGCCGCTTCGCCGGCCCCCTTCCACGATGAATCCGCCCAGGGCGAATGTCCAGGTGCCGATGGCGGATCGTCGGCCCCGGTCCACCGCTCGCGCCAACGTCGCCGGGTCCGGGGACAGCCCGTGCAGCTCGGCCAGGGCTCGGCCCACGGCCAGCCCGAGCTGGGTGCCCGAGCCGAGTCCGCTATGGATGGGGATTGAACGATGTAGGGTGAGCCGGACCCCGCCCGCGAGCCCATGGTGCGAGAGGAACCGCTCGGCGAACCGCCGAGCCCGGTCGGCGTCTGGCCCGTGGGCGGTCAGCTCGGGGGCCGGGGCTGCCTCGAGCAGAAGGGACGGCTCCGGCACCGCGGCGCCCAATCCGCCGAAGCGCCGACCGAGGCTGCCCCGAAGGTCCAGCACCCCGAAGTGGAGCCGCGCCGCGGCCTCGACGAAGACACTCTCGCCGCCGCTACCGCGAGCGGACATACTCGGTCAGCATCGCCATCGCCTCCTGCTCGCGCGGCCCGGCGGTCTTGTCCACGATCACCTGGAGCCGCTCGAACGCCCCGCGGATCTCCTCCGCCGGCAGCAGGTGGGTGCGGGTAGCCAGGATGGCGGCCTCGAGCACGGCGTGCCGGGCGCGGTTGAAGCCGAGGAACTCGCGCTGGGTCCCCTGGTGCACCACGCGTGCTTCGATCCGCGAGCGCGGCGGAGTGTCGTCGATCGTGACGACCTCCAGCTCCCGCCACGAGCAGGCCGCCTCCAGGACGGCGCCTCGCACGACCGTGGCCGGCACCCAGGGGAACTGCGGGCTGGAGATCGCGCCCTGCGCGAACAGCATCGCGTCGTCGGTGAGATTAACGACCGCCACACCGCTCTCGCGCACGTTCCGGAACGTGGTGGTCTCGAGGAACGGCTTCAGCACGATCGTCGTCTCGCCCCATTCCACGCCCATGGGGGCGAAGTTGATCGAGCCGTCCGGTGCCATCGACGTCAGGATGGACTCGATGATCACCGCACCAGATCCACCGAGGGCGGATGGGACGCGAGCGTGCTCGACTCGAGCCCGGCGGGAACCAGCACCCCGTCGGCGGCGAGCGGCAGCGTCCGGGGCGACGTGGGGACACCGTGGAGGAAGTGATCGACCAGTCGGTAGCCGTGCTCGGTCAGCACGGACTCGGGGTGGAATTGCAGGCCGTGCACCGGGTGCTGCCGGTGCTGCACGGCCATGATCTCGCCGTCCTCGCTGGTCGCCAGGACCTCCAGCTCCGCCGGGACCGAGGCCGGAGCGATCACCAGCGAGTGATAGCGGGTGGCGCGGAACGGCGTGGGCAGTCCCTGGAAGATGCCCGTGTCCCGATGGTGGATCATGGAGGTCTTGCCGTGCATCGGGCGCCCTGCGCGGACGATCTCCCCGCCGTATGCCGCCCCGATGCACTGGTGTCCCAGACAGACCCCCAGGATCGGGATGTGGGCGCCGAGCCGGCGCACGACTTCAGTCGAGATCCCCGCTTCGGCCGGTGAGCAGGGTCCGGGTGAGATGATGATGTGGGACGGCGCCATCGCGGCGACCTCGTCCACCGTGAGCGCGTCGTGCCGACGCACCACCGGCTGCTGGCCTAGCTCGCGGACGTATCGGGCCAGGTTGTAGACGAAGGAGTCGTAGTTGTCGAGCAGGAGGATCATCCTGCCAGTGCCCCGATCAGCGCTCGCGCCTTGTCCAGGGTTTCCCGGTATTCGAGCTCGGGATCGGAATCCGCCACGATCCCTCCGCCCGCCTGGAAGTATACCCGACCCCGGAGGGCCAGATAGGTGCGGATGACGATGCTCGTGTCCATGGCGCCGGTGGTCGAGAGATAGCCGATCGACCCGCAGTACACCCCCCGCTGCGAGGGCTCCAGCTCGGCGATGATTTCCATCGCTCGCACCTTGGGAGCGCCGGTGATCGAGCCGCCGGGGAACGCGGCCTGGAGGAGGTCGACGGCGTCGGCGGCGGGGTCGAGGTCCCCCACGACGGTCGAGACGAGATGGTGCACGGTCGGAAGCTGCTCCAGCGCGAACAGCTCCGGCACCCGCACCGTGCCCGGGCGACACACCCGGGAGAGATCGTTCCGCAGCAAGTCCACGATCATCACGTTTTCCGCCCGGTCCTTGTCGCTCTCGGCCAGCGCGCGGCCGAGCGCGGCATCGTGCATTGGTCCGAGGCCCCGTGGGCGAGTGCCCTTGATCGGGCGGGTCTCCACGTGGCGGCCGTTCTGGTCGAGCCGGAGGAAGCGCTCGGGCGACGCGCTCATCACGCACAGGTCGCCGTAGTCGAGGTAGGCGGCGAAGGCGGCAGGATTGCGCTGCCGGAGCCGGCGGTAGAGCTCGAACGGCGGCTCCAGCAACGGCGCCTGGAACCGCTGTGACAGGTTCGCCTGGAAGATGTCGCCCGCGACGATGTAGTCTCGCACGCGGGTGACGGCGTCGAGGTAACCCCGGTGGGTGAACGACGAGCGGAGTCCGATGGCCTCGGCGCCTTCCACCCCGAGGACCGGATAGGATGGGGCTTCCGTGAGCTCCGGCGAGGCCGCCGGGCGCGAGGCCGGCCGAGCGGACACCCGGGCAGGCCCGCGCAAGCGCTCTCGGGCCATCTCCAGCCGCGCCCTGGCCCGCACGGCCTGCGCCGGGCCGCTCTCGGGCAGCCCGGTCGACACGATCCACGCCGTCTCCAGCCGGTGGTCCCACGCGACGACCCAGTCGTACAGGCCGAGCATCACGTCCGGAATCGCCAGGTCGTCGAATCGCGTGCTCGGCAGCCGCTCCAGCACCGCGCCGTAGTCGTACCCGATGTACCCCGCGGCGCCGCCCTGGAACGGCGGCAGCCCCGACACCGCGTCCGCGCCGAACGGCGCGAGCAGATCGCGGATGGCGGATAGGGGATCGACGTCGACTGGGGTCCAGGGCCGTCCGGGACCGCCGATCTCGGTCGCGCGACCCTTGCTGCGCACGAGCCGCGCGGGATCCGCGGTGAGGAACGAGTAGCGGCCGAGCTGATGGCTTTCCCCGGCCAGCGCGGCGCCGGCCGCGCTGTCGAGGAAGAGAAGGTAGGGCAGATCCAGAAAGCGGGCGACGACGTCGGCGGGATCCGGGGCGGCTCCGAGGTTGTCGACCAGGGGCGCGTCGCTCATCGGCGCCGTCGCTGGGTCAGCTTGACGTGCTCCGAGCGGACGTCATCGGGTGGGGTGAGGTAGCCCCAGGACAGCGCGCCCTCCTGGCGATAGGTCTTGCCCAGCGTGATCGCCAGCTTCGCTTTCATCAGCTCGCGCCCCAGGTAGAACGCGTGCGTGGCCTCGTCCACGCCGAGCTGGGCGAAGATGGCCTGGGGATCGGTGCCGCGGACGAACAGCGCGTCGTTGAACACGGTGATCGTCGACCCGTCGGTGAAGATGCGGAAGTTGGCGTCCTTCACGGCGGCATGGAGCCGGCGAAGCTCGGCCTCGTCGTATTCGAGGATGGCCGGATCCTTCACCGTGACCAGCCGGTCGTCCACGTCCTTGGGGATCGTGCGATGCCGCACGGCGTAATACGCCAGGCGCCGCGCGATGTCGATCTCGCGCACGGCGCCGCGCGCCCACGGGATGACCTCCGTGGTCAGCACCGCGCGGACGCCGACTTCCTGGCAGATGGCCAGCAGCACCGCGTTCACGCCCGTCGTATCCGCGCTCGTGAGCTCGGTGATGTTGCCCACGCCCATGAGCTGCCCGGCCTCGGGCCACCGCCGGTGGACCTCGGCATAGCGCTCCAGCGACGCCATGAAGCCGAACCCGATGGGCTCGATGATCGGATCGATGAGGTAGGCGACGCCCCAGCGCTCGAGCGCGTCGAGCGTCGGGCCCAGCGTGTCGAGGCTTTCGCCGAAGTCGGGGATCGCCACCACCCGCGCGCCCGGAGCCGCGAGCTCGCGCGCGACGTCGAGGTTGGAGCCGTTCACGCTCAGGACCAGCTCGGCGCCCACGGCGACCGCGGTGCGGATCTCGGCCGGGTCGAAGCTGTCGACGCTCACCCGCATGCCGGCGTCGCGCAGCTCGCGGACCACGTCTCCCAGGGCGGGAAAGGCGACGCCCGGGGTGCAGCCGATGTCGATCACATCCGCGCCGCTGGCCCGGAAGTAGTCGGCGGCGGCGCGGATCGCCTCGCGCGGAAGCTTGGCGGCGTTGTTGATCTCGGCCAGGATCTCGATGTCCCAGCCGCCGTAGTCGGCCGTGACGGCAGCCTTGCCGAAGTAGCGCGGGATCTCACGCAGATCCTTGGGGCCCTTCTCCACCGGCACGCCGAAGCGCTCGCTCAGGATGCTCGTCTCGCCTTCGACGAGCCCGGGCAGCAGGACCAGATCCGTTCCCGGTGGCACGTCGAGAAACTTCGCGATCCACGGCGTGGTCATCAGGGCGGCGACGGTGATCTTGAGCACCGCCACGTGCTTCTCGAACGGCGCGTCGAGCCCGTCCAGCACGCGCCGCAGCGCCGGCTCGGCCAGTCGGCCCGTGACGAAGAGCACCCGGGTGGGTGAGCGCGCGGGCGAGCGATTCTCTCCGTCCGCCGCCGGAGCCGAACCGTTTCCCACGCCCACCACCCGACTGCTCGCCCGCCCGCGTGCCCGCCCTATCGCGGATCTCCCGGACGGACCCACTTGTTGGGGGTACCCTCGAGCGCGCCTCCGGTCGGCCGCCAGAGGGCCACGTCCTCGATCTTCCGGGCCAGCTCGAAGTCCTTGTCGGTGATGCCGCCCGCCGCGTGGTTCTGGAGCTTCACGGTGAGGCGCCCCCAGGTGACGCTGAGGTCGGGGTGGTGGTAGGCGGCTTCCGCGAGATAGCCGATCAGGTTCACCAGCATGAGGGTGGTGGGCCAGCCGTCGGTCTTGAACACCCGCCGGATCCAGCCATCCTCGTAGTACCAGCCGGGCAAGGCCTGCAGCCGCTCGGCGATCTCCGTGTCGTTGTAGGTCTTCTCTTTCGTTGCCGGCATCGTACGCTCCTGTCGTGTCTGACCTGTCTACATCACCACGCCGCCATTCACCATGATCATCTGCCCCGTCACGAAGCTCGACTCGTCGGAGATCAGGAAGACGGCCGCGCCCACGACGTCCTCGGGCACGCCCCAGCGGCGCAGCGGGGTGCGCTCGGCGACCTCGCGGCGCCAGTCCTCGTCGGCCTGCTCGCCGAACGCCGTTTCGATGAAGCCCGGCGCCAGGATGTTCACCCGGATCCGCGGGGCGACTGCGCGCGCGAGCGAGCGGCTGAAGCTCGCGATGCCGCCCTTGGCCGCGGCGTACAGAATGGGGTTCTCGCCTGCCATGCCCTGGGTGATGTGATCCCACGACATGTTGACGATCGCGCCGCCCCGCTCGCCCATCATTTCCACCGCCGCCCACGAGGCTACGATCGTTCCGCGCAGATCCACCGCCAGCACCCGCTCGAGCTTCTCCAGCCGGGACAGTCGCCCGCCCGCGCCCGTCAGGATGTCGGCGCCGGCGTTGTTGATCCACGCATCCACCCAGCCGAACCGCTCGCGGAGCGCCCCGGCCAGCGCGGCCACTTCCTCGTCTCGTGCGATGTCCACGCGCAGCGCCTCCGCGCGGCGGCCGACTGCCCGGATCCGCCCCGCGGTCTCCTCGGCGCCGCCGGCGTTGCTGCGGTACGTGACCGCTACGTCCGCGCCCTCCCGTGCGCAGCCCACGGCAATCGCCGCCCCGATCCCGCTCGACGCCCCGGTGACCAGCACGCGCTTCCCGGCCAGCCTCACGCCGCCTCCCCTCCGTGGTGCGCTCGGGGTAACTTCTCAAATCCCAACATATCAGAGCCTTAGCATCTCACAAGGGAGCGTCGATGCGGTTGCTGGTGAGTGTGCGGTCGGCGGCGGAAATCCGGCCGGCACTGGCGGGCGGCGCCGACATCATCGACGCCAAGGAGCCGTCACTCGGCTCGCTCGGTCCGGTGAGTCCGGCGACGCTAGGGGAGATCGCCCGTGCGACACCGGAGGCCGTTCCGCTGAGCGTCGCGCTGGGCGATCTGACGGTGGCCGAAGTCGCGCAGGCGATCGCCGAGGTCGAAGGGGTGGTTGCCGGTCGGGACGAGCTGTACCTGAAGCTCGGGCTCGCCGACACCTCCGATGCTGGCGCCGCCGAGCGCTTGGCGTCGGCGGCGGTCGAGGCGGCGCGGCGGACGGCGCGGCCGACGCGGGTGATCCTCGTGGCGTATGCCGATCACGACGTGGCCGGCTCGCCCTCCCCTGATGTCGTCGTCCGAGTGGCCGCGCGCACCGGCGCCGACGGCATCCTGCTCGATACCTATGGGAAGGACGGGCGTGACCTCTTCCACTATGTGGGGGAAGGGGAGCTGCGCGCGTGGGTGTATCGGGCCAAGGCGGAGGGGATGATCGTCGGGCTGGCAGGCTCCCTGGGCGAGGCGGGGCTTCGTCGGGTCGCGACGATCCCCGGAGACGTCGTCGGCGTGCGTGGCGCCGCGTGCGCTGGGGACCGGTCGGGCGTGGTCGCCGAAGAGCGGGTGCGCGGCTTGAAGACCGCGCTTCAGGAGGCCGCACCGCCCGCAACCGCGACCCCGCAAGCCGCAGCCATTTGGTCAATGTAACATGTTGCAGCACAACAATATAGACCGCTACCCCCAGCTTCACTTCGGCGCGGCTTCGGGCTATATTTGGGTATGCCCGAACCTGCCATCAATTTCGCCGCGCTCGGCGTCGATCTGGATCGTCTGGAGCGCGGTCTTCAGCTCCATGCTTCACGGCTGAGCCCGGGGCGCTACCGCGTGGACGGCGGCGAGCAGACCCACTGGGTGGACCTCTACACCGCGGCCATTCCCCGGTGCGACTGCGGCGACCACCTCTGGCGCGACCAGATCTGCAAGCACATCCTCGCGGCCCTGCTCCGCGAGGGCGATGAGCATGTCCTCGCCTCCCTGCGTGACCTCGTCGTGAGCCTCCGCCACCGCGCGCTCGCCGCCTGAGGCGAAATGCCGGAGCGGCGCGTGGAATCCGACGTGCCGCGCTGTGCAACCTCTCCTCACGCCATGCGTTGGGCCCTCCGCCCGAGGGCATGGCCCTTGCCTGAATCCATACCTCGTGCTGCGCGCGCAAAGATTTGCACGCCAAGCCGGCCGGCATCCTCCCTTCCTTCGACGAGCTTCATCGGTGACGCTAGCTCCGGCACCTCTGCAGAGCAGGTTCGGCCGCCGCCTCCTGCTCCTGTTCGTCGGATGCGCGCTGCTTCCGGTGGCGATCGTCGCGGCTGTCTCCTACCGCCATGTGACCGGTGAGCTCCGAAGCCAGACGGAGCAGCGGCTCCACCAGGCCAACAAAGCCCTGGGCCTCGCGGTGTACGAGCGGCTGCTGCTGCTCGACGCGACCCTCCGCAGTATCCCGCCTCCTGTCCTGCTCCAGCTCCGCGGCGCCCAGCGCCCGGCCGAAGCCACCAGCCTCCTGAGTGCCGGGGTCGATCTCCTGGCGAGCCGGCGCTTCGTGGCGCTCGAGTTCGCCGGCGACGACGGCACGCACCTGCCCGTGTTCGGGCAGATGACCGGGCGGCCGCCGTTGTCCGCGAACGACCGCGAGAGCCTGCGCGCCGGTCTCCCCACCATCGTCAACGTGCACGGTGCTTTCCGACCCTCGCGCACCTTCATGCTTCGCCGCATGGAGCACGGCGGGGTCTCCGGCACGCTCGTGGGCGAGGTGAGCCCGGTGTTCCTGTGGGGCTCGCTGGCCTCGAGCATGCCCTCACCGACCACCACGGTCTCGGTGGTGGACGACTCCGGCCACGTGCTGTTCCGAGCCACGCAGGCCGAGCTGGTGTCGCAGTCCGATCCGATCAACGAGATGGCGCCGGTGGCCGACACGATCGGCGAGGCGCCGCTCCCCGCCGATTCGGCGGCGCAGCCGTTCGTGTCGTCCGCCTGGCCGATCGTGCTCGATGAAGTGTTCGCCGCCCCGACGTGGACCCTGGTGCTGAGCGAGGGGGAAGAGGAGGTGCTCGGACCGGTCGTCCGGTTCTCGCGCACGTTCCTGTGGGTCGTCGTGGCCTCCGGGCTCGCGGTGCTCCTGCTGAGCATCAGCCAGATCCGCCGGAGCCTGGTGCCGCTGGGCGAGCTGAACGAGGGCACTCGCCGCATCGCGCAGCGCGATTTCGGGAGCCGCGTGTCGGTCACCAGCCGCGACGAGTTCGAGGAGCTGGCCACCTCGTTCAACGCGATGGCCATGCAGCTCGGACGCCAGTTTCAGGCGCTCGCCACGGCGGCCGAACTGGACCGCGCGGTGCTCTCGGCGACGGACGTCGCGTCGATCGTCGACACCCTGCTCGCCCGCACCCGCGACGTCTTCCCCTGCCACCTCGTCGGCGTGACACTGGTCGCGTCGGATGGGGGGAAATCGCTGAGCGGCGTCGTCTACGACTACTGCGACGACAGCCGCTACACCGCGCGGGTGGACCTGCGGTCGGAGGACGTGCAGGACCTGCTCGACGGGCCCGGCCTGATGCTGCTCGACACTGCCGAGGGGGATGTCCCCGCCTACCTGCATCCGCTGGTACGGCTCGGAGCCAGGACGGTGGTCGTGCTGCCGCTCCGCTTCCGAGACACGCTCGTCGGCGTCCTGACGCTGGGCGACCGCAGCACCGACGCGGCGGGGCCCGACGAGCAGCTCCAGATCCGGCGCCTCGCCGATCAGGTCGCGATCGCGGTGGTCAACGCGCAGATGCTCGAGCAGGTGAAGTCGCTGGCCTATTACGACAGCCTCACGGGCCTGCCGAACCGGCTCTCCTACAAGGAGCGGCTGGCGCAGGCGCTGGAGCAGGCGCGCCGGGGTGGCAAGCTGGTGGCGGCGTTCTTCATCGACCTCGACCACTTCAGCCGGATCAACGATACCCTGGGCCACGAGGCGGGTGACCAGCTCCTGCAGCAGGTGGCCGTCCGGCTGCGGGCGTCGTGCCGCGACCGCGAGGACGAGGTGGGGCCGGCCGACGAGGCGCTTGCGCCCGACGTGGCCCGTCTCGGCGGCGACGAGTTCACGGTCATCATCCCCGGGCTGAGCCATCCTGAAGACGCGGGGAAGCTGGCCCGCCGGATCCTGAGCAGCCTCGCGCATCCCATTCGGGTGGCCGGGCAGGAGATCTTCGTCAACGCGAGCATCGGGATCGCCATCTATCCCGACGACGGCGAAGACCTGGAAACGCTCCTGATGCACGCCGACACCGCGATGTACAAGGCGAAGGAGCAGGGCGGGAGCAGCTATCAGGTCTACTCACGGGCGATGAACGCGAGCGCCCTCCAGCGGCTCACCCTGGAGAACGCGCTCCGCCGGGCCCTGGAGCGCTCGGAGTTCGAGCTGCACTACCAGCCGATCATGAACGGCCGCACCGGGCTGCCCATGGGCGCGGAGGCGCTCGTCCGCTGGCGCCATCCCGAGCTGGGCTTGCTGCTGCCGTCCGAGTTCATCCCGCTCGCGGAGGAGAACGGCCTGATCGTGCCGCTCGGCGAGTGGGTGATGCACGAGGCCTGCGCGCAAAATCGGGCGTGGCAGGCGGCCGGCCTCTCGCCCATCCGGGTGGTGGTCAACCTCTCGAGCCGCCAGCTCCGTCGCACCCTGCCGGACACGGTCACCCGCATCCTGCAGAGCACCGGGCTGGAAGCCAAGTACCTGGGCATCGAGCTGACCGAGAGCCTGCTGGTGAATCATCACAAGGAGGACACCGACACCCTGCATGCGCTTCGCGGCATGGGGCTGCACCTGGCGGTGGACGACTTCGGCACCGGCTACTCGTCGTTCAGCTACCTGAAGCACCTGCCGCTGGACGCGCTCAAGATCGACCGGTCGTTCGTGCGTGAGATCACGACGTCACCGGACGACGCGGCCATCACGACCGCCATCATCGCCATGGCGCACGCGCTCGGGCTGGAGGTGGTTGGCGAGGGCGTCGAGACCACGGAGCAGCGCGACGTCCTGCGGGAGCAGGGCTGCGACGCCATGCAAGGGTACCTGTTCAGCCGTCCGGTCACGCCGGACCAGCTGGCGGAGCTGCTCACGCGAAAGCCCGCCGCCGCTCGGTCGGCACGGCGCCTCCGCATGGCGTAGCCGGTCCTTACGTCGTCTCGACTGGTCCCGCGCCTCCTTCGTCCAACAGGCCCGCCAGCTCGCCGACTCGCTCCCATCCGATCGCCGTCCACGGCAGCCCCACCGGCAGCACCGACGCGAAGCAGCCGTCCACCTGGCCGGGGGCGGCCGGCCGGTCGGCCGGCTTGATCAGCACGATCCTCTCTGCATCCAGAGCGCCGGCGATGAACGCCGCGACGCTGTCGCTGGTGGCCTCCCAGGTGTGGGGCAGGACGTCCGCGGCGCGCATCCAGCGGTAGGGCGCGAGGACCGCGACGCCCGTCCCGCCGACCGCCGCCGCGATCCCGCCGGGCTCCTCGACCAGGGTGGCGCCGTCGATGCGCTCCGCCAGCACGTGGGCGTACTGATCCATAGCGAGGATCGCCATCCAATGCGCGGCGTCGGCGGACAGGGCTTCCCGGCGCTCGAACGCGCGCACGGCATCGGCGAACGGTCCGCCGCCTGGCACCACCACGATCCGATGACGGCGGCCGGCCAGGGCCAGCGCGGAGGCGACCGCGTCGAGCGCGCCGGGCGCCCGGCTCAGACCGCCGCCGACCTTCACCACGACGAGCCGAGCGGAGCCGCTCACGCCGCACCGTGCTCCAGCCGGTTCGCCAGCAGGCAGGCGACGGCCGCTGCCGGTGCAGTTCGTGCCGCCGGCCCGAAGCTGTCCGAGAGCGGCTTGACCTCGAGCCCGACCCGCCGCGCTGCCTCGGCCGCCACGAAGTCGCCGAGCCCGGTCACCACCGCGAGGGTCGTGTCCGGGAACGCGGTCAGCACGCGGCGCACCCCGGCGGCGACCAGCTCGAGCTGAGCCTCGACCACTGCCCTGGCGATCCGATCGATGGCCCCGTCGTCCAGCATCTCCCGGTCACCGCACACGACGCGCGCCAGCCGTTCGCCGGCGAACACCCGCGTCGCCGGCCGCCCGTCCGGTGTGGGCACGGTGTAGTCCGCTGGATCGAGCTGCCCCAGCCACACGTGCGCGTCGCCGACGGTCGCGAACCACTCAGCCGAGACGGTGGCCCGGCCGTCGCCCAGCGGCACGTCGCGCACCAAGGCCTCCACGGGCGTGCGCACGGCGCCGGTGTAGACCAGCTCCCCGGTCGAGAGCCGGGCCGGGTCGGTGCGGCCGCGCGCGGCCACCCGTCCGCCATGCAGCGGGATGATGTCGGTGGACGTGGTCCCGATATCGATGAGAATCGCGTCCGGCGTCGTCGAGGCGACCAGGGCAGCCGTGGCCGCCCAGTTGGACGCGGCGACCTCGAGCGGGCAGGCCCGGGCTTCCTCCGGCGCCACGAAGCGATCGTCGACGGTGTACACCCGAAGCGGATCGCCGGGGAACGCCTCGGCCATCGCGTCGAGCACGTAGGCCACCCCCTCGCGCTTGGTGCGGAACGCCTGGGACAGCTCGGCCGTCATCGTTACCGCGTGCGGCCAGTTCGGCCGGGCGCCGACGGTCGCCGCGAGGGCCGCGAGTGTCGGCGCCAGCGAGGCCGGGTCGCGCTGGATCTCGTAGGCGGTCGAGGCGGTGCGGCTGTGCCGTGGATCGGCATCGTCCACTCGCGCCACCTTCGTGTTCACTCCTCCGATGTCCCACCCGAGGACCGGCGTGGGGTGACGTCTGGTCATCCGGCTTCCGTCGCTGATAACTTGAGGCTCCATGGACATCGTTCCGGTGCTGGATCTCTCGCGCGGCCTGGCCGTGTGGGCCCAGGGCGGCGACCGCTCCCACTACGAGCCAGTGGCGTCCGCGCTCGTCCCCGAGGAGGTCGGCGACGCGATCGCGCTGATGCAGGCGTTCCGCCGCCGCCTCGGCGCCACGTCCTGCTACGTCGCCGACCTCGACGCGATCCAGGGCGGCGTGGTGCAGCGCACGCTGCTGCGTGAGCTTGCCGAGCTCGAGACCGGCTTCGCCGGCGCCATCATGGTGGACGCGGGCGCGCACACCCCCGAGAGCACGTTCGAGGTGCTCGCCTGCGGCGCCAGCCAGGTCGTGGTCGGGCTCGAGACGCTCCGCGCTTTCACCGATCTCTACGACATCGTGCGGGTCGTGGGCGAAGGGCGGGTCGTGTTCAGCGTCGATCTCCGGCTCGGCAGCCCCATTCTGCATCCGGAGATGCACGACGCGACGGGCCCCCAGCCCGACGCGGTGAGCCTCACCGCCCAGGCGGCGGACGCAGGGATCTCGACGCTCCTCGTGCTGGACCTGGCGCGGATCGGCACCGGCTGCGGGACCGATCTCGGCCTTCTCGAGGATCTCCGGAAACGGTTTCCGCTGATGCGGCTGCTCGCGGGCGGGGGGGTGCTGGCGCGACGGGATCTGGAGCGGATGCGGGACGCCGGCTGCGACGGCGCGCTGGTGGCGAGCGCCGTCCACGCCGGCACCATCACCGCGGCCGATCTGGCCGCGCTCGCCGGAGCGCCGGTCGGCGCGTAGCCCGCGTGCCGCTAGTCGCCCAGCGTCTCCCGATAGGTGGCCGACTGCCCGTAGTTCTCCTCGACCTCGAGCTCGAGCAGCGTCAGGTGCGTGTGCCCGTCGCGCCGCAGCGCCTCGCGTACCCGGATGCCCAGGTACTGGGCCAGCATCTCGGCGGTGCTGTTCTGAATGGGCAGCAGCGCGCAGTCGCGCTTGGGGAAGACGTAGGTCGGCTGGCCGAAGTAGTCGACCCGGACGCGGTCGCCCTCTTCGTGGAAGGCCAGCTTCGGGTTCTGGGTCGGGAGCAGCACCTTGTGGTCGATCTCGTCCACGAACTTGCGGGTCACTTGCTTGAGGATGCTGAAGTCGAGGACGAAGAACGCCTCCGCGTCCACCGATCCCTCGACCGCGACGCCCACCCGGTAGTTGTGCCCGTGCAGCGTCTCACACTGATGGCCCCGGAACGTGATGAAGTGGGCCGAGGCGAACACCAGATAGTCTTTGCTGACCTGCACGCGGAAGTTGCTCTGCACGGCGGTCTCCTCAGCGGTTCCAGCTGTCCTCTAGTATAACGACGAACAACGCGGCGCAGGTCAGGTCCGCGGTGGTGCCGGGATTGCGCGCATTGGTCGGCCCGCGAAGCTCGGCGTCGAAGGCCTGGAGCTCGCGCCGGCCGGCCTCGGTGCGAACGCCGCCCGCCTCGGCGACCGCGCGCGCACGCCGCGACACGGTCTCCGCCTCGTCGCGTCCCAGCTTCCGCGCGATGTGGGTGTCCGGGACGGCCGCGAGAATCCGCAGGTAGCACTCCACGGTGGCATCGGCCCAGTCGAGGCCGGCGCTCCGGGCGCGCCGGAGCGCCAGCGATCCCACATCGAACGTCACCGCGAAATCGGTGGCGTACTCGCGCGCGACGCTGTCGCGATCGGCTGCCAGGGCCATCGCCTCCCGGAGCGAGACGGTCGGCGCGGTGGCGACGTCCTCGCTCGCCGACGCGCCCAGTCCCCCCGGCCGCGCCTGGCGGATGGCGGCGTAGACCTCGGCCGCGTCGGCGACCGTCGTTTCCGCCAGCACCGCGTGGAGTCGTTCGCGCAACGGCCCCTCGCCGCGGAGCGCCGCCCGGGCGAGCGGGCCCAGGAGCAGGATGATCCCCAGGTTGGTATTCGACCGCACCCAGCGGGCGGTCGCCTGCACGGCGGACCGGATCGTGGTGCCGAGCGGCTGGTCGCCCGCGGCGGCGAGCGCGGGACCGATGGCGACCGCGCTCGCCAGGAAATCCTCGTAGCGCGTGTCGTGAAAATGGCGCCCGGGGGACACGTTGCCCGGCTTCGGGGCGCTGACTTCGAGCAGGCAGGCGAGCTGCCCCGCCGCTGCGACCTCCGCCGGGGTGGTCACGGGCGAGGACCGGCGAGATGGTCCACCAGTGCTCCCGCCACGTCCACACCCGTCGCCGCCTGCAGGCCTTCCCACCCCGGGATCCCGTTGACCTCGAGCACGTACACTGCGCCGTCCCGCGACGGGAGCAGGTCCACGCCCGCGTACTCCGCTCCCACCGCGGACGCCGCCCGGAGCGCGAGCGCGGCCCAGGCGTCCGGGAGCTCGATCGGCCGGGCGGTCCCGCCCCGCGCGAGATTTGTCCGCCACCCCTCCGAGCGCCGCTCGATCGCCGCCAGCACGCGGCGGCCCACGACGAAGACGCGGATGTCGCGGCCGTCGTGGTCGATCGCGCGCTGCAGGTAGTACACGCCGCGGATCTGCTCGATGGTCTTGAACACGCGAAAGGCCATCTCCTCGTCGCTCACGCGCACCATGCCCAGGCCCATGGAGCCGAACAGCGGCTTCACGATCACGTCGCCGAGCTCGCGAAACGCGGCGAAGGCCTCCTCCGGCGTCTCGCAGACCATGGTGTCCGGCGTCGGTATCCCGCATTGCTCGAGCAGGGTCGAAGTCCAGAACTTGTCCACCGTGCGCTCGATCGTCCGGGGCGAGTTCATCACTCTCACCCCTCGGTCCTCGAGGCGGTGGAGCGCGTCGACCCGATAGATGATCTGCTCGAGGGAGCCGGAGGGGATGATGCGCGCGAGCACGGCGTCCGCGCGGTCGAGGTCCGCCGCGCGGCTCCGGAGGCCGGAGCCGCGCCCGATGGCGGCCACGAGTCCTTCATAGGGAACGATCGTCCCGGTATGCCCGCGCGCCTCGAGCGCGCGGGTCAGCTCCCGGGTGTGCCAGCCCTCGCGGGCGGCGAGGATGACGACGTGCAGACTACTGCTGCTCGCCGATGAGGGCCGTGAGTCCGCCGGTGGCGAACTTGGGCAGGTCATCGCCCACCTTCTTGAACGCCGGCGTGCCGGTGCCCTTCTTCAGCTCGTCCATCGAGTTGAAGCAGAGCTCGGCCTGCCGATACTTCGCCGGCGCGGAGCCGTCGAGATTGGACGCGAACCGGGTCAGATCCGCGCGGGTGAACCCGATCTCGCCCTGGCCCCCGCTCACGAGCGGCAGGTGCGTCGCCGAGTAGTACGACTCGAACGCGGCCGAATCCTTCGGCGTGTTGTAGATGACCGTGACGAGCGCGGGGCAGCCGGCCGTGCCCTTGTCGCCCGTCTCTACCGCCACCATGCCGAGGAAGCCGCCGGTCGCGAATTTCGCGAGGTCATCGCCGACCGCCTTGAAGCCCGGCGTCGCGGTGCCCTTCTTGAGGTCGTCCATCGAGTCGAAGTAGAGCTCCGCCTGCCGGTAAAACGTCGGCTTCTTCCCGTCGAGCGTGCTGGTGAACTTGGTCAGCTCCGCCTTGGTGAAGCCGATCTCCTGCTGCTTCGAGCTCACCAGCGGCAGGTGCGTCTCGCTGTAGTACTTCTCGAAGGCTTTCGGGTCTTTCGGCGGATTGTAGATGACCGTCACGATCGCCTGCGGGCCGGCTGGGGCGGGGGCCATCGCCGCCGTGGTGTCCCCGGCGGGGGCCTCGGCGGGCTTCTCCGCCGGCTTGCTGCAGGCCGCCGCGAGGGCCAGGGAAGGGACCAGCCAGCTCGAGAACCGTCGCATCGCTCGCTCCTGGGATCGGGGAAAGGGTACCATCAGCTCGGGTAACACGACGCGGTGAGCACCTCGGGATTCAGATGCCCCGCGTGGAACGTCCGCCCGGTCTCCGTGCTCGTCAGCCAGACCTCACCGGGGCTGAAGAGCAGGGGATCGATCTTGTAGAAGTCGCCCTCGTAGCGCTGGAAGATGTCGTAGAACGGCGTGCCGTAGTCGCGCGAGGCCGAGGCGGGGACCCGGGACGCCAGCTCGGCCAGCTCGGCGTCGCCGGCGCGAATCGTATAGCGCGCCTGTCCGCCGTACAAGATGCAATCGTTGGTGCGGCCGATCGCGCGCAGGTCGTTCTTCGCGACCGGCGGTATCGGCGCGGTGCCCATGCCGCTCACGATGCGGCGGAC
This sequence comes from uncultured Gemmatimonadales bacterium, assembly GCA_963697755.1. Classification (GTDB taxonomy): domain Bacteria; phylum Gemmatimonadota; class Gemmatimonadetes; order Gemmatimonadales; family GWC2-71-9; genus CAVVWJ01. Next base: position 177,630 of record CAVOPE010000004.1, on the reverse strand, counting down.
GTCGAAGCCGAGCGTCTCCATCTTGTGCAGACCGGTCTCGAGAATCCGGGCGGAGATCTGGACGCCGCCGGCGAGGCTCGCCGTCGGCGCGATCACGAACGTGAGCTGCGACGGCTGGAGCCGGGCCTTCTGCGCCACCCACTCGGCCACCTCGTCGGTCGGCAGGGCGCGACCTTCGAGCACGAGCACGCCACGCGCGGCCTCCTCGGCATAGTCGAGCTTCTCGAACAGCTCGCGCTCGACCCGAGCGTGCGCTCGAAGCGGACCCGATCCCATCGCGAAGAACTTGCCGACCGAGATCGCCCACCCCGCGTACTGCGACGCCATGCAGGATTCCGCCGGGTGATCGGTCCAGACCGTCACGCCCGGCCACGCCGCGCCCCCGATCTGAACCGGCGTATAGCCGATGTTGCCGAGGCCGCCCATGCAGATCTCCGCCAGGGCCAGGCCGGCGTCGTAGCCGCCTTCGACTTCCACGCCCGCGTCGATCACGCGCGCGCCGCTGGGCAGCCTCTGCGCCCGAACCCGCAGCAGCGGGCCGCTCTCCTCCAGCGCGTCCGCGATCTCCGTCGCCAGCTCGTTCATCTGCAGACCGGTGGTCCGCACGTCGGTCATGGTGCCGTCCATGCGAGAATCTCCCCCTTGCCGAGATCGGCCAGGTCGCCGCTGTAGCGGCGATAGAAGCCAGTGAGATGCCGCCCCTCGACGGGGAGGCCGAACGCCGTCCGTAGCCTCGTGAGCACGAGGCGCAGGTGCGTGGGTTGATAGGTGCAGGCGTAGCGGTAGGTCGTCGGGATCGTGACCGACCCGAGCGCCACGATCGAGCCACGCTTGGACCAGAGGCCGGCGGCCGGCCCCACGTCGCCGAAGGCGACGATGCTGCCGGCGATCATCCCCACGCCCGCGTGGGGGCCCGCGCGGCCGCCGACCGCAAGCAGCCCGCGCCGCATGCGCGCGCCCGACCCGTCGCCCACGGCGCCCTGCACGACGAGCTCGCCGCCGGTCATCCCCCGCCGGGCCTCGGCCGCCGCCGCGCCGGCGCGATCGCCGGCGTCGCCGCGCACATGGATCGAGCCGCCCGCCATCCCGAGGCCGACCTCGTCACCGACGTCGCCCTCGACGATCACGCGGCCTTCCGTGAGGCCGGCGCCCAGGCGCACGGCCCGACGGAAATCGCCGGTGAAGCGAATGCTGCCGTCCGGGTCGCCGGACACGGTGCACACGTCGCCGAGCGGCACCTCGCCGCGCCCGGCGACGCTGACCGGCCGCGCCACGAGCTCCGCGGCGGACAGTCCGGTCCACGCGCCGGCGAGCACGCTCGAAAAATCCGCCGGCTCCGCGAGCGCGGTCCGAAGCCGCGCGACGAGGCCGCTCACGTCGCCGCCTCGCCCATGATCTTCCGCAGGTGGAAGTGGTGGGGGCCGAGCTTTCCGCCGTAGTTGCCGGCCGAGATCGATACCACCCCGTCCCGACAGGCCGCGTCGATGCCGACCCGCATGGCGGCCGAGATGGCGTCGGCGTCGGTGCCGTTGACCACGATCTCGAGGACCGAGTTCACGGTCTCGGGCAGAGCCGACTGGGTGACCGCCCGGAGCGTGGGGCAGAACGCGTCGTTGGTCGAGGCGATCATGCTCTTGATCCGGCGCGAGCCCACCTTGCTGCCGCTGCGGACCACGCCCCCGGGGAACGGCAGGATCACGCCCGGTTGCGCCATCATCGCGTCGGCGGCCGCCTCTGCGGCCGCCAGCGCCGCGTCCGCGCTGCGCGCCAGGATGAGGAAGTTCCCCCCGCCCACACCCTTCTGCATCCCGAACTTCTCCTGGACCAGGAACTCGCCCTCCATCACGGGAATCCGCCAGAACCGCTCGCCGGCGATGACCTTGCTCGCCTGGAAGCCGTCGCCGAAGAAGCGCAGCGCCGAGCCCACGCCGACCCGGTCCGGCGCGCCCGGCAGCCCGTCGTAGCAGGCCGTGGTGGGACAGGTCAGCACCGTCTGGCCGATCCGCTCGATCAGGCGCTTGCCCAGGTCGTCCTTCCCCATGGTCATGACCAGGATGCTGACGCCGGGTCGGCCGTCCGGTGTCTTGCTCTCGGGCAGCTCGAGCTCGATTCCCGCCTCGATCTTGCAGCCGATGACCGAGGTGGCGAATCCGGTGAGCTTGAGCGCCGCCTCCCGGGCCCAGCGCGGACTCCGGGCCGTGATCAGGACCCGCGCCACGCGCATCGTGAATGCTTCGGCGAAAGTCTCTTCGATGAAGACGCCGCGAATTTGCATCGCCGCTCCTCAGCCGATCGCCAGCGGCTCGCCCGGCAGCGCCTGCACCGGGTAGTTCTCGAAGGCGACCGTCGCATGCCGCTCGAAGTGGCGCCGGAGGTCGGGCAGCAGCGCCTCGTCGTACCCCGGCGCCACGCGGAGCCGCCGCCCCGCCGGGGCGCGGCGGAGCTGCCCCTCCTCGACGATGACCGCCCCGTCCTTGATGACGTACCGCGGCGTGGAGAACATGGCCGCGAGGTCGGCCTCGCGGCTGTAGATCGTGATGTCGGCATCGGCACCCGCACCCAGGTGGCCCTTGTGCTTGAGCCCGAGCAGGCGGGCCGGGCCGGCGCGCGTAATGATGGCGATCTCGTTCATGGTGTACTCGCGCGCGAGCCCGTCCGCCAGCGCGCTCCCCGCCAGGAGCTTGGGGTTCACCTGCTTGAGCTTCTCGTCGCGCACGTTCCGGTCCATGAGCAGTTGCATCAGCGCGGGGTACGACAGGAACGAGCCCCCGTTCGGGTGGTCGGTCGAGAGCACGACGCGCCACGGATCGGCGCTGAGCAGGAAGAGCTCGAGGCCGACGGCCCACTGGAGCGCGCTGACGGCCGCCTTGTCCTTGTAGGTCAGAGGGACGATCCCGCAGCCGGTCTCGAGCTCGATGTCGATGTTCGTCCACCGGCGCCCGCTGCTCTTGTGCAGCAGGTACTCCACCGGCGCGTCGGCCGTGATCGTCGTCGCCGGACCGAACATCACCTGGCCGACGTCGGTGCTGACCTCGGGATGCGCGTTCACGTACTCGATCACCCGCGCGGCCGCCGAGCTCCACGGCTGGCCGTTGCCCCCGCCGTAAGAGTGGAACTGGAGGTGGGTGAAGTGAGCGCGCCGGCCCGCCACGCTCTCCATGCTCGCCAACGTGGTCGCCGCGTTGCCCGCCACCCCGAGGTTGTTGCAGTGGATGTGGACGGGATGCGGGAGGCGGAGCGCGTTGGTCGCGTCGGTGAGCGTCTCCAGGACGGCGCGCGGCGTGACGGCGCGTCCGTCCACCGCGTCGTCCAGCCCCGTCACGTTGCGGCCGCCGGTCTTCCAGGCCTCGACGCCGCCGGGATTCACGACCTTGACCGCGTACGCCCCGGTGGCGCCGAGCAGCCAGGCGGCGTAGTCACGCGCGCGTTCACGCTCACCGGACTCGATCTGGCGAAGCAGGTACTCGTCGTTGCCCATGAGCGCGAAGATGCCGCCGTCGACGCACGGCGTGTCATCGAGCTCGCTGTGGCTGTGTCGGGCCACGAGCGGCGCCACCGCCGCGTCGAACGCCGTCGTATAGCCCAGCCCGGCGTAGCGGTACCCCGTGGTGAAGGTGCTCGGCACTGAGCCACCCGTGCCCGAGCGGGCGTACCCGCCGCCCTCGCGCAGGCTGGGCGCCGGCGCGGCATCATCCGCATGCTCGTCCGGAATCAGCCGGCGGGCGTGGTTGCAGCTCGAGCTCGCGAAGTGCGCGTGAATGTCGACGCCGCCGGGCATCACGACCATGCCGCGTGCGTCCAGCGTGGGCCCGCCGGCGGGGAGTCGCTCGACGATCCTGCCGCCCTCGATGCAGACGTCCCGGACTTCGCCGTCGACGCCGTTCGTCGGATCGTAGACGGTGCCGCCCACGATCCGGAGTCGCTCCGGTGCGCTCATCCCGTCCTCCCCCCGTTGCTCCGCACCCGCACGCCCGCGAGCAGTGCGGCCATGATGTCGGCGCCCGCCCGCGGCCGGCCGAGGGGCGGCCGCAGCGGCAACGGCACATCGTCCATCCGGTACGCGATCCCGCCGTCGTGAATGCCGGCGACTCCCGTGTCGATCGCCACGCGCGCCGCGAACGGCGCGTCGCTGGCGCTCGGACCGATGACCACCGTCGGAACCCGGCCGGCCGCCGTCACGAGCGGCTCGCCCAGTGCGCTCGTCCTGCCGACGATCAGGATGGCGTCCGCCCCGCCGGCCTGCAGCGCCAGCCCGCGCTCGGCCGGCGCGTAGCGCGGGTAGCCTGGTGCGAAGGTGACCGCCAGCGGATAACCGGTCTGCCACGTCAGCACGGCCTCGGCCCCCGAGCGGTTCCCGCCGGCGCGGAGCGAGCTCAAGGCCGCGCGGGTCACGCCGTTGAGGGCCTGCGAGAGGGCGATCAGTCCTTCCGCCCGGTAGGGATCCCGCGCGCGCTCCTCTCCGGGCTCGGCCTCGTGGACGATGACCGCGTAGCGGGCGGCCACCAGCCGCGCGGCCACGTCCGCCGCGCCCTGGAGTGCTGGCGGCAGCGCGCCGAGCCGGTTGCCGAGCGCGATCGCGCGCATGACCGACAGCGCGGCGATCTCATCCTCGACCCCGAGGACGAGCGAGAGGTCGGCGTTCGCGGGCCCCGTGTCCGCCCCGATGCTCGCGGAGATCACCGTCCGCCCGGCTTGGCCCTTGGGTATGTGGGTGCCGGTCGGCTCGAGCGCGTACCGGGACAGATACCGCGGGTAGCGGACGGCCGGATCCACGCCCCAGAACAGGAGCACGTCCGCCCGGTTGCGGATCTCCCCCAGGGTCGCGGCGGCACGGCCGCGCCGCTGCGCGGCCAGGAGGCCGGCGGCGGCGGGCTCGGACGTGGGCGTCTCCACGGTGGCGCGCAGCGCGTCGGCCACCGCCAGGGCCGCGCGGTGTGTCTCCGTGGTCACGTCGGTCGCGAGCACCACCAGCGCGCGGCGCGCCTCGGTGAGGACCTCCGCCGCCGCCGCGATCGCCGGGTCGAGCGCCGCCTCGGCCCCGCCGATCAGGATCCGCGCCGGCGCGCGCCCGTCGCCGAACCACTGGCGTGCGAGCGGACAGGGCGGGGCGACAGCGACGATGCGGCCGTCGGTCACATGCACGGTGAGATCATCGCAGGCGCAGCCGCAGCCCAGGCAGGTGACCCTCTCCACTCGCTGGGTCGGGCTCACGCGGCGCCTCGCCGATCGCGGGCTCCGGCGCGCATGCCGGTTGCCCGGTAGATCTGCGCCGCCGCCCTCTCCAGCCCGCGGCGGCAGCCGGCCGCATCGCGAGCCGCGGCGAATGCCGTGCAGATTGGCCGGCCCCGCCCGATGCGCTCACCCCGATGCGGCAGGTCGGCCAGCGGTGCGTCCGTCCACGACGTCGGATCGTCCACGACCAGATCCTGCCGCGCGTAGACGATGGCCTTGCCGTGGGTCTGCCCGGCGGGGCTGGGCTGATCGGAGAGTCGGCCGCCGCATGCCTCGACGTGGATCGCGAAGAGGCTGAGACCCGTGGCGCGCTCCACCAGCTCCATCGAGGCCGAGTAGCGGGGGTTCACCTCGATCGGATAGGGCACGCCGCGCCGCGCGATGAAATCGATCCCGTTCACGCCCCGAAGGCCGAATGCCTCGGTCGTGGCCGCCGCCAGCGCCGTGGCGCGATCGAGCAGCTCCGCCTGACGCTCGAACAGCGGCTCGCCGGACGAGGCCAGCAGACTCCCGCAGTAGCGGAAGCCTTCGGCGCCGAAGGCCCGCTCGCCGACCAGTTGGCGTGAGAGACCCAGCACGAGTGCCCGCCGCCCGTCGGCCGCGAAGACGACCGAGCCCGCCACGCCGGTGATCCGCTCCTGCAGGTACGCGCGCCGAGGGACGGGGCGCCCTCGCCACACCGAGGTGCCATGCCCGCCGCCGGAGCGCCTGGGCTTGAGCAACCACCGACCCCCGTCGGTGCCCCTGCGCGGCGCGCTCGCGCGCGCCATGGGTACGGCGAAGCCGCGGGAGGTCAACGCGCGCCTGAGCAGCAGGGGGTTTCGGACCCGCGCGAGCACCGCGGGGGAGTTGCCCAGCAGCCGGCGGCCCCGGGCCAGCAGGGCCACCGCCTCCGGGTGGTTCTCGAGGTTGGACGTGTAGGCGGCCAGCGGTGCGTCGACCACGCGCGCCGCCCGGGCGGCGTCCTGGGCGGTGTAGGGCGCTCCGCCGTCCCGGCGAAGAGGCAGCACCTCCGCTACGACCCGCAGATCCGCGTCGCCGAACGCATCCACCGCCGTCACGCGGTAGCCCGCGCGGCACGCCGAGGCCGCCCACGCCCGGGTGGACACGCCCGCGATGACGACGTGCGGCCGGCGATCAGACATCGCGCAGTCCGAGCCGCCGCCGCGCGGCGGCCGGGGTGATCACATGCAGATGATCCAGCACCGTTCCTCGTGCCTCTTCGATCCCCAGCCGTTCGACCACGGCGCGGTGCACGCCGCCCGCCAGACCATCGGCGATGAGCGCGGCACCCTGCGCACCTTGCTTGGCTCGTGCCGCGAATCCCGCGAGGGGGCGCACCGTGCCCAGCGCCTCGAGCGCCGGCAGCAGCGCGCTCCGCACCCGCGGGTCGGCAGACATGCGTCCAGAGAGCAGGATCTCGCGGGCGTCGGCCGCCGCGCTCCAGAGCTGTCGCACCGCGCGCACCGCGCCCTCGACATAGGCTTCGAGCGCGATCCCCTCGAGCGCGGGGTCATGTAGCGCGACCGTCGCCACGCCGCCCTGAAACACCGTTGCCTTGTCTACCTGGCCCGCCAGGAACGCGACCTCGGCGTCGAGCGCCCCCGCGGCGCGCCACCCCATCGGCCCGCTCGTTCCACCTATCCCGTCCACGATCCGCCCGCCCGACACCGCGAGCCCCGCCGTGAACGCGCCGCCCAGCTCGAGGAGCACGAGCGAGACCTGCTCGGGCGCGACGCCCCGCCGCTCCGCTTGATCCGCGATGGCAAGCGCCGCCGCGCAGACCTTGTCGGCCGTGCCGAGGTCCACTCGGTTGAGCTTGCGGTGGGGCGGCACCGACGGCAGGTGGATCACGCCGGGGGTGAACACCAGCGGCAATCCCGCCGCGTCGAGCTGGCGCGCCAGCGCGCGGAGGCCGCCGATGCCGCCTTGCTCGCCTGCGGGCGCGAGGAAGGCCAGGCGAAGCTCGTCGTCCGTGACCCCGCGCGCCGCCCGCAGCGGGAGACCGTACCCCGATGGGCCGACGACGAGCGCCAGGGGACCGCCCCGGAGCAGGCTGTCGATGAGGGGCCGGGGATCCGCGACGAGCTCCGCGGTGGACCAGGTGGCGTCGAGAAACACCCGCCCGTCGTCCAACCCGCAGACGTCGAGGCTCAGCGTCCCGGGATCGATCCCTGCGACGCGCGGCACCGACTCACCGCTTCTTCTTTACCATCTCCCGTGCCACGTCGGCGATGGCTTCGGCGTCGAGCACCAGGTCGTTGCGGGTGAACAGCCGAGCGACGCACGCCTTGTGCAGCTTGGTCTTGAGGTTGCCGACGCCGAATGCGCCGTACACCACGACTCCGTTGCGCACCTGGCCCGCGTCCTCGACCTCGACGCCCTCGATCCCCAGCGGCGGCACGGCGTTGAGATCGACCGCGATTTTCAGAGTCTTCACCGCCGTCCACGCGGCCTTGGGGACCATCTGCACGCCGGCAGGGCCCGAGTTGAGCAGGATCTCGGCCCCGTCGAGGACCTCGGGCAGCTTGGACGGGTCGTTCAAGGCGACGGCCTCGACCTCGACGTCGAAGCGGGCGCCGATGAACAGGCGCGCCTTGTCGCCCTGCTCCGCCTTGCGCGAGGTGATCGTGACCTTCGCCCCGTCCTTGGCCAGGAGCCCGGCCGCGCGCTGTCCGACCGGGCCGGTGCCGGCCAGGATCACGGCTTTCTTGCCGCGCAGGTCGCCCAGTGTCTCCTCGATCTTCACCACCGCCGCCACGGCGGTCGTGTTCGACCCGTTGGAGTCGAGCATGATGGAGACCGAGAACGGCGCGAACAGGGCGTCCTGCGCCATCGCCAGCAGCTGCTCGCCGGCCGACATGTTGTTGCCGCCGATCCAGACCGCGGTGTTGTGCAGATCCTTGGGGCCGCGGGTGAAGATGCAGCCGTGAATCAGATCCCGGACGTCCTGCTCGGTGACGCCGCCGTAGCTCATGATGGCATCGGCGCCGGCATCGTAGGCCACGACCTGATCGAACACGCTGGGCAACCGGGAGCTGTCGAGCTGGAGCAGGAGCTTGCGCATTGCCGAATCCATGGTCCCCTGTGAGAAGCGCACGGCTTGGAAAAATACGAGGGGCGCGCCCCCGACCGCGGGCCGCCCCTCGTGGAAACTCCGATGCAGCGGGACTGTACGATCAGCCCTCGGCGCCGCTGGCAAACGGATGCCGCGCGGCCTTGTACTTGGCGAGCACGTCGTCGACCGTCGGCGTGCCCTTGAGCGCGCGCGCGATCGACTCCTTCGTCGCGGTGTAGTTGTACTGGTAGATCTTCTTGTCGTCCTCGGCCTGCCAGTGGATGAACACGCCAACGAGGACGCAGAAATCGGTGGCCTGCTGCTTCGAGATCACGCCCTCACTCACGGAGTCCATCACCGCGCGGGCGACCGCCGCCTGCGCCGGCCCGAACATCTGGACCGCCTGCTTGGCCCCCTTGATCGTCACCTTGTTGAAGAGCAGCGTGTCCGGCTTGGCCGGAAGATTCGGCGTGACGACGGCCAGAAGATGGTTGAACCCGTCCGTGTTAGTGGAGAGCGCGCTCACGAAGGCGGCCCCGGCCGGCCCGGACTTCGACCCGATGATCAGGTCGATGTGCGCGATTTCGTTGCCATCGCCAACGAGCGATTCACCGATGAAGAAGTCCGCGGCCATACCTGCCTCCGTATGCGATTTGGTGAAGAACGACAGAATTTCGCGAAACATACGCAGCTCGCTGTAGCGAAGAGTGAGCCGGCAGTGGAGCGACGTGGAGGAGCGAAGCCACGCGGTCCCGCGGACGCGGGTAGCTCGAACTTGGCGACGCAAGTCGTGCGTAGAGGCCACTAGTATGGACCGACCCCATATACCTGTCAAGGAGTGAGTCGTCGCCCCGCAACCGACGCCGGCGGATTGCGGGTCGGCTGGCTTCGGTATATATTCGGTATCCATTCGAACCATCGTATCTCGTTCATGAGCAAACGGTTAACAAAGAAGAAGCCGGCTGGAGCGCGCCTTCGGCGTCGACCCGTCGTCCGTGCGTCCGGTCCGCGGCCCAATCGCTTCCACACGTTCCTGCGCCGGCTCCGCGCCGGCGGCCGGAGCAACATGTACGGCGCCATTCCTTATCTCATGCACACGTTCGCGCTCGATCGCGAGACCGCGTTTCGGGTGGTGTGCGAATGGGTGGACCTCGAGGCGGCCGACGTGCTGCAAACGACCGCAGCGTCGCCGCCCGGCTGACGAATTGGGGGACAACTGTCCCCGCCAGTGGACGCCGGAGGCCGGGCGATCTTCTGGCGATCCAACGGCCGCAACGAGTTACGGGCTGGCACGACCCTCGCACGTTGGGACCACCGCAGGCACCCAACTCCCAGTCGAGGACACTATGAAGACCAGCATCGTCGCGGGGTCGCTGCTCGTTGCTCTCTCGCTCGTCGCGCCGCTGCACGCGCAGCAGGTGGCGGCCGACGTGGTGGTGCGGAGCGGGCCGGTCGCCGGCCGGATTGTCGTCGGCGAGGGCTATTCCACCTACCGCCGTCCTGTCGTGTACCGCCAAGTGCCGGCCCGCGTGATCGTGGTCGAGCGGGCGTACGTGCGTCATCATCGGCTGAACAAGCACTGGCGCCAGCAGGGCTTCCGTCCAGTCGTCGTGTACTACCGCGACGGCCGCTACTACGACCGGTATTTGCGCGGCGGACCGGTCATGCGCGAGGTCGTGGTGTACGAGCGGAACGGGCGCTTCTACCACGAGTGCGATGAGCGCGACCGGGACGACCGCTATGAGGGGCCGCGCTACGACGACGGCCGCGATTGGAACGACTGACCTGCCCGGCGCCTTCCGGCGCGCGATCACCCAGATCCAGGTCGGTTGATGGACAGGCATCCCCGCGCACTGCGGGGATGCCTGTCCATTTTGGCCCTGGTACTCTGGATCACTGCGACGCTCGCGCTGGGGAGCGCATCTGGAAAGCGGAGGATTCGACTACGTGTCTGGTTTCGTGTCTGGTTCGAGGAAGTCGCTCGCCGCCCGCGTGGCGGCTCTCGTGATGGTGGGTCTCGCGGCGCCCCGCTTCGCCACGCCCGGATACGCCCAGTACTTCGGACACAACAAGGTCCAGTACCAGAGCTTCGACTTCCGAATTCTGCGGACCCCTCACTTTGACGTCTACTACTACCCCGAAGAGCAGGTCGCCGCCGGCCTCGCAGGTCGGATGGCGGAGCGCTGGTACACTCGCCTGAGCACCATCCTGCACCATCAGTTGTCCGGCCGGCAGCCGCTCATCATGTACTCCACCCAGGCCCAGTTCGAGCAGACCAACGTGGTCCAGGGCCTGGGCGAGGGAACTGGCGGCGTCACCGAGGCCCTGCGCCGCCGGATCGTGCTGCCGACCGGCGGGACGCTGGGCGATCTGAACCACGTCATCGGCCACGAGCTCACGCACGCCTTTCAGTACGACATGACCGGTACGGCCGGCCGCGGCGCGGAAAACCCCGCGGCGGCCGCGATGCCGTTGTGGTTCATCGAGGGCATGGCCGAGTACCTGTCGCTCGGCCCGGTCGCGCCGCTGACCGCGATGTGGATGCGGGGCGCCGTCCAGGACACCATCCGCGACTCGCTCCCGAGCTACCGCCAGCTGGAGGATCCGCGGTACTTCCCCTACCGCTATGGACAGGCGTTGCTGGCCTACGTGGGCGGCACCTACGGCGACGACCACATCGCGGAGCTGCTGCGCGCCTCCGGACGCGTGCGCGGCGTGGACCAGGCGATCCGCGGGGTGCTGAGCCTGTCGCCCGACCAGCTCGTGTCCCAGTGGCACGCCGCCACGCACCAGGCGTTCGACTCGCTGCAGGCCCGGACCGAGCTGCCCGACCGCTACGGACCGAAGCTCGTCGGCGTGCGCGGGGAGGATGTGGGCCAGTACAACCTGACGCCCTCCCTGAGTCCGGACGGCAGCCAGATGATGTTCTTCTCCAACCGAGACCTGTTCAGCATCGACCTGTACCTGGCCGACGCGCACACCGGGAAGGTCAAGCGGCAGGTCACGAAAACCGCCTTGGACCCGCATCTCGAGAGCCTGCAGTTCATCCAGTCGGCCGGAAGCTGGTCGCCCGACGGAAGGCGGTTCGTCTTCGCGGGCGTGAGCGGCGGGCGCCCGGACCTCAACATCTACGACGTCGCGCGTGGCCGCATCGAGCGCGAGATCAAGCTCCCCCAGCTGGGCGACATCCTGAATCCGAGCTGGTCGCCCGACGGGCGCGCCATCGCCTTCTCCGCTCTCGTGGGCGGCCTGAGCGACCTCTTCGTCTACGATCTCGAGACCAAGGCCCTGAACCGCCTGACCAAGGACTCGTACTCCGATCTGCAGCCGAGCTGGTCGCCGGACGGCCGGACGATCGCCTTCGTGACCGACCGGTTCACCACCCGTCTCGACGATCTCGCGATCGGTCCCTACACGCTGGCGCTCTTCGACCGAGGCACCGGACGCGTGACGCGTGTCCCCGGCTTCGAGGGTGCCAAGCACCTGAACCCGCAGTGGACGCCTGACGGCAGCAGCCTCTACTTCGTCGCCGATCCGGGCGGCATTCCGGACATCTACCGGGTGCGTCTCGCCGACGGCGAATTGCGCCAGGTCACCAACCTGTTCACCGGTGTCAGCGGCATCACTGAGACGAGCCCCGCGTTCAGCGTGGCTCTTCGGAGCGGCAGGCTGGCCTACAGCGTGTTCCGCACCAACGGCTATGAGCTGTACGCCGTGGATTCGGCCGACGTCCTCGCCGGCCGGCCGGCGGTCCCGCCTGCGGAGCCGGTGGCCGCGATGCCTGCCGCCGGCCGCACGCGCGAGCGCTACGCTGGCGAACGTCCTGAACGATCCAGGCACGGGCCTGCCTGGAGACACGACGTTCGCCGACGCAGCGGTACCGGCCCGGATTCGCCCTCACCGCCGTGGGACAGCCGGCGTTGGTGGCGGGGACGGGGGAGTTCGGCACGTACGTGGGTGGCGGTGCGTCGCTGTATTTCACCGACGAGCTGGGCAATCGGAACCTCGTCACCGGCCTGCAGGTGAACGGTGGATTCAAGGACATCAGCGGGATCGTGGCCTATGCGAACATGGCGCATCGGGTCAACTGGGGCGCCGTGATCCAGCAGGTGCCCTACCTCACCGGGCAGTTCGCGGCCGGTGTGACCGAGGTGAACGGCGAGCCGCTGTACGTCGAGCAGCAGCTCGTGCAGCGACAGACCAACCGCGACCTGCAGGGGTTCATCACCTACCCGTTCAACACCGCGCAGCGCGTGGAGCTCACGGGCGGCTTCACCAACATCACCTTCGACAACGAGCTGCAGACGCAGGGCTTTTCGGCCACGGGCGAGCAGGTCCTGGACACGAAGCAGAATCTGCCCGCGGGTAGCGCGATCAACCTCGGCCTGGCCAGTGCGGCCCTGGTGTACGACAACTCGCTGTTGGGCGCCACCGGGCCGATCGTGGGGCAGCGCTACCGGCTGCAGGTGAGTCCGACGGTCGGCTCCCTGTCCTACGTAGGCGCGCTGGCCGACTACCGGCGGTATTTCATGCCCGCGCGCCCGTTCACAGTGGCGGCCAGGCTCATGCACTACGGCCGCTACGGATCCGGCAGTGAGGATCCACGTCTGCAGCCGCTGTTCTTGGGCTGGCCGGGTCTCGTGCGCGGTTATCGGAACGGCTCGTTCAACGCGTCCGAGTGCCACCCGACGGCATCCGATCCGAACGGGTGCCCGGTCTACGACCAGCTGCTCGGCAGCCGGATGGTCGTGGGCAACCTCGAGCTCCGCTTCCCCCTGTTCGGGGTGCTGGGCGTCGGCTCGGGCTACTACGGCGCGTTCCCGGTGGACTTCACGGTGTTCGGCGACGGGGGCGTGGCCTGGGACAGCCAAGACCAGCCCAGGCTGACGGGCGGGTCGCGCTCCGCCGTGTTCAGCACCGGCGCCGGGCTGAGGATCAACCTGTTCGGCTTCGCGGTGGCTGAGGTCAACTTGGTCCACCCCTTCGAGCGCCCCGACAAGCATTGGGTGTGGGAGGTGAATCTGCAGCAGGGCTTCTGACGTTTGCATTCGGTCCTCGCCCGGCCTTCATTCCCTCATGCACCCGGCCCGCGACCATCATCTCCCTCCCGATCCCGACGCCTACCGGCACGCGCCCCATCCCAAGGGCCGCGTCATCGTCATCGCTCCCACGCGCGCCGCGTGCGAGACGATCGAGCTCGCCCTGGGCCTGCATCTGGACACGCTGCTCGAGCGGGAGCACGGGGAGGAGATCCGCGCGCTTGCGGGGTCGGGGAAGGGATTCGGCATCGTCGCCGGGACGGGCACCGGAAAGACACTCGCGATCCGTCCGATCGCGGAGGCGATCCTGCGGGAGCCGCTCTCGGTGGGAGTCGTGAACCGGGAGCGCGAGGCCACGCCCGAGACGCCGGGCTGGAACGTGGTGATCGTGACCACGGGCATCGCGCGGCGCTGGTTTCAGGACGACCTCATCACCGGCCGGGACACCGTGATCGTGGACGAGATCCACCAGACCTCGGCCGAGCTGGAGCTCTGCCTCGCGCTGGGGAAGCGGGCCGGGTGCCGGTACATCTGGCTCAGCGCGACGGTGGACCCGGCATTCTACGCGCGCTACCTCGAGAGCGCCGAAGTGCTCGCGACCCAGGCGTTCGATCCGGCCCTCAAGGCCAAGGTCCAGGTGCTTCCGCAGGCACCGGACGAATTCCTGAACGAGCGCTACATCCGGCATGTGATCAAGGAAAAGCGCGGCGTCGCGGTGTTCCTCCCGACGCGCGCCGAGGTGGAGCGCCTGGGCGGGGAGCTGGGCGAGCAGTGGAAGCGGCTCACCACGGCCTTCTATCACGGCGGTGAGCCGATCCGGGTCATCCGCCCGTTCCTCGAAGGCGAGGTGGAGCGGCCGTTCCTGCTGGCGATGACGGCCGCGGGCCAATCCGCGCTCAACGTGCGCGGCCTCGACACCGTAATCATCTACGACGCGCGATACGGCAACGTCGTGGAGCGCGGCCGAAACGTGCTGCATCGGCTGTATCTCGGGGCCAACGAGATCCTCCAGATGGCCGGCCGCGTCCACGGCAGGGTGCCCAAAGGCGAGGTCGTAATCCTGAGCGACCGCGACCTCGCGTTCGAGCAGCTCCGGCCTACGCCGCCCGAGTTCCAGCTCGCCGGCGACGCCGAGCGCGTGGCGATCACCTGCGCGGCGATCGGCGTGGACGCGGGGGACCTGGATCTGCCCGTGCCGCTCGACCGCGCGGCCTACCGCCGGGCGCTCCGTCTCCTCACCGAGCGCGCGCTGGTGGAGGACGGCCGGCTCACCGCCTACGGGCGCGAGGTCGAGGCCATGCCGGTCGAGCGACCATGGGGCGAGCTTCTGGTGCACGCCGATCCCGAGCTGGTTCCCATGGTGGCCGTGTGCTCCAACATCGACTCGCTGCATCGGATGACGCGGGAGGAGCGCGACCTGCACGGGGTCGTGGTGAACGGCAGCGATCACCTCACGGCCTACAACCTCTACGCCGAGGCCGTGAATCAGCACGGCTATCTGGGGGAGGTCTATGGCCTGCCGCGGCATCTCTTCGAGGAAGGTCTCGAGGAGTGGGCCGAGCGACGCGGGGTGCTGGTCAAGGCGATCGAGGATACCGCGCTCGGCACGGCGTCGGTCTACCGCGCGCTCGAGCTCCCCCTGCCGAAGCAGCTGCCCTACGCGTCGAAAGAGATCCGGAAGCGCTGGGCGGACCTGCTCGCGCGGTTCATGCCGTTCGACCTGGTGATCGACGAGCACACCGCGGACGGCCAGGAGGCGCGCGTGTCCAAGACCTCGGTGGCCGGGAGCTGGGGCGCGGTGGCCGGGTCGCTGCGCTTCTTCGCCGACCGGTTCGGCATTGCTCGCGCGTCGATCGAAGGGACCACGCTGTCCTACGACCTGATCCAACAGCACGCGTCGCTCGGCCAGCCGCGGATCGTCCTCGCCGGGCCGCGCAAGCAGCAGGGGCTCGCGGTCGAGCAGCGGCGGTCGTACTTCGGGTTCGACCTGGACACCGAGGTCGAGCCGTTGCGCGGCCAGATCCCCGCGCCGCTCCAGGCTTCGGCCCGCGACGTCCTGGCGGCCGCCTTGCTCGCCGGCGAGACGGTGCATCCGGACCAGGGGCGCCTCAAGCGCTCGGTGGCGCAGCTCGACGAGCTGTGGCGCCGTTCGGGCGGGTCGCTCCCGATCGCCTCGCCCGAGGCGGTGCGCGGCGCGGTGCGCCTTCAGCTCGACCGGGTCCAGAGCTGGGACGACTTCTTCTCCACGCGGCTGGCACTCGATCCCTCCTCACTGGTGGACGAGACGACCCGCGGCCGATTGGAGACGCTGCCGGCCATGGTGCGCCTCCGGGGCGACGCCGCCCCGCTGGACTACGAGGTGGAGGACGGCCGGGGGGTAGCTCGGGTCCGGCTCAGGGAAGGGCAGGCCAAGCGCCTCCGCGACGGTGATCTTCCACCGCTCGACCGGCCGCTCCGGTTCGCGGTGCAGCGGGGCAGGCACGAGCCTATCCTGGCCGAGTCCCTCGCGGACCTGCATAACGAGCTGCGGCGGGCGCCGAAAGCACCTCGGCGCGAGGAGGATGGGGATCGGTTCCGGCGGGGCTCCCGCGGGCCGAGCGGTCGCGGGCCGCGAGGTCGGCGGGGGCCTCACCGCTCCGGCCGGGGTCGCTGACGACGATCCATTGTGCACCCCGCCTCCCGGTGGACGTCAATGAGAGAGCGGTGGGAGTCCGACCCTCGGGCTGCGACGGCTCCCAGGCCTCCGACATCTTGCTTATAGCTTGCCTATAGGTCGAAGTGGCTTCGGTAGTTACCCAGGGGATTGCGATCTGCCGTTCCACGTCCACCTTTGAAACCCACGGGTCCCGAGTGTCGTATCCTTCTATCATGCCAGACGCGCTTCCACTGAACTCACTTCCGTCCGTTTTCTCGCCGCTCGCCAAGGCCCTGCTCGATGGGTTCAGCGAGGGCGTGGTCGTGTTCGACGTCGAAGGCCGCCTACTCTACGCCAACCAGCAGGCTCGCGAAGCGATGACCGGGATGGACCTCTCCGAGCATGCGCCGGATCTGATGCCCCGGCTCGCGGCGCTCGGCGGCCGCCTCCGCCCGTTGCGGGTCGGCGGGCTCGAGCTCGGCGAGGCCATGTTCATTCCCGGCATCGAAGGTCCGACCACGTTGGCGGCCCGGGAAAAAGAGGCTATCGTCCAGACACTCGACGCGAACAACTGGAAGCTCGCGGAGACGGCCAAGCACCTCGGCATCAGCCGGACCACCCTCTGGCGCCGTCTCAAGGCGTACGGGCTACACCGAGACGGCCGGAGCAAATGGGCGCAAACCTCGTAGCGCTGTTGTTGTCCACCACCGCTCTCCAGACCCCACCGCCCGACACCGCTTCACCTTTCGCCACTCCCGCCGTCCAGCAGCTCATCGATCGCGCCATGCGGCGCCGTCGCCAGAGCGATTCCGCCGTCGCGGACTACCGGGCGACCATCCGCTACCGGCTGTCAGTCGGGATCGGCCGGCGGCTGTGGTCGGAAGTGCCCGCCTCGGCGGTCGAGGAGCAGGTCGCCCGCCTGCAGTGGCGGCAGCCCAACGACCTTCGCATCGACGTCGAAGGGCGCCGGTTTCGCTCGCGCAGCCGCGCGATCGAGCTCTCGAGCGTCTGGGACCGGCCCTGGTTCGTCCCCCGCGGGGTCGATGATTCGGTCCGCATCTTCAGCAACGAGTTTCCGGCCACCGGCGCCCTCCATCCACTGGCCCGCACCGGTCCCGACTACTACCGCTACGCCCTGACCGGCGAGCTCACGGTGACGCCAGCGGGGGGCGGAACGCTGCGGCTGCTTCGAGTGCAGGTCACGCCGCGGCGCACCGGCCCGGCGCTCATCGCAGGCCAGCTGTGGATCGATTCCACGACCGCGGAAGTCGTCCGGCTGAGCTTCCGCTACGTCGGTACCGCGCTGTGGGTCCGGCCCGAGGATGGACCGCGCGGGCCCGATTCGGCCAAGGCGCGCCGCCTCAACACCCTCGCCAACCGCCTGGTCAGCGTCGACGCGGATCTGGAGTACGGGCTGCAGGATGGGCGCTACTGGATGCCGCACCGCCAGGTCCTGGCCGGCCGGCTGCGCCTGCCCATGGTGAGCAACGTGGTGATCCCGTTCCAGGCTACCACCACCTTCGACGACTACGAGATCAACGGTGGCCGGCCGATCGCCTTCGACCTGCCGCTGCCGGATACCACCGGCCTGAGCCAGGATTCACTGCGGGTGCTGCGCCGGGTGCGCACGGACTCTCTCCGGTCGGCACGGCGTCGGGACGAGCCGGCGGACAGCCTGCGCTCGTGGGACTACGCCGATCGGTGGCCCGGCGGCCGCTACGAGCTGCACCGGCCCTCGAACGTGGCGCTGGAACGCTACGACGCCTGGCCGGATTCGCTCTCGATGGAAGCGGATGACGCCGATCTGCGGCGCCTGCGGGAGGCGGAGACCGAGCTTGCCCGTCTGGCCGAGACCCTGCCGGATTCGATCACGGGGCAGGCCTCGCGTGGCTTCGCGTTTGAGCGCTTGTCCGATCTCTTGCGTTACGATCGCGTCCAAGGCCTCTCGTTCGGCCTCGGGTACCGCGTGCGGGCGCCCGGCGTCCAGTTCGCCAACGTGTACGGGACGGTACGCTACGGTCTGAGCGACGACCGGGTGACGGGGCGCCTCAGCTTCGTGCGCGACGCGCCGGGTGGCCGCCTGACGGTGAGCGGGTACCGCGACGTCGTCGAGGTCGATCCGTTCTCCCTGGGACGGACGCTCGGCAACACCCTCAACGCGCTGTTCGTCGCCCACGACAACGCGGACTACGCGCTGGCGGAAGGCGGGGCGGCGACGTTCGAGACCTCGTTGCGTCCGGGCCTCGACCTCAGTGTCGGCGCGCGGGTCGAGCGCGAGAGCACCGTGCGCCAGAAGGCCGAGTCCTGGGTCAATGATGTGCTCGGCGGGGATGGGGTCTTCCCGCCCAATCCGCCGGTGGACGAAGGTACCTACGGCGGCGGCTCGGTCCGGCTGGCGCACGCCGTCGGCCTCCGCTGGAGCCTCACGGCCGACGTCCTCGGCGGGGAGCCGGGAACCACCGGCCGCCTCTATGGCGAGATCCGGAAGGACGTCGGCGACCGGCGCGGCGCGACCGTCCGGGTCAAGGCCGGCGTCGCGACGAGCCCGACGCTGGCGCAGACCGCGTTCCGGCTCGGCGGGCTGGGGACGGTTCGCGGGTTCGAGTACGGCACGCGCACCGGCCAGGCGTTCTGGGCCGCACAGCTCGACGTGACCCCGTTCAGCGGGAGACTGCGCCCGGTGGCATTCATCGATGCGGGTCAGGCCGAGCGCCCGGAGGACCTGTTCGGCAGCACGGCGCTCGCGGGCGCGGGGGTGGGACTCTCGCTCTTCGGTGGTGCGCTGCGGTTCGATCTGAGCTACCCGATCACGCCCGACACCGGAGGCAAGGTGCGCTTCGACATCGTCGTCCAGGGCGCGCGATGAGCCGACGTCGCGGGTGGCGCCCGGCCATCGCGGCGCTCGGCGTGAGCCTCGGCTGTCGCGCCGATGCGGGTCAGGTGCTCGGCGGCGCACGTCTCGAGGTGCGGTGGACCGGGTCGGACGCCGCCGGCTTTCGAGCGCCGGCCACCGCCGAGTGGTGCGATTCGCTCAACCTGCTCGAGATCCAGGCGATCTCGGGAGACACGGGCCTCGGCATCGCGATCTACCCCCGGGACAGCGTCGCCACCGGCAGCTATCCGGTCCGGCCGCCGGCAGCCGCCGACAGCGTGCCGCCCTCGTCGGCCATCGGCCTTCGCTGGTTCTCGCAGACCGCGGTGCAGGGCTTTCAGAGCGACAGCGGGAGCTTGTCGCTGACGCGGGCGCCGGACGGCACCCTGTCAGGCCGGTTCAACGCCCCCGCGCACGGGGTCAGCGGCAAAGGGGCGATCAGGCTGATCGGATCGTTCGACGGCCTCCGCGAGCACCCCGCCACCCGCGGCTGCTCGACGGCACCGCCGCCGCCGCCGCGGCCACCCGCCCGACCGGACTCCGAGGCGGGTGTAGATTAGGGGCATCATGGAGAGCACCTACTACCGCCGCGGCTTCGGTCTCAAGGCCGAGATCGAAGGGCAGCTCACCGCCGACTACCACAGCTCGGTGGTGGAGGCGCTGCGAGCCCGCCAGTATCGGCTGGACGTCGGCCCGCTGAGCTTCCGGCTCGCCCGCGAGTTCGGCTTCTGCTACGGGGTGGACCGGGCGGTGGACTACGCCTACGAGACCCGGCTCAAGTTCCCCGACCGGCGGCTGTATCTGGTGGGCGAGATCATCCACAACCCGCACGTCAACGACAAGCTGCGCGGCATGGGGGTCCGGTTCCTCGCCCGCGGCGACGACGGCAGCTTCGATTTCTCGTCGATCGGCGGCCAGGACGTCGTCATCCTGCCGGCGTTCGGCGTGACCATCGATGACTTCGAGCGCCTGCGGGGCATCGGCTGCGTCCTGGTGGACACCACCTGCGGCTCGGTGCTCAACGTGTGGAAGCGGGTCGAGAGCTACGCGCGGGACGGCTACACCGCCGTGATTCACGGCAAGCACTACCATGAGGAGACCAAGGCCACCGCGAGCCAGGTCATGAAGTATCCCCGCGGCCGCTACCTCGTGCTGTTCAACATGGACGAGGCGCGGATCCTCTGCGACTTCATCGAGCACGGCGGCGACCCGGCGGCGCTGGCGGACCGCTTCGGCAAGGCGGTGTCGCCCGGGTTCGACTTCGCCGAGGATCTGACCCGTGTGGGGATCGCGAACCAGACGACGATGCTCGCCGGCGAGTCACTGGCGATCGCGGAGGAGATCCGCCGCAGCATCGAGCGGCGATACGGCGCCGAGGCCGTGGCGGATCACTTCCGCTCATTCGACACGATCTGCTCCGCCACCCAGGAGCGGCAGGACGCGGTGCTCGCCCTCATCCAGGAGCCGCTCGACGTGATGGTCGTCGTGGGCGGCTACAACTCGAGCAACACCTGCCACCTCGCGGCGCTGGTGCAGTCGAGAGACGTGCGCACCTTCCACATCGAGGACGCGGACGGGGTTGATCCCGCCTCGGGCGCCATCCGGCACCAGCCGATCGGCACCAAGCACGAGACCACGACGGCGGACTGGCTCGGCGCGAGCCGGATCATCGGCATCACGGCCGGGGCCTCGACGCCGAACAACAAGGTCGGCGAGACGATCGCCCGGATCTGCACCCTGGCCGGCGTCGCCGAGGAGCTGCGCGCCCAGACGGGGTGAGCCGGTACCCGATGCGCTTCCTCGATCTCAGCCATACCATCGAGCACGGTATGACTACGTACCCCGGGCTTCCGGGGCCGCTCATCTGCGACTTTCTGAGCCGCGAGGCGTCTCGGGAGAAGTACGCCCCCGGCGTCGAGTTCCAGATCGGGAAGATCGAGATGGTGGCCAACACCGGCACCTACCTTGATTCGCCATTCCACCGCTACGCTTCCGGGAAAGACCTGTCGGAGCTGCCGCTCGCGTCGCTGGCCGACCTCGACGCCATCGTGATTCGCGGCACCGGCGGCCGGGCGATCGATCGCGACGCGTTCGTCGGCCGGGAGCTTCGCGGCAAGGCGGTGCTCGTTCGGACCGGCTGGGACCTGCATTGGGGCACGCCGACCTACCTCGACGGCAATCCGTACCTCACGGCCGAGGCGGCCGAGCATCTCGTCGGGGCCGGCGCCGCGCTGGTCGGCATCGACTCGCTCAACATCGACGATACCCGCGACCTCGCCCGGCCGGTGCACTCCACCCTGCTCGGCGCGGAGATCCCGATCGTGGAGCACCTCTGCGGACTCGGATCGCTGCCCGAGTCGGGCTTTCGGTTTTCGGCCGTGCCGGCCAAGGTCGCCGGCTTCGGGAGCTGGCCGGTCCGCGCGTTCGCCACGTTGTAGCCCCGCCACTCGGACCACCGGGATCAGCCCCGCCGTGCCGTTCCGCCAGACCACCGTCTCGGGCTTTCCCGCCATCGCCCTCCGCTCCGACGAACTCGAGGTCGTCGCCATTCCCACGCTGGGCATGAAGCTGACCAACCTGCGTCGGCTCCGCGGGCGCGAGTGGCTGTGGCGGAACGACCAGATCCCGCTCGCGCCGCCGAGGAGCGGCGCGTCGTATGTCGAGACGGCCGACAGCGGCGGGTGGGACGAGTGCTTCCCTACGGTCGAAGCCTCGCCGCTGCCGGGAGCGCCGCCGGGTACGCCGCCGATGCCGGATCACGGCGAGTTGTGGAGCGCGCCCTGGGCCAGCTCGGTCTACACGCACTCGGATGCGGTCACATTGGCCGGCACGGCGCGAGGCGAGCACCTGTCGTACGAGTTCCATCGAGAGGTGACGCTGGACCCGCACGCGCCGATCGTCCGGCTGCGCTACCGCCTGCGCCACACGGGGGAGACGTCGTTCCCATGGATCTGGTCGGCGCACCCGGTGTTCAACGTCCAGCCCGGAACGACGCTCGCGCTCCCCGGCGTGCGCCAGGTCAAGCTCGGCGCCGTGTACGGTCGCGCCGACCTGAGCCGGGAGGATGTGGTGAGCTGGCCGGAAGTCATCGGCGGCGCGCCCGACCGGTTCACATTTCCCGAGGCCGGCGGCTGGGCGGTGAAGCTGTTCGGCGACGCAGGGCCCGGCGGAACGATGATCCTCACCGATCCGCGCGCCGGGGAGCGGCTCGAGGTCACCATCCGCCCCGAGGAGGTGCCGCAGGTCGGGGTCTGGATCAACTGCGCGGGATGGGCGCCGCCGGGGCGGCGACCGTACTACAACGTGGCGCTGGAGCCCTGCATCGGGGCACCGGATCGGCTGGAGGACGCAGTGGCGTGGGGAACGGCGCAGACGCTTGCCCCGGGGGAAGACCGGGCGTGGTCGGTGGAGGTGAGGTTGCCCGAGCCGGGTGCCGGGGCCTAGCGAGCGGTGCTGGCCGCGGCCTTCTTCATCCCGTGCCCTCCGCTCCCGGTGTGTGGTTTTCCCGCTCCAGCCGCACATCAGCGAACGACGCGGGATCCTCGATCGGCTCCAGGTGGGTGAAGACACTCGTGTTCGGCACCGCGGCGCGTACTTCTTCCTCGATCTCCTCCAGCAGATCGTGCCCCCGTTGGACCGACCAGCTTCCCGGCACCAGGACGTGGAAATCCACGAACCGCCAGGCCCCCGCCTGGCGGGTCCGGAGCGCGTGAAACCGCACGCCGTGCCGAGCGTGCCGGGCCATGACCTCCGTGATCTTGCGCTGCAGATCCTCCGGGATCGCGGTATCCAGCAGTCCCAACAGGGACCGGCGCAGGATGTTCACGCCGGTGCGCACGATGTTGATCGCGACCAGGATCGCGATGATCGGGTCGAGCCGCTGCCAGCCGGTCATCGCCGCGGCGGACACGCCGACGATGACCCCGACCGAGGTCCACACGTCGCTCATCAGGTGGTGGGCATCGGCCTCGAGTGTGATGGATTGGTGCCGTCGCCCCGCGCGGAACAGCAGGCGGGCCACGAGCAGGTTGATCACCGACGCGGCGACGGAGATGCTCACGCCGAGCGTGATGCGCTCGATCGGCTGAGGCGCCAGCAGCCGCTCGACCGACGTGTAGACGATGCTCGCCGCGGCGAGCATGATGAGCGCGCCCTCGAACCCGCTCGAGAAGTATTCGGCCTTGCTGTGCCCGTAACGGTGGTCCGCGTCCTCCGGGCGGGCCGCGGCCGACAGGGCGATCAGCGCCACGAACGCCGCCGCGAGATTCACCAGCGACTCGAGCGCGTCGGACAGCAGGCCGACCGACCCGGTGATGAGGTAGGCCCCGCCCTTGAGGGCAATCGTCGCGAGGGCGGCGATGATCGAGATGACCGCGTAGCGGCGGAGGGACGCGCGATCTTCCACGATCAGGCCGCCGCCGGCGGGAGCATTCGGAGCACCTCGGCGATCGTGAGGGGAGCGCTGCCTTCGGCGCGGTTGTTGACCAGCAGGTAGGCGGGGATACGCGCCCCCACCGCGGTCTCGATCAGACGCAGGAGATCGCGGCGCAGGGCCGGCGACGGATCCTGGATCCGATCGTAGGGCGCGAAGGCGTCGACGGCCTCATCGTAGGTCCGCCCCTGCTGCAGCAGGGCCCGGGCGACGATGAACGGTCCGGACAGCGCGCCCGGGAGATCGAGCTGGTCGCCGATCGACGGCATGCGGGTCCACGAGTTGAAGACATGGGCCACCCCGTGCTCGCGCAGCACGGCGAAGTACATCGGGGTCAGGAACTCCTCGTTGCGGACCTCGACGGCGTACATGCCGTCGCGGGGGAGCGCCGAGAAAAACTCGTCCAGCCGGCTCGCGAAGGACTCGGGCGTCACGCCGCCACCCCGCGCGATGGCCTGGAACTCGAAGACGAACGGTCCGACGTGGCCGGCGAAGTCGCGCCGATACGGCTCGTACACGGCCTCGAGGAACAGATCCGGGTTGAGGAAGTCCGGATTCACCTGGCCCGCCCTCGCCTTATCCTGCGCCTTGCTGAACGTCTGCACCGTCAGCTGGTTCCAGACCTTGCTCACGCAGGGGAATCCCGCCGGCAGGCGCTCGGCGTAGGAAGCGAGGACCGCGTCGGTCGGCGGTGCGTAGAAGCTGGAATCGATGCCGACGGTCCGGAAGAGGGGGAATGCGGCGTATTCCTCCAGCATCTTCGCCGAGGCACCGCGGCCCTCGTAGTCCCGGTGGTAGACCAGTCCGCGCCATCCAGGATAGTTCCACGACGAGGTCCCGAAGCGCACGTTCACCGGGAGCCGGGCGGCGAGGGTATCGAGCTCATCGGCTACCTCGGTACGATCCGGAATACCCGTCCCTCCGCAGTCAGCACGTAGAGCTCGCCCGCGGCGTCCTGGCCGAAGCTGGGAATGGTCCCGCCGGGCGCCAGCGTAGGCCATTGCTGCAGCTCGACGGCCTGCCCGTCCTGCAGGCGGAAGCTCCGTACCCAGCCCCGGCAATAGTCGGCGTAGAAATAATGCCCCTGGAGGTCGGGAATGGCAGCGCCCCGGTAGACGAACCCGCCGCTGATGGAGCAGCCCTCGCCGTGCCCGTACTCGAGCACCGGCAGGGTGAAGCCGCTCAGGTCGCAGCCGGCGTCGGCATAGCAGTGCCGGCCCTCCGTGACATTCCACCCGAAGTTGGCCCCCCGGCCAGCGCCCTCGGCGGCCCGGACGACGTCCACCTCCTCCCACGCGTTCTGGCCCACGTCGGCGATGTAGAGATCCCCGGTCGCGGGATCGAAGGTGAAGCGCCAGGGATTGCGCAGGCCGTAGTTCCAGATCTCCGGGCTTGCCCCAGCCTGGCCGACGAAGGGATTGTCGGGTGGGACTGTGTACCCGGTGCCGCTCCGGACGTCCACTCTCAGAATGGACCCGAGGAGGTCGGCCAACGACTGGCCCCTCCCGCCTGGATCGCCGCTCGCTGCCGCCGTCGCCCAGGCCGATGTACAGCATCCCATCAGGACCGAACAGTATCTGGCCGCCATTGTGGTTCGAGAACGGTTGCTCGGCCGTGAGCACGACCGTCTCGCTCGCCGGGTCGGCCCGGTCGGCATCGCCTGCAGCCACCCGAAACAACGAGACCACCGTGTTGCCGTTCACGTCGGTGTAATGCACCACGAAGCGGCCGTTGGTGGCATACTCCGGGTCGAAGGCCAGGCCGAGAAGTCCCTGCTCACCGCCGGTCGAGACCTTGGCGGTCAGGTCGAGAAAGGGCGTCGGCACGAGGGCGCCGTCCTTGATCACCCGGATGGCGCCACCTTTCTCGACGATGAACAGGCGGCTGGGGTCGCCCACCGGGGCGGTGAGGTAGAGGGGAAAGCTCAGTCCGGAAGCGACTTCCTGGAGGCCGACGGGGACGGTGCCGGCGGGCGGCTCGCCGGGCGTCCCGGCGTCGTCGCTGCACGCAGCCGAGAGCGACACGGGCAGCGCCAAGGCAAGGAGCACGGTGACAGTGCGTTTCATGCGATACGCCTGGACGATCTGGTGGCTGCTGCCGGTGCTCGGCTGCACGCCGCTGGGCTTTTGGGTGTATCACCATCCCAGCGTGACGGTGTCCCGGGTGCGGATCGACGCCCAGGCCGAGGGCACCCTGCCCGTGGTGGTGGCCCTCGACATGCAGAACCCCAACGACTACACCATCTCCGCCACCCAGGTCGAGCTCGAGCTGTCGCTCGACAGCCTGCCGATCGGACGGCTCAAGAAGGACGGCCGCTTGGTCCTGCCGAAAGAGGGTACCGCCACCCTCGCGCTGCCGCTCGAGCCGGACGAGAACACGCCCCCCGCGCGGCTGCAGGCCTTCCGGTCGGGGGTGCATCGGTTCAGCGTGCAGGGCCGCGCTACGATCGCGACTCCGTTCGGGAAGCAGAATATCCCGTTCGCCCAGGAGGGCGATCTGGTCTTCGGCGCGCCAGCTTCGCCAGCATCCGCTCCAATCGATCCAGATGCGTCACCGTGAGGGTGATGGCGCCGAATTCCTCCTCGACCTTCCCCCGAAAGATGAACGGCCCCTGATCGAACAGCACGTGACCCCGCTCACGATAGACGTCCGGAAACAGCACGGTCTCCACCAGCCCGTCGCCGTCGTCGAAGGTGGCGAATTCCATCGGCTCGTCCTTCAGGGTGTGGACCGGCTTGGCGGTGGTGAGCATCCCGGCCATCAGGACGTGCTCGCCCACGTGCCGGTGGAGCTCGGTGCTGGCGCAGAGGCGGAACCGCCGGAGGTCGTCGGCGTAGAGCCGCATCGGGTGGACATCGGTGGTGAAGCCGAGCGCGGCGTGCTCCTCGCGCCGCCGCCGCTCGGCGCCGTACTCCTTGAGCACGGGGACGGTGGGCGGGAGATGGTCGAACCAGTCGCCGGGGCGGTCGGCGGGTGAGCGCACGCAGTCGGCGGTCGAATCCACCAGCCAGAGCATCATCGGGCGCGTCCATCCGTCGCTGATCGACTCGAGCGCGCCGACCTTGATGAGCGCGCGCAGGTCGGCGGGGGAGAGACCGGGTGCGCGCGCGGAGGTCGAAGAGGCTCTTGAAGGACGGAGAGGACGGAGAAGACGGAGAGGGACAGCTCCGCAGAACGTGTCCCTCTCCGTCCTCTCCGTCTCCTTCCTTGCCTCCAACAGCCGTTGAGCTCCCTCGGCCGACAGCCCCTTCACGAACTGCAGTCCGATGCGCAGCTCGGAGCCCTGGCCGGTGCAGCGGAACTCGCTCGCGTTCACGTCGGGCGGCAGCACCGTCAGCCCCATTCGCATCGCCTCCGCCACGTACGCGAACGGATGATAGAACCCCCCGCCGTTGCCCAGCACCGCCGCCATGAACTCGGCCGGATAGTGCGCCCGCAGGTAGCAGGAGTGCTGGGCCACCTGGATGTACGAGGCCGAGTGCCCCTTGCAGAAGCTGTAGCCGGCGAAGGACATGATCATCGCCCACACCCGCTTGATGGTCTCCCCGTCGCGGCCGAGCGCCACCGCGCCGGTGAAGAACTCCTCGGCGTAGCCGGCGAGCGCCTTGGCGGGGCGCTTCTTCGAGAGCGACTTCCGGAGCCCATCGGCGGTGGCGAGCGGCATGCCGGCGAACGTGGCGCAGACGTTCACGACATCCTCCTGGTAGACCATCACGCCGAACGTCTCGGCCAGCGTGTCGCGCAGCACCGGGTCGAGCGGCTCGTAGGGCGCGCCGTGCAGCCGCTCGAGGTAGACCCGGATGTAGCGGTTGGACGCCGGCCGGATGATGCTGGTGTTGAGCACCAGCAGCTCGAAGGTGTCGGCCCGGCTCTTGGCGCAGAGCGCTCGCGACGCGGGCGACTCGGTGTAGAACACGCCCATCGTGCGGCCGGTGCGGAAGAGCGCCTTGGTCGGCTCGTCGTCGCCCGGGTCGGACGAGGTGTAGTCGATGTGGTGCCCGGTGTGCGCGCCGACGGCCGCGATGGCGTCGCGGATCACGGCCAGCGAGCGGTTCCCCAGCAGATCGATCTTGACCAGTCCCGCGTCCTCCGCGCCGTCCTTCTCGAACTGGATGACGGGCACGGTGAGATCCGGATGGCCGGCGAGCGTCTTCACCGCGGGCTCGGTGGGGACATAGTCGGTGAGCGCGGTGGGCACGATGACGACCCCGCCCGGGTGGAGCGAGAGATGGCGCGGCACTCCCACGAGCGGCGCCGCCATCCGGGCGAATTCCTGCCAGCTCGGCGGCAGGTCGAGCGCCTTGAAGTTGGGGTGGGTCGCGAGCAGCTCCTCGAGTGGCTCCTCCTCGTACCAGGGGATGCGGCGCGTGACCTCGCGGATCTCGCCGTTGGGACGGCCGTGGACCTTGGCGGTCTCCCGCAGCGCGCCGCGCAGGCGGAAGCAGTTGTGGTTGGCCACCATCGCGGCCTGCGGATGGGGATAGTGGCGGAACACGTAGGCGAGCACGTCGTCGCGCTCGTCCCAGGGGAAGTCGAGATCGATGTCGGGCGGGTCCTTGCGCTCGGGATTGAGGAACCGCTCGAACAGGAGCCCCGCGGCGAGCGGCTCGACGTGAGTGATGCCGAGACAGTAGCTCACGATCGAGTTGGCGACGGAGCCGCGGCCGCAGTGCGTAGGGCCGTGGGCGACGATGTCGCGCACCACCAGGAAGTAGTCGGCGAAGCCCTTGACGCCGATGATGGCGAGCTCGTGCTCGAGCCGCGCCTGCGTCACCGGCGCCACGGTGCCGTAGCGCCGCTCGGCGCCGGCGTAGGCCAGGGCGCGGAGCGCCTGCAGCGCGTCGTCGGCGTCGGTGAAGCGCGGCGCCACCACTCGCCCCACCGGGATGCGGTAGCGGCAGCGCTCGGCGATCTCGGCGGCGGCGTGCACCGCCTCGGGGCAATCGGGAAACTGGCGCGCGAGGTCGGCGGTGGGGCGGAGCCAGGCGTCGCGGGCGGACAGGCGGTCGGACGGTCGGGCGGTCGGACCTTCGGATGAGCCGAGCGCGGAGAGGGTCGTGTTGAGGTGGATGGCGCGCAGCAGGCGGTGACGCTGCCAGTCCTCGGGATGAGCCATGACGGTGGCGTTGGTGACGGCGGCCGGCAGCCCCAGGCGGCGCGCGGCGGCGAGCACCGCGTGGCGCTCCTTGCCCGGCACGAGCTCGGCGTAGAGGTCGCGGGGGCCGCTCAGCCGGAGGACGCGCTCGAGAAAGGCGACGTCCCGGGAGAGGAGGACGAGGCCGTCGCGGTCGGTGGCCAGGAGGGTGGACAGGCGGTCGGACGGTCGGGCGGTCGGGCGGTCGGTGTCACCCGAAGCCACCTGCTTGTCGGCTTGCCCGCCGGGGCGCCCATCCTTCCTGGCCGTCCGACCGCCTGACCATCGGACCGCCCGACCGCCCGACCACGCGGTCGCCCGCCAACCCCTCCCAATGGATCCGCGAGATCATCCGGCACAGCGCCGCCCAGCCCCGCTCGTCGGTGGCGAGGGCGACGGTCTCTTCGTCGTCGGTGACGAGGTGCGCGCCCAGTATCGGGCGCACGCCGACGGCCGCGCAGGCGCGCTGGAACTCGATCGCGCCGTAGACCCCGTTGGTGTCGGTGCAGGCGAGGGCCCCGAACCCCCGGTCGGCGGCGGCGGCCGCGAGGGTCTCGGGGCTCGAGACGCCGATCCCGAAGGAGAAGTGGGTGTGCAGATGCAGGTGGGTCACGGGCGTCCGGCGCTGTTTCGGTTTTTGTTCGGTACTCCAACCCGAATCTACCGCCGGGGGAGGGGGCGTCAAGGGAAACCGCTGTCCGCCTGATGCAGGGAGGCAGTGAAGCAGTTCAGGCGGCGCCTCTCATCCGCTCGGACGTCGTGGCAGAATGCCGGGGGCTCGCCGCGGCGAGGAGGAAGATCGGAATCGGGGCGCGCGCCGCTAAGGCGAAAACAGGCAGAGACTTGGCGATCCGTCCCGGCGGGCCGCCTCACTCAGTTCGGCGGTCACGGTCCTTGCGTGCTGAGGCGGCTACCTCACATCAGCCGCGAGGCCGACCGCATGCTCGCTCGACTCCAGGCCCAGCTCCACGAAATTCGTCTCGACCTTCACGCCAGCTGGCTTCGCCGGCAGGAGCGAGCCGCGCTTCGCCGGCTGGGCGAAGTGGTCGCCGGGCGGGCGTACGAGGAGGACGGCGAAGAAGTTCGCCGCCTCGTGCTCGCGCTCGCCGAAGGACGACGCCAGCTCGAGGGGCTGGCGGCCGAGCGAGCCGCTTCGCTCGACGCCGACCGCGCCGACTACGGCCGGGTGGCGTCGTGGATGCGGCCGGTGGTCGTCGCCCGGGGAGTCTCGACGCGCGCCATCCTGCGGCACCGGAGCGCGGCGGCGCGGCGGGTGCTCGACCCGCAGTATGAGGCGTTGGGGGCCGCGGCGGCGCGCTCGGACCGGGCCGACACGGCCGACCTCGCCGGCGCGCGCGCCGGATTGCAACGGCTCCTCGCCGAGCGTGAGCGGCGGCTGGCCGGGTATGGCGACACCGCGCACCCGGCGTGGGCGAGACACGCTGGCGTCGAGGCTCAGGGTCTGGCGCGAGCGATCGCGGGGCAGCTCCGATCCGCGCTCGTGCCGAAGCTGCCCGCGGTCGCCGGCATGGCCATGGGGCTGGTGGATCGCCAACACCTACACGGATTCGCACGTCCGCTCGGTGCTGCGCTCCGTGGGGATCGGGAGCGGCGGCACCCGCGTCGTCAGCGGCTCCACCTACAAGGCGATGAGCTTCTGGCTGCCGCTGCTCGCCGCGGCGGTGTGTGCGTACCTCGGCGAGCGGCTGGCGCAGTACTACCGGGAGCACCGCGCCCACCGCATCGCCGCTTCCTTCGAAGGGACCTCGAAGACCGCATAGCCCCCAGTCGACCCCTCAGGGGCGCGGGGGCCTCGAGGCGCGGGTACGGGAACCACCGGGCCGTCGAGCCGGCACGGCGGGTTGCTCGCGCGCTGCCGCGCCGTTCCCCCGGGCCCACATCGGCTCGAGCGCGAGGATCTTCGCGTACACCGGGCAGCTCGGCGTGTGCGCGCCGGGAAGGTAGCCGATGCTCATCAGGAACTCCCCGACGATCTCTCCTCCCGTGAACCGAAAGGTCTGCTTGAACAGCCGGACCCACTCGGTCTTCGAGCGGGGATGGTGCGCCTCGAGCCAGGCGGCGAATGAGCCGTGCGACCCCTGGAGCTCGAGGATCGTGGCCGCGTTCGCGATCGCCGCGTCGATCTTGAGCCGGTTGCGGATGATCCCCGCGTCCGCGAGCAGCCTCCGTCGCTCCCGCGCGCGGTAGCGGGCCACGATCGTGGGATCGAAGCCGGCGTACGCTCGCCGGAACGCCGCGCGCTTCTTGAGGATGGTGAGCCAGGACAGCCCCGCCTGATTGATCTCGAGCACCAGCCGCTCGAACAGCTCGGCGTCGCCGCGGAGGGGAAAGCCGTACTCCTCGTCATGGTAGGGGCCGTGCCATTCGTGGCCCGGGGCAACGTCGCAGTAGGTCTGGCCCATGTCCTCAGGTGCTCGCGTGGTGGCGGCGATAGTACGCCGCCGCGTTCGCCCGGTTGCCGCAGGTCCGCATGTCGCACCAGCGGCGCGTGCCGTTCTTGGTGCCGTCGAGGAAATAGAGGACGCACGACGGATGCGCGCACCGGCGCACCCGGCCGGGGTCGGCATGGCAGAGGAAATCCGCCGCCGCCTCGGCGATGGGGACCAGGAGATCGTCCGGCTCGTGCACGCGCAGTGCCGCGCCGGGTGACGAAGCCCGCGTCGGCGTCGGCTACCACCCGGTCGACCGCCGCTCCGCGCGCCAGCAAGGCATTCACCCGCTCGAGCGTCGCCCGGGGCACCGGCCGCCCGGCCGCCGATGCGTCCGCCAGCCGGCGGAGCGCCGTCCGGAGCGCGCGAGCCTCCCGCAGCACGTCCTCGCCGGCCCGCTTGCGCCCCCACCGGGCGCGCGTCGCGCGCGCGGTCGCGCCGTCGAGCGCGCCGGCCCGCTCCAGCCAGGCCACCAGGTCGTCCACGCCGTTGAGCAGGTCGTGGGGCTCGCCCTCGACCGCGACCTCGGTGTTGACGAAGTCGAGCATGCGATGGTTGCCGATGAAAACGAAGCGGGTGGGGCGGGGCCGGTCCATGGGCGGGAGTATAAGGGCCAAAAGGGACGTTGACAAATGAGGCACGGGAACCTATCAGTAGCTAAATGACATTTAGTTACTGAGAAGGCCATTTGTCACCCGGTACCCCGAGGCCCGCCATGCCGTCGCTCCCCGAGATCACCGCCGGCCACATCGGCCTGTCCGTCACCGACCTCGACCGCTCGCTCGCCTTTCTACCAGGACGTGTTGAATCTGGAGGTCCTGCAGCGCTCCGACGACGCGGGCCGGCGTTTCGCCTTTCTCGGCGCGGGCGGGCGCCTGTTCCTGACGCTGTGGCAGCAGAGCAGCGGGAGCTTCGAGCCGCGGCACGCGGGTCTACATCACCTGGCGTTCCAGGTGCCGACACTAGAGCAGGTACAGGCCGCCGAAACGAAGCTCCGCGCGCGCGGGCAGGTGCCGCGCTACGACGGGGTGGTGCCGCACCGCGAGGGTGCCGAGTCGGCGGCCCTCTTCTTTACCGACCCCGACGGCATCCGGCTCGAGATCTACAGCCCGACTGGCGCGGCGGGCCTGGCGGCTCCGGTCGCCGGTGCGCCCTCCTGCGGGTTCTTCTGATGGGCCCGTATCACGAGGGGGAGCTGGAGGTCCAGCGCCGAGCCGGTGTGCTGGTCAATGCGGCTCGCATCGGGCGTAGCGTCCACCGCGAGATCCCCGCGGTGGCGCGCGCCTTCGCCGCCGAGCGGCGATTCGTCATCCTGGGCGCCGCCGATGAGACGGGAAGCGTCTGGGCCACGATCCTGCACGGGCCGCCCGGGTTCCTCACCACGCCAGCGGACGACCGCCTGGTGATCGCGGCCCGTCCCTGGGCCGGCGATCCGCTCGCGCGCGCGCTCGAGGGCGAGACCGACGTCGGCCTCCTGCTCATCGATCCGCCGACGCGGCGGCGGATGCGCGTCAACGGACGCGCGATGCCCGTCGGCCAGGCTGGGCTCGAAATCACGACGCGCGAGGTGTACGCGAACTGCCCCAAGTACATCCATCCCCGCGAGCTCGAGCCGGCGCCGGACCGAGGCGCGCTGGGCGCGGTCGCCGAGCGCGGAGACGTCCTGACGCCCGCGCAGATGACCTTGGTCGGCGCGGCCGACACGGTCTTTCTCGCCAGCCGGCATCCGGCTGCGGGGGCCGATGTCTCGCATCGCGGCGGCGCGCGGGGCTTCATGGACGTGCCGGCGCCAGACCGCATCGTCATCCCGGACTACGCCGGCAACATGATGTTCAATACGCTGGGGAATCTCGCGGCCGATCCGAGGGCGGGACTGCTGGTGGTGGACTGGTTGGCGGGCGTCACGCTTCAGCTCACCGGCCGGGCTACGATCGTGTGGGATCCGGCAGCGATCGCCGCGTTCGCCGGAGCTCAGCGGCTGGTGGAATTCGCGATCGACGGCGTGGTCGAAACCCCAGGCGCCGGCGGCCTGGTCACTCGTCCCGGAGCCGGTACCCCACGCCCGGCTCCGTGAGCAGCAGCCGGGGGCGGGCGGGATCGGCCTCGATCTTCTGCCGGAGCTGCGCGAGGTAGACCCGCACGTAGTGCGACTGGTTCACGAAGTTGATGCCCCAGACCTCTTTCAGCAGCTGCCGATGGGTGAGCACCTTCCCCGCGTGCCGCACCAGCGTCGCCAGCAGCTTGTACTCGGTCGGCGTCAGGTGCACCTCCTGGTCGGCGCGCCACACGCGGCGAGCCGGCAGGTCGACGCGAAGGTCGCCCACCTCGAACACCGGTTCAGCTGCGGCGCCGGGCGGCGTCGCCGCGTGGCGCAGAGCGACCCGGATGCGGGCGAGCAACTCCTCGACCCCGAACGGCTTGGTGAGGTAGTCGTCGGCACCGAGGTCCAGCGCCTTCACCTTGTCCTCCTCGCGGCCGCGGGCGGACAGGACGATGATCGGCGTGGCGCTCCACTCGCGGAGCTCGCGGGCGACGTCGAGGCCGTCCCGGTCAGGCAAGCCGAGGTCGAGCAGGATGACGTCGGGGTTGCGCGCCGCGGCCTGGCCGAGACCGTCCTTCGCCGTCTCCGCCTCGACCAGACGGTAGTCGTTGGCGGTGAGCGCCGTACGGAGGAAGCGCCGCATCTGCGGCTCGTCCTCGATCAGGAGGATGAGCGGGGCGGGCCGGTCCATGCGCCTGCAGGCTCCGGTTCGTGGCGGTCGGGGGCGGTCTCCTCGCTCAGGAGCTGCGGTGGCGTGCCCGTGATGGGGAGCGCGACCCGGAAGATCGCGCCGCCACCGGACCGGTTCTCCGCCCAGATCCGCCCGCCGTGCGCCGTGACGATGCCGCGACAGATGGTGAGGCCCAGACCGATCCCGCCCCCGGTCCCTCCCCCTCGGTGGAACTTCAGGAAGATCGACTCCTCCTCGCCGGGCGGGAGCCCCGGACCCCGATCGGCGACGTAGGCGATCACCTCGCCAGGCCGGCTCTCGGCCCCGACGTCGATCGGGGTGCCGGCCGGAGTGTGCTTGGCGGCGTTCTCGAGCAGGTTGACGAACACCTGTTCGAGGAGGATCTCGTCGATGGGGACGAGGGGCAGGTCCGGCGGGAACGCAGTCGCGACCGGATGGCCCCGCAGCTGCTCCTCGGTGCGCAGGAGCGCCACGCCGACCACGTCGGACAGCAGCTGCCACTCCTTCTGGACCTGCAGCGTTCCCGCCTCTACCCGGATCATGTCCAACAGGTTGGCGACGAGGCGACCCATGCGATGGGACTCCTGCACGATCGTCGAGGCGAGATCCCGTCGAGCGGCGGGGGTCGGCTCCGTCTCCTGCAGCAGAGTGGTCGCCGCGCCCTCGATCGAGGCAAGCGGCGTGCGCATGTCGTGAGAGAGGGAGCTCAGGAGCGCGGTGCGGAGCCGCTCCGCTTCGACCTCCACCTCGGACTCACGGCTCCGTTCCGCTAGCGCCAGCCGCTCGAGCGCGGCCGCCGTCTGGCCGGCGAGCGACTCGAGCAGCCGGCGCCGCGCGGCATCCCGGAGCTCGGCGGTATCCGCGATCGGCAGGCCGATGACCCCGACCGCCCGTCCCGACGATGCGAGCGGCACATAGAGAGCGCCGGCGCCGGGAAGCGTCGTCGTTCCGCGCCCGGCCGCCTGGTTGTGATCGAAGCTCCATTGGGCCACTGCGCGCTCGCGCTCGTCGAGCGGATACGGCGGCGAGCCGGCGACCGCCACCGCCCCGCCGGTGCCCGGAAGGAGCACGGCCGCATCGATCGCGAAGGTGTCGCGCAGGCTGCGCAGGGCCGCGGCGAGGACGGCGTCACGGTCGCGCGCCGCCGCGAGTTCCCGGCTCAGGCCGTACAGCGCCGAGGTGCGCTGCTCCCGTTCCCGGGCCGCCTCGGCCTGGCTCCGGATCCGGCCGGTGAGGTTCCCGAGCACGAGTGCGACGACCAGCATCACCCCAAAGGTGAGCACGTAGCGGACGTCCGACACCGAGAAGGTGTAGAACGGATGCACGAAGAAGAAGTCGAAGGATGCGATGCCTACGAGCGTCGCGACGACCGCCGGCCCGCGGCGAAACCGTGACGACGCCACCACGACAGCCAGCAGATACAGCATCGCGGCGTCGATCGGCAGCACCGGCACGCCCGTGTTACGCACGATGAGCCCGAGGAGCGTGGGCACCACGGCGATCGCGCCCGCCAAGGCATACTCGCTCGGCGTCGAGCCCCGGGGGCGCACCGCCGGGGCGGGTCGGACGCCCTCCTCGTCCTCCGCGCCCGTGATGGCGAGCACCTCGATGCCGCCGCTGCCCCGAACGAGCGCGTCCAGCAGCGAGCCCTGGAGGACCTCGCGCCAGCGCGGCCGGCTGGTCTTGCCCATGATGATGCGGGTCACATTGTGGGCCCGGGCGTACGCCAGGATCTCCTCGGCCGAGCTCTGCCCGCTCAACGTGACCTGGCGGCCCCCGAGCTGCTCCGCAAGCTCCATGGCCCGAAGGATGTCCTCCCGCTCGGCCGGGGTCAGCCGTTGGTCGCGCGGGGTCTCGACGTGCACCGCGAACCATTCGGCGTGCACCCGCGCCGCCATGCGCCGCGTGGCCCGGACCAGCCGCACGGCGCTCGCGCTCGGACCGATGCAGACCACCATCCGCTCGCCGGTCGCCCAGGTATCGCGGATGCCCTGCTCGGCCATGTAGCCGCGCATCTGCTCGTCCACTCGCTCCGCGGTGCGCCGAAGCGCCAGCTCGCGCAGCGCGATCAGATTCCCCTTGCGGAAGAACTGCTCGATCGCGCGCCCCGCCTGCTCGGGGACGTAGACCTTGCCCTCCCGGAGCCGTTGCTGGAGGACGTCGGGCGTCACATCCACAAGCTCGACCTCGTCCGCCCGCTCGAGCACGGAGTCGGGCACCGTCTCCCGCACCGTGACCCCGGTAATCTTGGCGACGACGTCGTTCAGGCTCTCGAAATGCTGGATGTTGAGCGTGGTGTAGACGTTGATGCCGGCGGCGAGCAGCTCCTCGACATCCTGCCAGCGCTTCGCGTGGCGGGAGCCGGGCGCATTGGAGTGGGCGAGCTCGTCCACCAGAAGGAGCGCCGGATGCCGGACGAGGGCCGCGTCGAGATCGAACTCATCCAGGCGGACGCCGCGGTATTCGAAGGTGCGGCGAGGAAGGATCTCGAGGCCGTCCAGCAGGCGGCCGGTTTCGGCCCGGCCATGGGTCTCCGCGACCCCGACCACGACATCGAGGCCCTCCGCTCGCTTGGCACGAGCGGTCTCCAACATCGTGAAGGTCTTCCCGACGCCCGGCGAGGCACCCAGGAAGACCTTGAGCTGGCCGCGGCGCTCGCGCGCCTCTTCCGCGCGAACCCGCCGCAGCAGTGCATCGGGGTCCGGTCGCTGATGGCTCACGGGAGAGGGCGCATAGACTCCTGGATAATATCAGGGGCGGCGGCCGGGGGTCAGACGAGGCCCGTCGCGTTGAGCACAACGTCGATCAGCTTGATGCCTACGAACGGCGCCACCAGCCCACCCAGGCCGTACACCAGCAGGTTCCGCCGCAGGATGACGATCGCCGGTGCCGGGCGGTACGGCACGCCCCGGAGCGCGAGCGGGATTAGGGCGATGATGATGAGGGCGTTGAACATCACGCTACTGAGGATCGCCGAATGCGGCGAGGCGAGGTGCATGACGTTGAGGACGCGCAGCTCGGGGTGCGCCGCGACGAACATGGCGGGGATGATTGCGAAGTACTTGGCGACATCGTTGGCGATGGAGAA
Source organism: uncultured Gemmatimonadales bacterium (assembly GCA_963697755.1). Classification (GTDB taxonomy): domain Bacteria; phylum Gemmatimonadota; class Gemmatimonadetes; order Gemmatimonadales; family GWC2-71-9; genus CAVVWJ01. The sequence continues at coordinate 140,958 of CAVOPE010000004.1, read as the reverse complement.
CGTGGTGAGGGAACCGCGGGTCATCAGGATCTGCTTGCCGACCTCGACGACCTCGAGCAGCTTCGTCGGATTCGAGTCGAGATCCACCATGTTGCCCGCCTCACGGGCGGCTTGGGCCCCCGTATTCATCGCCACCCCGACATCGGCCTGGGCCAGCGCCGGCGCGTCGTTGGTGCCGTCACCGGTCATCGCGACCATGCGGCCGCGCTCCTGCTCGCGCCGGATCAACGCCAGCTTGTCTTCCGGTGAGGCTTCGGCGAGGAAGTCGTCAACCCCCGCCTCGGCGGCGATGGCCGCCGCGGTCAGCGCGTTGTCGCCGGTGATCATCACCGTGCGGATGCCGAAGGTCCGAAGCCGCTCGAACCGCTCGCGGATGCCGCCCTTGACGACGTCCTTGAGATGGATCGCGCCGTACACCCGGACCGCTCCGTCGCGGCGCTCGGCGACGACCAGCGGTGTGCCGCCCTGGCGGGCGATGGCTTCGACCGAGCCCGCCGTCTCCTGAGGAAGGGTGGCATCCGACAGCGCGAGCCAGCGGGTGACCGCGTCGGCCGCTCCCTTCCGAATCTGCGCTCCCGCGAGATTCACGCCGCTCATGCGGGTGGCCGCGGAGAACGGGATGAACGTCATCGGCGTCTCTGCGTCCGCGCCGACCGGGGCGCCGCGCAATCCGTACCGCTCCTTTGCCAGCACCACGATGCTTCGGCCTTCGGGGGTCTCATCGGCGAGCGACGCGAGCCAGGCACGGTCGGCCAGCTCGTCGGCGGCCACGCCCACGGCGGGCAGAAATTCGACGGCCTGCCGATTCCCCAAGGTGATGGTGCCGGTCTTGTCCAGCAGCAGAGTGTCGACGTCGCCCGCGGCCTCGACGGCCCGCCCGCTCAGGGCGATCACGTTGCGTTGGATCAGCCGGTCCATGCCCGCGATGCCGACCGCGGAGAGGAGGCCGCCGATGGTGGTCGGGATGAGACAGACCAGCAATGCCACCAGGACCGGCACGCCGAGCTGGACTCCGCTGTAGGCCGCGAACGGCCGGAGCATCGTCACGGTCCAGAGGAAGACGATGGTGAGTCCACAGAGCAGGATCGTGAGCGCGACCTCATTGGGCGTCTTCCGCCGGCTCGCGCCCTCGACCAGCGCGATGATACGGTCCACGAACGTCTCGCCCGGATCGGCGGTGACCCGGAGGACCAGCCAGTCGGACACCAGCCGCGTGCCGCCGGTGACCGCGGCGCGGTCGCCGCCCGCCTCGCGGATCACCGGAGCGGACTCGCCCGTAATCGCGGATTCGTCCAGCGCGGCGATGCCCTCGATCACCTCGCTGTCGGCAGGAATCAGGTCACCCGCCTTCACCAGGACGTGGTCCCCACGCTGCAGCTCGGTGGCGAAGACCGACAGGAAGTCCAGGTGGTCGGTCGGGTCGCGAAGCCGCTTGGCGCGGGTCTCCAGGCGGGTGCCTCGCAGTTCGTCGGCTTGGGCCTTCCCACGGCCCTCGGCCATCGCCTCGGCGAAGTTGGCGAAGAGCACAGTAAACCAGAGCCACGCGGCCACCTGCAGCGTGAAGCCGATGTCGGGGCCACCGACGATGAGATCCCGCAGCACGACCAGCGTGGCGAGCACGCTGCCGGTCAGCACGACGAACATGACGGGGTTCCGCAGCATGTGGCGCGGACTCAGCTTGTAGAACGCTTCCCGCACCGCCCGCCGGACAATCGGAGGATGGAAGAGCGGATGCTTCGCCGCCGCACTCATGGTGGCTCGTCGCCGCCGGGCGCTCGACTAGGGCCGCGCCGGGCGGGGATACGCGCTATCGAGCACGAGGTTGAGCTCGAGCACGTTGACGGCGGGCTCCCCGAGGATGCCGAACTGCCGGCCCTCGGTGTGCCGTCCGACCAGCGCGCGAATGGCTTCGGGCTCGGCCCCACGCTCGCGTGCCACCCGGTCGACCTGCAGCAACGCGTTGGCTGGGGAGATGTGCGGGTCCAGCCCGGATCCGGAGGCGGTCACCATGTCCGCCGGAATGTGCCCCCGCGACGCGCCGTCCTCTCGGACCACCTTGTCCACGGCCTGGGCGATGAGCGTGTCCGCGAGCTTTGCGTCGGTCGGCCCTTTGTTGGTGCCGCCCGAGGCCGTGGCGTCGTAGCCCGCGCCCGCCGCCGACGGGCGGGAATGAAAGTAGTACGGTGCGACGAACGACTGCCCGATGAGACGGCTTCCCACCACCTCCCCGCCGCGATGGATGAGCGAGCCGTTCGCCTGACGGGGAAACAGGAGCTGCGCCACGGCCGTGACGGCACCGGGGTAGAGCAGCCCTGTAATGACACAGAGCAGCAGGGTGAGCACGACGGCCGGGCGAAGCTGTTCGCGGATCATGGTCACACCAGGTGCAGGGAGACGAGGATGACGTCGAGGAGCTTGATCCCGATGAACGGGACGATGACGCCCCCGATGCCGTAGATGACGAAGTTGCGGCGGAGGATGCTGGCGGCGCCGGATGGGCGGTACTGGACGCCCCGTAAGGCCAGCGGGATCAGCGCGATGATGATGAGGGCGTTGAACACGACGGCGCTGAGGATGGCCGAGGTCGGCGAGTGGAGCCGCATGATGTTCAGCGCGTTGAGCGCGGGGTAGGTCGCGGCGAACATCGCGGGGATGATCGCGAAGTATTTCGCGACGTCGTTGGCGATGGAGAACGTCGTGAGCGAGCCCCGGGTGATGAGCAGCTGCTTCCCGATCTCCACCAGCTCGATGAGCTTCGTCGGGTTCGAGTCGAGGTCGATCAGGTTCCCGGCCTCCTTGGCGGCCTGGGTGCCGGTATTCATGGCCAGCCCGACGTCCGCCTGCGCGAGCGCCGGGGCGTCGTTGGTGCCGTCCCCCGTCATCGCCACCAGCCGGCCGCCGGCCTGCTCCTGCCGGATCAGCGCGAGCTTGTCCTCGGGCTTCGCCTCCGCCAGGAAGTCGTCCACTCCAGCCTCGGCGGCGATCGCCGCGGCGGTGAGCGGGTTGTCGCCCGTGATCATCACCGTGCGGATGCCCATGGCCCGGAGCCGGTCGAACCGCTCCTGCATCCCGCCCTTCACGATATCCTTGAGATGGACCACGCCGAGCACCCGGGTGGCGCCGGCCGCGGCTTCGGCCACGACGAGCGGCGTGCCGCCGGCCCGGGCAATCTGCTCGACCGCCGGCGTGAGCCGCGAGGGCACCTCGGCGCCCTGCTGCGCCACCCAGCCGGCGATCGCGTCCGCTGCTCCCTTGCGCACCTGCATGCCGTCGGTATTCACCCCGCTCATCCGCGTGGCGGCCGAGAAGGGGATGAAGGTCGGGGGCGTGTGCGAGGGCCCCTCGTCCATCAAGGGCCGGCCGCGAAGGCTGTACTGCTCCTTCGCGAGCACGACGATGCTCCGTCCCTCGGGCGTCTCATCGGGCAGGGACGCGAGCTGGGCCCGATCGGCCAGTTCTTCGGGGGCCACCCCCGGGAGGGGGACAAACTGGACGGCCTGGCGGTTGCCGAGCGTGATGGTGCCGGTCTTGTCGAGCAGGAGCGTGTTGACGTCGCCTGCGGCTTCGACGGCGCGACCGCTCATCGCGATGATGTTGTGTTGAATGACACGGTCCATACCCGCGATGCCGATGGCGGAGAGCAGCCCGCCGATGGTCGTCGGAATGAGGCAGACGAGGAGGGCGATGAGGACCGACACCGGGACCGGCCCCCCACTGTAGACGGCCAGGGGCTGCAGGGTGGCAATGGCCAGCAGGAAGATGATCGTGAGGCCGGAGAGCAGGATCGTGAGCGCGATCTCGTTCGGCGTCTTCTGGCGCGAGGCGCCCTCGACCAGGGCGATCATGCGGTCGAGGAACGTGTGCCCAGGCTCCGCCGTGATCCGCACGATGAGCTGGTCCGAGAGCACCTTGGTGCCGCCGGTCACGGCCGAGCGGTCGCCGCCGGATTCACGGATCACGGGAGCGGATTCGCCGGTGATGGCGGACTCGTCCACCGATGCCACCCCGTCGATCACCTCGCCGTCGCCCGGGATGACGTCGCCGGGCCGACAGAGCACCGCGTCACCCGTGCGGAGATCGCTCGAGGACACCGTCTCGACGCGCGACGGGTCCCGCCAGTCCTTCAAGCGCTTGGCCTGGGTGAGCCGCCGAGTCTTGCGCAGCTCGTCGGCTTGGGCCTTGCCGCGCCCTTCGGCCATCGCCTCCGCGAAGTTCGCGAAGAGCACCGTGAACCAGAGCCACAGCGCGAGCTGGAAGAGGAAGCCGAGATCGGGAGCGCCCCGCCACGGCGTCGCGCACCAGCGCGAAGGTGGTGAACACGCTGCCGACCAGCACGACGAACATGACCGGATTCCGGACCATGTGCGCCGGCGCCAGCTTCAGGAAGGCATCCCGTGCCGCCCGCTTGACGATGGGCGGATCGAACAGCGGTCGCTTGGAGACGGCCATGCTAGAAGAGCCTCCCGCTCTGCATCAACAGGTGCTCGACGATGGGGCCGAGCGACCACGCCGGGAAGAAGGTGAGCGCGCCCACGATCACGATGACGCTGATCAGGAGCACCACGAAGAGCGGTGTCGTGACCGGGAAGGTGCCGGCCGACTCGGGCGCGATGCGCTTCTCGGCGAGGAACCCCGCGGCGGCGAGCATCGGGACCTGCATGGCGAAGCGCCCGACCAGCGTCGCGAACCCGAACAGGGTGTTGTAGTAGTAGGTGCCTCCCGTCAGGCCGGCGAACGCACTGCCGTTGTTGGCCGGGGTCGAAGTGAAGGCGTACAGGATCTCGGTGAGTCCGTGGGGCCCGGCGTTGTTGAGACCCTTGAGGCCCGCGGGGAGGACGACCGAGAGGCCGGTGAGGGCCAGGATCACCAGCGGGAAGACCAGGACGTAGAGCATCACCATCCGCATCTCACGGCTCTCGACCTTCTTGCCCAGATACTCCGGAGTGCGTCCTACCATGAGGCCCGCGATGAACACCGTCAGCAGGACCATCATGAGCATGCCGTACAGGCCGGCCCCGACGCCCCCGAAGATCAGCTCCCCCATCTGCATGTTCACCAGCGGCACCATGCCGCCGATCGGAGTGAACGAGTCGTGCATGCTGTTGACGCAGCCGCACGAGGCGTCCGTGGTGATGGTCGCGTACAGCGCCGAGTTGGCGATGCCGAACCGGACTTCCTTGCCCTCCATGTTGCCGCCGGGCTGCGTCGCCGAGGCCGCCACGTCGATCCCCCGGGCCGCATGGATCGGGTTGCCCCGGGCTTCGGCCCAGTAGGCGGTCGTGACCCCGACGAAGAACAGGGCGTACATCGCCGCCCATAGCGCCCAGCCGTGCGCCTGCTTCTTCACCATGTGGCCGAAGGTCCAGGTGAGCCCGGCCGACACGAGAAAGATGCCGAGCAGCTGCACGAAGTTCGTAAGCGGTGTCGGGTTCTCGAATGCGTGGGCTGAGTTGGCGTTGAAGAAGCCGCCGCCGTTGGTGCCGATCTCCTTGATGGCCTCCTGGCTCGCCACCGGGCCCATGGCGATGGTCTGCTTGGCGCCCTCCAGCGTGTGGACGTCGACGTAGGGGAGGAAGTTCTGGATGGACCCCTGCTGGACCTGGATCAGTGCGACGACGAACGAGAGCGGGATAAAGATGTAGAGCGTCCCGCGCACCAGGTCGGCCCAGAAGTTCCCCAGCCGGCCCGCGGAACGCCGTGCGATCCCCCGCGCCAGAGCCACGGCGACGGCCACGCCAGCCGCGGCCGAGACGAAGTTGTGGAAGGCGAGCTGGTTCATCTGGGAGAAGTACGACATCGTCGACTCGCCCACGTACGACTGCCAGTTCGTGTTAGTGCTGAACGAGGCCGCCGTCTCGAAGGCCTGCCGGTCCACCACGGCCGCGAATTTCTGAGGGTTGAGCGGCAGGACGTGCTGCAGTCGCAGCACGAGGTAGGTGAGCAGCATCGAGACCGCGCTGAAGAGCAGCATCGCGGCCGTGTACATGGTCCAGTGCTGGTCCTCCTCAGGGTCGATGCGGGCCACGCGATAGAGGAAGCGCTCCACCGGCCGGAGCCAGCCCATCGAGCCGTCGTACACCTTGACCATGTAGACGCCCATGGGCTTGGTGAGCGCGAGGAGCACCACCGAATACAAGGCGATCTGCAGCCAGCCGTTGGCCGTCATCTCAGAACCTCTCGGGACGGAGCATCGTGTAGCACAGGTACACCAGGAGCCCCACCGAGATGAGGCCGCCGATCCAGTTTTCCAGGCTCATGGAATCCGTTCCTCGCCATGCTCGGCATCGTGGCCTAGACCCTGACACGCCCGCACGTAGGCGAGCATGAGGGCGAAGAAGGCGATGGTGCCGACGACATAAAACACATCCAGCATCGCTCGTTCCTCCACCGTGGTCGGTGTCGTCCGAATGGTGCCGGGAAGCTACCGGCCGCCGCGTCAGGATACGGTCTTGATCGGCGGGCGCGGCATCAGGAAATCGTAAAGAGGCGCGTGAAGTCCCGCCGGCGCGGGATCGTCCGGGGTCGTGAACCGACGTGGCGTAATAGATTGCAGGGGTCTTCGACCTCGAGAGCAATGCGCGCGATCATCTATACCGGCGCCGGCGGTCCCGAAGTGATCCGCATTGGCGACGTGCCCAAGCCCGAGGTACGCCCCGGCCACATCCGTGTGCGGGTCCACGCGGCAGGGCTCAACCGCGCCGATCTCATCCAACGCCGCGGCCAGTACGCGGCTCCGCCGGGCTGGGCGGCCGACATTCCCGGGCTCGAATACGCGGGCGAGGTGGAGGCGGTGCGGGATGTCACCCGCTGGAAAGTGGGAGACCGGGTCATGGGGCTGGTGGGCGGCGGGGCGCAAGCCGAATTGGTGACGGTGCACCAGGACGAGGCGCTGCGAATTCCCGACGGCCTCTCCTTCACCGAAGCCGCCGCGGTTCCTGAGGTATTCCTGACCGCCTACGACGCGCTGGTGACCCGGGGGCGGGCGGGGCCGGGCGACCGGGTCCTGATCCACGCCGTGGGGAGCGGCGTGGGCACCGCGGCGGCGCAGATCGCGAAGCATCTTGGCGCCACGGTGCTCGGCACGTCGCGCAGCGCCGAGAAGCTGGCTCGTGCGCTGGTCTACGGACTCGACCACGGCATCGATACATCCCGAGGCTCGTTCCGCGAGGCCGTGGGCGAGCCGGTGCATGTCGTGCTCGACGTGCTCGGCGGCCCCGCGTTCGCCGACAACCTGGCCGTGCTCGCGCCTCGCGGCCGACTCGTGCTGCTCGGGTTCCTGGCGGGCGCCCGGTTCACGGGCGACCTGGGGCCGATCCTGCGGAAGCGCCTCGAGGTGATCGGCACGATGATGCGGACGCGCGGGCTCGACGAGCGCGTCCCGCTCGTCCGCGAGTTCACCGAGCGTATGCTGCCGCTGTTCGATCAGCGCATCGAGCACGCCGCGCCGCTCCGGCCGGTGCTGGAGCGCACGTATCCGATGACCGAGCTGGCGGAGGCGCACCGCGTGCTCGAGAGCAACGAGACCTTCGGCAAGGTGGTCCTCACCTGGTGACGCCCGTCACCGGGCCATTTCTGCCCCACACGCGCCGGGGCGGACAGATTGGCGCGACGGCTTGGCCGCCCTCGCCCCCGCAGCGCGTCAAACGCCTCGCCCCGTGGGCTCCACGCTTGGTCCGGTACCTGCACAGGTCTCCTCACCCGGCGTCCGATGCTGGCCGCCGGTTTCATCGTCTGGAAGGAGACACTTATGCGACACCGACACACCGCGATGCTGACGGCCCTGGTCACCGCCGCCGTCACGTCGCTCGCCGCCGCGCAGCAGACTGCGCCCGACAGCACCCACCTGCAGCGCGACATGACCCGTGACCAGCGGGCCATCAATGCCGACACCGTGAAGCGGGACCAGGAGATCGCCATGCGCGACTCCGCGCGGGCGACCCTCAAGCAGGATCAGGCGAAGACCCACACGGAGACGCTGGCGATCGATTCGACCAAGGCCCAGCTCGCCCGCGACGAGAAGGCGTCGCCGCGCGACACGGCCGCGATCAATCGCGACAAGGCCACGCTCGCGCAGGAACGCAAGCAGCTCGATCAGGACCTGGATCGCAGCCGCAAGGAAGAGGCGAAGGTCGACAAGGTCGAGAAGAAGGTGCAGAAGGAGTCCGACGCCGCGATCGACGCGCACCACGATCTCAACAAGGATCGCGAGAAGTCGTCGTCGCCGAAGCCGACCGAGCCGAAGTCGTCCGCGTCGAAGAGCACGAAGCACTGAGCGCGAGGCCGGCGCCGCGGACCACGCCTCGCGTGCCCCACCGCCCCCGGATGCGGTCGATCGCATCCTGGAGCGCGGGGCCGCGGGCGGCGGTCCGTTGGCCGTCGGCCGCCGCAGCGTCCGCCGCCGCGTCCTCGGGGTGAGCCGGCGCCCGCTCCGCCGACAGCAGCACCCCCCACAGCTCCAACTGCGCCTCCGCCTCCTCCAGCCGATCGAGCGTGAGGGCCACGCCCCGGATCGCGAGCCGGCGGGCGTTGGCCTGCGTGAACGCGCGGCGCGCGGCGTCCCACAGCTCGGCGTCGAGCGCGGCGGCGTGGAGCGGCACCGCGCGCGCGGCGTCGGTGTGGTCGGCGTAGGTGAGCGACACGCGAAGCTGGCGGGCGACGAGCCCGCTCCGGCGCAGCCGACGGCCCAGCCGCTCGCCGAGCACGCGGAGCAGGGGATGGAGCACGCCGAGATCGTTGGTGTCGGTGGCCAGCGCGTGGGCGACGTGAAACTCGGCCTGCCGCTCGGGCGGCAGCACCGGGCGCGGGTCGATGCCGCGCGCCTTCGCCCGGAGCGTGCGGCCGGCGCCGCCGAAGACCGCGCACAGCGCGCTCTCGGCGATGGCGGCGACCTCGCCGATGAGATCGAGCTGATAGTCGTCGAGCCGCCGGCGCAGCCTGGGGTGGAGCTCGGGCAGCACGTCGAGCGGATGCGGGGCGAGGAAGCTGGCCTCGGCGCCGCCCGGCACCTCGAGCAGCGGCTCGGGCTTGACCACCGTGGTGGCGGCCTGGCTCACGAGCTTGTTGGCGGCGACGCCGACGGAGATGGGCAGGCGGAGCCGCTGCCGCACCTCGCGCTGCACCCGCGCGGCGACGTCCACCGCGGGGCCGAAGAGCCGGCCGGTGCCGGTGAGGTCGAGGAAAGCGTGGCCGTAGCCGCGCGGCTCGATGACCGGCGCGTAGATCCGGAGCACCTCGTGCAGCGCGCGTGAGGCCCGCGCGTAGAGCTCCGGATTGGGCGGCAGCAGCACGAGATCGGGGCAGCACTTGAGCGCCTGGCGCACCGGCATGCCGCGCGCGACGCCCGCCAGCCGCGCCTCCGCCGAGAGCGCGAGGACCGTGGCGCGGTCGGCGCCGGGGGGCGCCACCGCCACCGGCCGCGTCCGCAGTGCCGGCGCCACGAGCCCCTCCACGGTGGTGCAGAAGGCGGGCGGATCGACGAAGAGCACAGAGCGCATGGCGGCCGTGGCTACAGCAGGAGCGCTTGCGCGTCCTCGACCGCCCGCTCGTGCTCTTCGCGCTGCCGCCGCCGTTTCATCCCTCCGTCGAGCGGGAAGCCGTGCCGCTCCTGCAGCGCCCGGAGCCGGGCGGCGAGCGCGCGCTGGTACGCCGGGCTCACGCCCTCGCGCCGCGCGTAGTGGCGGGCATAGCGCTCGGCCAGCTCGGGGAACTCGCGCGCGAGCACGGGAAGGAAGCGGCGCCGCGCCGCGGGGCCGAGCCGGAGCGCCGACCCGACCACGTAGCGGGCGCCCGCGGCCTTCGCCGCGCCCATCAGCCGACTGATGCCCCGCCGGTCGTCGGTGATGCCGGGGACGATCGGCGCCATCAGGAGCCCCGCGTAGACGCCCGCCGCCGTGAGCCGCGCCAGCGCCCGGATCCGTGCCCCGGGCACCGGCGAGCGCAGCTCGAGCCGGCGCGCGAGCCGGCGGTCGAGCGTGGCCAGCGACACGTTCACCGTCACCTGGTGCCGCTCGCCGAGGCGGCGGAGCAGATCGATGTCGCGCGTGACCAGCGGCGATTTGGTGATGATCTCGATGTCGAGCCCGCGGAACCCGAGCAGGGTCTCGAGGATCCGGCGCGTCAGCCCGAAGTGCCGCTCCGCCGGCTGGTATGGATCGGTGGCCGTGCCGATGACCAGCGGCTGGCTCTCGAGCCGCGCGGGCTCGAGCGTGCGCGCGAGCACCTCGGCCACGCCGGTCTTCACCAGGATGCGGCGCTCGAACGCCTCCCACGCGGGCAGCGGCTCGGGCGGCACGCCGCTCCGCTCGACGGCATAGCGGTGCGTGTCCCGCGCGTAGCAGTAGGTGCAGCCGAACTCGCAGCCGACGTATGGGTTGATCGACCAGAAGCCCATGTGGGTCGACGCCGCGGTGTTGAGCACCGAGCGCACCGGGAGCTCGAGGAACCGGGTGCCGCGCTGCCGCTCGTCGAGCACGGTCCACCGGTGCTCGGCCTCGGGCGTCGGTAGCAGGTCGAGCTGCCGCGAGCTCACCCGCAGCGCCCCCAGCCGCAGTGTCGGCAGGTCACGCAGCCCGACGCCCGGACGAGGGGACCGGCGCACTCCGGGCACACGCGGAGGATGGCGGGCGGAAAGTCGTCCGAAGGCGGCGGGGTGGGGCGGGGCATGGGCGACATGGCGGCCTCGGCTTCGGTGTTTGTTCGGTACCTCTTCATGATGCCCGCCAGCGTCCGATCTGTCAAGACCGCGACCACCCTGTAAGGCCGCCGACCCGCGTCTAAGTTTGCTAGCCGAGCAAGCGAGGAGTCGCCGATGGAGGAACACGAGTCGTGGTATGAAGGCGCGGGCGGGGCACGGCTCTTCTGCCGGCACTGCGCCCCGGCCGGCGCGCCCAAGGCGGCGCTGATCTCGCTGCATGGGCTCGGGGACCACTCCGGGCTGTATCCGATGGTCGGCGAGGCACTGGCGCCGCGTGGCATCGCGGTCTCGCTGCCGGACCTTCGGGGCAACGGGCGGTCACCGGGGCAGCGCGGGCATGTCGATTCCTGGGACGAGCTGCGGGAGGATCTGGACGCTCTGGTGCGGCGCACCCGGGCGGAGCTGCCCGACGTGCCGCTGTTCCTGCTCGGCAACAGTCTCGGCGGGCTCGTGGCGCTGGACTACGCCGTCCGCCATCCCGCCGGTCTCCGCGGCGTCATCGCGCTGGCCACGCCGCTCGGCGCGCTCGGCGTTCCCGCGCCGCTGCTCGCGCTCGGCCGCGTGCTCTCGCGGGTGTGGCCGAGGTTCTCGCTCCAGACCGGCATGGACCTGAGCGGACTGTCGCGCGATCCCGCATCGGTCGAGCACGTGCTGGCCGATCCGCTGTTCCATCGGCGCGGCACCGCGCGCCTGTCGACCGAGGTGACGGCGGCGATCGCCCGGGTCCAGCAGGCGGCGGCAACCTTCCCGCTGCCCGTGCTCCTGGTGCACGGCAGCGCCGACCGCATGGTGCCGCCGGAGGGCAGCCGGCGCTTCGCCGCCCGGGTCGGTCATCCCGACGCGACGCTGCTGGAGCTCCCTCGCGCCTATCATGCCCTGCTCGCGGACCTGGACCAGGAGCGGGTGCTCTCGGCCATCGGAGACTGGATCGAGGCGAGGGCCTGAGGGACGGAGAGACGATCGAAGCGCATGAGGACGGTAGGGCATGCGAGTACGCGCCCCGCCGATCCGGTGAGCCGGACCCTCGCGCGGTCCGGTACTGCTCGCTACAGTGGAATCGTGGTGTCCCACTTCGTGCGCGCCATGCGCCTGCGCTGCCCGCACTGCGGGGGCGGACCGATCTTCACCCGCTGGTCGCGCCTGCTGCCGGTGTGCCCGGTGTGCGGCCTGGGCCTCGAGCGCGGCGAGCAGGGCTACTGGCTGGGCGCGTACTTCTTCAACCTGATGGCGATGGAGACGGTGTTCAGTGTCTGGGTGGCGGGGTTCCTGATCCTGACCTGGCCGGACCCGCCGTGGGACCTCTTTCAGGTCACGACCGTCATCCTCATGGCCATCGTGCCGGTCGTGTTCTTTCCGTTCTCCAAGACGTTGTTCCTCGCCTTCGATCTCCTGATGCGCCCGCCGGACGCGGACGATTTCGCGGCGCCGCACGAGCGGTCCCCCCACTCGCGGCGCGCGACCTCATCGGACTCGCCGTAGCATCTCGGCCACGCGGCTCAGCAGCTCTTCGGCCGTGAACGGCTTCTGCAGGTACGGCTGCTCCCCCTCCACCAGGGCGCGCCGGGTCGTCTCGTCGGGGTGCCCCGAGGTGTAGAGCACCGGCAGGTCCGGCCGAACGGCGGCGACGCGAGCTGCCAGCTCACGCCCGTCCATCCGCGGCATGGCCAGATCGGTTATCAGGAGATCGAACGGCTCCCGAGTGTCGGCGATCCGATCCAGCGCCGACTGCCCGTCGGCCGCTTCCGCGACCTGGTAGCCCTGGGTGGCGAGCTCCCGCACCAGCACCGCCCGCACCAGCGGGTCGTCCTCGACCACCAGGAGGTGGCCCGAGGCGGTGCCCTCGCCGCCGATAGCCGTGCTCGGCGCCGCCCGGCTGGGCTCGTCCACTCGCGGCAGATAGATCTCGATGCGGGTGCCGTGGCTCGGCTCACTGTCGGCGTGGATGTATCCGCCGCTCTGCTTCACCAACCCGTACACCATCGACAGACCGAGCCCGGTCCCCTTGCCCGGTCCCTTGGTGGTGAAGAACGGCTCGAACGCGCGCTTGAGCGTGTCCGGGTCCATCCCGCGGCCCGTGTCCGAGACCGCGACGCTGACGTACGCGCCCGGCTTCACGTCCTCGCCTTCGAACGGCGTCGCCATGCCCGCCGCCACCGTGACGGGAAGGGTGTGGACGGTGAGCGTGCCGCCCTCCGGCATGGCGTCCCGTGCGTTCAGGGTCAGGTTCAGCAGCATCTGCTCGAGCTGGCCGACGTCGGCCCGGATCTGCTGGCCGAGCGATCCCGGCTCCACCACCAGGGTGCAGCGATCGCCGAGGGCCCGCTCGAGGAACGGCACCAGCCGATCGATCACCGCGTCGAGATCCACGATCTGCGGCTGCAGGTGCTGCCGGCGTCCGAAGGCGAGGAGCTGCGCGGTGATCCGGGCGGTGCGCTCGGCGGCCTGCCGGATCTGCTCGACATCGGCCCGGACCGGTTCCGGCAGGGTCGGATGTCGCAACACGAAGCCGGCGCAGCCGAGCACCACGGTCATCTGGTTGTTCGCCTCGTGCGCCACGCCGCCGGCCAGCTGCCCCACGGCCTCGAGCCGGTGGGCCTCGGTGAGCTTCTCCTGCAGGCGCCGGCGCTCGGTCACTTCCTCCACGGCGATGTTGACCCCGCTGATCCGTCCATCCGCGCCCAGCAGCGGCAGCCAGGTCGCGAGCCAGGCGCGCTCGACACCCGGCTGGGCTCGCGTGACGCCGCGGACCTCGATCCCGTGGACCGGCTCGCCGGTCGCGAGCACCCGGCGGAGCTGGGGCTCCACCTCGTCGGCGAGCTCGGGCGTCGACTCGCGCACCGTCCGGCCGAGCAGCTGGTCGACCGGGACGCCGATCATCTCCGCCACGCGTTGGTTGGCGCGGAGGTAGCGGAGCTCGGTGTCGATGACGCACAGGCCGACCGGAGCCGAGCGATACACGGCCTCGATCTCCTGCAGCCGCGCGCGCGCCTGCTCCTCGCTGTGGCGGAGAGCCTCCTCGTGCTGCTGGCGCTCGGTGATGTCCCCCAGGACCCAGGCGCGCGTGGCGGGAACGTTGCCGTTCTCGCCCGCGTCGACGCTGATGCGAAAGTGACGATCGCCGACCCGTATCTCGGTGGGGGCGGAGGACTGCCCCGCCGCGGTCTGGGCGAGCGGCGGAATCAGCTCCTGGACGCGCTGCCCGATAACCGATGCGAACGGCCGGTCGAGCAGCCGGGCGAAGGCCTCGTTGCAGCGAACGATCCGGTCGCCCGTGCCGGTGAGGCAGACCGGGTCGCTGATCAGATCGAACGTCGCCGTCCACTCGCGCGCCGCGGCCCGGACCTGGCTCTCCGCCCGGCGGGCCCGCAGGAGCGCGCGCAGGGTCGCGAGCAGCTCGTTCGGGTCCACCGGGTGCGTCAGGTAGCCGTCGGCCCCGCCGTCCAGACCTTCCGCCTTGGCATCCGGGGTGGTGAAGCTGGCCGAGATGTGCACGACCTGCATGTCTCGGGTAGCGGGGTTGCTCTTGAGGCGGCGGCACACCTCGAAGCCGTTGATGTCCGGCAGGCGAATGTCGAGCGTAATCAGCTCCGGGCGGTCGCTCTCGGCGATCCGCAGCCCGTCGAGTCCGGTGGCGGCCTCGAGCACGCGAAAGCCCGCCTTCCCCAGGATCCGGGTCAGGTAGTAGCGCTCCGCCTCGTTGTCGTCGATCACGAGGATCGAGGTGACCGGCTCAGGCATGCTGGATCTCCTCTGATCGCCGGCCGTCCCGGGTCGGAGAGGCGGGGCTCGGCGTACCGGGCCGGGATGGTCACGCTGAAGGTGGAGCCCACCCCGATCGTGCTCGAGACGGCCACGTGACCGCCCAGCAGCTCGGCCAGCTTGCGGGAGAGCGGCAGACCCAGCCCGGCGCCCGTGGCCTTGCGCTGGAGGGCGCTGTCGAGCTGCGAGAACTCCTCGAAGATCTTCTCCTGGTCCTCCGGCGCGATGCCGATGCCGGTATCGCTCACGGCGAACGTGATCTGTCCGTCGCCCCCGGCCGAGGCGCGCACCCGGATCTCGCCGGACTCGGTGAACTTGACCGCGTTGCCGATGAAGTTGCGCAGGATCTGCGACAGCTTGCCCTCGTCGGTGTAGAGCGGCGGCAGGTCGACCGGGTCGTCGAGCACCATGGCCACGGTCTCCGACGGGGCGAGCGCGCGGAACATGCCGCGAAGCGCGGCGAACAGGTCGACCGCGGTGAACGCGGTCGGCCGGACGACAGTCCGCCCAGCCTCGATGCGCGCCAGGTCGAGCAGGTCGTTCACCATCTCGGAGAGGTTCGTCGCCGCCGCGCGGACGAAACGCACCTGGCGCTCCTGGTCGTCGGTGAGGGGACCGTCCACCTTGTCCATCAGCAGCCGGGTGATGTTGAGGATGGCATTGAGCGGCGTCCGGAGCTCATGGCTGATGTTCGACAGGAACCGGGACTTGAGCTCCGACGCCCGGGCGAGGTCGGATGCCTTCTCGTCGAGCTCGGCGTACAGGGCGAGCACGCCCCGATTGGTCTCCGCGAGCTCCTGGTTGAGCCGCTCGACCTCGACCTGCCGCTGCGCGCTCTCCTCGAGCGCGCGCAGCAGCTCCTGGTTCTGGGCCCGGATCTCGACGTTCGGGTCCGGCAGCGCGGCCAGCGCGAGCTCACGGCCCAGCCGAGCCCCGGTCTCGCCGGTGACGGGGGCGGCCTTGGCCGGGAGAAGCTTCCCGAACACCACGGTCGTGCCGGTCCCCGGGCGCGACTGGATGTCGAACCGGTCGCTCAGCCGCCGGGCGCCGAGGATGCCCAGCCCCATGCCGGTGGCCGAGTGATAGCGGCCGTCGAGCACGTCGGTCAGCATGGTGATGCCCGGGCCCCGATCGCGGATGGTGATCACCAGCGTGGGCGGCGTGGGGTCGAGCTCGAACGACACCTTGCCGCCCGAAGCGTACTGGTAGGCGTTTCGGGCGATCTCCGAGACCGCCGTCGCGAGCCGGGTCTGGTCCTGCGCGTCGAAGCCGAGCAGCCCCGCGATCTGCCGGGCCCGCTGGCGGGCGAGGACGACGTCGTACTCCGTCGTGATCTCGGTGGTGAGGATGGGAATGGTCATGGGGTGCTCGCCCGCCGTCCCGCGACGACGGTGACGTCGTCGCGTCCCCGGGCGAAGTCGCGGTAGAGGACGGCCGCCAGCAAGGCGGGGTCGCTGCCCCGGAGGCTCGGGTAGCGGTCCAGCGTCCAGCGGCTCTGCAGCCCGTCCGAGTACAGCACGATCACCGTTCCCTCCGCCCACGGATACGAGAACGTCTGGACCTTCCGGCACTCGTGACCCACGATCCCGGGATGAGAGACCATGTTTCTCGGCGTGCCGCCGGAGAGCAGGGTGCCGCCGATGTTGCCGACGCCGGTGAAGGTCACCTCTCCCTCGGCCGGCCGGACCTCCGCGATGGCGATCGCGGCGCCGCGGGTCGGGCGCAGCGCGGCGTGCGCGGCCTCCACGATGTCGGCGGCCGGCGTAGCGGCACGCTCCCCGTAGATGCGTACGGCCTCGCGCGCGGCGCGCGCGGCGTCGGGCCCGTGGCCGAGGCCGTCGGCCACGAGCACCGACCATCCGTCGCCCTGGGGGGCCCAGGCCCAGGCGTCGCCGCAGACGGGCTCGCCGTGCATGGCCACCGAGACTCCGGCCACGGCGGCGACCGGTGTCCGCCCGTTGGTGTGGGCGCGGAGCCGGGCGACCACGGCGGTGCCGGCGCCCGGAGCCGAAAAGATCTCGCATCGGTCCGCGATCCTTCGCACGGCGCCCAGGCCTCGCCCGCTGGTCCCGCCGGTGGAATAGCCGTCGCGGAGGGCCGCCTCGACGTTCGCCATGCCTGGGCCGCGGTCGATCGCCACGATCTCGATCGCGGCCCCGGCGCTCGGCAGAGGGCGGACCAGCAGCTCGCCGCCCCCGCCATGGCGGACCAGGTTGGTGGCCAGCTCGGTCACCACCAGCGCCACGTTGCCGCCTTCCGTCTCGGAGGCGCCCAGCCGCGCCGCGAGCGCCACCGCCGCTCGGCGCGCGGCGCCGATCTCCGAGGGGTCCCGCACGGGCAGCGCGAGGCTAGCGTTCTCCAGCATGCGTCACTTCCACCGGGTGATCGCGACCCGGGTGCCCTCGCCGGGGCGCGAGTCGATGGTGAAGTCGTTGACCAGCCGCCGGGCGCCGGGGAGCCCCAGGCCCAGGCCGCCCCGGCTGGTGTAGCCGTCCTTGAGCGCCAGGCTGATGTCGGCGATCCCCGGGCCCTGATCCTCGCAGGTCAGGCGGAGGCCACGCCGGCCGCCGTCCGCCAGCAGCTCCACCCGCGCGGTACCCCCGCCGCCGTGCTCGAGCGTGTTTCGGGCCAGCTCGCTGGCGGCGGTGACGATCTTGGTCTGGTCCACCAGGCTGAAGCCCGCCTGCACCGCCCATTCCCGCATCACCTGGCGCACCCGCACGATGTCGTTGGAGGAGCGGACCGCCAGCAGCTCAGTCCGCTCGACGGTCATCGCCGACCTCGAGGACGGGGTCCTCCTCGACCGCCCCTCGAAGCAGGGTCATGCCCCGCTCCACGTTGAGTGCCGTGCGGACGCCGGGCAGGGAGAGCCCGAGCTCGACCAGCGTGATCGCCACCGCGGGCTGCATGCCCACGACGACGGTCGCGGCGTCGAGCACCCGCGCCATCGCGGCGATGTTGGCCAGCATGCGGCCGATGAACGAGTCCACCACCTCGAGCGAGCTGATGTCGATGAGCACGCCCTTGGCACCCGTCCGGGAGATCCGGTCGGTGAGGTCGTCCTGCAGCGTCAGGGCGAGCTGATCGTGCATGTCCACCTGGATGGTCACCAGGAGGAGGTCGCCCATCTTGAGAATCGGAATGCGTTCCACGGCGTTCTCGACTACGCGCGCGGCGCCGCGACGCGGGCCGACACCGAGATTCATGCGCTTGAGCGCCGCCGAGAACGCGTCGGCCAGGGTCGCCTTGGTGACCACGTCGCCCAGCTCGACCCCCAGATGGACGATGGTCTGCGCGATCTGCGGGCGGATGCCGCTGATGATGCAGTCGGCGCCCATGAGCCGCGCGGCGGTGACCGTCTTGAGCAGGTGCTGCGCGGTCAGCGTGTCCACGGTCGGGACGCCGGTGATGTCGAGGATCGCCACCTCGGCGCCGGTGTCGACGATGCGCTGGAGCAGGCTCTCCATGACCACCTGGGTGCGCGCGCTGTCGAGCGTGCCGATCATCGGCAGGGCGAGGATGCCGTCCCACAGCTTCACGACCGGCGTGGACAGCTCGAGCATGTCCTGCTGCTGGCGCATGATCACCTGCTCACGGCTCTTCTGGTACACCTCGGTGGTGTAGAGCCCGAGCCGGTCGAGCAGGTCGTTCGCCCGGCGGACCTCCTCGAACAGGGTACCGGAGTCCTTGCCCAGCTCGTCCCGGAGGCGCTGGAAGAGCGGCGCCTTGAGGGAGAAGACGAAGATC
This sequence comes from uncultured Gemmatimonadales bacterium, assembly GCA_963697755.1. Classification (GTDB taxonomy): domain Bacteria; phylum Gemmatimonadota; class Gemmatimonadetes; order Gemmatimonadales; family GWC2-71-9; genus CAVVWJ01. The sequence goes on along the minus strand of CAVOPE010000004.1, from coordinate 122,759 downwards.
GCGGTCTCCGACGGGTCTGAAGCCCTGCAGGCTCCGGCTTTGCGAGAGCCCGCCGAGCATCTCACGCACCGGTCCCCACTCGGCGCTGGTCGTCACGTCGCCGGAGCCACCCTGCTGAGTCGCCGACCGGAACAGCCCCAGGAACTCCTTCGACTGGGCCTCGAGCTCGCGGTCGCTGATCAGGTCCCGCCGCCGGCCGAAGGTCTCCTGCTGCTGCCGCATCCAGTCGGTCAGCAGGGTGGTTTCGTGCTTGCGCAGGATCTCGGCAAGATGGGTCGATCGCTCGGCGGTCACGGGCGAGGCTCCGGAATGATGTCGGGAATCGGATGGAGACGGCCAGTGCACGGCGCGTCCTGGCCGGGGAATGCAGGAGATGGCCGAAGTGCTGCCGACCTGCGGGCACGCGGTTCGTAAACCACGCGTTCATGAACATAGCCCGGCCGGGCGCCGCCGCAATGTCGCTGGCGTACCGACGGTGCATTCGCCGGCCGCACGATGATCGGGCACGCGACTGTGAGCGGCATCACCCACCCCCGCACCCGCTAGCGACGCACCAGCGTCGGCACCAGCTCCTCGAGCCAGCGCTCGGGTCGGGCGGCGATGTCGGGGACGCGGACGGATCGGACCGGCGGGAGGGGCGGCACGTCCGGCGGCGCGCTGAAGCGGAGGAGGTAGAGCGTGTCGCCCGCATTGCGCGCGTGCTCGGCGACGAACGCCGCGAGCGCTCGGGACCAGCCGCCCACGGGTGGGGCGACGGCGGCCCCCCGCCGGTGCCGCTCGAGGGCCGCGATCAGCGCGTCGCGGGATAGGCCGGCCCGGCGGAAACGGTCGCGATGCTGGCGCTCATCCTCGCGCGGGTCGGGGTCGCGCGCGCGCACCAGGTCGCAGGAGCAGCTCCCGACCACCAGACGCACCGTGGTCTGCGCGGTGGGATGGAGGGTGCGGAGGTGCTGATGATCGGCGCGATCGGCCGGCTGGGCCACCAGGCCCGCCGGCAGCATCGACCGCACCTCACTCAGCGTGAGCGGGCGTCGCGACGAGCAGCAGGTAGCACAGAGCTCAGATCGGGAGGTCGTCGCGGATCAGCACGAGGATCGCGGCCTGAGGGACCACGAGGTACTTCTGCTCCTCGAAGGAGATCTCGACGGCGGCCTTGCGGAAGAAGATGGCGTGGTCCCCGACCCGGGCCTGCATCCCCCGGCCGCGGCCTTCGCGGGCGTCCACCTTCCACGGCTCCTCGTCCAGCGAGCTGAGGTCGGCGACCGGGGTGCCTGGCCCGGTGGCCACGATGAGCCCCGTCTGCACCTGCTGCGTGTCGAGCGCCGTCGCCGGGAGGTAGAGCCCGACCCGGGTCCGGTCCTCCCCGTCCTCCGGGGTGATCAGCACCCGGTCGCCGACGACGAGCAGCTGCTTCTTGGGAAATTCCATCTCAGCGGTTGCCCGGGATCCCCGACCCGTTGGTCTGATGCACGGTGACCAGGTCGAGGATGCGGAGCTTCCGCGAGGACGTCGGCAGGCGAAGACTGATCTCGTCGCCCACGCGGCCGTTGGAGAGCGCGCGGCCCAGCGGCGAGGCGAGCGAGATGTGCCCCGCGTCGATGTCCATCATCTCGGCCAGCACCACCATGTAGGTGTCGGTGTCGTTGGTGTCGAGATCGAGCACCGTCACCCGCGAGCCCAATCCCACGCGATCCGTCGGCGCCTCGGCGTTGGCCAGCTGGCTCAACTGGTTCAGCCGCTGGTGCAGCTGGCCGAGGCGCGCCTGCACGAACTGCTGGCGCTCGAGCGCCGCCTTGTATTCCGAGTTCTCCCGCAGGTCCCCGAGCTCGACGGCCTGGGCGATGGACTGCGGAAGCAGCACGTTCAACTCATGGCTAAGCTGGTCGATCTCGCGGCCCAGCTTTTCCCTCATTTCACGGATCATTGGTGCGACCGGACGCTAAAGAAGATTCGGCCCCGAGCGGCGTTCGCTCAGGGCGAGTGGTGGAAACGACTCAGAGAAGATACCACGGCGGCGGCGGGTGCGGAATGCGAAGGCGGATAACCCGTTGCTTGGACGCCTCTTAGGTCTCCGGGCGAGACCGGGTTCCCCGGGCACGGCCGCTCTCGACCTCGGGCGGTCGGATGTATCTTGGGCCATGTTGTCCTCCCGCGTCCTCTCCTTATTCCTGCTGCTGCACGCGCCCGCGTGTGCGGCCCAGGCCCGTCCGCCGGCGCCGGCCAGCCCTGAGCCGACGGTGCCGTCGGCCCCCTCGGTCGAGGCGCCTCCGCTCCCGATCGCGCCGGACGAGCTCGCCGATTCGGTCCTGGTGGACGTGCGGAGCGTCGACTCGACGATCCAGGTGGACGCGCGCTACGCCACCGCGAACAACTTCACCGCGGCTCCGCTCCCGGGATACGACGCGCCGCGCGCGCTTCTCCGCCGGGAGGCCGCGGCCGCCCTGGGTCGGGTCCAGCGGCGGCTCCGTACCGGCGACCTGGGGCTCCGGGTGTTCGACGGCTATCGGCCCGTCCGGGCGACCCTCGCGATGGTGGACTGGGCCGAGCGGACCGGCCGGCGGGCGCTGGTGGACAGCGGGTACATCGCCCGGCGGAGCCGCCATAACATGGGCGTGGCCGTGGATCTGACCCTGGTCGATCTGGTCACCGGGACCGAGGTGCCGATGGGGACGCCGTTCGACGCCTTCACCGAGGCGGCCCACACGGCCAACGCCACCGGCCGGGCGCAGCGCTACCGCCAGATCCTGGTCCGGGTCATGGCGGAGGAGGGCTTCGCCAACTACGCCCAGGAGTGGTGGCACTTCAGCTACCCCGTGGACGGCGCCGTGCCGTTCGACCGGCCGATCCGCTGACGCAGCACGAACTTCCTTGACCTTCGAAGTCGAAACTCGTAAACTGCGGCGGCCTGACTCCCCACTTGGTGTGAGCGTCGTTTCTCGCCAACAGGATGACCGCGTAATGCGCTTTCGGATCGCTGCCCCCCGGCTTCTTCGTCGGTGGGCCCCCGTGCTCCCCCTGCTCGTATTGCTCGCGGGTGCCTGCAGTCCGGACCGCTATCCGCAGACGGCGCTCAGGCCGATCTCGGATTACGCCCGGATCGGCGACGACATTCAGACGACGACCTTCTACTGGGCGCTGGGCGTCTTCATCCTCGTCGAGGGCGCGCTGCTCTACGCCGTCTTCCGCTTCCGGGGCAAGCCCACCGACCCCGAGCCCCGCCAGATTCACGGCAACACCACGATCGAGATCGTCTGGACGGTCATTCCGGCTCTCATCCTCGCGGCCATCGCCGTCCCCACCGTCCGGGGGATCTTCGAGACCAATGCCATCCCCGCGGGCGACGCGCTCAAGGTCGAGGTGGTCGGCCACCAGTGGTGGTGGGAGTTCCGCTACCCCGATCTCAACATCACGACGGCCAACGAGCTCCACATTCCGGTCGGCCAGACGGTGTCCTTCCGCATGACCACGGCCGACGTCGTGCACAGCTTCTGGCCGCCGCGGTTCGCCGGCAAGCGGGACGTGTTCCCCAACCGGGAGACCCGGCTCTGGTTCAAGGCCGAACAGGCGGGCGAGTATCCCGGCCAGTGCGCCGAGTTCTGCGGCATCCAGCACGGTCGCATGGCCTTCCGGGTGAGGGCCCAGACGCCGGAGGAGTTCCAGACCTGGGTCGCCCACATGCAGACGCTGGGGGCCAAGCCCGCGGCGGCCGCGTCCGCGGCGGACTCGGTGCGCACGGCCAGCGCCGGCGCCAAGGTCCAGGGTCCCCAGCAGCAGGGCGCCGCGCCGAAGGACTCCGGCTCGACCGTGAAACCGCCGGCCCCGCCGGCCGACCCGGCCTATGCCGCGGGCGAAAAGCTCTTTCTGGCCAAGGGCTGCGTCGGGTGCCACTCGCTCACCGCGGTGAACGCGCCCAAGGGGATGATCGGCCCGAACCTGGCCAACGTCGGGGCCCGCTCGTACATCGGGGCGGGCAGCTTCAAGAACACCGACGAGAACCTGGCCCGCTGGATCCAGAACCCGCAGGCGATGAAGGAGGGCGTGCTGATGCCCAACCTCGGCGTCAAACCCGATGAGGCCAAGTCGCTCGTCGCCTACCTCCGCGCTCACCAATAACAGGGCATATGGCAACCACCGCACTCGACCAGCAACGGGCGCACGCCGCCGCGGGCCACGCGGAGCCGACCGGTCTGTGGAGCTGGATCACCACGGTCGACCACAAGCGCATCGGGATCCTCTACGGCGCGACCGCCTTCATCTTCTTCCTGATCGGCGGCATCGAGGCCCTCCTGCTCCGGATCCAGCTCGGATCGCCGAACAACACGTTTCTGCGGCCCGACACGTACAACCAGCTGTTCACCATGCACGGCACGACCATGATCTTTCTCGCGATCATGCCGCTCAGTGCCATGTTCTTCAACTTCATGATCCCGCTCCAGATCGGCGCGCGCGACGTGGCGTTCCCCCGGCTCAACGCCTTCAGCTACTGGGTGTTCCTGCTGGGCGGTCTGTTCCTCAATTCGAGCTTCCTGTTCGGCGCGGCGCCCGACCAGGGCTGGTACGGCTACGCCAACCTGACCTCGCGCCAGTACTCGCCGGGGATCAACGTGGACTTCTGGATGCTGGGCCTCCAGATCCTCGGCATCGCCTCGCTGGCCGCGGCGGTCAACTTCTTCGTCACCATCCTGAACATGCGCGCGCCGGGCATGACGCTGATGCGGATGCCGATGTTCACCTGGATGAGCTTCATCACCCAGATCCTGCTCCTGCTGGCGTTCCCGGTCATCACGGTCGCGCTGATCCTGCTCATGTTCGACCGCTTCTTCGGCACCCATTTCTTCGTGCCGTCCGGCGGGGGGGATCCGCTGCTCTGGCAGCACCTCTTCTGGATCTTCGGGCATCCCGAGGTCTACATCCTGATGCTGCCGGCCTTCGGCATCGTGTGCGAGGTGCTGCCGGTGTTCTCGCGGAAGCCGCTCTTCGGCTACGCGGCGATGGTGTTCTCCGGCGCGTTCATCGCGTTCCTGGGCTTCGGCGTGTGGAGCCACCACATGTTCTCGACGGGCATGGGCCCGATCGCGGACACGTTCTTCGCGCTCACCACGATGCTGATCGCGGTGCCGACGGGCGTGAAGATCTTCAACTGGCTGGGCACCGTCTGGGGCGGCTCGATCCAGTACCGGGTGCCGATGTACTTCGCGCTCGGCTTCATCGCGATGTTCATCATCGGCGGGCTCTCGGGCGTCATGCACGCCTCGCCCCCGGCCGACCTGCAGCAGAACGACACCTACTTCATCGTGGCGCACTTCCACTACGTGCTGTTCGGCGGCAGCATCTTCGCGCCTCACGGCGGGCGCCTACTACTGGTTCCCCAAGATGTTCGGCCGGATGCTGGACGAGCGGCTGGGCAAGCTGCACTTCTGGCTGATGCTGATCGGCTTCAACCTCACCTTCTTCCCGATGCACATCCTGGGGCTCAACGGCATGCCGCGGCGGGTGTACACCTATCCCGAGGGCCTCGGCTTCGAGACGCTGAACCGGCTCGAGACGGTCGGCGTCGCTCATTCTCGCGCTCTCGTTCCTGGTCTTCCTGGTCAACATCTTCAAGACCATGCGGCAGCCGCGCAACGCGCCGGCGGATCCGTGGAACGGCGCGACGCTCGAGTGGTCGATCCCGTCGCCGCCGCAGGAATGGAACTTCGCGGAGGTCCCGGTGGTGCACGGGCGGGATCCGCTGTGGGAGACGAAGCGCGAGCGCGGCGGCACCCTGCCGGAGCCGCCGCGGGTGAGCGGCGAGGGCATTCACCTGCCGAACCCGTCCTACTGGCCTCTGGTGGCCGCGATCGGCGTGCTCGGGGTAATGCTCGGGGTCATGGCCGAGCCGCACGTCGGACCCTGGGGCATCATCGCGGGGGCGGCCATCCTGTTCGTCGGGGTGTTCAACTGGGCCTTCGAGCCCGCGGGCTGAGGAGAGCGAACTTGTCCGACCACGCGCACGCGATGGAGCACCACCTCGAGACCTCGACCGGGCTCGACAACCGGAAGCTGGCGATCTGGACCTTCATCGGGTCCGAGTGCCTCTTCTTCGCCTCGCTGATCTCGATCTACCTGGTCCACAAGGAGACGTGGCTCAGCGGGCCGGGCCCCTTCCCGCACGAAGTGTGGAAGTCGCCGACGGGTCAGGTGTTCGAGCCGATCATCGAGATCCCGCTGGTCACGCTGGGCACGGCGCTGCTGCTCTTCAGCTCGCTGTTCGTGGTGCTCGCGCTGGCCAACGCGCAGCGGGGCAACCGGAAGGGGCTGCTGCTGTGGCTCGGCCTCACGATCATGTGCGGCTTCTTCTTCGTCGGCATGCAGGTGTACGAGTTCACCCACTTCGTGCACAAGGGGCTGACCCTCAAGACCAACCTGTTCGGGGCGAGCTTCTTCACCCTGACCGGCTTCCACGGCACCCACGTGACGCTCGGCGTGATCTGGCTGATCACGCTCTGGATCGAGGCGTTTCGTGGCAGGATACCGCCGGCCAAATCGCTCAACCTCGAGATCGCCGCGCTCTACTGGCACTTCGTGGACGTGGTCTGGATCGTGATCTTCCCCGTCGTCTACCTGATCACCTAAGGGCCGAACGCATGGACGCTCACGCTTCTCCGACCACGACCGCCGCCGAGGAACACGATCACCCGTCGGCCGGGGTGTACGTCAAGATCGGCATCGTCCTCTTCGTGCTCACCGCGCTCGAGGTCGGGCTCTACGAGTTCACCTACGGCGAGCACGCCGGCGTCGCGGGTCACACGCTCCAGCCGTTCTTCGTGCCGCTGCTGCTGCTCCTGTCGGCGGCCAAGTTCGCGCTCGTCGCGATGTTCTACATGCACCTCAAGCAGGACCACCGGCTCTTCACCGGCGTGTTCGTCTTCCCGCTCATCATCGCGACGGTGATCATCCTCGCGCTCATCGTGCTCGAGGCGTACCACTTCGCCTTCGCGCGGTCCGGGTGATCCTGCTGCCGCTCGCGCCGCTCCTCGACGAGCGGCCGCGGCCCACGATTCCGTACGAGCTGAGCTGGGGCCTCCATCCCAGCGTCCTCCTGGGCACCGGACTTCTCGGTGCCCTGTATTTTTACGGGATCGGGCCGTGGCGCCGCCGCCAGGGCCTGCCGCCGGCACCGCGCTGGAAGGTGGCGTCGTTCGTCGCCGCGCTGGTGGTGCTGCTCGGCGCACTCAACGGGCCCGTGCACGACCTGAGCGACTACTACCTGTTCAGCGTGCACATGGCGCAGCATCTCCTGCTGACGCTGCTGTTTCCGCCGCTCCTCATCCTCGGACTTCCGGGCTGGCTCCTCGCGCCCTTGCTCCGCCCGCCCGCCGTGCGCCGCGTAGCCCGCACGCTGACGCACCCGGTGGTGGCCGCGGTCGTCTTCACCCTCACCATCGCGGTGTGGCACCTCTCGCAGTACTACGACCTGATGATGCGGAACCACGAGGTGCACATCATCACCCACCTGATGTTCATGGCCACGGCCACGCTGCTCTGGTGGCCGGTCATGAGCCCGGTGCCCGACATCCTGCCCCGCCTGGGGTATGGGATCGGCATGCTGTACCTGTTCCTCGTGGGCATCCCGATGCAGATCGTGGCCGCGCTCATCACCTTGAGCGACCGCGTGCTCTACCCCTGGTACGTCGCCGCGCCGCGGATGTGGGGCCTGTCGCCGCAGGCCGATCAGCAGCTTGGCGGCCTGCTGATGTGGGTGCCGGGCAACCTGTGGATGTTCCTGGCGATCGGGGTGCTGTTCTTCGTGTGGGCGCGGGAGAGCAAGTAGGACGGGCCGGTCAGGCGGTCGGGTCGGCGGTCGCCACCACCGCCGCGATCGTGGTCTCGAAGCCATACCGCTCCGGATCGCCGAGCTGCCTGGCCGCGGCGGCGCGGAGGCAGTGGAGCTCGGCCTCTTCCAGCGACTCGAGCTCGAACGGAACCGGCGACAGCTCGGCGTAACCGGGGAACTGGTCCTGGATCGGACACGCGTTCTCGATCACGCGGCCTGCCGGCGTTCGCATGCCGAGGCCGATCATCCGGCAGACGAGTGGGCGGTCGGCGTAGATGCGGCAGCGGCCGGCGTCGTCGAGCAGCGGGCAGGGCTCGTTGGCGAGCGCTTCGGTGAGCCGGTCGAAGCGGTCCTCACCGAGCTGAGCGATCGCGTACGGTGGCACCCACGCGGGCTCGAGCTCCCGCATCCGAGCCAGCAATCGCTTCGCGCGCCCGATTGCCTCGACCCGCTCGGACTCGGGCAGACGATCCACCGCCTCCCGGATCAGCTCCGCGTCGGCCACCGAGATGTCGAACGGGCCGTGGCAGCAGGCGCTGCAGCCGCCGCGGCAGGGGACGCGCCCGCCGGCGGCCCGCCGGCCCTCGGCGAACCAGCCGTCGAGCCGCTCGAGCAGGCCACGGTAGTGGAGGACATCGCTGTTTGGCGCTAGCGGGCCAGGTGCCACGGCTAGTACACCTGCTTCCGTCCCAGCTGGGGCGCGACCAGGTCCAATCGGCGCGCGAGCTCCGGCAGGTGGCGCATGGGCACCTTGGGGAAGAGGTCGGAGCCGCCCGGCGCGCTGGGGTCCGCTCGCCGCTCGCCGATCATCCCCGTGCGGCCAGCGCCAGGCAGATCCACCCCGCCAGAAACGCCACCCCGCCGAGCGGCGTGATCGCGCCGAGCCAGCGGATGCCGGTGAGCGCCAGCACGTAGAGGCTGCCCGAGAAGAGCAGCGTCCCCGCCACGAACAACCATCCCGCCCACTGCGTCGCCGCGCCCGGCCACCGCGCCACCGCCCACGCCACGGCCAGCAGGCCGAGCGCGTGGTACATCTGATAGCGTGCCCCCGTCTCGAACGCCGCCAGCAGGTCGGGCGAGAGCCGCGCGCGGAGGGCGTGGGCCCCGAAGGCACCGGCCGCCACCGAGAGGAAGGCCGAGGCCGCGCCGAGACCGAAGAACAGCCGGTCCACCCGCGTCACCGGGCCGGGTGCGGGGCGCCGACGACCTTCCGCGCCGGGCCGGCGCGATCCGCCCACGCGGCGAGGACGCCCACCAGAATCATGAACACGACGTCGCCCGCGCCGATGGCCGTCACGCTCTGCGGCGGAGGCCCAAGGATCGACGCGGCGTACGTGCCCACCAGGAGCAGCAGGACCACGGCCAGCCGCACCGTCCGGACCGGATGCCGCCGCGTCCGGCCCGTCACGTAGAGCGCGACGCCGCCGGCCAGCACCAGCAGCTCCAGCGCGACGCTCAGGCCGACGTGACGCCAGAGTCCCAGCCCGACCTTGAGCGAGTCGTTGCCGGCCAGCGGCAGGTCGCGCACATGGACCAGCAGATCCAGCAGCCAATGCGAGGTGACGGCCGCGCCCACCAGCACCGACGCCTGCCAATGCCGGGTCGTGTCCCGCGTCGGCCAGGAGTAGTACAGCGCGGTCGCCACGAGCCCCCATGCCAGGGCGGCGACCAGGCTGTGGCTGATCGGGTAGTCATAGAACTGCAGGGTCAGGAGCGGGTTCTCGTCCGGCAGCACCCGGACGTGCTCCCAGCCCAGCAGCAGGAAGGCGCCCCACAGGAGGTCGACCAGCTGGGTGGCGATGAACAGCGTGCCGAGGGAGATCTTGGGCTCGGCCCGCTTGAGGGCGAACGCCACGCCGAAGTGTCCCAGGAACATGTCAGGCCTCCCGCCTCAGGGTCTCCCACCTGCCAGCCACGAGCCGCCATCCACCACGAAGATCGCCCCGGTGATCCACTCGCCGGCCGGCCCGGCGAGGAAGGTGACCATCTGTCCGATGTCCGTTGGCGTGCCCCAGCGACCGAGCGGGATGGCGCGAGTGGCGTACTCGTCCATCCGAAACAGGTCGGGCGCCCGCGCGTCCGGCGGCGTGAACGCCTGCTTCACGCCCTCGGTGGGGATCGGCCCGGGCGCCACGGCGTTGACCGTGATCCGGTCGGGCGCCCACTCGAGCGCCAGCGTGCGGGTCAGGGCATCGACACCGGCCTTGGCCGCGGTCGCATGCGCCATGAGCGGCCAGCCGCGGTAGTGCAGCGTCATCGAGATCGACACGATCCGTCCGCCCCCCTGCGCCTTCATCAGGGGATAGGCGGCCTGGGCGCAGTAGAAGCTGCCGTAGAGGTCGGTCTCCACCACGGCGCGCCACGCGTTGGGCGAGAGCGTGGCCGACGGCGCGTAGAAGTTGCCCGCCGCGTTGTTCACCAGAATGTCGAGCCGGCCGTGCTCGTTCACGACCCGCTCCACCGTGCGCGCCACGGTCTCGGGCTCGCGCACGTTCGTCTCGACCGTGCTCACCCGCGCCCCCCGGCCGCGGAGCTCGGCGGCCGCCGGCTCCAGGTGCTCCGGCTTCCGGCTGGCGATGGCGACCGTAGCCCCGGCGGCCGCCAGGCACGACGCGATCCCGAGCCCGATCCCGGTGCCGCCGCCGGTGACGAGCGCCACCCGTCCGGCCAGCAGGTCGGGACGGAAGATGCCGCCGTCCGCCGCTTCCGGCGAGCTCACACCCCCTCCGCGCGGGTGGCGAGCCGCGCGGCGAACGCTTCCAGCCGCCGGCGGAACTCGGCGCCTTGGAGGGCCTGGAGCTGCGCGGCCCCCTCGGTTGCCAGCACCTGCTCCAGCGCGCCCACCTCCTGTGAGCGCACCAGCCGCTTGATGGCGCGCACGCTGCTGCTGGCGCCCGCCGTCAGCCGATCGGCCAGCGCCGAGACCTCCCGATCGAGGTCTCCGCCGGCGACGACTTCGTCGACCAGCCCGATCGCCTGTGCGCGGGCGGCATCGATCGTCTCGCCCGCGAGCAGCAACCGAAGCGCGGGGCCGATCCCGACCAGACGCGGCAGCGTGAAGGTCGACCCGCCGTCGGGCACCAGGCCCATGCGGGCGAACGCGGAGGTGAAGCTCGCGGTGGTGGACGCGAGCCGGAGGTCGCATGCCAGCGCGAGGTCGAGCCCGAACCCCGCGGCCGTACCCTCGAGCACCGCGAGGACCGGCACGGGACAGCGGACGACGGCCAGCACCGCCGCCTGGAAGTCGGCGAGACCGCGCTGCAGGTCGGCCACCGCGGGCACCTCACCCAGGCTCCGGAGCCAGTGGAGGTCCAGCCCCGCCGAGAAGTGGCCGCCGGCCCCGCGGAGCACCACGAGCTCCGCCTGACCCGACTCCTCGAGCTGATCGAGCGCCTCGGCGATCGCGCGCGCCAGGGCCGGGGTGAGCGCGTTCCGTCGGGCCGGGCGATTGATTGTGAGCCGGTGCACGGCCCCGTCGGCGTGGGACAGCAGCTCGTCGGGCATGAGATTCGGCGTGTCGGGGGTGGCGCGCTACCTGCGGGGACGGACAGGCGTGTATTATATGCCGGAGCCTCGGATCGTGCCGGACGGCACCAACCCCCTCTGCCGCACCTTTCTCTCGGAAGCGTTCAGACGACGTGATTGCCAGCCCAACCGAAGGCGTGGCGCGTGCCGCTTCGCCGGCGGGTCCCTTGTCCGCGCGACTGGCACCGGCGACCGCCCTGGCGCTGCAGCTTTGGCTGACGTCGATGCTGTGCTGGTGGGTCATCGGCATCAGCTTCTCGCGCCTCTGGTGGCTGGTCAACACCGCCCAGCTCAACTGGATTCTCTTCTGCTACGCCTGGGAAGTGCCGGCGGTCGGCTGGACGGGCGCCGTGTTGCTGCCCTATCTGGGCTTTCGCCGGCTCCAGCGCCGGCTGCACGCTGGCGACCCGGCCGTCGGCGGTGCGCTGGCTCGATACCCGCTCCGCGTCGCGCTGCTGGTGATCGCCACCAGCAGCTTCGGGTACCTGCTCGGCGCGCTCCAGATCGACTACTTCGCCAACCTGCCCCGGCTCGAGTTCGCCAAGATCACGGCTCAGGGCCCCGTGCTCGGCGGGATGTTCGCCGTGGCGGCGTATCTGATGACCGAGCGCGCGGTGCAGCGGCTCGGGCTCCCGCGCGCGCCGACGGCCGCCCCGGAGTCGCGCCTGATCCAGCCGCTCTACGCCAAGCTCATCTCCATCACCCTCGCGGTCGCCCTCGGCGTGGCGGTGCCCGTCTTCCTCTACGGCCTCACCCAGTGGCAGCTGCTGCGTGAGACGACCCGCGCCGAAGCGATGCTGGCCGCGCTCGACGGCGTGTCCAGCAGCACGCTGGAGCTCGCCGGCCCGCTCTCGGGGTTCGGCCCCCACACCGAGGGGATGATCGTCCGCCGCTCCAACAACTACATCATCTCGGGCGCCGGGCGCGGCCGCGTGCTCTATGGCGACGGCCGGCGCGACTTTCAGCCGATCCAGCGGTTCAACCGCGGGTGGTTCGCCAGCCGCGACGACGAGCATAAGGTCGTTGCCTACGAGTACCGCCCGGCAGTCTTGCCCGACGGTGACGGGGCCGTGCTCGTCGCGGTCTCGCCGTTCAGCGACTACGGCGCCGAGCTGATCGCGGCGGCCAAGCCGGCGGCGGTGGTGGCCGTCGGCGCGCTCGCCATCGCGGTCGCGCTGGCCGCGATGATGGCCGGGAGCATCGTGACCCCGATCGAGCGGCTGCGCGCCGCCGCCGTGCAGATGGCCGACGGCGAGCTCGCCGTCGAGCCGGTGGCGCTCGTCCGCGGCGACGAGGTGGCCGAGCTCGCGCGGGCGTTCGACCGGATGGCGGCGCGCGTGCGCGCCGACGAGGCCGATCTCCGCACGGCATACGACCGGGTCCAACGCACCCAGGAGCAGCTGGTCCAGCACGAGCGCCTCTCGGCCGTGGGGCGGCTGGTGTCGGGCGTCGCGCACGAGCTCAACAATCCGCTCACCGCCGTGCTCCATCTGGCGGAGGATCTGCAGCTCGGCACTTCGTTGAGCCCCGCCGACCGGGAGGCGCTCCAGCTCATCGGGAACCAGGTCCGGCGATGCCGGTCGATCGTGCATGACCTGCTCTCCTTCGCACGCGGGCGCGACCGGCGCCCCGAACAGACCGCGCTGGCGGAGCTCGTCGCGGGGGCCGAGCGCGGCCTCGAGCCGATCCTGCGCGCCATGGGTGTTCGGCTGGAGACCCGGAGCGAGGCGGGCGCGCCGCTGAACGTCGACCGGCTCGGCCTGGAGCAGGTGCTGACGAACCTGATCGTGAACGGGGCTCAGGCCGCCGGCGCGGGCGGCTGGGTGCGCGTGAACGGCACCGCCGAAGGCGACGGCTGGCGCATCGTGGTGGAGGACAGTGGTCCGGGGATCCCGGCGGACGTGCTGCCCCGTATCTTCGAGCCGTTCTTCACCACGCGGGCCGAAGGCGAAGGGACCGGACTCGGCCTGTCGGTGAGCCTCGGCATCGTGGAGCGTCACGGCGGGACCCTGCGAGCCGAGCCGGGTGGGGGAGGCTCCGGCGCGCGGTTCACCGTCCGCGTGCGCGGGGCGCGCGTGGACGCCGGTCCGGCCAGACCCGACCGGGTCAAGGCGGCGCACCTCAACGGCAAGGGCGCGCCTGGCCGGCCGGTCGCGCTGATCGTGGACGACGAGCGGTCGGTGCGGATGGCCCTCGGGCGCTACTTCGAGCGGTGCGGCTGGCGGGTGGACGAGGCGGAGAACGGCGTGGAGGCGCTGGCGCTGCTCGAGCCTCCGGGAGTGAAGTACGACCTGGTGATCACCGACCTGAGGATGCCGGGCAAGACAGGCCTCGACGTACACGATTGGCTCGCGGCCCATCGTCCGGCGCTGTTCAACCGGCTCCTCATCGCCACCGGGGACGTCGCCTCGCCGCAGATCCGCGCGTTCATCCAGCGGACGCCCAGGCCCGTGCTGGAGAAGCCGTTCGAGCTGAGCACCCTGGCCGCACTGGTGGCCCAGGTGACCGAGGGCGAGGGCTGATCGGGGTCAGGCGCCCGCGTCGGGCACCGCCATGCCCATCGCGTGGAAGCCGTTGTCCACGTAGACCACGCTGCCGGTGATGGCCGAGGCGAGCGGGCTGCAGAGGAACGCGGCGGTGTGCCCCACCTCCGTGGCCTCGATCGACCGGGGCAGCGGCGAGTTGGCGGCGGTGTACTTGATCATCGTGTCGATGAAGCCGATCGCCGAGGCGGCGCGCGATGCCCAGGGGCCCGCGGAGATCGCGTTGATCCGGACACCCCAGCGACGGCCGGCCTCGAAGGCGAGCGTCCGCGTGTCGGCCTCGAGCGCCGCCTTGGCCGACGACATCCCGCCGCCGTAGCCCGGGATCACCCGCTCGCCCGCCATGTAGGTCAGCGATAGGAAGGCGCCGTTCGGCCGCATGAGCGGCGCCAGGTGCCGCACCAGGCTGATGTTGCTGTACGCGCTCACCCCCAGCGCCGAGAGATAGCCCTGCCGGCTCGTGTCCACGAGCGGCGACTTCACTTCCGGCGCGTTGGCCAGGCTGTGCACCACGATGTCGAGCGCCTGGTCGCCGAAATCCTGCCGGATCCGCTCCGTCATCCCCGCAACGCTGAAGTCGCCCTGGTCCTTGTAGCGCTTGTTCTCCCGGATCTCCTCGGGCGCGTCGGCGAGCGTGTCGTACGCCGCGTCGAGCGGGTAGATCCGCACGAACTCGAGCTTCCGGCCGTCGGCCAGCCGCATCGATTCGTCCATCTTCCCGCGCTCGAGCAGCTTGGTGAAGATGCCGAGCGCGGGCGGCCAGCTCCCCACGCAGATGTCGGCGCCGGCCTCCGCCAGCGCCTTGGCGATCGCGAAGCCGAAGCCGCCGTCGTCGGAGACCCCGGCCACCAAGGCGCGCTTGCCGGTCAGGTCGATCGAGAGCATGGAACAGAACCTCGTGATGAGTGAGCCGCCGGAAACATAGCGGCGGCTCACTCGGCCCGCAGCACCTCGAGCGGCGGCCGCCGGAGCACTTCGCGGCTGTTGGCCAGCCCCACGATCACCGTGAGCGCCACGACCGCCGCGCCGAGCCCCGCGAACGGGAGCAGCGGCAGGGTGAACCGACCGTCGAACACGAATCGCGCCAGCGCCCATGCCGCCGCCGTCGCGAGCGCCAGTGCCACCAGCGCCGCGAGCGCGCCGAGCGACAGATACTCGGACAGCACGATCCGGAAGAGCTGCGCGCGCGTGGCGCCGAGCGTCCGGAGCAGCGCGCCCTCGCGGATGCGCTGGAACCGGCTGGTGGCGAGGGCCCCGACCAGCACCAGCGTTCCGGTGCCGAGCGTGAAGAGCGCCATGAAGCGGATGGCGAGCACGACCCGGTCGATCAGCCGCTCGAGCGTCTCCTGCAGCGACGACAGGTCCACGCTGGTGACGTTCGGCGCCCGCTCGGCGATGCGGCGCTGCAGCGCCCCGCGATCCGCGGCGCGCTCGACCCGGGTGAGCGTGAGGAGCGACTGCGGCGCGTCCTCGAGCGCTCCGGGCGCGAACACGACGAAGAAGTTGGGCTCGAACCGCGCCCAGTCCACCTCGCGCAGGCTGGCGACCCGGGTGGCGAGCGGCACGCCCTGCACGTCCCACACGATCTCGTCCCCCACGCCGACACCCAGCTCGCGGGCCAGGTCGCGCTCCACCGAGATCGGGGTCTCGCCGCGCGCCGGGCGCTGAACCACCGGCCCGCGACCAGCCGCTCGGAGGCCACCAGGGAGTCGCGATAGGTGGAGCGGTACTCGCGCCGGAGCGCCCAGCCGCTCCGCGGCCCCTCGTCGCCGTCCGTGCCGCGGGTGGTGTCGGCCAGCGATTGCCTCACCGGGCGGCCCTTGATGGACTGGATGCGCATCGGCACGATCGGCACCGGCCCCGCGCCCGATAGCCGCCCGCGGCGAGCGTCTGCTGGACCGTCTGGAGCTGGTCCGGCTGGATGTCGAACAGCACGAGGTTCGGCCGCTCGGGTCCGCCGGTCACGCGAAGAGTGCGGAGCAGGTTGTACTGCACCAGGAACAGCGTCCCCAGCAGGAACGCGCCGAAGCCGATCGCGAGCACGACGGTGACCGTCTGGTTCGCCGGCCGGTGCAGGTTGGCGAGTCCCTGCCGCCACACGTACGGCCAGCCGCCGGGCAGCCAGCGCCGCGCGGCGCGGATGAGCGCCCAGGACGCGCCCCACAGCACGAGCAGCGCGACCGCCACGCCCGCCGAGAAGATCGCGCCCTGCCGCCAGCTCCCGACCTGCAGCGCCGCGAGCGCGACCGTGGTCGCCGCCAGCGCGGCGGCCGCGGCGAGGCGCCACGGGTCGAGCCGCCGCCGGTCGGGCTCCACGTCCCGACGGAGGGCGGCGAGCGGCGGGACCCGCCGCACCGCGAGCAGCGGCATCGCGGCGAAGACCAGCGCGACCCAGAGTCCCGTGCCGAGGCCGAGCGCCACGGCGCGGGGCGAGAGCACCGGCTCGACCTGCACCGGCAGCAATCCCGCCATGAGGCCCGGGAGCAGCCGCTGCGCCAGCACGCCCAGCGCCGCGCCGGCGATGCTGCCGCCGAGTCCCATGGCGGCGGCCTCGAGCGCGTAGATCCCGAAGACGCGGCCGGGCGTGGCGCCGAGACAGCGGAGCACGGCGATCGTGTCGAGCCGCTGGCGGATGAACACGACAACGGCGCTCGCCACGCCGATGCCGCCGAGCAGCAGCGCGATCAACCCCACGAGGCCGAGGTATCCGGTGAGCCGGCTGAGCGCATCGTTCATGTCGCGCTGGTCCTCGGCCACGGTGCGCAGGCGCACGCGCTCCGGAGCGAGCACCGGCCGGTAGCGCTCCGCCAGGCCTGCGGCGCCACCCGGGCCGGCAGCCGGACGAAGGCCTCGTACTCCGCGCGCGAGCCGAAGCCCAGGAGCTGGGTCGCGGGCAGATCGCGGGCGGGGATGTAGACGCGCGGTCCGAACGCGGTGCGGATGCCGACGTTGTTGGGCGCGCTGGTCACGACGCCGGTGATGACGAACCGCGCCTCGCCGAGCGAGAGGGTGTCGCCGACGCGGGCGTCGAGCGCGGTGAGCAGCGACGGGTCCACCACGACCCGGCCACCCTGCTGCAGGGCTCCCCAGGCCGCGGCGGGATCGGTGTGGATCTCGCCATAGAAAGGAAAGCCGGCCTCGACGGCCGCCACCTGCACCAGCCGGGTCCCGCTGGTGCGACGCACGTACGCCATCGCGGAGAAGCTGGTCTGGCGGGCGACCTCGCCGCCGCGTGCCTCGAGCGAATCGATTACGGCATTCGCCGCCGGCGTGAGCGGCCGGCGGCTCGACAGGGCGAGATCGGCGCCGAGCAGGGCGCGGGCCTGGCCGCGGACGGAGTCGCGCAGGTTGTCGGTGAAGGAGTCGATCGCCACGAGGGCGGCGACCCCGATCGCCACCGACGCGGTGAGCAGCAGCAGGCGCCGGGGGGCCGCGCGGATCTCGCGCGCGGCCATGCGGAGCGCGAAGGGCGTCACGCCGACGGGCTCACGCCGCGGTGTCGGCGACGACCGCGCCGTCGGCCAGGCGGATCGTGCGGCGGGCACGCGCGGCCAGGTCGAGATCGTGCGTCACCAGCACCAGCGTCGTGCCCAGGTCCCGGTTCAGCTCGACCATCAGGTCGATGATCGTGGCGCCCGTCGCGCGTCGAGATTGCCGGTGGGCTCGTCGGCGAACAGCACGCGAGGCCGGTGCTGAACGCCCGGGCGAGCGCCACCCGCTGCTGCTCGCCGCCGGAGAGCTGCGCCGGGTAGTGGTGTCCGCGGTCGGCGAGCCCGACGCGGGCCAGCAGCTCGGTGGCCCGGGCCGCGGACTCCTCACCGCGCAGCTCGAGCGGGACCTGGACGTTCTCGCGCGCGGTCAGGGTGGGGATGAGCTGGAACGACTGGAACACGAAGCCGACCTTCTCGCCCCGGAGTCGCGCGCGGCGGTCCTCGTCCAGGGCGCCGAGCTCCTCGCCGTCGAGGTGAACCGTGCCGGCCGTCGGGCGGTCGAGTCCGGCGAGCAGGCCGAGCAGCGTCGTCTTGCCGCTGCCGGAGGGGCCGACGATGGCGACGAACGCGCCGGGGTCCACCTGGAAGGTGATATCCTTCAACACCGTGAGCCGGCGTCCGCCGGAGAGATAGGTCTTGGTCAACGAGGCGCAGCGCAGCATGCCGTCAATGATAGTCCGGTGGGGGAGGGTGGCGTTGGTGGCGGCAATGCTCGCCGCTGCGACCGGGAGCCGTCGCCGTCGGCGGGTCCGCCGCCCCCGCCGCCCGGAGGTGGGCGGGGGCGGGTCGTGTTCCTGGGCACGAGCCTGACGGCCGGGCTCGGCGTCGATCCGTCGCAGGCCTATCCCGCGCTGCTGCAGCAGAAGATCGATTCCGCGGGTCTCCCGTTCGAGGCCGTCAACGCGGGCGTCAGCGGCGAGACCTCGGCCGGGGCGCGCCGTCGGATCGACTGGCTGCTCCGCCAGCCGGCGGCGGTGCTGGTGATCGAGACCGGCGCCAACGACGGGCTGCGGGGTCTCGACCCGGACTCGATGCAGGCCAACATTCAGGCGATCATCGACGCGGCCCGCCGCCAGGCGCCGCCGCCGCGGATCGTCCTCGTCGGCATGCGGGCCCTTCCCAACTACGGGTTCGGCTACGCTCGGCGATTCAAGGACGTGTACCCAACGCTGGCCAAGAAGAATGAGCTGCCGTTGGTGCCGTTCCTGCTCGACGGCGTCGTCGGCCGGGACCAGCTGGTTCAGGCGGACATGATGCATCCGAGCGCAGCCGGCCAGGAGCGGTTGGCGGCGACGGTGTGGCCGGTGCTGGAGAAGGTCTTGCGGGGAAAGGGGTAGGGGATCGAGGTAGAGGAGGCGGCCACGGTGCGTGTGCTGCGTAGCTACACTGCCCAATACCCGGACCCGATCACCGTGCGTGCGGGCGAGCGGGTCTCGGTGGGGGCGGACGACCCGGAGTTCCCGGGGTGGCGGTGGTGCACCGCGTCCGATCGGCGCGGAGGTTGGGTGCCCGAGCAATTCCTGCAACAGGAGGGTTTGGAGGCTCTCATGCTCCGCGACTACACCGCGCGGGAGCTGAGCGTCCGAGCGGGGGTCGAGGTCCTCGTCCAGGACCGGATCTGCGGCTGGATGTGGGTGACGGACACCGATGGCAACGAGGGCTGGATCCCCGAGACCTGCGTCGCCTGAGCAGATGCAAGTCGCCCGCTCTCGCCTCGGGTGGCTCCTGGTCGCGACCTACGTCGTCGCCTTCGTGGCAGCCTACCTCGATGCCATGGCGAAGCGCGGGACGTTCCTCTACGACGTCTGGCTCGACATCCTGGCGTTGCCGTACATCGTCGTCGTCGGTCGGCTCCTGCTCCAGAGCCCGACGTTCGCGCTGCACGCCCATCAGCCGTGGGGCCTCGTGCCGGCGGTCCTCTTCTGCGGCGCCATCGTCCTCCTGCTCGGCGCCGCGATCGAGCACGGCGTACGGCGCATCGTCGGAAAGTGAGCGCGTCAATCCTGGTGAGCTGCCTCGGCGGGGCGGCGCGCGCGGTACACGTCGGTGCTGAGGTACTTGAGCCCGGAATCCGCCATCAGCGTCACCACCGTGCCGCCCGGGCCCAGCCGCTCAGCGACCCGGATCGCGGCGATGACGTTGGCGCCGGACGAAGTGCCGGCGAAGAGTCCCTCCTCGCGCGCGAGACGCCTGGCCATCGCCTTCGCGTCGTCCGTCTTGACCGCCACGATCTCGTCCACGAGCGCGGGCTCCCAGAGCGGCGGCGTATAGCCGACGCCGACGCCTTCGATCTTGTGCGGCCCTGGCGCACCGCCCAGCAGCACCGACGATTCGGCGGGCTCGACGACGACGATCCTGAGGCCTGGCTTGTGTCGCTTGAGCACGGTCGCGACCCCGCGCGACGACGCGCCCGTGCCCACGCAGTGGACGAACGCGTCGACCTCGCCGTTCGTCTGATCCCAGATCTCCTCGCCCAGCGGGTAGTAGCCGGCGATGCTGTCGTGGTTGTTGAGCTGGTCGGTCCAGTAGGTGTGAGGCTCCCGGCTCAGCTCGCGCGCGGTCTCGATCATGTCCAGGATCAGCTTCTTGGTCGTGCGACCGCCTTCGCTCGGGACGAGCGTCAGCTCCGCGCCCAGCGCCGCCATCTGATCCAGCTTCTCCTGGCTGAACGCATCGGAGCTGACGATGCGGAGGCGGTAGCCCTTGGCGGCGCACACCAGCGCCAGCGAGGCTCCGGTGCTGCCGCCCGTGTACTCGACGACCGTGTCGCCCGGCTTGAGCCGGCCGTCCTGCTCGGCTCGCGCGATCACCGCCTGCGCCATCCGGTCCTTCATGCTGCCGGTCGGGTTCTCCCACTCGAGCTTCACGAGGATGTCCGCGCACCCCGGTGGAACGACCTTGCGCAGCCGAACGAGCGACGTGTTGCCGATGGCATCGAGAATGTCCACGGTCGCCTCTCCCTCTGGACTCGTCGTGCTGAACGATGAAGAATTCGGGTCGCCATTCGAAGCATAGCATCTCTCTCCGATCCTTCGTGAAGCGCGAGGAAGCCTATGGAACCCCAGCGACTGCTGACCGCCCTCACCGCGGCGAACGTGGCGCTCCTCTGGTATCAGTCGATGATGCGGCCTGAGCCGAGCCTGGCCACCACGGTCGACGCTCCGGGCGTGCTCCGCGGCCGTGCGCTCGAGATCGTGGACGACCGCGGGAAGGTGCGGGCGAGCATCGCGGTGCTCCCGGAAGACCCGAAGGTCGTCTGGAACGGCAAGCCGTATCCGGAGACGGTGCTGTTGCGCTTGATGAGCCCGGAAGGAAGACCCAATGTGAAGCTCGGCGCCTCCCGGGTCGGCGCGGGCCTGCTGATCGGCGGGGAGTCCGATCCCACATATGTGCAGGTCATCGCGGAGGGCGGGGAAAGCAGGATCAAGCTGATCAACACGGACAGCGTGGAGCGGGTGATCACGCCGTAGGCCTGTGCACCCGTCCCACCGCCATTCGTCTCACCTCCGTCGGCCGGTCCGCCATCTTCCATGCCGCCGGGGTCATCCCATGCCGCTCGATCTCCGCGTTGCGCTCCGCCGTCTCCATCGGCAGCTCCCCGCCACCGTCGCCGCCGTGCTCACGCTCGGCGTCGGCATCGGCGCGATCACCGCGCTCTTCAGCGTGGTCCACGCGGTGCTGCTCCGTCCGCTGCCGTTCCGCGCCCCCGACCGGCTCACCGCGATCGAACTCGTCCCCCGCGACCAGCCGGGCACCCGGCTCGAGATCTCCTACCCCGACTACCGCGACTGGCGCGCCGGCACCAGCGCGTTCCAAGATCTCGCCGCCGTCCAGACCGCGCTCGGTCGCGCCGTCTGGGAAAGCGGCGGCGAGGCTCGAGCGGAGCAGGGAAGCCTGGTCTCCGGCCACCTGTTCGCGCTGCTGGGGACGGCGCCGCGGCTCGGCCGCGCGCTCAGGGATGCGGACGACGTGCCCGGCGCCGAGCGCGCCCTCGTCTTGAGCGACGGGCTCTGGCGTCGCGCCTTCGGCGGCCGGCCCGACGCGCTCGGCCGCCAGGTCCGACTGGACGGCGTGCCCCACACCGTCGTGGGCGTGATGCCGCCCGAGTTCGACTACCCGCGGAACGCCGCCTTCTGGCGCGCCGTCGTGCCCGCGGTGGACTCGCTCGCCGAGAACCGCGCCATCGGCTTCCTCAGCGTGGTCGGCCGGCTCCGGCCGGGCCTGACACTCGAGGCCGCCGAGCGCGAGACCAGCGCGCTGGCCGATCGGGTGGCGCGGCAAGGTCTGGCGCCCGACGCGCACGTCGCCGTGCGGGTCGCGAGCCTCACCGATCGCCTCGTGGGCGTCGCCCGGCCCGTGCTCCTCGTCGCCTTCGGCGCGACTGCGCTGGTGCTCGTGATCGCCTGCGTCAACGTCGCCAGCCTGCTGCTCGCTCAGGCGCCCGGCCGCCGGCGCGAGCTGGCCGTTCGCACCGCCCTCGGCGCGGCGCGCGGGCGGCTCGTGCGCCAGATCCTGCTCGAGAGTCTGGTGCTCGGTGCCGCCGGCGCCGCGCTCGGCATCGCCCTCGCCGTGGTGGCGGTGCGCGCCCTCGGCGCGATCGTGCCGGCCGAGTTGTTCCGCGTGGACCTGGTGGCCGTGGACCCGGAGGCGGTGGTCTTCGCGGCGATCGTGGCGGTCCTCGCCGCCGCCGGCTTCGGCGTGGCGCCCGCGGTGGCCGGTGCCCGCACCGACGTACAGGGCGTGCTGCGCGGCGGCGGCGGCTCGAGCGGGCGGGGCGCGCGGCGGTTCCTCCGCGCCCTCGTCGTCGCCGAGACCGCGGTGGCGATGGTGCTGCTGGTGGGCGCGGGGCTGCTGGTGAACGCGTTCCTCCGGCTCCGTGCGGTGGACCCCGGACCGGATCCCGACCGCACGCTCACCGTGCAGGTGTTCAGCGCCGACCCGCGCTATGCCGACGCGGCCCGTTCGCACGCCCTGTTCGCGCGCCTGGTTGAGACCGCGCGGACGATCCCTGGCGTCGAGGCGGCGTCCGGCATGCTGCTTCGACCGCTCGAGGGGCCGCAGGGGTTCGACTATCCGTTCACCATCGAGGGCCGCGCCCGCGAGGAGCAAGCGGCGCATCCGCTGCTCAACTACGAGGCGGTGACGCCGGACTTCTTCCGGAGCGCGGGACTTCGGGTCGTGCGCGGTCGCGGCTTCACCGCGGACGACCGCGTGGGCACCCCGCGCGTCGCCGTGCTGGGCGAGTCGGTGGCGAGGCGCTTCTGGCCCGGCGCCGATCCCATCGGGCAGCGGCTCAAGTGGGGCGGGCCCGACAGCCCGGCGCCGTGGGTCACGGTGGTGGGCACGGTCGAGGACAGTCGCTACCGGATGCTGGAGCAGGTGAGCCTCGACGCGTATGTGCCGTTCGAGCAGAGTCCCTGGCCGCTCAACCACCTGGTCCTGCGCACCGCGGCCGAGCCGGCGGGCGTGATCGCGGCGCTCCGGCGGGAGGTCGCGGCGCAGGAGCCCTCGGTGCGCCTGCTCGACGTGGCGACGGTCGGCGCGATGATGCGGAACGCGCTCGCCCGGCCGCGGTTCGCCAGCACCCTGCTGACCGTGTTCGGCGGGGTCGCACTGCTGCTGGCCGCGGTCGGGCTCGCGGGGGTGCTCTGGTTCACCACCCGCGAGCGCACCCGCGAGATCGGGATCCGCATGGCGCTCGGCGCGAGCGGGGCTCGCATCCGGATGGAGGTGCTGCGCGAAGGGCTCGGCGTCGCCGCCGCCGGGCTGTTGCTGGGCGCGGTGGGCGCGTCGGTGCTCGCGCGCCTGCTGCGGAGCCTGCTCTACGAGATCGGTCCGCACGACCCGGCGACGTACGCCGTGACCGCGACGGTGCTCGCCGCGGTCGCCATCGCGGCGTGTCTGCTCCCCGCCTGGCGGGCGAGTCGGGAGGAGGCGGTGGTCGCACTGCGGGCCGAGTAACCGCTGCCGGACGTCGCGTGAGCGCGCGGCGGATGCGTCGGCGCGACCACGACCCGTGCGATCCGATCCACGACCCGTGCAATCCAATCGACGACCCGTGCGATGGCGCAGCGTTCCGGGCCGGCGCGCCGCGGCTCGCATCTCCGTCCACGAGCCGTGCAACGGCGACCGCCACCCGGGTTTCCGGGATGGGAGCCGTGCGAGCACGACACCGTCCCCGTCAATCGCGACCGGCTCTCCGTTTCAACGCCCAGGCCCCCCTGCGCTCCGGCCGCGACCCGTGCGCGGTCGACCCCCTTGTCGTCTTCGCGGCAATGCTCGCGTTCTCGCTGCCCGACGATCGGTTCTGCCGGCAGGGAGCCGTGCGCGGTCGGCCGCGTCTCCGTCCGGCAGCGAGGCGCGCGGCGGCGCCCGCGTCCCGCGCGCGGCCGACCGGGTCGCGGGGACGGAATCCGCCCCTCGGTCGGTGCGACCGAGCGGTCGTTCGCGGCGTACGGGGGCTGCGGCTCCGGCCTCCACCCCGACATCCCGTGAAAACCGCCCAGTTGGTTGCGCCGCTGGTTAGGGGAGCCGCCTGCCGTCTCGCGCGTGGTGGCCGCCTCGGGCCGACGGCGCTACGTTTCGATAGGCCTACAGTCACCCCTATGAGCTTACCCACCGAGCCTTCCCCGGGATCGCAGCGCGAGGTCGTCCTGGTCGTGGACGACGAGCCGATCGTGCGTCGCCTGATGGCCGCCGCCCTCGAGCCGTTCTACCGCGTGCTGGAGGCGGCCGACGGGCGTGAGGCATTGGCGCTGTTCGGCGTGGTCGGAGTGGAGGTCGCGGCGGTCGTGACGGACGTGCGCATGCCGGACGTGGATGGCCTGATGCTGGCCCGAGTCCTGGGCCAGCGGGAGCGGTCACCGGCTATCCTGTTCGTGTCGGGGTTCGGGGGCGTCACCGAGCTGCCGGGACCAGTGATCGAGAAGCCGTTCCGGCCGGAGCACCTTCTCAGGGCCGTACAGCACCTGTTAGCCGGCTCATCTCGAGAGCTGCCCCAGACGTAGCGACACCCGCCCAAATTTGTGGTATCTTAGGCCATGGTACCTCTTGATGTGCCCGCCATGGTCCGGAAGGCTCGCGCAATGCGGCTCCACGCGCGGGGACATCGGTTCCTGCTCGCGCGCGAGCGCGACCGTCGCCAGGCGGCTCAGGAGCATGTCTGGGCCGTCAGCGAGCTTGCCAGGATGGACCTGCACGATCGGCTCGAGGACTTGAACGCCATCCGCTACGCTTCTAACCGCGACCGTCCCGCCTAGTTCGCACCCGAAAAAGCTCGAAACCTGCGGACTGCCTAGGCCTGCTGCTCGGCATCCTGCGAGCGCCCCCGAGCGTTCGGCAAGCGTGGCACAAGGCCTACCTGGCGTAGGCCCGATCGAATCCCATGCGGGCCGATGCGGCGGACGGCCCCATAGACCCCCGCCGGCCCCTCAGTTCTAGTCGCCAACCTGCCCAGAATCGCCACGAGGGAATGACCCGACGACCCATGCTGGCGCACCGGGTGCAATGACCATAGCGTAGAGCCGGGCGAGGATTCCCCACGACGGTCAATCGGTTCACACTCTCCCGGGGAGACACTCTCGATGTCCACGATGTCGCGTCTCTTGCTGGCAGTGGCCGCCCTAGTCGGCGTGACCAACCACCCGAGCTCCACACCGACGGCCGCGAGCGCCGCCGTCGCCACCGACTTGGCCGGCGAATGGCGCGCACAGCTGCAATTCAGCAGCGGCGCGTTCGCCGCGATCAAGGACTTGGAGTTCATGTACGCGTTCAACCAGGGCGGGACCATGACGGAGTCGTCGAACTACGACGCGGCTCCGCCGGTTCCGCCGGCCTATGGCATCTGGCGGAAGGTCGGGGGCAAGGAGTACGAGGCCAAGTACGAGTTCTACGTGACCAAGCCGCCGGCCACCTTCGATGAGATTGCCAAGGGCACCGGCTGGGGGCCGGCGGGCCGCGGCGTGTTCGTGGAGCGGATCACCCTGTCCGATGACGGCAAGTCGTTCACCTCGAAGATCAAGTACGATCAGTTCGATGTCGCGGGGAAGCCGGCCGAGGGTGGGGGTGAGGCCACGGGGAAGGGTGTGAAGCTGACCTTCTAGTGGCCCGACGCAACTCGTTCGTCACCGGCTCGACGAGGTGCGCCGGCCCAGCGCTGGTGCGCCCTCGTTGCCTCGCCTCAGACCACTTGGCCCCGAAGGAGGCCGCATGCCCACCCTGATTGTGAACCCGGCCGCGCGCCGCGTGGGGAGTCTGGTCGCCGCGCTGGGTTGCTTGTCGGGCGTCCTCGCTGGCCCGGCCCTGGCGCAGGCCGCGGCGGACGGCGAATGGCCGATGCCCGGCAAGGACTACTCCTCGACTCGCTACAGCAAGCTGGCCCTGATCACGCCGGCCAACGCCACCAGGCTGCGGCCGGTCTGGACCTTCTCCACCGGCGTGCTGGCGGGTCACGAGGGGCAGCCGCTCGTGGTCAAGAACACGATGTACGTGGTCACGCCGTGGCCCAACGTGCTCTACGCCTTCGACCTCAGCAAGGAAGGCTACCCCCTCAAGTGGAAGTACCGACCGGATGTGAACGCGAACGCGATCGGCGTCGCCTGCTGCGACGTGATCAACCGGGGCGCGTTCTACGCCGACGGCAAGGTCATCTACAACCTCCTCGACGGGCACACGGTCGCGGTGGACGCGGCGACGGGTGAGGAGGTGTGGAAGACCCAGATCGCGGATGTCGACGAAGGCGAGACGACGCCGATGGCGCCCTTCGTCGTCAAGGATCGGGTGATCGTCGGCGCCGCGGGCGGAGAGTTCGGGATCTATGGCTTCGTAAAGGGGCTCGACCTCAAGACCGGGAAGATCGTCTGGACCGGGCGCAACATCGGCCCCGACGCCGACATGCTGGTCGACCCCGGCACGTTCAAGCCGTTCTATGACAAGGGCACGGACCTGGGGAAGTCCTCCTGGCCGGCGGAGACCTGGAAGACCGGCGGTGGGCCGGTCTGGGGCTGGATGTCCTACGATCCCCAGCTCGACCTGGTGTACTACGGCGTGGGAAATCCGTCGCCCTACAATGCGGAACAGCGGGTCGGCGACAACAAGTGGACGGGTAGCGTCCTGGCACGCCGGCCTTCCGACGGATCCCTGGTGTGGGCGTATCAGTTCACGCCCCACGACAACTGGGACTACGACGCCGTCTCCACCATGATCCTGGCGGACGTCAAGGTCGGCGGCAAGCTGCGGAAAGCGCTGGTCACCTTCAACAAGAACGGCTTCCAGTACACGCTGGACCGCGCCACCGGTGAGGTGCTCGCCGCCCAGCCCTATGTCCAGGTGAACTGGGCCAAGAGCATCGATCTCAAGACCGGTCGTCCAGTGCTGGATTCCACCAAGCAGACCGGCGCGTCCAAAGGCAACGTGAAAGGCGTCTGTCCCAGCCTCGAGGGCGGAGTGAGCCCGGCCTCGCCCGCGGCGTACTCGCCGAAGACCGGGCTGTTCTACACCTCGACGAACAACATGTGCATGGATTTCGCGGCGGTGGAGGCGCAGCATTTCCGCGGCACGCCGTTCATCGGGGCCGGCACGCCCTACTTCCCCGGACCCGGCGGCAACCTCGGCGCGTTCATGGCCTGGAACGCTAGTACCGGCAAGAAGGTCTGGGAGCTCAAGGAGCACTTTCCGAACTGGAGCGGAGCGTTGGTCACTGCCGGTGATGTGGCGTTCTACGGGACGCTCGACGGATGGTTCAAGGCGGTGAACGCGCGGACCGGCAAGCTGCTCTTCAAGCAGAAGGTCGGCTCAGGGATCGTGGGCAACCCGATCAGCTATCGCGGCCCCGACGGCAAGCAGTACGTGGCGGTCTACGCCGGCATCGGGGGCGACTGGTTCCTGCTCGCGGGCGACGTCCGCTCCGACGACCCTGCCGACGTGCGTCCCACGTCCGACCCCTACAAGGACATCGGACGGCACACCAGCCAGGGTGGCCTCGTCTGGATCTTCGGGCTCTAAGGGAGAGAGGACACACATCCATGCCAACCACCAGACGCGTCATCGCGCTGCTCGCGGCCAGTCTCGCCGTCGCGCCGGCCTGGTACTCAGGGGCGGTGGCCAGCGCCCAGGCCACGGGGGCCACGGTCAAGGCCACAGACCGGATCCCCGCCGGCGGCGTCCTCCCGGCCGCCAACGCGCTCAGCGCACCGCGGCCGTCCACCCTCAACCCGGACGCGGGCGCCAGCCTGTTCGGCCAGATGAACTGCGACGGCTGTCACGGCGGCGGTGCCGTCGGCTGGGTCGGGCCCAGCCTGGTCGATGGCCGCTGGCGCTACGGCGGCGCGGACGACGAGATCTTTACTTCCATTTTCTACGGACGGCCGAAGGGAATGCCGGCGTACGGCGGGGTCATCGGCACCGACGGCGTGTGGATGCTGGTGGCCTACATCAAGGCGCAGGCGGTGCCGGCCGTCGTGCCGACGACTTCCTGGTTGCCCGGCGGCAACGCCGCCGCCGCTCCGCCTGCGGCGGCCCATGAGGGGGAGCAGGCGCCCAATGCGGCGCCGCCGGCCCCCGCACCGCCGGCCGCGAAGCCGGCCGAGGCGGCTGTGGCGCCGGACCAGCTGCCCGCGAAGTACGGCTGCACCGGGTGCCACGCCGCCGATCACAAGGTGGTCGGTCCGTCGTTCAAGGACGTCGCTGCCAAGTACGCGGGGAAGGACGTCGAAGCGGCCCTGATCGAAAAGATCAAAAAGGGCGGGTCCGGCGTCTGGGGTGAGACTCCGATGCCCCCGAACCCGCAGGTGCCCGAACCGGACCTGCACGCCATCGTCAAGTGGATTCTGACGCTGAAGTAAACCAGCCGGCCGACCGGGGGCGGGGAATCGGCCTGCCCCCGGCGGCACGGCCGCTCAATCGCTTTCCCGCAGCGCCTCGCCCTCCCTGAGCTGCCCTCGAATGAACCCGACCAGCGCGACGTAGCTGAAGCCGATGAGCAGGCGTGCCAGGAAACGGAGCGCCATGCCGCCACCCTGCTCGGCGAACATCTCCCGCGCGATCCCGTTCACCAGCACGAACGGCGCGGGCACCAGGAAATTGGCGACCGCGATGACTGCCGGCGCGCGCCACAGCACCCGCTCGAACGTCTCGTGGTCGCGGCGGTTGAGCTCCCACCACAACCAGAGGACGACGCCCGCGTAGGTCGCCAGCTTGCGGACCGCCGAGCGGGGGTAGAGCCATCCCACGGTGACCCCCGACGGGAGGGCGGTCGCGGGCTCAGTCGGGCCGCCGCCGAGCGCGGCGACGGCCGCCAGGGCAACGAGCGGAACGAGGATGGCAATGGTGTAGAAGGTTCGCAGTCGCATGGCCGAAGCCGGACGGTCAGGACCAATGATACGTGTCTCCAGCCTGCCGCTCTAGTCGTTTCGTGCGGGCCGGTGTCGATGCGCTCATCCCCGGAGGACATGCGCACGATCGGCGGAGCGTTGGAGCGCATGATCTTACGAGGCGGGTCAGCCGCTGGCGCCAGGACTACGCCCCGCTACCCGGGCCGCGCCGCCGGCGGGGGCTGGCCGGCGGCTGTCCATCTTGTTACCGTGTGGGTGCAGGACCCCCTGAGCGAAGAGAGCTGGACAACGGCCCGGAACAGCGAAACCGGGCCGTTCGCCCGTCCTGCATCGGCATCACAGGGGCCGCAGGTCAATGTCTACGCCTACTTCCTCACCTGAGACGCACGGCGCGTCTCATCGGAACGAATTCACGATCGCCCCGACGGGCCGAGGCCTTCTTCTATGGGCTGTTCATGGACTCGGACCTGCTGCGGGCGAAGGGATTCGCCCCCCAGGGCGCGGAGGTCGCCAGTGTGGAGGGACTGGCCCTGCGCATCGGGCGCCGCGCCGCCCTCGTTGCCGAGCCATCCGCCCGCGTGTACGGCATCCTGATGTCGCTCACGCTCGACGAGTTCGACCGCCTCTACTCGGACCCGAGCGTGCAGGCCTACCGGCCCGAGGCCGTGCTGGCGCACCTGGAGGCGGGCGGGGTCGTCGCCGCACTCTGCTACAACCTGCCCGACCCGCCCTCACCGGCCGAGCGCGATCCCGACTACCTGACCAAACTGCAGGCCGTCGCGCGAAAGGTCGGACTGCCGTACGCATACGTGGAATCCCTGACCGCCTGACCGCTACTCCGCCTCCAGCCGCCCGAACATGAGCTGCATCAGCGGCCGGTCCTCCTCCTGGGTCAGCACGTACACGTGGTCCCCCGGCTGGAGCGTCGTTCCCCCCTTGGGCGGCACCAGCCGGTTCCCGCGAACGATCAGCGCGATGGACGAGCCGTCCGGAAAATCCAGCTCCTCCAGCGGGATCCCGGCCACGACGACGGCCTCGTCTATATAGAAGGACATCAGGTCGCCCTCGAGCGGGAGGCGCGACTCGATCGCGAGCACGGCTTGCGGCGCCGGCGGCCCAGCCTTCTGCAGCCCGAGCCACTGGGTCACCCACGCGACGGTCCCCCCCGGCACCAGCGCGTTGACCACCACGATGAAGAACACCATGTGGAAGATCCGGTCCGCGCCCGGTGCGCCGACCAGCACCGGGTAGGTCGCGAGCACGATCGGCACGGCGCCGCGGAGGCCGACCCAGCCGATGTAGAGGATCTCGCGCCTGGGGTAGCGGAACGGCGCCAGGCAGAGCGCGACGACCAGCGGCCGTGCGAAGAACGCAAGCAACAGCGCCAGCCCGAGGCCCGGCCCCGCCACCTCGAGCAGCCCGCTCGGGAACACCAGCAGGCCGAGGATGAGGAACATCCCGATCTGCGCCAGCCAGGCCAGCGCGTCGTGCACCCGGAGCAGGCCGGCGTGGTAGGGCAGGGGACCGTTTCCGAGCACCATGCCGGCCAGGTACACCGCGAGGAACCCGCTGCCGTGGAGCAGAGTAGTGACCCCATATGCCAGCAGGGCCAAGGCGAGCGTGAGCGCCGGGTAGAGTCCGCCGGTCGGCAGCGGAAACCGCCGGAGCAGATCGCGCCCGCCCAGCCCGACGCCCACGCCGAGCGCGGCGCCGACGACGAGTTGGAGGAGGATCTCGCCCCCGATGCGGACCGCATTGGTCTCGCCCGGGTGGAGCAGGTTGGCGGTGAGCGTGACGGTGAGGATGACCGCGACGGGGTCGTTGAGGCCGGACTCGAGCTCGAGCGTGGTGCCGACCCGGCGCTTGAGCTGGAGCCCGCTGCCGCGGAGCACCGCGAACACCGACGCCGCGTCGGTGGACGACACGACGGCGCCGAGCACCAGCGCCTGCGGCCAGGCGAGACCCCAGAGGTGCGCCGGGATCGCGATCAGCGCCGCGGTGAGCACGACGCCGACCGTGGCGAGCAGGCCCGCCGGCGCCCACGTGCGCCGGAGCGCGGCGAGCGGCGTGTTGAGCCCGCCGTCGAACAGGATGAGCGCCAGCGCCAGCGACCCTAGCCGGAACGCGAACCCGTAGTCCTCGAACGCGATCCCCCCGACCCCTTCGGAGCCCGCCAGCATGCCGATCACCAGAAACAAGAGCGCGATCGGCACGCCGATCCGCTGCGAGGCCCGACTGAACAACACGCTGGCCCCCATGAGGGTGCCGGCGATGGTCAGCAGCAGCGCGGTGGCGAACGGCTCGCTCGTGGGCATGGCTCTAGTATACTTGTCCTCATGAGCCACGAGAGCTTCACCGCGGTCCTGGCGCTGATCGGGATCGTCATCATCGTCTCGTCGCTCCTGTCGGGGGCGGTCGAGCGGACCGGCCTCCCGCAGGTCGCGATCTTCCTGCTGGTCGGCGCGCTGCTCGGCCCGGGCCAGCTGGGACTGGTCGAGCTCACGCTCGACTCACCCGCGCTGCAGGTGATCGCGACGCTCGGCCTGGTGCTGGTGCTGTTCAGCGACGCCATCGGCGTGGACATCGGCGAGCTCCGCCAGCAGCGGCGGCTCGCGGCGCTCATCCTCGGCCCGGGCACGCTGCTCCCGGCCGCGCTGGTCGCGCTCGCCGCCTGGGCGCTGCTCGGCCTCCCCTGGCCCGCGGCCGCCATCCTCGGCGCGGCGCTCGCCTCGACCGACCCGGTGCTGCTCCGCACCCTGATCCGCCATCCCGGCATCCCGAGCTCCGCCAAGGTCGGGCTCCGGCTCGAGAGCGGGATGAACGACGTCATCCTGCTGCCGATCGTGGTGCTCTGCATGCTGGTGCTGCGTCCCGGCGCGAGCGCGCCGGCCTGGGAGATCGGGAGCCGCTCGGTCGGCCTCTTCCTGCTCGGCCCCATGCTCGGCGTGTTCGCCGGCTGGGTGGCGATCACGCTGCTCGACCAGGTGCGCCGCCGGGTCGGGGTCCGCCGCGACTACGAGTCGCTCTACGCGCTCGGCGTCGCGTTCACGGCCTACGCGGCGGCGGAGGCGGTGGGAGGAAGTGGGTTCCTGGCGGCGTTCGCCGCGGGGCTCGTCATCGCGGCGCTCGACGTGGAGCTGTGCGACTGCTTCCTCGACTACGGCGAGGCGTCGGCGGAGATGTTCCTGCTGCTGACCTTCGTGGCGTTCGGCGCGGGCCTCATCTGGACCGGCTTCTCGGTGGCGGGCGACTGGCGCGTGCTCGTGTTCGCCGCGATCGCGCTCACCGCGCGGACCCTGGTGCTGGTGCCGGTGCTGGCGCGCTCGGGCATCGACGCGCAGAGCCGGAGGCTGATCGCCTGCTTCGGCCCGCGGGGGCTGAGCTCTCTGCTGCTGGTGCTGCTGCCGGTCTTCGCCGGCGTGCCGGGCGCCGAGCGGCTGTTCACCATCACCTGCCTGGTGGTGCTGCTCTCGGTGGTGATCCACGGCGGCGGGATCGCGCTCTACCTCCGGCGCCAGGCCGGCACCGCCGCTCCGGCCTCAGCCGCGCCCGCGTCGCGCCTCTCCGAGCGGCCGTCCCTCGCCGACACCCTGGCGCATCCGACGCCGTCCTCGCCGGTCCAGGCCGCGAAACGTCCAGCGGACGCCGCCGCGCCGGTGCCGGAGAAGATCACGATCCAGGAGTTCCGCGACCTGCACCGCTCGGGCGAGCCGGTCATCGTGCTGGACGTGCGCACCGAGCGGAGCTATCGCGACGACCCGAACATCGGCGTCGGCGCCATCCGCATGCCCCCGGACGACGCGGTCCGCCTGGCGCGCGAGCGACGACTCGACATGCACGCCACGCTCGTCCTGTACTGTGCGTGACAGGACGAAGCCACAAGCGCCCGGGTGGCGCGAGAGCTTCGTCGAGCAGGATGGCAGAAGGCCCGCGCGCTGGTCGGCGGCTGGACGGCGTGGCAGGCCGCGGGGCTGCCGGTCGAGCCGAAGGACGGCGGAGGCTGACGTAAGGGGCGGGCGCCAGAATCGCGCCCGCCCGGCCGCCTAGAAGTGCGTAATCGCCACCAGCTCGTTCAGGATCCGCCCGCCCTTCGGGTGCGCCTCCTCCACCAATCCCACACCCGGGCAGTAGAACTTGTGCTCCCGGTCGCCATGCTCGAGCAGCGTCCACTCCATCGTCTGCAGGCACCCGTCGAAGCTGCCGAAGGGGACGCTGACGCTCGCCTTGAGGCTCAGCGCCTTGGCCCGGTCCTCGGCCACGTCGGGCGCGTCCTCCTGCACGTAGGTCAGGCCCGTCTTGGGATGGGCCAGCATGATGATCCCGGGATGGGCGCCGTTCTTGCCGGCCTCCCAGGACCCTTCCGTGCTCACGACCACGCCGTCTTCGAGCTCCTTCGAGTCCTCGCCGAAGTACCAGACGTTGCCGGCCGCGTCCTGCGCCTCCCAGTCGAACGTGTCCTCGGTCAGCTCGCCGTTGAGGAACACTTGATCGTGGATCACCCTCACCGTGACGCCGAGGATCTGCTTGGTCTGGTGGGTCACCTGGACGAGGTTGGTCTCCACCCCGTCCGGCGTACGGCTGATGTAGTGGTACGCCGTTCCCGGAACGCCGGGCAGGTAGGGATTGGTGATGGAAGCGACGAAGTTCGACGGGTCGAACGGTACGCTGGCGACCCGGGCGTCGATGGGGGTGCCCGGCGCCTCGGCGCTGGACCGCACCCCATCGGCCGCGGTGGGCGCCGGCGTATCACATGCTTGAACGACGAACAGTGTCAGCACGGTCAGTATGGCCGCGGGTCCCGCGTGGCGTGACATAAGGCTGCCTCCTCTAGGAGCATCGGTGGCTCCCAGAGAGGAACAGCCGGGCGGAAGAACTTGTGACAGCCCCCGCCCGCTCGCTCGCCCCTACTTGGCGCCTGGCAGCTGAATCATCGGCATCGCGCTGCCCGTCACCTGAGGCATCTGCCCGTTCCAGCGCTTGCTCATCTCATACTGGACCAGCACCGGGGTGATGCTCTCGCTGAGCAGGCGGTTCGCCTTGGCCTGGGCCTCGGCCTCGGCCAGGATCGCCTTGGCCCGGCCGGCGGCCTTGATCGAGTCGCCCTGCGCCTGGAACTGGTTCTTCTGGAGCTCGTTCTGCGCCGTGAGCCCCTGTTGCTGCATCACGTTCTTCTGGTTGATGGCCTCGATGACCGACGGCGGCGCCCGCAGCTCGTTGATCGTGAACTGCTTCACCATGATCCCGTAGATCGATAGCCGCTGCTCCAGGAGCTTGGTCACCCGGCCCGTGGTCTCCGCCTTCTTGGGGCCGATGATGGCCGCGATCTCCTCGTTGCCCACGACCTCCTGGAGCGATTGCCGGATCGCCTGCTTCACGTAGGTGTGCTGGATGGTGGCGATGTCCGTCCGGAAGGTCGAGTACAGCGCCGGCACCTTCGTCGGATCGAGCTCGAACGACATCGAGACGTCGAGCGAGAGCGGCTGTCCCTCGACGCTGTTGACGTTGATCTCGTCATTCCGCTCCATCCCCTCCGCGGCCCGCGCCAGCACCACCGTCTGCATGTACGTCGGATATTCCTCGATCCCCGTCGTGAGCGGGTTCCGCATGTGGAGGCCCGGGCTCAGCGGGGTCGGATCCACGCCGCCGCCCACCCGGTGGATCACGATGCCGACGTGCCCCGGGTTGATGTAGGTCATCGCCGTCGGCAGGAGCACCAGCAGCACGATGATCCCACCTGCCAGCGCCGCCAGGCGCAGCAGCTTGGACAGCCCGTTCCCGCCCAGCGACTCACTCATGTAAGGCCTCCTTGTAGCACGTCGGGCAGATGCGGCTGCCGGACGGCAGGCGCACCATTTCCTCCTCCCGCTGGAGCCCGTGGATCGGACACTCGAGCTCCAGCTCCTCCTCGATCTCGCGCCGGTTCGCCGTCTGGCGCAGCCGGATGCCGAGCGGGGTCCAGCGCAGCAGCGCGTAGCAAAGGAGGGTGGCCACCGTCGCGACCAGTGCGACGAAGAGCACACCCTCGAGGATGATGCCGAACATGTGAGGGAAATATACCGTCCCGCTCGCGGCGGTGCAGCCGGTTGCGGCCGTCCGGGCACGGGGGTTGCCCCTGCGAGCGCCGACCGGCGGCGCAGGCCGCCCGCCGGGGCACTGCAGCTTTCTGCATCAGACGGAACTCACGGCGACACAACGGTTTCGACGCTCGTCACTGAACTCCCCACGGAGGCGGATTCTCATGCACGTCACGCAATACGCAAGGCGATCGTTGGCCGCGGGTGTCCTCGCGCTGGCGCTCGCCGCCTGCAGCAAGGACCACGGTCCCAGCGAGTTCAATCCCCAGGGCACGTCGGCCGACATGGCCGCGGCGCAGGGCGCCTTCGTGTCGGGGCCGGCCTCGAGCTTCGCCGCGGTGGGCAACGACATCTCGGCGGTGCTTGGCGGCTCGCCGGTCGTCGCCAGCTCGGCGGCCCTCGCGATGACCCGCCCCTCCGCGGCGAGCGTGCGCTATGCCCGCCAGCTCGCGAGCCTGGTGCCCAAAGGCGGCCGCGGGATCCAGGCCTCCGCCGCGGCCGTGCCGGCCTCGTACCTCGGCGCGACCTTCGTCTGGGATGAGACCACGCACGGCTACGTGCAGTCGGATCTCGCCGGCGCGCCGTCCACCGGCGTCCGGTTCCTGCTCTACGCGGTGGACCCTGTGACGGGGCAGGTGGTCGAGCCAGCGGTCGAGGTCGGCTACGTCGACATCATCGATCAGAGCACCAGCACGGCGACGAGCTTCCGGGTGAAGGTGGTCGAGGGGAGCATCGTCTACCTCGACTACACGGTCGCGGCGAGCGGCGGCATGTCGGGCGCGCTGGTCACCGTGAGCGGCTTCGCCTCCAACGGCACCACGCTGGCCAACTTCACACTCAAGAACACGATCAGCGAGAACGCCGGCGGGATGGTGCTCTCGCTCGACTACGACCTCAACCTGCCGTCGCGCGGCGTCTCGCTCAACTGGACGGCGACGTTCGCCAACATCTCGGACACCCAGGTGGTGGTCACGCTCGACCTGGGGATCAGCGGCCCGAACGGACAGGTGCGGCTGGTGGGGACCTACGGTGCCGACGGCGGGAGCTTCTCGGTCAAGGTGAACGGCGACCTGTTCGCCACGGTCACCCTGAGCGACCAGGGTCAGGTGGTCACGGGAGCCGGCGGCGCGGCGCTGACGCCGGACGAGGAGGAGACCCTCCACTCCATCCTGAACTACTACGAGGTGTCGCTGGTGGCCTTCAGCGAGCTGGTGCTGCCGCTCGGCGGCTGAGCCCGGGCGTCACGCCGTGAAGTGCGAAGGCCCGGCCACATCGGCCGGGCCTTCGTGCGTCATCCCCCCAGCCACCCCTTCCCGCCGACCAGCTCGCGGACCAGGTCCTCGCTCGTCCGGTCCGCCGCCTCCGCGGCGAAGTTGGTGACCAGCCGGTGGCGTAGCACCGCGGGCGCCACCGCCCGCACGTCGTCCAGGTCCGCCATGGGCCGGCCCGCCATCGCCGCCCGCGCCTTGGCGCCGAGCACCAGGTACTGCGAGGCGCGGGGCCCGGCGCCCCAGTCCACGTACTCGCGGATGAACCCGGGGGACTCCGCGTCCGGCGGGCGCGTCATCCGGACCAGCGACACGGCCGCCCGGATCAGGCTCCGGCTCACCGGAATCCGCCGCACGAGCGCCTGCATGGCCAGCACCGACTGCGCGTCGAGGACCGGCTGGAGGCTTTCCCGCGCGGCGCCGGTTGTCTGCTCGACGATCGCCTCCTCTTCGCTCCGACTGGGATATCTCACCCTGAGCTCGAGCATGAACCGGTCGAGCTGCGCCTCGGGCAGCGGGTAGGTGCCCTCCTGCTCGATCGGGTTCTGGGTCGCCAGCACGAAGAACGGATCGGGCAGGCGGTAGGTCGCGCCGCCGGCGGTGACCTGGTGCTCCTGCATCGCCTGGAGCAGCGCGGCCTGGGTCTTGGGCGGGGTGCGGTTGATCTCGTCCGCCAGCACGATGTTGGCGAAGACCGGGCCCTGCACGAAGCGGAACGCGCGGCGGCCGGTGGTCAGGTCTTCCTCGATGATGTCGGTGCCGGTGATGTCGCTCGGCATCAGGTCCGGGGTGAACTGCACCCGGTTGAACGACAGGTGAAGCGTTTCCGCCACTGTCTGCACCATGAGGGTCTTGGCCAGGCCGGGGACACCGATCAGCAGGGCGTGCCCGCCGCTCAGAATGGCGGTGAGAATGCCCTCGACGACGTCGTCCTGGCCCACGATCCGCTGGGCGACCTGGCGGCGCAGCCGACCCACCGCCTCGGTGAGGCGCTGGAGCTGGTGGACATCGTCGTGCTGCACGCTGGGGGATGCGGTCGCGGTCATCGGGTCTCGAAGGCGAGGGCAGGCAAGGTGTCTTTGTGGACATTACCCGGGTTAGAGGAGGGACGCCAGCCGACGCCGAAACGTTTCGTGGCGGGCGCTCCGCGCGGGTCGCGTCGAGTCGCCCAGCGTGCGATATTGGCACGCGCTACGACGGCCTGCGGCTCGCGTCGGCGAGCTTGCGAAAAATTTCACAAGCGGATAGGTTGCCCCCGTGAAATCCCCAGATCCGGGGCCCGGCAAGGTCCCCGGTGCGATGCGGTACGCGGGGCTCGGCGTGCAGCTGGCGGTGAGCCTCCTGATCTGCGTGCTGATCGGGCAGTGGGCCGACCGGAAGCTCGGAACCGACGGCATCATCACCGTCCTGGCGGCGTTCCTCGGGTTCGGCGGCACGATGTACTCGCTGGTCCGCCAGCTCAACCGGAAGGACGGCGGCGGGGAGTGACGCTGGCCCGCCGGTACCTGGCCGGCGTGGCGCTGGTCGCGGCCGGCGGAGTGGCTCTGGTGGCGCTGGTCCCTGCCGCGGACCGGACGGTCGTGGGGTGGGGCGCCGTGGTCGGATTGATCCTCCAGACACCGCTGGGCTGGTGGGCGCTCCGGAGCGTCGGGACCGACCGCTTCATGGCGGTGTGGGGTCTCGGCATGCTGGTCCGGCTTACCGTGGTGATGGTCGCGGGCCTGGTGATCCTGCCCGTCCTCGGACGGCGCGCCGGCCCGATGCTGGGGACGATGGTGGGAGTCCTCGTGGCGCTTCTTCTGGTCGAGGGCGTCACGGCTCTTCGGGAACACTCGCGGGAAGACGAGCGATGACGCGATTCGGTCGGACGATGGTGAGGATGGGCCTGGTCCTCGGCCTGGCGGCCCCGGCGGCCCGCGCGGTGGCCGCGCAGGAGCACGCGGCTCCTTCGGAGCACGCCGCCGCGCCGGCGCAGGACCAGATCGACATCACCCACCACATCGGAAACTCGCACGAGATCGAGATCCCGCTGGTCGGCGCCGTGGAGCTGCCGCGCTGGGAACCGGTCCACCTCGGCGGGCTCGCCATCGACTTCTCGCCCACCAAGCACCTGGTGTTCATGCTGCTGGCGGCGACGCTGGTGACGCTGGTCTTCGTGCTGAGTGCCCGCGCGGTCGCGCGCGCCCAGGCGCAGGGGCGCCCGGCCAAGGGCTTCGCCGGCGCGATGGAGGCGACGGCGCTGTACATGCGGCAGGAAGTCGTCCTGCCGAACGTCGGCCACCATGGCGAGGGGTACGCGCCGTATCTGCTGACGCTCTTCTTCTTCATTCTGGCCATGAACCTGCTCGGCCTGCTGCCCGGGGGCGCCACCGCCACGGGCAACATCTCCGTCACCGCCGCGCTCGCCGTGATCGCCTTCCTGGTGATCGAGGTGACCGGCATGCGGACGCTGGGCCCGAAGGGCTACCTGAAGACGATCTTCTACCTTCCGGAGGGGCTGCCCGGCGGCGTCGGCGGGACCCTCCTGAAGGTGCTCCTGCTGGCCGTGATGACGCCGATCGAGCTGATCGGCAAGCTGGCCAAGCCGTTCGCCCTGGCGGTGCGTCTCTTCGCCAACATGACCTCGGGCCACGTGCTGGTGCTGGCCCTGATCGGGCTCACGTTCCTGTTCAAGAGCTACACGGTGGGCGTCGCTGCCTCGGTGCTGGCCACCGGCGTCATGCTGCTGGAGGTCTTCGTGGCGTTTCTGCAGGCGTTCGTGTTCACGCTGCTCACCAGCGTGTTCATCGGGTTGATGAGGGCAGAGCACTGAGAGGGGCCCGGTCGGCGCGCGCGTGCGTCGACCGGGATTCGTAGCCTTGCCGAATGGCAGGCGATGCCCGCTGTCCGGGTCTTCGGGCCACGGACGCCGGCGGGTCACTGCGGCGAGATCGCTCCGGGAGAGGCGATCCACGAGCGGCGCGCGCGGACACCACCGATCTCCCGCCTGACGCAAGGGAGCACCACATGCTGTACATCGTTGCCCTGTTGCAAGCGGCCGCCGCGGCCGGAGCGGACCGGGGCTACGGCCTCATCGGCGCGGGACTCGCGGCCGGACTGGCCGTCGTCGGCGCCGGCATCGGCATCGGCCAGATCGGCGGCAAGGCCACCGAAGGCATCGCGCGCCAGCCCGAGGCCACCGCGCGCATCCAGACCGCGATGATCATCGCCGCGGCGCTGGTGGAAGGCGTGGCGCTGTTCGTGGCGGTGATCGCGTTCCTGATCCAGGGCAAGATCACGTTCTAGTTCGGAAAACGGGTCGGTGGCGCCGGTCGCGCTGAAGCGACCGGCGGCCCACCGATCGACCGCAGGGAGACAGGGGACCCACATGCTGAACGCTGTCACGCTCGCCGTTCAGGAAGAGCACGCTGCCGGCCCGCTCACGGTCGATGGCGGCCTGATGCTCTGGACCGTGCTCGTCTTCGTGCTGCTGCTGCTCATCCTGAAGAAGTTCGCCTGGCCGGCCATCCTCGGCGCGGTGGAGGCGCGGGAGCAGGCGCTCGAGCGGCAGCTCGCCGAGGCGGAGCACAACCGGGCCGAGGCCGCCAAGCTGCTGGAGGAGCACAAGCGGCTGGTGGCGGAGGCCAAGGCCCAGGCCCACGGCATCCTGACCGAGGCCCGCCAGCTCGCGGAGAAGGAGCGCGCGGTGGCGATGGAGAAGACCAAGCAGGAGCAGGAAGAGGCGCTGGCGCGCGCCCGCCGGGAGATCGCCGCGGAGCGTGACCGGGCCATCGCCGAGCTCCGCCGCGAGGCGGTGGATCTGTCGCTCGCCGCCGCCTCGAAGCTGGTCGAGAAGCGGCTCGACAGCGAGACCGACCGCAAGCTGGTGCTCGACTACCTCGCCACGCTGGACGCGGGCCGGTGAGATCGGAGACGATCGCCCGCAACTACGCCGAGGCGCTGTTCGACCTGGGCGAGCGGAGCGGGCAGACCGCGCGCTACGCGGAGCTGATGGACGCGCTGGCCGGGGCGGTCGAGAACACGCCCTCGGTCCAGGCCGTCCTCATGTCGCCCCGGGTGCCGAAGGCCGAGAAGGCGCGCCTTCTCGGCGCCGCCTTTCAGGGGGGCCCGCGCGAGTTCGTGCTGTTCCTGCGGGCGCTGGTGAAGCGCGGCCGGCAGGTGCTGCTGGGAGAGATCGCCCTGGCGTACCACACGCTGCTCGATCTCAAGTTCAACCGGGTGCGCGCGGGCGTCACGCTGGCTCGTCCGGCGGACGAGGCGCTGCAGAAGAGCATCGCCGAGACCCTCAGCCGCCAGCTCGGCAAACAGGTGTTGCCCTCCTTCATCGTCGATCCGGAGATCCTCGGCGGCACCATCGTGCGCGTCGGCGAGCGGATCCACGACGGCTCGGTGCGGCGGCGGCTGACGAAGCTGCGGAGGCATCTGTTAGCGCGATGAGAGGACGGAGAGGACGGAAAAAGACGGAGAAGACGGAAAAGGACGGAGAGGACGGAGAGGGACTGCTCAGCGGTCCTGTTCCGTCCTCTCCCGTTTTTTTCCCTCTCCGTCGTCTCCGTCTTCTCCGTCCTTTCCGTCGTCTCTCCTATCTACCATCCCAACGGTTCGAGATCCGGCTCCACCCACGCGGTCCGGGCCTCGAGCGACTTGAGCCGCCCTTCCGAGTAGTGTCGCAGGGGCAGCTCGCGATCGCCGTAGAGCGCCACGAACCGGTTGGCGCGATCGGCCCAGTCGCCCGCGCGGCCTTCGCGCGCCACGTGGCGCGAGACCGTGTGCATGTAGAAGCGGGTGATGGTCTCGTGGTACCCTCGGGTCGGCGTGGTGGGCACGCCGTGCGCCAGGTTGAGCCGGAGGATACCGGTGCGCATCCGGTCCAGCGCCTCGCCGGCCTCGTGATGCGTGGCGTACCAGAGCGCCACCGTCAGGTGCGCGCGGTGGGTCCACTCCCTCTGCGGTAGCGTACCCTCCTCGAACCGCGTGACGAGGTGCGCGACCTCCTGCGCGGTATCCCACGGGCGGTCGATCGCGGCGGTGCTCGTCATGCGTCCGCCGGATGCCGGCTGCTGCAGCGCGCGCGTGGGCGCCTTGGCCGTCGCGGCGCCGGGGCGTGCGGCGAGCTGAATCCACAGCACGGCGCCCAGGATCAGCCCCATGGCCGCCAGCATCCGGCCGGTGACCGGCTCGTGCAGGATGAGCCAGCCGAGCACGACCGCCACGACCGGGTTCACATAGGCGTAGGTGCCGACCACCGTGGCGGACGCGTGCTCCAGGGCGTAGCCGAACGCGGTGTACCCCACCAGCGATCCGCACAGGACCAGATAGACCATGGCGCCGAGCCCGGTGCCGTCGAGGTGCCAGGCCGCCGCCTCGCCGAGCCCGAGGCCCACGACGCAGAGGATCGCGCCGGCGATGGCCATCTGCACCGCCGCCGCCGCGTACGGGCTCACCTCGGTGGGGTGCCGCTTCCAGTACACGCTGCCGAGCGCCCAGGACGCGCTCCCCAGGGTGAGGGCGATGGGCCCGCGGAGATCGGCGGTGGCGATCTCGTGCGGGGTGATGCCCGCGAGGAGGGCGGTGCCCAGGAAGCCGAGCCCGAGCCCGACGCCGATGCGCCAGGTGAGCGGAGTCTTCCCGCCCGGGACGATCGCGTCGAAGAACGCGGCCCAGAGTGGCATCGAGGCCACCAGCACGCTGGCGACGCCGGACGCGACGAACTGCTCGGACCAGACCACGATGGCGTTGGCCCCGCAGAGGAGGAAGACGCCGGTGATGGCGAGCGTGCGCCAGTCGCGCGCGCGATGCGGGAGCTTGATGCCAAGCGGGACGATGATGGCGGTCAGCAGCAGCCCGGCCGTCAGGAATCGCACCCCGGCGAACAGAAACGGCGGCAGGTGGGCGACGCCGATCCGGATCGCCAGATAGGTCGAGCCCCACACCGTGCACACCAGCAGATAGGCGATGAGCGCCTTGCCCCGAAGACCGGCCATGTCAGTCGAGCTCCACCGGGACCACGCCCGGCTTTTCGAAGACCGAGGAGAGGACGATCGTCGTGCGGGTGCCGGCCACGAGCCCGGGCTCCTTGAGGGACCGCAGGATCCGCTCGAGTGCCTCCAACGACGGGGCCGCGACCTTGATGATGTAGCAGTCCTCCCCGGCCACGTGATGCGCCTCGAGCACGCTCGGGTTGGTCTCGAGTGCCTTCACCGCGCGCTCGGCGCTCGCCATCTCGGCGTCGGGATAGCGGACGGCGACAAAGGCGGTGATCGGGAAGCCGGCCTTGGTGCGATCGATTCGGGCGGTGTATCCGGTGATGTAGCCCCCCTCCTCCAGCCGCTTCACCCGCTCCATCACGGCTGGGCGGCTCAGGCCGACCTCGTCGGCGATGGCCTGATAGCTGGCCCGGCCGTCGGCGGCGAGGAGCTGGACGATGCGGCGGCTGATCGGATCGATGGCGGACATATGGTCTCCTGGACGGCGCGTCGACACAAGCTACCCAATACTGACGAATCGTCAATCTGGTTGGTTTCAGGCGGACTATTGGCAGGAGTATGTGCTTGAAGCACAACGATTAGGAGGGTGGAACGGCTGTGACCGATGGCCGCAACACATATCCCCTTGTCCACGGGGACAAATGAAAGGCCCGGGACTACTTCTCCCGGGCCTTCCTGGGCGTGGCGGCTTCTCGGGGCGTCCCTCCCCACGGGCCCTGGGTTCAGGACTGCTGGAATCCGGCTCTGCCGGTGCGCACCTCGTCGCTGCCCACGACGGCCGCGTGCAGATCCCACGCCGCCTTGGCAATCAGCCCGAACTCCTTCTCCTTTGGCGCCTGCGCCGACTCACCAGTGCGGCCCGCATAGATGATGGCCGCCATGATGGCCACTACGTCAGTTCGATCTCCGGCCATTTCCCCGCTCCAAGTCGAGATTATCGAAGATAAGCCCGGGGACCCCCACCCATCGCCCGCCCTCCGTTTCGGTGTGCGTGATATGTCGTTGGTTGGCAGGCGGATCGCCGGATAGCGGGCGCGCAGTCGCTGCGGTAACTTGAAAAGTGCGGGGATCGTCCCCGCATGACCTGGGAGGGCTCCATGGCAGAAACGACCTGCGGTTGCACCAAGGGGTGCTGCGACACCGGGTGCTGCTGCGGCACCACCAGCTGCACCTGCGGATGACGTTCGGCAACTGACATAGGAGGGCCGGGGACATACTCCCCCGGCCCTTTCACTGGTACCGGGTGTACCGGCGCACCGCTCCGAGCAATGCATCATGCGGGATAACGTTGGCCTCGACCAAGCCGAGCGCTCGCTTCGCCTCCACCGACAAAGTGCCGCCTTGCGACACAACGCCTGGCTCCTGCGCGAGGAAGTCGCCGCTGTGCGTCGCCGCCTCGACGAGGTCAACACCTGGCTCGTCAGGGTACGCAGTCAGCTTCGCCGCCACCTCCTGCCCCCCACCCACTGAGCGCGACGCGCTCCTCCTGATCCTCTACGTCCGGACCGCCTGAGCCAGCGATCGCGCAGGCCCGCGTCGCGCGAGCGCTACCCTTCCTCGGCTGCCGGTGCGGCCTGCCGGTGAGAGGGGAGGCCCACCTATGTTTGGGGCCGATGCCCGCCCGCCGCCTTCACCCCCGTTCGACGAGCCGTTCGTGATCGCACTGGCGTTTCTGTTGCTCCAGCAGCCTCCCGCGTCCGCGCCGGCATCGGCGTACTGGCAGCAGGACGTCGCCTACCGGATCGCCGCCCGACTCGACGAGCCGACCGGCGTGTTGAGCGGGGCCGAGCGGATCGAGTACCGCAACGCGTCGCCGGACACGCTCACGACTTTCTCCCTTCATCTCTATCTCAACGCCTTCCGACCGGGCTCGCGCTGGGCCGACGTCGACTCCGCCGAGGGTCGCCGGCGGTTCAACGACCTGAAGGATCCCGACTTCGCCTTCAATCACGTGCGCGACGTCCGGATCATGGGCGAGCCGGTGGAGCCGAGCTATCCGTTCGCGCCGGACAGCACCATCGTCCGCTTCGATCTGCCGCGGCCGCTTCTTCCGGGCGACTCGATGAGCGTCGAGATGGGCTGGGACGCGCGCCCCTCGACGGTCCCGCGCCGCCAGGGACGGGCGGGGCGCCGCTTCGACTTCGCGCAGTGGTATCCGAAGGTCGTCGTGTACGACCGGCTGGGCTGGGAGGAGCATCCGCTGATGCCCGCGGGCGAGTTCTACGGCGAGTTCGCCCGGTTTACGGTCGATCTCGATCTGCCCGAGGATCAGGTCATGGGCGCCACGGGCGTCCCCGTGTGCGGCGACCCAGGCTGGGAGCGTGCCAACCGCGCGCCCGGCCGGCCGGTCGAGTATCAGCGCGACTACTACGGCGCGGGGTCGCCGTCGGCCGACGCGTGTGCCGGCGCGGCGCCGGGTCGGAAGCGGCTCCGCTGGTACGCCGAGCGGGTGCATCACTTCGCGATGTCGCTCAATCCGGCGTACCGGTACGAGGGCGGTCACTTCGGCGACGTGGCCG
Source organism: uncultured Gemmatimonadales bacterium (assembly GCA_963697755.1). GTDB lineage: Bacteria > Gemmatimonadota > Gemmatimonadetes > Gemmatimonadales > GWC2-71-9 > CAVVWJ01. The sequence goes on along the minus strand of CAVOPE010000004.1, from coordinate 78,206 downwards.
TGCACGTGCTCTATCAGCCGGGTGATGACACCACCTGGGGTGGTGGGGTGGCGGTCAAGCGCACCGAGACGGCGCTCGCGTGGCTGGATCAGCTCTACGGACCGTTCGGCTGGCCGCAGATCACCAACGTGCACCGCATCGAGGGTGGCGGCACCGAGTTCCCGATGATGATCCACGACGGCTCGGCCGACCAGGGGCTGATCGTCCATGAGCTCGGGCACAACTACACCATGGGCCTCCTCGCCAACAACGAGTGGCGCGAGGGCTGGCTGGACGAAGGCTTCACCAGCTTCCAGACGAGCTGGTTCTGGGAGATGACGGGAAAGCCGCCGACCTACCCCGAGACCGAGGCCCAGGTGCTCGACCTCGACCTCGACGACTACTCGGAGCCGCCGAGCCTCGAGTCGCAGGCGTACCGCGACTTCACTTCCTACAACATCGCCATCTACACCCGGGGCGAGCTGTTCTTCCACCAGCTTCGCGCGATCGTGGGCGACGACACGATGCACCGCATCCTGCGGACGTTCTACGAGCGCTGGAAGTACCACCATGTGGACGAGGCGGCCTTCCGCGCCGTCGCGGAAGAGGTCTCGAAGCGCGACCTCTCGACCTTCTTTGCGCAGTGGCTGCACACGACCGACCTCTACGACTACGCGGTCGGCCGGACGCGGACGGCGCGCCGGGGCGACGGCTGGGTGACCCAGGTCGAGGTGGTGCGCAAGTCGCCGGGCCGATTTCCGCAGGACGTGGCCGTGCTCGCCGAGGGTGACACGGCGGTGGCGCGGACGGACGGGCTCGCCGAGCGCGAGTGGGTCGAGCTCGCGACCCGGACGAAGCCGAAGCAGGTGCTGCTCGACCCGCTGGTCCGGTCGCACGACTGGAACATGCTCAACAACCGACGGCTGCTCGGATTCTCGCTGCCGCAATCGCTGGCCCCGTCACCCGGCGCCGACGTCTACGTCCATCGCTTCTTCAGCACGCGCACCCGCCGCGACCGCCTCACGCTCGGGCTGCAGCCGGTGGCGTGGTACAACGACGCCGGCGGTGTCACCCTCGGCCTCCGGAGCCGCGGCGACTACCTGGGTCGCTTCGATCAGAACGTCGCGATCCTCACCGGCAGCACCGGGTGGGGCGTCGACGACGGGGTGAAGGACGTCGACTTCTGGTTTCGGGTCCGGAATCCGGTCTACCTCCGGGCCCCGAACGTCTCGCAGACGCTCGACGTCTACAACGTCGAGGGCCGGTTCGGCGCCACCGCGACCGTCGAGCGGAGCCGGCGCGAGCATCTCACCTTCGGGCCCACCTGGACGAACTCGGCCACGCTGCAGTGGGTACAGCCGGACGACGGGCGCTATCTCGATCCCGGCTACTACGACGACGTGGGCACCGTCGAGCTGCGGTTTGCCGGCGGCGTCGAGACGCGCGCCGGCAAGTGGGCGCTGGAGCTCAGGAGCTCGGTCGGTGGAGGGCTGGCCTACAACCGGGATGGCCTCGCCGCGAGCGGCCGGACCGATCTCGATCCGTTCTATGCGCGAGTCACCGCCGAGGGCATCGCCCACCGTCCGCTCGGCAAGCATCTGGGGCTCGGCGCGCGATTGTACGCGGGGCTGGCGGGCGGCAACCACCTCGCAGCCAAGCAGCGGCAGATCTACGTGCAGGGCGCCGATCCGCTCGAGCGGCTGGCCAACCCGTTCCTGCGCTCGCGGGGTTCCCTGCTCGAGGGCGACGACATGAACTACCAGCAGCCCGGAGGGGGCGGGGTACGCGGCGTGGATCCGCGCGTCTCGACGACCGCCCTGGTCGGGCTCAACGTCGAGCTCGAGCGGAGCCTCGTGACACGGCCCAAGGCGCGGCTGTTCTCGCGCGTGGCGCTCGCGGCGTTCACCGACCTCGCGCACGGCATCGGCGAGAGCACGCCCCTGCCGGGCGACCGCCTGCGCTTCATCGGCGATGCCGGCGTCGGTATCCGGGCCGAGCACCGGATCGGCGACACGCGCTTCGTCACCCGCTTCGACCTGCCGCTGTGGATGAGCCGGCCGGAGCTGGCGCAGGACGCGTCGGCGGGTGACGACGAGGTCGCCTTCCGGTGGGTATTCAGCTTCCAGCCGGCGCTGTAAGCACGGCACGGCGACGCCGCGCTCTCGGCGCGCGATCGCTCGCGGCGCTCGATCGCTCCCCCGTCGCACGTGTTCGCCATTCATCACCGCGTGCGCCGAGCCTATATTTCGCGCGCGATGCACCGTGATCACCGGTTGGGAGGCCCGCCGTGCCCGATGTGCCGTACCGTGTCGACAAACCCTGGGGCTACGAGCTCGTCTGGGCCCGCACCGAGCGCTACGTGGGCAAGATCCTGCACGTGAAGGCCGGGCACGTGCTGAGTCTGCAGTATCACAACTTCAAGGACGAGACGATGCACGTGCTGCGGGGGGAGCTCATCCTTCGCACCCGACCCGGCGACACGCTCGAGGCCCGCGCGTTCAAGGCGGGCGAGACCGTGCACATCCCGGCCAAGCTGGTGCACCAGATCGAAGCCGTCGAGGACAGCGACGTGCTCGAAGCATCGACGCCGGAGCTCGACGACCTGGTCCGGCTCCAGGACCGCTACGGAAGAGGCTGACATGCAAGTGATCATCCCGCTCGCCGGGAAAGGCACCCGTCTCCGGCCGCACACGTATCTCGTCCCCAAGCCGATGCTGAAGGTGGCGGGACGGCCGGTCATGGACTGGGTGATGGACCGACTCGACGGGCTGGACGTCACCGAGCTGATCTTCATCACGGGCCACTTGAAGGAGCAGGTCGAGGCCTACGCGCGGGCGCGCTACCCGATCCCGTCGCGCTTCATCGAGCAGAAGGTGCAGGACGGCACCGCGGGCGCGGTGAACCTGGCGCGGCCGTTCGTGCGCGAGCCGGTGCTCATCATCTTCGTCGACACGGTGTTCGAGGCCGATCTCAGCCTCATCAACCGGACCGACGCCGACGGGATCATCTGGGCCAAGGAAGTCGACGACTACCAGCGCTTCGGCGTGGTCGTCACCGACCAGCAGGGCTACATGACGAGGATCGTCGAGAAGCCGACGACCCCGATCTCCCGGCTCGCCAACATCGGTCTCTACTACATCCGCGCGGTGGACAGCCTCTGGCAGGGCATCGACCACGTGCTGGCCGCGCCGAAGAACAAGGGTGAGTATTTTCTGACTGACGCCTTCCAGTGGATGATCGAGCACGGCAAGCGGATCCTCACCGCCGAAGTGGGCGGCTGGTACGACTGCGGCAAGCTCGACACGCTGCTGGAGACCAACGAGATCCTGCTGCGGAAGGGGTCGGCGCGCCGGCGGGAGTTTCCCGGCGTCACCATCCACGACCCGGTCTACATCGAAGACGGCGTCACCATCGAGCGGAGCGAGATCGGGCCGAACGTGTCGCTCGAACAGGGGACGAAGGTGTCCGACAGCCGGCTCGCCAACACCATCGTCGGCCGAGACGCGACGCTCACGCGCGTGCGGCTCGACGGCGCCATGCTCGGCAATCACGTCGTGGCCGAAGGACTCACCGGCACCGCGTCGCTCGGAGACCACTCCGAGGTCGCGGCGCTCCGGCCGGCGTAAGCACGTCTCCAAGGAGCCCGATGTCGTCCGTCGATGAGCTCTGCCGGTCCTACCTGGACCTCAAGTACCACTTCGACCCGGCCGCCGCCAGCTCGGCCGGCCTCGTCGCGCAGGACGGACGCCTCGGCCGGTTCGATCCGGCGGCGGTGCGCGAGCACATGTCGGCGCTCAGGTCGGTCGCCGGCGCGGTCGAAGAGCTCGAGGTGGACGACCTGCAGGACGAGATCGACCGGACGGCGCTGCTCGGCGAGCTCCGGAGCACCATCTACCGGCTCGAGTACGAGCGGCCGCACGAGCGCAACCCGATCTTCTGGGTCAACCATCTCTTCCAGGGCCTCTACGCGGTCCTGAGCCGGCAGAACGGCGCGGCCGGCGGCCGGGCGCCCGCGTCGCTCGAGCGGCTCCGGGCGATCCCCGCGTTCCTCGACACCGCGCGCGAGACGCTGGATGATCCACCGTCGGTGTTCGTCGATTCGGCGCTCGCCATGTTGGGCGGCGGCGGCGAGCTGGTGGTGCAGCTCGCGGCGGTGCTCGGCGCGGAAGCGCCGGATCTGCAGGACGACTTGCGCGGCGCGGCCGGACAGGCGCTCGAGGCGCTCAAGCGGTTCGGAACCGCCCTGCGCGACGAGATCGAGCCCGACGCCGATCCGCACGCCTTCGCCATCGGCGAGGATCAGTTCGCCCGGCGGCTGCACTTCGAGCATGCGGTCGTGGCCGGCGCGCCCGAGCTCTGGCGCTACGGACTCCACCTGCAGGAGGAGACCACGACCGAGCTGGTCGCGCTCGCGGCCGAGCTGGGTCGGCGGCCATGGCGCGAGATCGTGGAGGAGCTCCAGAACGACGCGCCCGATCCCGGCGAGCTGCTGGATGTCTACCGCAAGGAGCTCGAGCGGGCCCGGTCGTTCCTGGTCGAGCGGAACCTGGTGGCGGTGCCGGCGGCGCCGGTGGAGGTCGTGGCCACGCCGTCGTTCCTGACCACGCTGGTGCCGTTCGCCGCGTACGAGCCGCCGCCGATCTTTCTCAGCGCCCAGCGGGGCCGGTTCTACGTAACGCCGCCCGACCCGTCCCTGCCGGCCGAGGTCGTGGCCCAGCAGCGGCGCGGGCACTGCCGGCACGGCATCCCGGCGATGGCCGCGCACGAGACCTATCCGGGCCACCACCTGCAGCTCGTCACCCAGCAGCATCTCCCGTCGGAGGTGCGCCGGCATCTGTGGACGCCGGTCATGGTCGAGGGCTGGGCGCTCTACTGCGAGCAGCTCATGGTCGAGGTGGGCTACTACCGGACGCCGGAGCAGCGATTGTTCCAGCTGGTGAACCTGCTGTGGCGGGCGATCCGGATCGTGCTCGACGTGGGCCTGCACACCCGCGGGATGACACCGAAGGAGGCCGTGGACTACATGGTGGAGCACCTGCCGATCGAGCGCCGGAGCGCCGAGGCCGAGGTGCGCCGCTACTGCGCCTGGCCGACGTACCAGCTCTGCTACGCCGTCGGCCGACGCGAGCTGCTGAAGCTGCGGGAGTCCTACCGCGAGGCGGTGGGCGGCGACTTCGATCCGCGGCGGTTCCACGACGCGTTGCTGGCGTACGGCGGCCTGCCGGTCTCGCTCGCGCGCTGGGGGATGGACCTTGCCGAGTAGGGCGGAGTCCGAGGAGGAACGCCCGTGAAGATCACCGTCCTGACGTATCTCGACAGCGAGAACGAGAACTCCAAGGACTACGATCCGGTCGTGCCCCAGGTCGCGCGCACCCTTCGCCGACTGGGACACCGGGTGTCGGTCCTCGGGGTTCACGGCGACGTGAAGCGGCTCATCGCCGGGCTCTCCCGCCGGAAGCCGGACCTCGTGTTCAACCTCATGGAGATGTTCGGCGAGAACGTCTTCGGCGACATCCCGGTGACGGGGCTGCTGGAGCTGCTCGGCGTCCGCTACACCGGCAGCGGGCCGGGCGAGCTCTACCTCAGCCAGGACAAGGGCCTCACCAAGAAGCTCCTCGCCTTCGAGGACATCCTCTATCCCCGCTACGCCATCTTCTCCCGCCAGGCGGCCTTCGAGACCGGCGGCAACCTGCGGATGCCGCTCTTCGTGAAGCCGCTCCGCTCCGATGCCTCGCTGGGCATCGGCGGCAAGTCGCTGGTCCACGACGCGGCGGCCCTGATGGAGCGGGTCGCCGCGATCCACAAGGAGCTGGAGGATTCGGCGCTCGCCGAGGAGTACATCGACGGACGCGAGTTCTACGTCGGGGTGCTGGGCAACGCGCAGCCGAAGGCGCTGCCGCCGATCGAGGTGGACTTCACCGGCTTCCCGGAAGGCGTGCCGAAGGTGATGGACAGCAAGGCGAAGTGGGACGAGCGGAGCAAGGAGTACAAGGGCACCAAGTCGGTCATCGCGACCCTGCCGGACGAGCTTCGCGCCCGGCTCCAGAAGGTCGCGGTGGACGCCTACCGCGCGCTCCGGGTCAAGGACTACGGCCGCGTGGACCTGCGGCTCACCGATACCGGCGAGATCTACGTGCTCGAGGTCAACGCGAGCTGCTACCTGGAGAAGTCGAGCGAGTTCGCCATGGCGGCCGGCGCGAGCGGCATGGACTATCCCCGGATGATCGAGCGGATCGCGAATCTCGCATCGGAGAGGTTCGAGAAGAAGAGGACGGAGAGGACGGAGATGACGGAGAGGACGGAGAGGTAACGCTGCACCGAGCAGCGCTGTCCGCCTCTCCGTCCTCTCCGTCCTTTCCGTCCTCTATCTCACGGCAAATACGATCCCCGCTGCACGTAGTTCATCGCCAGCCCCGTCACCAGTGTCGTCAGCGCCACGATGGCCGTAGTCTCCCGCGTCCGCGCGTACCCCTGCTGCAGGTGCCCGGCTCGTTCCGCCAGATACCGGAGCAGCACCCGGGTCCGTTCCGGGAAGTGGCCGGTCCAGCGGAACACGTTGGCCATCAGCTCGGGCTCGAGCCGCTGGATGAGCAGGTCGGCGCGGGCGAGCGGCTCGTCGAGCGACATCCCGCCGTCCGGCCCCGCGTCCTCGAAGATCGCGAGCAACGCGCCGTCGAGCCCGGGCGGGATGTCGCCGTGGGCCGACGGGTGATCGCGGTAGTAGTGGCCCAGCGAGTACTCGATGTCGCCCACGTCCTCGTCGAGGTCCGCGGCGGTCACCACCGGCTCCCGGTCCCGGATCGCCGCCATCGCGCGCTCGCAGTACGCCAGCTTCGCCGCCGCGACCGGCCAGCCGCCGTACTCCTTGCGCCAGTCGAGGCCCGGCGTCATCCACACCGCGAAGGTTTCCGACCAGTCTTCGTCCGGGTGCTTCTGGGCATACCAGCCAGGCAGGTGACGGACGTAGCGTCGGCTGAACGGCTCGGGCCGGTACTCCTCCCCGTAGGGCTGGGTGATCGAGCCGAACTGCTTGACCCACTCCTCCTCGTCGTAAAGCCGGTAGGCGTAGTTCATGACGTGCCCCATCTCGTGCCGCAGATAGCGGAGGATGTCGGCCCGGTCGAATCCCTCGACGTGACCTACCCGCTCGGCGTGGAGCGCCGTGAGGTCGGGCCGGGCGAGGTAGAAGGGGATGGCGATCGCCACCGTCTCGAACGGGACGCCCCACTCGGTGGAGAGATAGAAGCGGGGGCGGACCCGGGTCAGTCCGCACTGCCGGAGCTCCCCCTGGAACTCCGCCAGGATCGGCTGGAGCCGGGTGCCTTCGATGGTCAGACCCAGGTCGCGGATGGGCGTCGACCAGAGATTGGACTCGTGAAAGCGGACGGGGTCGGCGGCCATGGGCAGTAACATACATGCTACCTTCCAGCGATGCGGTGGCCCGGATTACTGCCTCCTGAGACCTCTCGGAACCTGCCCCGACCGGCCCCGCCCCGCGTGAGCCGCGTTCCCAACGCGGTCAAAGGGCTCTCGCTGGTTTCCCTGTTCAACGACTTCGCGAGCGAGATGGTGTACCCGCTGCTGCCGGCCTTCGTGACCGGCACCCTGGGGGGTGGCGCCGCCCTCCTCGGCCTGTTGGACGGGGCCGCGGACCTGACCTCGGCCGTGCTCAAGGTCGTGAGCGGCCGGCTGGCCGACCGGCCGCGCTGGCGCGGTCCGCTTATCCTCGTCGGCTATGCCACGGCGGTGCTGGTGCGGCCGCTCATCGCGGTGGCCGGCGCCGCCTGGCAGGTGGTCGGATTCCGGGTGATCGACCGGGTCGGGAAGGGGATTCGCACGCCCCCGCGCGACGCGCTCATCGCGGGGGTGACGGCGCCGGAGCTTCGCGGCCGCGCTTTCGGCTTCCACCGCGCGGCCGACCACTTCGGCGCGGTCGTCGGCTCGCTCGCGGCGTGGTACCTCCTGTCCCGCGGGGTGGACGTGCGGCGGGTGATCGGGTGGAGCGTCGTGCCCGGCATTCTCGCCTTTGTGCTGCTGGCCGCCGTGCTGCGCGGTACCCGGACTGCGGCAGCCCCGGCGGCCGCCCAGGCGATGGATCCCGGCGGACGGGTGTTCTGGTCGCCGGTCGTGGCTCTCACCGGGCTCACCTTCTTCCGGCTGCCCGAAGCCCTGCTGCTGCTTCGGCTTCAGGACGCGGGCGTGGCCGTGACCATCGTCCCCCTGGTCTGGGCCGGGCTCCACGTGGTTCGGAGCGCGAGCTCCTATCCGGGAGGCTGGCTGTCCGATCACCTGGGCCCCCGCTCGACGGTCGCGGCCGGGGGTCTGGTGTTCGCCGCCGTGGCTGCGGCGTTGGGCCTGACGCTGGGGCCGGCCGTCGCGGTGGCCACCTTCCTGGCACTGGGGCTGGTCGCGGGACTCACCGAGTCCGCCGAGCGCGCCTTGGTCGCCCGTCTGGCCCCGGTGCGGACCGGACGCGGCTTCGGCCTGTATCATGCATTGACCGGTGCCGCCGCTCTGCCGGCGGGCTTGTTGTTCGGCTGGCTCTATCAGACGGCCGGGGGACCAACCGCGCTCCTGGCGAGCGCGGCGGGGATGGCGGCGGCGGTCGCCGCCTGGCTCATCGTCTCACCACGGATTCACGAGAGGACATCGGCATGAGGATCGGATCCGGCGCCGCGCTGGGCGTCGCTGTGCTGGCGGTGCTGGTGGGTGCGGGGGACGCCGGCGCGCAGGTGCAGGTCAGGATCGGGGTGCCCGGACGGGCGGTCTACTCGGAGCTGCACGACGCCCTCCGCGCCGGCACGCCGGCCGCCGACACCGTGCTCCGCGTGCAGCGGCTCAGGAGCCCTGCCCGGCTGTGGCGCATCGCCCGAACGGCCATCTCGGGTCAGGGCGATTGGAACAGCGGGCTGGTCGCCTCTCACCCGCCTGGCCGAGCTCCGCGACCGCGCCTACGCCGACAGCGCGGTCCGCCTGCGCACGCGGATCGAGCGGGCCGAGGGGAATCCATTCCCCGAGAATCCGGGCCTCACGCCCGACGACGTGATCCCCTCGCTGCAGGCGATCATCCTCGAGCGCCGGCGCGCCGTTCAGGGCGACTCCGCCGTCCTCGCCGACATCCTGGGTCGGCTCGAGTCCAAGCGCTACGACCACGGCGACGCGTGGGTGCTCGGCCGGCTCGGCGCGGGCGCGGCGGACTCGATGGTGGCGCGCTTCCGCTCGGCGAGCTCGGAGGAGTTCAAGGTCCGCTACCTCACCCTGCTGTCGTACTTCACCGACCCGAGCCTGATCCCGTTCTTCGCGCACATCTACGCCGCGCCCGACAGCGTCGGGCTGCCCCAGCGCTACGCCATCCGGGCGTCGGACGGCCTGCTCTGGATCGGCACCAGGGAAAGCATGCAGGCGCTGCTCGACGCGCGCGCCGCGGCGCGCGCGCGGGGGGTGTACGCGGATTCCGCGCTGCGTCACGCGGACCTCGATTTCCTGGGGAGCGACAGCTCGTCGGTGATCAGTCGGACGGGGAAGTGGCTGACGGCGTGGGTGGCGGAGCTGGATTCGACGACGGCGCGGTCGTCGCGGTAGGTCCTAGCAGCACCGCGTCGCGCCGTCCCCATACTTCGCGCGCACGAACTCCTCGTAGTACGCCCGCGCCGACGGCACAGCGCGCTCCGGATGGCACCGCCTCAGGTGCTCGACGTGCGCGGCGTAGTCCGGCATCCCGGCTATCCGCCGGACCACCCGGAGCGCGCGCTCGAGCCTAGCCCACATAGGCCGTCTCCACGAACGGCGACTCGGTGACCGCCGCCGCCCGGCGCCGGGTCAGCACCAGCAGCCACTCGCGCGCCGAGGCCACGACGACCAGCAAGGTCACCGTCATGAACGCGAGCGCGACGACCGCATCGAGCCGGTCGTTGAAGATGAGCCGCGCGCCGCGTGCCGCCTCGAGCGAGCCCGAGGCCATCTGCTCGGCCGTGCGCGCCGCGTGGGCGAGGAAGCCGAGGCGGGGATCGGCGGCGAACACCTTCTGCCAGCCGGCCGTGAGCGTGACCGTGAGGACCCACGCGAGCGGCGCGAGCGTCACCCACGCGTAGCGCGCCCTCCCGCTCTTGATCAGGATCGTGGTGCCGACGCACAGCGCCACCGCGGCCAGGAGCTGGTTGCTGATACCGAACAGCGGCCACAGCGAGTTGATCCCGCCCAGTGGATCGTTGACCCCCTGCACGAGGAAATAACCCCACGCTGCCACGGTGCCGGCGGAGGTCACGATGATGCTCGGGTACCACGACGTCCGGCCCAGCGGTGCCCAGAAGTGCCCGGCCAGCTCCTGCAGCATGAACCGGCCCACGCGGGTGCCCGTGTCCAGCGTCGTCAGGATGAACAGCGCCTCGAACATGATGGCGAAGTGGTACCAGAACGCCACCAGCCCCTGGCCGAATGCTCCGCTCAGGATGTGCGCCATGCCGACCGCGAGCGACGGCGCGCCGCCCGACCGGCCGAGCAGGGACTGCTCGCCGACCTCGGCCGCCAGGCGCGTGATCTGGTCGGGCGTCACGGTGAAGCCCCAGGTGCGGATGACCTCCGCGGCGGCCTGGGGCGTGCCGCCCAGCACGGCGGCGGGCGCGTTGATGGAGAAGTAGATCCCGGGGTCGAGCAGGGTGGCGGCGCAGAGCGCCATGACGGCGACGAACGACTCCATCAGCATCCCGCCGTACCCGATCAGGCGGGCGTCGCTCTCGCGCGTGATCATCTTCGGCGTGGTGCCCGACGCCACCAGCGCATGGAAGCCGCTGATCGCGCCGCAGGCGATGGTGATGAACGCGAAGGGGAAGAGCTTGCCCGCGAAGATCGGGCCGGTGCCGTCGACGAACCGGGTGACCGCCGGCATTCGGAGCGGGGGCATCACCAGCAGGATGCCGAGCGCGAGGAGGAGGATGGTGCCGACCTTCATGAAGGTCGACAGGTAGTCCCGCGGGCAGAGCAGCATCCAGACCGGCAGGACGCTGGCGACGAACCCGTAGCAGATCAGCGCGTAGGCGATGGTCGGCCCGCTCCAGGTGAACAGCGGCGCGAGCGTCGGCGAAGCCGACACGTACCGTCCGCCGACCAGCGCGAGCAGCAGCAGCACCACGCCCACGACCGAGGCCTCGATCGTCGCACCGGGGCGCCACACCTTCATCCAGAATCCCATCAGCACCGCGATCGGAATCGTGCAGGCGATGGTGAACACCCCCCACGGGCTGTCCTTGAGCGCGTTCACGACTACGAGCGCGAGCACCGCCGAGAGGATCACCAGGATCGCCAGCACCGCCACCATGGCGAGCAGCCCGGTGACGTACCCGGTCTCCTCCTTGGCCATCTGGCCGAGCGACTTGCCGTCCCGCCGCATCGAGCTGAAGAGGATGGTGAAATCCTGCACCGCCCCGGCCAGCACGACGCCGAACACGATCCAGATCGTCCCCGGGAGGTAACCGAACTGGGCGGCCAGCACGGGGCCCACCAGCGGCCCGGCGCCGGCGATCGCCGCGAAGTGGTGGCCGAACAGGACCCAGCGGGAGGTCGGCACGAAGTCCCGCCCGTTGGCCAGGCGCTCGGCGGGCGTGGCCCGGCGGTCGTTGAGGCCGAAGACACGATCGGCCAGGAATCGGCTGTAGAAACGGAAGGCGACGAGATAAGTCCCGACGGCGGCGAGGATGAGCCACGCGGCGCTGATCGTCTCGCCGCGGTGGAGCGCGAGGACGCTCCACCCGGCGGCGCCGACCAGGGCGACGGCCAGCCAGGTCAGTTTTCCGAGCATGCCACAATTAACAGCCCGGGGGCCGCAAGGTGAAGACCTGTCACGCCTTGCCCTCCCTTCGAGCGAGCCGTACCTTCGAAGCCCATGCCAACGCCATCCTTCGGCCACCGGCCGTCCTGGGAGTACGAGGTCCCGGACGGGAGCGGGGCCGCGCTCGAGGAGCCACAGCCCCTCCGGGTCCGGACCGGCTGGCGGGGCAAGGTCGCCATCGTCACGGGCGGGGCGACCGGGCTCGGCCGTCATATCGCCCTCGAGTTCGGCAAGCTCGGCTGCCACGTCGCCTTCTGCTATGTCAACATGCCGGGGCGCGACGTCAGCGAGCAGGCCCTGCTCACCGAGGCGGCACTCACGGCCATGGGGGCCAGGGTGGTCGCCCAGCGGTGCGACGTGCGCGAGCGGATCGCGGTCGAGCTGTTCGTGACCGAGGTGCAGCAGCGGCTGGGCGGGGTCCACTTCCTGGTGAACAACGCCGGCATCGCGAACGACGGCGCGCTGTGGCGGCTGAGCGAGGACGCGTGGAGCGAGGTGCTCGACACCAACGTCACCGGGGCCTTCAACTGCATTCGCGCCGTGGCGCCGATCTTCCGGGGCCAGCACTACGGCAAGATCGTGAGCGTCAGCGCGCACCAGGCCGATCGGCCAGGGTTCGGAGTGGCCAACTACGCCGCGAGCAAGGCCGCCCTGCTCGGGCTCACCCGCGCCGCCGCCGTCGAGCTCGGGCCGGCCAACGTGAACGTGAACGCCGTCGCCCCGGGCTTCATCCGGACCGAGCGCATGGCGATGCTGCCGGCCGAGGTCATCGAGCGGGCGCAGAAGAGCTCGGTGCTGGGTCGGGTGGCCGATCCCGATGACGTCGCCCACGTGATATCCTTCCTTTGCTCGGAGTCGGCGCGCCATATTACGGGGCAGACGATCGTGGTGGACGGGGGGTTGTCGCTGGAGTAGGAGTGGAGGTCGGAGGTCGATGGTGGTGGTCCCCTGAGTCGGTCTTCAGAACGGTGGTGGAACGATGGATGAACAGATTCGATGCCCGAAGTGCGGCCTCTTGGTCCATGATGGATTGCGGACCTGCATCCTGTGCGGCACGTTGCTCCACCCGGTCAGCCTCCGCCGGGAAGCGCTGTGGGGCTTCGTGATGGTGGAATACCTGGGCCTCGTGGCGATCGCGTTGCGCGGCGCGCTACGCTGAGGTAGGGCTCAAGCCGGCGTGGTGGTACCGTCATCCCGAGCGCGGCAACGGACTCGTCCCGCCGCGCTCGGGACCTGACTCCTCCCTGTTCGTCTCCCGGCTCACTTCTACCCATACCCCGCCCCCATTACCTTCCCCGCCGTGCGCCGTCCTCCCTTTGTCGTCACACTCGCTCTCTTCGCCCTTCTCGCCGTGCTGCCCCTCGCGGCGCAGCAGGTTCCCATGGTGGCGGTGCCGACCGAAGGGCTGGCCGGCCAGGAAGTGGCGGTCATGCCGCTCACCCTGGTCGCCACGGACCCGGCGTTTCAGGCAGACAGCCTGTTCGCCCCCTACCGAGACCGGCGCACCACCCTGACCTGGGCCGACTCGGTCATCGGCGAGGCGTTCGTCGGCCGCGCCCCGGAGGTCCGCTGGGTGCTGCCCCCCGAGCTCCGGAAGGTCGCGCGGCGCGCCCCGGGGATCGTGAACGATCCCGACCAGATGGGGCAGGCGCTGCTGCGCTCGCCCAAGATGAAAACCGTCCCCGATCCGCTCCGCGGCTCCCTCCGGAACCTGATGGCGGTCGTCGGGGGTCGCGTCGTGATGGTCCCCGCCGCGCTCGGATTCATGCCCGATTCCAGTCGCCGGGTCCGCGCCGAGCTCTCGCTGGTGGCCGCCGACACGCGCACCGGGAAGGTTGTCTGGCGGAGCCTGGCCCTCGGCAGCGGGCCGACGCCGGACGCGGCCCTCGCCGCGGCGCTCAACGCGGTGCTGCCGCTGCAGTGATTCCCCGCCGATGACCTACGACGTCACCCTCATCCCCGGCGACGGGATCGGGCCCGAGATTACAGCCCAGACGGTGCACGTGCTCGAGGCCAGCGGTCTCCGCTTCAATTGGGACGAGGAGCTCGCCGGGATGGCCGCGGTGGACGCCACCGGCACGCCGCTGCCCGACGCGACGGTCGAGAGCATCCGGAAGAACGCCCTCGCGCTCAAGGGCCCGCTCACCACGCCCATCGGGACTGGCTTCCGCTCGGTGAACGTCGGGCTGCGCAAGGAGTTCGAGCTCTTCGCCAACGTGCGCCCGGCGCGCACGCTCGTGCCCGGCGGCCGGTTCGAGGACGTCGACATCGTGCTGGTGCGCGAGAACCTCGAGGGCCTCTACATCGGGGTCGAGCATTTCGTGCAGATCGGCGAGGACCCGCGCGCCGTCGCCGAGTCCATGGCGATCGTCACCCGCGCCGGCTGCGAGCGGATCATCCGCTACGCCTTCGAGTACGCCATCAAGCACCGGCGGAAGAAGGTCACCATCGTCCACAAGGCGAACATCCTCAAGATGGTGAGCGGCCTCTTCCTCGAGGTCGGCCGCGCGATCGCGCACGAGTACGAGGGCAGGGTGGAGGCGAACGACATGATCGTGGACAACACGGCCATGCAGCTCGTGATGCGGCCCGAGCAGTTCGACGTGATGGTCACGACCAACATGTTCGGCGACATCCTGAGCGACGAGGTGTCGGGCCTGGTCGGCGGCCTCGGACTGGCGCCGGGGGCCAACATCGGGACCAAGGCCGCCATCTTCGAGGCGGTCCACGGCAGCGCGCCCGACATCGCGGGGCAGGGCATCGCCAATCCGTCGGCCCAGATGCTCGCCGCGGCGATGATGCTCGACCATATCGGCGAGCTGGACCGGGCCCAGCGGATCCGCGACGCCGTCGCCGACACGATCGTGCGCGACGGGATCCGCACCCGCGACCTGGGCGGTACGGCGTCCACGGAGGAGTTCGGGCGTGCGGTTGCACGGCGGGTTGCCTGAGGTTCCCTGCGCCAAATGTGAACGGCGGGTGGCGGGCCTTCCCTGGGGGGAGCTGTGCCCGGAGTGCCGCGCCGAGCGGACGGGCCGTGCAACCCGGCTGGCCCACCGCATCTCCCTCGCGGCGACGGCGCTGATGGCCGCGTACGTCGCGTTCCGGCTTCCCGGCGATCCGATGTCGCGATTCTATGGCGCCGTCGCGGTGCTCGCCACCTACATCATCGTGCGGCGGGTCGCGAGCCGCGCCGCCATGGAGTTTCTCCCCAAATGACCACCGCCCGCGTGGCCGCCCTGCTCTTGTGTCTGGGGTCGGCGTCCGCCGCCCCTGCCGCCGCCCAGACTTCGCTGACCATCTATAACGACGGCCGGGTGCTCGTCCGCCGGAGCGTGCCGCTCAAGGTGCCCAAGGGCGCGAGCACCCAGCGCGCCACCCTTGGCGCGCTCGATCCGGGCTCCGTGTTCTCGCTCGACCCCGACGTGACCATCATGGGCCTCACGTACGACGGCGCCGTGGACGAGGGCAGCGTGCTCCGCCGCTCGGTGGGGCGCCGGGTGGTCTTCCGCCTGCCCGAGTCCAAAGACACCCTCAGCGCGCTCGTGCTGGGCGTCGATCCGCTCCGGCTCCAGCTTCCCGACGGCCGCGTCACCTTCACCCCGCCAGGCGCCGCGCTCTACCCGGGCGACGTGGTCGTGGCCGACCCCACGCTCAACCTCCAGCTCCAGAGCGACCGCGCGCAGGACAAGCTCCGGCTGGGCTACTTCACCGAGGGTGCCTCGTGGCTCGCGAGCTACCAGATCATGCTCGGCCCGAGCGACGCCCGCGTGGCCGGCAGCGCGGTGCTCCAGTCACAGACGGTCCGCGCGGAGGATGCCGAAGTCCAGCTCCTGGCCGGCGCGGTGGGACGCGCGGACCAGCCGCCGCCGCCGCGGCCGTACGAGGCGCGCGTCGCCCTCGAGAGCGCCGCGGCGATGGACAAGGCCCAGACCGCGAGCGAGCAGCGCGTGGGCGAGTTCCACCTCTACTCGCTGCCCGGCCGCACGACGCTCCTGCCTGGCCTCGCCAACACGATCGCGCTGTTCGAGCCGGCGGCCGTGAAGTACGAGCGCACGTACGTGGTGCGGGGACTGGTGCCGTGGTGGGGCTTCCTCCCCCAGCAGGGTGACGAGACCGAGGCGCCGGTCGAGGTGTTCTACACCCTCAAGCGCGCGCGCAAGACCGACTTCGGCGACCGGCCGCTGCCCGGGGGGCGGGCCCGGCTGTTCCAGCCGGACAGCGCCGGCCGCGCGCAGCTCGTCGGCGAGGCCCGGGTCGAGCACACGCCCGCGGGTGAGGATCTCCGGCTCTCGGCGGGCACCGCCTTCGATCTGACCGCGCGACGGGTGCAGACGTCGTACGTGACCCGGCGCGACAGCAGCGCCGCCGGCATCCGCACCCTCGCCACCGCGGACTACAAGGTGACCGTCCGGAACGCCACCGACAGCGCGGCCACCGTGGAAGTGCGGGAGGAGCGGGCCGGCGAGTGGAGCGTCCTGAAGAGCAGCGTGCCGGCGGAGAAGGTGTCCTCCACCATCACCCGCTTCCGGGTGAAGCTGCCGGCGCGCGGCGAGACCGTGCTCACCTACCGCGTCCGGGTCGTCTGGTGAGGGGCCGGCCGGACCTTGTAGCTTGCAGGCCATGACCGCGCCGATCACGATCACGCACCTGTCGGACCTCCACTTCGGCGGGTACGCGGACCTCGCGCAGATCGAGGCGCTCGAGGACTTCATCCCCACCCTCGGCGCCGGCGCCACCGTCATCTCGGGCGACCTGACCCAGCGCGCCCGCCACGGCGAGTTCCAGGCGGCGCACGCGTTCATCCAGCGGCTGCGGGCGCACCACCCCGTGCTGGTGATTCCCGGCAACCACGACATCGCATGGTGGAAGAGCCCGCTCGGCCTGATGGGGCGGTCGGTGAAGTACTCCAAGTACTCCCGCTATTTCCCCGACCTCACGCCGGTGCTGGAGATTCCGGGCGCCATGATCGCGGGCGCGCTCAGCAGCTACGGCGTGGCCTTCGGGTCGCTGACCTGGAACCTGAACGACATCGCGGTGAAGGGGCATCTGCCGGCGTCGGAGACCACCCGGGTCGGGAAGATCTTCGCCACCGCTCCGCCGGGGGCGGTCCGCATCCTCACCTTCCATCACAACATCCTGCGGGGTGGGATCTCCCGGCGGATGGGGCTCGCCAACTGGCGCTCGGCCAACCGCCGGCTGCTCACCACCGGCGCCGACGTGATCCTCTGCGGGCATGACCACCACGAGGGCGCGGGCCAGATCGAAGGGAAGCTCGCGGTCAGCACGTCGGGGACCCACAGCTTCCGCACCCGCGGCGGCCGGCCGTCGGTGTTCAACCTGGTCAAGATCGACGACCAGGCCGTCCACATCCAGCATTTCCGGTGGGAGAACACCGGACGGCGCTTCCTCACCTCGGACGTCAACTCGTTCGCCCGGCAGGGATCGCCGCGGGTCCCCGTCTCGGTGGCCGGCGGCGACCAGGGCCTCTGACGTGAGCGAGCTGCTCGGGCACCGGCTCAAGCTGGTAGGGCTTCGCGACGTCGACCGGATCCTCACCCACGCCAACCGCACCGTCATGGTCAGCCTCGCCCGGCGGGTGCTGCGGCTGCATCGCGGCTACGCCATGGCGCCGGACCGGGTCCTCCGGGCGATCGTCCGATTCCTCGACCCGCGCGTGCCGCGCGCCACCCGCCGCCTGGCCGAGCGGGAGTTTCTCGGCTTTCCGGTCGAGGAGTACGCGCCGCCGCCGCTCCGGCCGGTGCGCCGCGACCGGCCGCGTCCCGGCGACCTGGTCCTGCTGCAGCGCCTCGGCGACCTCCACCAGCGGCTCAACCTCGAGCACTTCGGCGGCACGCTCGCCGCGATCCCGATCCGGCTGTCCGGCCGGATGCGCACGCGGCTGGGCGAGCTCACGGTGGACTGCCGCACCGGGCAGGTCGAGGAGATCGCCCTCAGCCGGCATCACCTCGCGCGGCACCCCTGGCCCGAGGTCGAGCACACCGTGCTGCATGAGATGGTACACCAGTGGCAGGCGGAATCCGGTCTCTCCGTCGATCACGGCCCGACCTTCCGGCGCAAGGCGCGCGAGCTGGGCATCGAGCCGCAGGCGCAGCGCCGGCTCTCGCCGCCCGTCAGCGAGGCCGCCGGCGCGTCCTGAGCCTGCCGGCGATCGCCACGTGTGACCGCAGCAGACCGCCGCCCCGTGTCCCCCGCCACAACCGACCCCTTCCCCGCGCGCTATCTTTCCGCTTCACCTCAGGAGGCCTCATGCGGTGGACACCGGGTGGGCGCAGCAGCGATCTCGAGGATCGCCGGGGCAGTAGCGGCGGGTTCGGCGGCGGCGGCATGCGGATCGGGCTCGGCGGCGCGGCCGTCCTGCTCGTCCTGAGTCTCATCTTCAAGCAGAACTTCTTCGCCCTGCTGGGCGGCGGCACGGGGACCGATACCGGCGAGCCGACCGCGGCCGGTCCGGTCGCGAGCACGCCCGAGGAAGAGAAGCGGGTGGAGTTCGTCTCCTTCGTCCTCGACGACGCGCAGAACACCTGGGCCAAGCTGTTCCAGGAGCGCGGGAAGCAGTACGAGCACGCCAAGCTCGTCCTGTTCCGCGACGCCATCCAGAGCGCCTGCGGCTTCGCCGAGGCGGCGACCGGCCCCTTCTACTGCCCCGGGGACGGGAAGGTCTACATCGACCTCGGCTTCTACGACGAGCTCCAGCAGCGGTTCGGCGCCCCCGGCGACTTCGCCCAGGCCTACGTGCTCGCCCACGAGCTCGGCCACCACGTGCAGCGCCTGATGGGCACCGAGGCCCAGGTACGCGAGGCGCAGCAGCGTCAGCCGGACGCCGCCAACGACCTCTCGGTCCGGCTCGAGCTCCAGGCCGACTGCTACGCCGGAGTCTGGGGTCACGAGACCGCGCAGCGCGACATCCTCGAGCAGGGTGACGTCGAGGAAGGATTGGGCGCGGCCGCCGCCGTGGGCGACGACCGGATCCAGCGGATGTCAGGCCAGGGCGTCCATCCCGAGGGCTTCACCCACGGCACGTCCGAACAGCGGGCGAGCTGGTTCCAGCGTGGATTCCAGTCGGGGCGTCCGGAGGACTGCGACACGTTCCGGAGCTGATGCCAGGATGCGGGACGCCGATCCCGTCCTGCTGTACGACGGCACCTGCGGCTTCTGCGCCGAGAGCGTGCAGCTCGTGCTGCGACATGACCGGAAGCGCACCCTTCGGTTCGCGGCACTCCAGGGCGCGTTCGGCCGTGACGTTCGCGCCCGCCATCCCGAGCTCGAGGGGGTGGACTCGGTGGTCTGGGTCGAGCCCCCGGCCGAGGGCCGTCCGGAAACGGTGCTCGTCCGGTCCGACGCGGCGCTCCGGGTCGCGCGCTACCTCGGCGGCCCGTTTCACCTTGCCCGAGCTCGCGAAAGTCCTTCCCCGGCGGGTCCGGGACGCCGCTTATGGGCTGGTCGCCCGCCACCGGCACCGCCTCGCCAGCGGCGGGCCGAGCTGCCTGATCCCCCCGCCCGACGTCCGGGAGCGCTTCCTCGATCCCGTAGGCTAAGTCCGCACGGTACGGCTGCATCCGGTCCGCCGGGCGGCTATCTTTCCCGGCGTTCCCGGACCCCCGCACGAGGCGACGACATGGCGACCGCAGCCGCTGCATCGCAGTTCACCGGCGTGGACTTTCTCAACCTGGACGGGCTCCTCTCCGAGGAGGAGCGCGCCGTCCGCGACACCGTCCGGACCTGGGTGGACGAGCGCCTGCTGCCCGTCATCGGCGAGGCCTACATCGAGGGCAAGTTCCCCAAGCAGCTCATCCCGGGGATGGCGGAGCTGGGCCTGTTCGGGGCCAACCTGCCCGAGGAATACGGCTGCGCGGGGCTCAACAACGTGGCCTACGGGCTCATCATGCAGGAGCTCGAGCGGGGCGACTCGGGGATCCGGTCGTTCGCCTCGGTGCAGGGCGCCCTGGTGATGTATCCGATCTATGCCTTCGGCTCCGACGAGCAGAAGCAGCACTGGCTGCCGCTGCTGGCCTCGGGGCAGGAGATCGGCTGCTTCGGCCTGACCGAGCCCGATTTCGGCTCCAACCCCGGCGGGATGATCACCACCGCTAAGGAGACCAAGGACGGCTGGGTGCTGAACGGCACCAAGATGTGGATCACCAACGGCTCCCAGGCCACCGTATCCATCATCTGGGCCAAGACCGGCAAGATCGACGACCCCAAGTCCATCCGCGGCTTCATCGTCCCCACCGACACCAAGGGCTACGCGGCCAAGGACCAGAAGGGGAAGCTCTCGCTCCGCGCGAGCGACACCAGCGAGATCCATCTCCAGGACGTCCACCTTCCCAAGGATGCCATCCTGCCCAAGTCCGGCGGGCTCAAGAGCCCGCTCATGTGCCTCACCCAGGCGCGCTACGGCATCGCGTGGGGCGCCATCGGCGCGGCGATGGCGTGCTACGACGAGGCGCTCCGCTACGCCGGCCAGCGGGTGATGTTCGACAAGCCGATCGCCGGCACGCAGATCCAGCAGGTGCGGCTGGTCGAGATGCTGACCGAGATCACCAAGGCCCAGTTCATGACGCTGCAGCTCGGCCGGCTCAAGGACGCGGGCACGATGACGCCCGACCACGTGTCGCTCTGCAAGCGGAACAACGTGAGCATGGCCTGCGACGTCGCGCGCGAGGCGCGCCGGCTGCTCGGCGCCAACGGCATCCTGGTCGAGTACCACTCGATGCGGCACATGGCCAACCTCGAGTCGGTCTACACGTACGAGGGCACCCACGACATGCACTCGCTCATCATCGGCCAGGCGATCACGGGACTGCCCGCCTTCGGGTGACCGGCGTTACCGCCGCGCCTGGCCGCCGGTAGGCCGCCCGTTGACGCGCGACCCGCCCCTCGGTGTGACATTCGGGGGGCGTCGTCGTATGTGAGTCGTAGGTGAAAGGATAAGACCGCCGTCTGCCGCTCGGTTGATGCGCTCGCGCTCCACCCCATACCGGATCCTTCTCGATGCGTCTGAGCCGTCCGCTCACGTTGCTCGCGCGACTGTGCGCGCCGCTCCTCGTCCCCGCCGCTTTGGTCGCGCAGGTGCCCGACTCGACCCGCGCCGACACCGCCCGCGCGGACACGACGCGGGTGACGAAGCTGCAGGAGATCGAGGTGGTGGGCTCGATCGCGCCGACGGCGGGGCCCACGATCGGCTCGGGCATTCCCGCGCGCATCTCGACCGTGACCGGCGAGCAGATCGATGCCTGGGAGCCTCGCCTGCTGGCCGACGCGCTGGCGACGCAGCCCGGCATCTCGCTGTACGACGACCTCGGCAGCGCGTACAAGCTCAATCTCAGCACCCGCGGCTTCAACGTGGGGCCGGTGGTCGGGCTGCCGCCGGGGGTCTCGGTGTTCCTCGACGGCGTGCGGCAGAACGAGCCGGACGCGGCCGAAGTCAACTTCGACCTGCTGCCGATGGAGCACGTGCGCCGGGTCGAGCTGCTGAGCGGGTCCGGCTCGCTGCTCGGTGCCAACTCGCTCGGCGGCGCCATCAACCTGATCACCCGGCGCGGCGACGGCCCGCTCGAGGGCGAGCTCGAGCTGTCCGGGGGCTCGTACGGCGCTGGATCCGGCGAGGGGTCGCTCGCCGGCGTCACCGCGGGACACACGGACTACTACGTCGCGGGCGGCTACGAGCGCGAGGACGGCTGGCGCGAGGCCACCGGCGCGCACAACTACAACGGCTTCGTCAACCTCGGCCGGCGCGGCGAGCAGCGCGGCATCACCTTCCAGGCGTTCGGCGCCAAGTCGCGCGCCGAGACCGCGGGCTCGCTGCCCGAGAGCATCTTCGACGTGTCGCCCGAGACCAACTTCACCGTCGGCGACTTCGAGGACCTCGATCTGCTGCAGGGCACCGTGTCGGGCTACGCGCCGGTCGGTCCGGGGCGCGGGGCGTTCACGGCGTACGTGCGGCGCTCGCACGCCGAGCGGTTCAACGTCAACCAGGCACCCGACGACAACGTCCGCTCGCTCACCACCAACGGCACGGTCGGGCGGCAACGCCGACTGGCGCTGGACCACTCCCGTCGGGCAAGGCCAGTTCTCTCTCCGCCTGGGCGCCGACGCGTCGGCCAACCGGGTCCACATCCAGCTCTTCACCGAGAATCCGGCGGACGCGGCCGACGTGAACCTGACGACGGACGTGCGGAGCCCGAGCTGGGACGCCGCCGGCTACGCGCTGGGCGACTACCGCATCGGCCGGGTGACGCTGAGCGGCGGCTTCCGCTACGACTACATCCGCATCCCGTTCGAGAACCAGCTCGATCCCACCGCCGACACGACCAACAGCTTCAACCGCCTGAGCCCGCGCGGCGGCGTGAGCGTCGACCTCGGCAGCGGCGCCAGCGCGTACGCGTCGGTGGGTCAGAGCTTCCGCGCGCCCGCCGTGCTCGAGCTGGCCTGCGCGGACGAGACCGCGGCTTGCCCCCTCCCGTTCGCCCTGGGCGACGACCCGCCGCTGGATCCGGTGGTCTCGACGACCGTCGAGACCGGCATGCAGCTGGTGCGTGGCCCGGCGATCATCACCGCATCGATCTACCGCACCGGGGTGCAGGACGACATCTCGTTCATCCAGTCGGAGAACGCGGTGTTCGAGGGGTTCTTCGAGAACATCGGCGACACCCGGCGCGAAGGCGTGGAGCTCGGCCTGCAGGTGGTGCCGAGCGAACGGGTATCGCTTTACGCCAACTACGCCTACACCCACGCGACCTATCGCGATCCGGCCGAGATCTTCAGCGCCCGCGCCAGCGAGGACTTCGCCGGCTCGCCCCTCGCGGGCCCGAACGCGGTCGCCGTGGGCGACGAGATCCCGCTGGTGCCGGCGCACCAGGCGAAGGCCGGCGGGCTGGTGCGACTGGCGGCGGGGGTCGATCTTGGATTGGACCTGCGCTACACCGGCGGCCAGTGGCTCCGCGGCGACGAGGCCAACGAGACCGAGCCGCTGGACGACTACTTTACGACGTCGGTGCGCGCCGGCTACACCTTCGGCGGCTGGGAAGTCTCCGCCGTCGTGAACAACGTGTTCGACACGCACGCGGCAATCTTCGGCACATTCAACGAGAACCGTCGCACCGGCGAGCTGGAGCGGTTCCTGACCCCGGCCGGGGCCCGCGCCGTGAAGCTGGTCGTGCGGCGGGAATTCGGAGGATGACATGCAAGGGACGTCCGTCGCCGTACCCGTCCGCAGCACCGCCGACGCGATCCGGGCCTCACTCGCCGGCGCGCTGAACACCGTGCTTGGCCGCGCTCCCGCGGCTGATCGGCTTCGCCGTCATCCTGATCGCGGGGTGGCTGGTATCCTCGGTCCTCGCGCGCGGTGTCGTCGTCCTGCTCCAGGCCGTCCACTTCAACGATCTCGCCCGCCGCTCCGGCTTCGCCGGCTTCGTGCAGAAGATGGGCGTGCGCCAGGACGCCGCGACGGTCATCGCGGGCGTGGTGAAGTGGTTCGTCCGGCTGATCACGCTGGTCGTCGCCTTCGACCTGCTCGGCCTGCCGGCGGTCTCGGTGGTGCTGCAGCAGCTCCTGCTCTGGCTGCCCAACCTGATCGTGGCGCTCGTCGTGCTGGTGATCGGCGGGCTCGCCGCCAACGCCCTCTCGCAGCTGGTGCGCGGCACTACCGCCGAGGCCGGCTTCAACAACCCCGAGATGCTGGCAGCCGTCACCAAGGTCGCGGTATGGTCGTTCGCGATCGTGGTGGCCGTGAACCAGCTCGGCGTCGCGACGACGCTCATCAACACGCTGCTCGTCGGCGTGGTCGGCGCGCTGGCCCTGGCCTCGGGCCTCGCCTTCGGCCTCGGCGGGCGCGACCGCGCGGCCCAGATTCTCGATCGGCTCGGCCGCAGGGTCGAGCACACGGGGCCCAGGCTCGATCGTACACCCACACCCGTGCGGGAGCCGTCCCGCGAGGCTACGCGCCCCGTCCTCCACGCCACGGCGCAAGCGACGCCGGCGCCGCCCTTCGAGGAAAACTGGATTCCGCGCTCCGGCACCGACCGGCGCCGCGTGGCCCGCCCCACGCCTGATCGGCGGGTCGCTGACGGCCGCGCCAGCTAAGCAGCCTCCCGGAAGCTTCGGGCACAACGAGACGAGAGCCCGCCGGACCGACACTGCGTTCTTTTGTGGCGGTCCGGCGGGCTCTCGTCTCGTTGTGCCGGCACGGAGATCCGGGCATGCAGTCGCAGCCGCCGCGGGCACGGCGACCCCTTCGGTCGCTGCAGTGCGTGCGCGGGGGAGGACGCAGGAAAGTCAGGGGCACTGACGCTCCCTGCGGGGTCACCGTGCCCGCGGCGGCTGCTCGGTGCTCGTGTGTCGCTCAGCGTTGTTCGTGGCTGGCGACCGATCCCTTTGGCGACTAGGTTTGCGCCCAGTTCAGGCCGGTTCGGGCATCTTTTTCGGGAGCGTCGTTTGAAGATCGCGGTGTGCATCAAGCGGGTGCCGGACATGGAGTTGCGGTTCTCCATCGCGGCGGACCGCAAGTCGCTGGACCAGGGCGGGCTCAAGTACGACATGAGTGACTTCGATGGGTACGCGCTCGAGGTCGCGCTGCAGCTGGTCGAGAAGCAGGGGCCGGGCGAGGTCGTGCTCGTGTGCGTGGGGCCTGACGGGGTGCAGGAAACGCTCCGGAAGGGGCTCGCCATGGGGGCCGCGCGCGCGGTGCAGCTCAAGGCGGACGAGGTGCCGGTGGATGGGCTGGCGATCGCCCGCGCGCTCGCGGCCGAGCTCAAGGATGGCGGCTACGACCTGATCCTGTTCGGCCGGATGGCGACGGACACCGCGAGCGGCACGGTCGGCCCGATGGTCGCGGAGCTGCTCGATCTGCCGTGCGTGACGGCGATCTCGCACCTCGAGATCGCGGGCGGGCAGGGGACGGCGCGGCGCGATCTCGAGGGCGCGGCGGAGACCGTGCGTTTCCCGCTGCCGGCGGTGCTTTCAATTGACGAGGGGATCGCGCGGCCGCGGCTCGCGACGCTCAAGGGGATCATGGCCGCGAAGAAGAAGCCGCTCGAGACCAGGCCGGCCGCGCTCGGCGAGGTGCGGCTCACCGTCGAGACGATGGCGCTCCCGCCCGAGCGGTCCGGCCCGCGGTTCGTGGGCGAAGGCAAGGACGCGGTGCCCGAGCTGGTGCAGCGGCTCCGGACCGAAGCGAAGGTGCTCTGATGGCGACGATGTTCGCGTTCGCGGAGACGCGGGGCGGCGAGCTCCGCAAGGTGGCGTTCGAGGCGGTGACGGCGGCGCGGCAGGCGGCCGACGCGTCCGGCGGCGGCGAAGTCCACGCGCTGGTGCTGGGCGCCCTGGGGATCGCGGCGAAGGCGGAGGCGCTCGGCCGCTACGGCGCCGACGTGGTCGTCGCCGTCGAGCACGCCGGGCTCGAGCGCTACAACCCCGAGGTCGCCGCCGCCACCGCGGCCGAGCGGCTCAAGGCGGGACCGTATCGCGCGGGCTTCTTCTCCGCCTCGGCGGAGGGGCGGGATCTCGCGCCGCGGGTCGCGGCGAAGCTGGGCGTGGGGCTGGCGTCGGACGTGACGGCGTTCGAGCTCCAGGGCGACGCGCTGCTGGCGCAGCATCCGGCGTACACCGGCAAGGTCATCGTCACGCTTCGCCTCACCGGCACGCCGGCGATCGTGTCGCTCCGTCCGGGCGCGATCACCGCGGTCGAGCAGCCGAAGTCGGCGCGAGTCGAGACCGCGGCGCCGGCCGCGGACCCGGGCTCCGCGCGGGTGGTGGTGACCGAGCTGGCGCAGCAGACCGGCGCCAAGCTCGACCTGGGCGAGGCGCCGGTGATCGTGAGCGGCGGACGCGGCCTCCGTGCCCCCGAGCACTTCGCCCTGGTCGAGGACCTCGCGGCCGCGTTCGGCAATGCGGCGGTCGGCGCCACCCGCGCGGTCACCGACGACGGCTGGCGGCCAGCCACCGACCAGATCGGCCAGACCGGGCGGGTGGTGAGCCCGGAGCTGTACGTGGCGGTCGGGATCTCCGGCGCGATCCAGCATCTCGCCGGCATGCGCACGGCCAAGACGATCGTCGCGATCAACAAGGACAAGGACGCGCCGATCTTCAAGGTCGCCGACTACGGCATCGTGGGCGACCTGTTCGAGATCCTGCCGCGGCTGACCGACGAGGTGCGGAAGGCCCGGGGGCACGCATAGTCAAAGAGTCCGCGGTCCTGGACGAAGCGATCCGCGCCTCCGCGCCGGGACGGTTCGCCCGCCTCTCGGACGGGATGACGTACTACGAGACGGCCGGTCCTCCCACGGGGCCGGCCGTCGTGCTGGTACACGGCTTCTCGACGCCGCTTCTCGTCTGGGAGCGCACGGCGCCCGCGCTGGCGGCGGCCGGGTTCCATGTCGTCGCGTACGATCTGTACGGCCGCGGCCGGTCCGACCGGCTGCACTGCGCGTACGACCTCGCCCTGTACGAGCGCCAGCTCCGCGCCCTGATCGAGACCCTCGCCATCTCCGGGCCGGTGCATCTCATGGGGTTCTCGATGGGCGCGCAGATCTGCGCCAACTTCGCCGACCGCTATCCCGCCCGGGTGCGCCGGGTCGTCCTGGTGGACCCCGCGGGCTTCGGCCCGTCGAACCTGCGGCCCCGCTGGCTCGAGCTGCTCCCCGGCGTGGGTGAGTATCTCCAGCGGCGGAAGGGCCCCGAGTGGGTCGCCGACCGCGCCGTCGCCATGTTCCTCGATCCCCTCCCGCTGCCGCTCGACTTCCGCGACCGCGTGCTCGCGCAGGCCCGCATCCGCGGCACCGGGCGCGCGCTGCTCTCGACCCGGCGGTCGATGCCGCGCGACTCGCTGCCACTCTTCCGCAACCTGGCCGCGTCGCGAAAGCCGGTGCTGGTGGTGTGGGGGAGGGAGGACAAGATCACGCCCTTCGCGCAGCTCGAGGTCGCGGTCTCGGTGCTGCCGGCGGCGGAGTTCCTGCCGGTGGACAAGGCGGGCCACGCCGCGCAGTACGAGCGGCCGGAGACGGTGAATCCGGCGGTGGTGGAGTTTCTACGAAGGTAGAGACTTCATTGCCTCCCGCACCATCTCCCCGATTCGCCGCACCCCCTCCGCCACCGCCCGCTCCTCCGGCCCGAACGAGAACCGCACGTAGTTCCGGAACCGCGACGGCCGCCCGCTCCGCCGCTTGCCGGGGTTCACGTCGAAGAACTCGCCCGGCACGCAGATCACCTGCCGCTCCAGCGCCTGCTGGAAGAACGTCATCCCGGTATTGATCGACGGCGGCAGCCGCGACACGTCGCCCCACCAGTAGAAGGTGCCCTCGGGCTCGAGGTCGAACCGCACGCCCGCGGCGCGAAGCCCGTCGCCCAGGATCGTCCGCTTCCGGAGGAACGCCTCGCGGATCGCCGCCGTCTCCGCCCGCACCAGCGAGGGCTCGAGCAGCGGCACCGCCGAGCGCTGGAGCGGCTTGCTGCCGCCGCCGTCGAGGAACGAGCCGCTGCTCGACACCGCCTCGATCACCGGCTGCGGACCCACGATCCAGGTCGTCCGCCAGCCCGGATAGCGCCAGTTCTTGGTGAGGCCGTCGAACAGCACGACCGGATCCGCGTCCACGTCGTCCACGTGGCGGGCCGCGCTCACCAGGCCGGTGCCGTCGGCCGTCGGCGCCCAGATGTAGTGCGAGTAGAACTCGTCGATCAGCAGGGTGCAGCCCACCTCGCGCGCGAGGCCCACCCAGCCGTCGAGCTCGTCGCCCTGGATGACCTTGCCGGTGGGGTTGCACGGATTGGAGAGCAGCAGCGCGGAGAGCCCTCGGCCCGTGATCTCGCGCTCGAGCTCCTCCAGCGCGAAATGGTAGCCGGTCGCGCCCTCGAGCAGGATCGGGATCGAGGTGAACAGCTTGAAGATGTCGAGCAGCTCCTCGTACGCCGTGTAGTCCGGGAGGAAGTGCCCCAGGTTCACCTCGCCGAGCGCCGCGACGGCGCGGGTGAGCGAGGCCCGGCCGCCGCCGCAGATGCAGACGTTGCGCTCGGTGTACTGCGAGCGCTTTCCCTTCCGGTAGAGCTCGTTGTACAACTCGGCCACGGCGCGGCGCAGCTCCCAGATGCCGGGCACCGGGGCGTATTCCTGGTCGTCCACGCCGATCTCGACCTGGTGCACCCGCGGCGGCGCGCCGGGCAGCGGCCCGGTCTCGGGCTGGCCCTGGCCAAGATTGCACCATTCCGGGTGCCCGTAGCGGAACCCTCGCCGCGCCGCCTGGGCCATGACGTAGATGACGCCGGTGAACGGCACCGACCGGAAGCCGGGGATGATGGGGGTCGTCATGGGCGTGAAAAGTAGCGACCCCGACCCCTGCGGCCGCCCTCTATCGCGCGCTGTCCGCGGCAGGCGACCACCGCGCCCACCACTGCTCCGGCAACGCGCGCTTCCGCGGCCAGATCTCGCTCAGGTCGTTCCCGTCGTAGACCCGGCCGTTCTTCATGACCCAGTGGATGGACTCGGTGTTGTGGATGTCCTCCAGCGGGTTCTTGTCCAGCACGATGAGGTCGGCGAGCTTGCCCGGCTCGAGCGAGCCCAGGTCCTTGGCGAACCCGATCGCCTCCGCGCCGAACCGGGTGCCGATCCGGAGCACTTCCATCGGCGTCATGCCGCCCGACGCCAGCGCCCAGAGCTCCCAGTGTGTGCCGAGCCCGTCCATCTGGCTGTGGCCGCCGAGCCCCACGCGGCCTCCGGCACGCACGATGGCCGCCGCGCCGGCGGCGATGCGCGGGAAGACGTACTGGTTCTCCCGGAACCACGGCCGCCGCTCCGCCCGGGTGTCGATCTCCTCGTGCGGCATGAACCGCCGGACCTTGGGGTTCTGATGGATGTCGAACCGCTCGTAGAAGTAGTTCTCGCCCCAGGGTCCGCCGTAGTTGACCAGCAGCGTCGGGGTGTAGGTGATGCCCGAGCGGGCCGCCAGCTCGACCGCGTCGCGCGAGAGCGGCATGATGGGATAGCTGTGCTCGTGACCCGGATAGCCGTCGAGCATCGCGGTCAGGTTCATCTTGAAGTCGAGCCCGCCCTCGATCGTGGGCATCAGGCCGAGCTCCTTGGCCGCCATGATCGTCCACTGGCGCTGCTTCCGGTTGCCGGTCATGTACTGCTTGATCGTGTGGGTGTGGTAGAACTCGCTGTACCGCTTGAGCGCCTGCCGCGCGTCGTCAAGGCTCTGGAAGTTCTCGCTCCAGAACACGCCGGGTCCGGTCGAGTAGATCCGCGGCCCCAGCAGCTCGCCGGTGTCCACCTGATCCGCGTACGTGAGGATGTCGGTGGTGCCGGTCTGCGGGTCGCGGGTCGTGGTCACGCCGTACGCCAGGTTGATGAGGTACTTCCAGACCTGGGTCTCGTGGATGCCCCAGGTGGGCCACATGTGCGAGTGGATGTCCACCAGGCCGGGGATGATGGTCTTCCCGCTGGCATCGAGCACGGTGGTCCCGGCTTCCGCCGGGCCGCTCCGCACCGGGCCCACGTACTCGATCCGGTTGTCGCGGACCGCGATCTCGCCCCGCTCGATCACCTCGTCGCCCTTCATGGTGACGATGCGGGCGCCCCTCAGCACGACGGTCCCGCGGGGCACGTCGCGCGGCGCGCGGATGGCGACGTCCACCCGCTCGCCCTCGTAGCCGGGCAGCAGGGCGATCGAGTCGGCGCGCGACTTGGCCGCCGTGTCCCCCGGTTGTCCGGCGGCGGCCGCCTGCTGCAGCGAGTCGGCCCGCGCCGAGTCGGACGAGGTCTTGAGCCGGTCGAGCGAGTCCCCCAGCACGGGGTCGTAGCGGAACGCGCTCCTCCCGATGGACCACTGCAGGAACTTCCCGTCCGCCGACCAGCTCGGGAAATCGCCGCCGATGCGCGTCAGCCGCTTGACCGGGAACGCGCTCTCCTTGGGCAGCGCGGCGTTGAGGGTCGGCACCTGCCCCCCGACCTCGGGAAGACTCACGAGGAAGATCCGGTTGCCCACCTGCGCCAGCGCCTGGTTCCCGTCCGGGCTCACGATGATCTCGTCGGCCGGATCCGGCTCCGCCTTCTCGACGCTGGCCTTGAAGCCCGTCACCTTGAGGTGCGCGCGGCGATCGGTCCCGTCCCAGCGCATCGACACGAGGCCGTCACCCGGG
The DNA here is from genome assembly GCA_963697755.1 of uncultured Gemmatimonadales bacterium. GTDB lineage: Bacteria > Gemmatimonadota > Gemmatimonadetes > Gemmatimonadales > GWC2-71-9 > CAVVWJ01. The sequence continues at coordinate 48,253 of CAVOPE010000004.1, read as the reverse complement.
TCGTAGACGTAGATCCGCTCCGGATCGCGGCTGAAGTGCGGCCGCCCGCCCGGCGCGACGAACGCGATGCGGGAGAGCTTTCCCCCCGCCGCCGGCAGCCAGGCCAGCTCGTAGCCGGCGGGGCTCCGCTCCCGGATCCTGAGGTCCACCGGCTCGCGCACGACGACGATCCGCTTGCCGTCGGGCGACCACGCCGGCGTGTCGAAGAACCCCGGCTCCGCCGTCAGCCGCTCCGGCTTGCCCCGGCCGTCGGATCGCATGCGATACACCCCGCCGCCGTTCTCCTTCCACGTCACGTACGCGATCCAGCGCCCGTCCGGCGACCACACCGGCACCTGCTCGTGGATCCTGTCCCGCGTGAGCCGTTTGGGCGTGCCGCGGGGCCACGCCATCACGTAGATCCGGTCGAGCGCGCTGAACGCGACCGACTTGCCGTCGGGTGACGCCGCGGGGTTCCGGATCTGGCGCACGAGGACTTCGCCGGTGTCCACCGGGTACGCGAAGCGTACGAGCGGACCGGCCGGTTGGGAGACCCGGGCATGGAACGGGATCGCCGCCGGCGCGCCGTCCGCCAGCGGGACCCGCCAGATCCGGCCGCCGTAGCTCGTGATCAGCGCCTTCGAGTCCGGGGTGAACGTGGAGCCGGGCATGAGGTCGCGGGTGAAGCGCGACTCCTGGTCGTCGCGCTGCACCGGCCAGGCCAGCCACCGCTCGCTGCCGGTGACGAGGTCCCGGAGCCGGAGCCCGGTCTCGGCATCGAGCCGGCTGGCGTACACCAGCCAGCGTCCGTCGGGCGACAGCACCGGCCGCATCGAGCTGCCGTAGAGATCGCTCTGCACCACCACCTTGCCGGTCTCGCGATCGTAGGTGGCGAGCTGCCACTGCGGGAACGTGAGATCGTAGCCGAAGCCGCCCTGGTGGCGCGCGTACCAGACGTAGCGACCGTCGCGGCCGAAGGCGGGCCCGAGCGCGTCGATGCCCGGCCGGTAGCCTCGGCCGACCGCGCCGGCGCCGGTGTCGGGCTTGGTCAGGCTGATGCCGTTGCCGCCGTCCTCGTGGTACAGCCAGAGCTGATAGTTGGACTTGAGCCAGTCCTCCTGGCGCGAGACGACCAGGTAGCGCCCGTCCGGCGTCCACTCGGGCGACGCGTACAGCGAGGTCGCGCCCTTGGTCACCTGGCGGAGCCGCGTGCCGTCGGGGTCAGAGGTCCATACGTTCTCCGCCCCGTCGCGATCGCTGAGGAAGACGAGCCGCTTGCCGTCCGGCGAGTAGCGGGGCTGCGAGTCGAACGGGAGGCCGGAAGTGATCCGCTTTGCCTCGCCGCCCGCGATCGGCAGGGTGTAGAGATCGCCGAGCAGCTCGAAGACGATCGTGCGGCCGTCGGGCGAGACGTCGAGCGAGAGCCACGTCGCCTGATCGGTGTCGAACGCCAGGGTGCGCTCGGGCTTGAGCGGGAGACTGTCGCTCTTGTACTTCGTGGTCGTGTCGACGACGACGCGGGTGGTGCTGTCCTGCGCGGCGAGCCGCACGGCGGCGAGCGGCGCCGCCAGCGCGACGAGCGCCGCACCGGCGTGCGTGAGGATCGGGCGAAGGCCTGCGGGCACGGGGCTGCCTCTGGAATCGGAACGCTGGGGACAGCTGGGGACAGGAGGAAGGAGGGAAGCTGCAATGGGCGCCGTCAGGCCGCCAGAGTCGAGGTAACAACCTCATAGTCCAACGATACCAGCGGGTCGCCCGACGGCCCGGAGCGGCGCCGCGCCGCCTCGCCCGCCCGACAGGAGGCCTAACCCTCGTGACGGACGGCGCGTGGACGCGCCGGCCCCCGACCGGAACGGAAAATGCCCGGCAGGCGGGAGCGATGAGCCCACTCCTCCAAGCCGGTCCTGTTCGTCCCCTGTACCGGGCGCTCGCCTGGGTGCTCGGGCCGTTGCTCATGGGAGCGGCCAGCCTGATGGTGCTCCTCGATCTCACCGGCAACACCGCCCACGGCTGGCCGCTGTGGTCGCGGCAGATGCACGTCGGTTTGTGGCTCGGGCTGGGCAATCTGGCGATGGGCCGGATGCTGTGGCGAGCCGCCCGAAGCGGCCGCGATCCGTACCTCGTCGAGGAGAGGCGCTCGTCCCAGCGTCGCTGAGTCGCTCGCCTTCGCTGCACCGCACCTAGAGGACGCGCCGCCTCACCGTCAGAGCGTACCGCTGATACTCCGGGTAGCGCTCGATCAGCCACTGCTCCTCCGCCCGCGCCTTCGCCCCGAAGTACTGCAGCGCCAGGAACCCGACGATCAGCCCCAGCGTCCAGTTGGCCCACGCGACCGTGTATCCCGCGAGCATGAGGACGAGCCCACCGTAGATCGGATGCCGCGCGTGCGCGTACGCGCCGCGGGTCACCAGCGGCGCGCCCGCCAGCGGCTCGGTGCCCGGCGTCAGGCTCGGCCCGAGCGACCGCACGCCCCACAGCGAGAGCGCCAGACCCGCCAGCGCGAGCGCTCCGCCGAGCACCCGGATCCAGTCCGGGTCCACCCGGTTGAGCGCGTAGTCCATGTCGCCCAGGCTCACGAACCGGGGCAGCACCGGCCCCAGCAGGACGACGACGCCGATGAGGGCGAACTGGCCCCAGACCCACGGATCGCGCACGGCCTTGTGGAGGTCCATGGCTGCCAATGTAAGGCCGCCGGCCGAGCGGGCGCGTGTATATTCTGCCACCGACCGACCTTCACCAGGAGCCGTCGTGCATACGATCCTGCCGATCCGCCACCAGCCCCCCATTCCGCTCGACCGCGTGATCCTGCGTGACCCGCCGGGCGTCGAGGCGATCGAGATGGACGTGCTGATCGTCGGGGCCGGGCCTGCCGGGCTCGCCTGCGCGATCGAGCTGGCGCAGCTGGTGAAGCGCGACCAGGAGAGCGGCGGCGGCATGCCCGACCTCAACATCGGCGTGCTCGAGAAAGCCGAGAGCCTGGGCGAGCACAATCTCTCGGGCGCGGTCGTGAATCCCCGCGCGTTCCGCGAGCTGTTCCCCGACCTCCAGCCCTCCGACTTCCCGTTCCGCCAGCCCGTTCCCGCCGAAGCCGTCTACTTCATGACCGAGCGTCGCGCGCAGCGGATCCCGACGCCGCCCACGATGCACAACAGCGGCTTCTACACCGCCTCGATCTGCGAGATCGTCCGCTGGCTCGGCGAGCGCGCCGAAGCGCTCGGCGTCAACCTGTTCGCCGGGTTCCCGGTCGATTCGCTGCTGGTGGACGGCACGGCGGTGCGCGGCGTCCGCACCGCGCCGTCGGGGCTGGACCGTACGGGCCGGCCCGGGCCGAGCTACACCGAGCCGACCGACCTCACCGGGCGCGTGACGGTGGTGGCCGAGGGGACGCGCGGGCTCCTGGGCCAGGCGTGGCGCGAGTGGCAGAAGGTCGGCTCCGCCAACCCGCAGCTCTTCGCGCTCGGCGTGAAGGAGTTGTGGGAGGTGAAGCGTCCGCTCGAGGCGGTGATCCACACGCTCGGCTGGCCGCTGCCGACCGACGCCTTCGGCGGGAGCTTCATGTACCCGCACGGCCCGTCGCAGGTGGCGCTCGGCCTGGTCGTCGGGCTCGACTACCACGACGCCAGCCTCGACGTGCACGAGCTGCTGCAACGGCTCAAGCTGCATCCGCTGTTCCGGCAGCAGCTCGAGGGCGGCCAGCTGCTCGAGTGGGGCGCCAAGACGATTCCCGAGGGCGGGTACCACGCGCTGCCCCAGCGCCGGAGCGGCGACGGCGTGCTGTTCGTGGGCGACACCGCCGGCTACGTGGACGTGCCTTCGCTCAAGGGGATCCACTACGCCATGCAGTCGGGGATGTACGCCGCGCGCGCCGTGTTCGCCGCGCTCAAGGCCGGCGAGCCGAGCGCCGCGGCGCTCGCGGCGTACGACCGGATGGTGAACGACAGCTACATCGTGGGCGACATGTACCGCACCCGGAACATGCGGCTCGCGTTCAAGGACGGACTCTACCTCGGCGGGCTGATGGCCGGGCTGATGACGGTGACCGGGGGCCGATTCCCCGGCGGGCGAATCGAGATGCCCGAGGACGCGCGGACGCCGCGCACGCCCGCCGAGCCCGAGAAGCCGTTCACCCCCGACGGCACGCTCACCTTCGGCAAGCTCGACGCGGTGTTCAAGTCGGGCAACGCCACCCGCGACACGATCCCCTCACACCTCATCGTCGGGAAGGATGTGAGCGGCGAGGTCGCGGACTTCTACGCCCACGTGTGCCCGGCCGGCGTGTACGAGCGCGTGGGCGACGAGCTTCGGGTCAACGCACCCAACTGCGTGGACTGCAAGGCCACCGACGTGCTCGGGCCGCGATGGACACCGCGTGAGGGCGGGAGCGGACCCAAGTACCGCGCGATGTGAAACACCCCTCCACCGCGGTGCATTTGCTTGCAGCGCCGAGCGCTCGGACGGCATGAGCGTTGCGGAGCGTTGCAGCGCCCCCCAAAGGGCGAACCGATCAAGGCAAACCCGTCGCGAGGCGGGGACGCAAAGCCAGGAGTCTCGCTTCCTGCGAGACCGTCCGGTTGCCGGAGCCAGCGGTATCCCATCCCGCGTCACCGCGCCCAGCGCGCGTGTAGCGTGGGATGGACCCTCCCCGGACGGACGGAACCACGACACCGGAGAGGCATCCATGCGGCGCATCTACCTTCTCTCGTTGGCCCTTCCTTTCATACTCGGCGGCCAGGCCGCGGCGCAGACCTGCGCCGGCATGCCCTCGTTCTCGAGCGGCCAGATGCAGATCGCCGGCGGCGGCAACTTCGCCGACGGGTCGAGCGGCTTCGGCGGCACCTTCGGGTACGGCGCGCCGAAGAGCCTGTACGGCAAGGCCGGCATCGGCAGCACGTCCTACGACGGGCTCGGCGGGTCGTCGTTCGACTTCAACGTCGGCGGCGGGTACCAGATCCCGCTGCACGCGAGCCGGACCGCCGAGCTGTGCCCGGTGGCGAGCCTGGGCCTCTCCTCGGGTCCCAACGACGTGCTCGCCAGCGGCGTGGACCTGTCTAGCCGGACCTTCGCCTTCGGCGCCTCGGTCGGCGCCCTCGTCGGAGGGAGCCCGCAGATGCAGATCGTGCCCACCGCGAGCTTCCAGTTCGCGAATACCCGGGCGACGATCGACGACGGCACCACCTCGGCGTCGGGCTCGGAGAGCTACGGTCTGCTCACGCTGGGCACCGGGTTCGTGTTCAGCTCGCGGTTCAGCTTGAACCCGAGCATCAGCATCCCCGTGGGTCTCGACGGCTCGAGCACGTCGTTCGGGCTGGCCGGCGCGATGAACTTCGGTCGCTGACGCACGCGGCGGGGTAGGGGGGCGGAGCTCGGCCGGAAGTCGGCCGGGCTCCGCCCCCTTCGCGTTGCCCACCCTACGTCGGACATGCAGAGGTGGCGGTACCGTGCCCTCCCGAGACACTATTTGGCATGGCCCTGCAACGGACATCCCTCCCCGAAGAACCGCTCCACGCCGGCCGTCGTTGCTTCTCTGGCGGCACCGCGCCGCGAGGGCCGCAACGCCGTGCCGCGAAGCTCGTGGCGGAATCCCTCCAGGCTCCCGGATTGCGTCGTGCCCGACCCGGGTAGCGGAGGGCCGAAGCCCATGCCGGAGTCCGACCCCCGCTCCGGTCCCCGGCGGCTCGAGGTCGAGCGCGAGGCGTCGCTTCGCGAGCGGCTCGTCGCCCGCGACGAGCAGGCGCTCGTCGAGCTGGTCGAGATCGCCACGCCCTGGCTGCTCAATGTCGCGCAGGCCATGCTGCAGGACGCCGACGAAGCCGAGGAGGTGGTCATGGAAGCGTTCCGCACCGTGTGGCAGAACGTCACCCCCGCGAGCGAAGGGTATCCCGGCCTCATGCCCTACCTGCTGCGCATCACCCGCCACCGCGCGATCGATCGCCTGAGAGGACGCCGCCGCCGGGAGCGCAAGCTGGTCGCGGCGGCCGCCGATGCGGAGGTCCGCGTGAGCCCGCCGGTCGAGCCCGACGAGGCGGGCCGTCCGGGCTGGCATGTGCATACCCAGGTGCACGCCGCGCTCGACACGCTGCCGCCCGACCAGCGCGCCGTGGTCCAGCTCGCGTACTTCGAGGGATTGACCCAGTCGGAGATCGCCAAGGAGCTCGAGATCCCGCTCGGCACGGTGAAGACCCGCCTCCGGCTGGCGTTCGGGCGCCTTCGTCCCGCGCTGGCGGACCTCAAGGAGTGGGTCGTATGAGGCCGCACGAGTGGTTCGCCGAGCACCGGCTCGACTACGCCACCCGGACGCTGGACCCGGAGGACGAGCGGACGTTCGAGGCGCACCTCCACGGCTGCGAGGAGTGCCTGCGAGAGGTCGCCGGCATCGAGGCCGATCTGCGATGGCTCCCGATGGGGTTGCCGCCGGCACCGCCGAGGCCCGGGCTCCGGCGGCGGATCATCGCGCGCGTGCTGGAGGGTCGACGGGCCCGTCGCCCGCGCTGGCTGGTGCCCGCGGCGATCGCGGCGTCGGCGCTGCTGCTGGCGGGCGGCTGGGCGTTGGGCCGCTCGCGGACCGCGGGCCTGCGGCGCGAGCTGCGGGATCGGGAGCTGGCCGTGGCCGCGCTGCGGGACACCCTCTCGATCATGCGGGCGGGCCGCGTGCTCCAGGCCGACGTGGAGATGGACGGTGCGCGAGGCGGCGTGCTGATCTTCGCCGACGAGGTCACCCACCGCTGGAACGTCGTGATCCACGGGCTGCCGCCCGCGCCGGCCGGCCATCGCTACCAGTTCTGGTTCATCTGCGCGGACGGGATGGTGCGGGGCACGGAAGTGAACGCGAGCACCCAGCGGCCCACGATGTTCACCACCGGCATGCCGGAGCCGCAGGCCTGTGCCACGGTCAAGGGTGCGGCGCTCACCGAGGAGCCGTCGCCCGACGGCCTGGGTCCGCCGCGCGGCAAGGCGCTCGCGCACCTGATGCTCTGACGCGCGGGTGCCCGGGTGGGATGCCACGCCGGCACTATTGGGAGCGCGGTCGCGCGCATAGCTTCCGGCGTCTCCTTCGATCGGTATCCCGATGCATCCCACACGCTCGTGAGCGCGCTCGCGATTCCGCGCCCGCTCGTGCTCCTGGTGGACGACACCGAGTCGGTGCTCCGCCTGCTGCGACGCTCGCTCGCGCGGCAGGAGTACGATCTCCTCACCGCGTCGAGCGCGAGCGAGGCGCTGGTCACCACCGCCGGCTCGCCGCGGCGGCTCGATCTCGCGGTGCTCGACCTCGGCCTCGCCGACATGGACGGCGAGGAGCTGGCGGCGAAGCTCCGGAGCCGGCGTCCCGACCTCCGCGTGCTCTACACCTCGGGCTGCGCGGAGGGATCCGCGCACCTCCCCGACCCGGTGCTGCGCAAGCCGTTCGTGCCCGACGAGCTGGTCCGGCGCATCCGCGCCATGCTGCCGTACCGGAGACGGTCGTCGCGGCCGTCCGGCGAGCCGCTGCTCGGCGACGACGACCGGACCGCGCCCGCGGGGACGATCCTCAGCTACCGTCTCCGCGTGCGGACCGAGTATCGCGCGGCCTACCCGTGGGTGCCGGAGGGCTGGCTGCCCGCGCACCGTCGGGCGACCGACCGCGGTGCCCTGTGGCTCGACGCCGAGCCGGGCGGGAGCGCCGTGCCGACCCTACCCATCCTCGAGCCGCACGTGGAGCTCGAGGCGATCGCGCACCGCGGGCCGACGCTGCCGTCGAGCGACGAGCGGACCCGCGAGGGCAGGGGATGAGCAAGCTGCTGGGATGGGTCGGCGCGACGGTGGGCGGCGCGATCGGCTGGTGGGCGGGCGCCCGCGCCGGCATGATGACCGCCTTCGTCCTGAGCGTGGTCGGCACGGGGGGCGGGATCTACCTCGGCCGATGGGTGGCCGTGCGGCTGCTCGACTAGCCCGTGCGCGCCATCGTCGTGCGCGCGCTCGGCGACCCCGACGTGCTCACGCTCGGCTCGGCGGACGCGCCTCGCCCCGGTCCGGGTGAGGTCCTCGTCCGGCTGCACGCCATCGGCGTCAACTTCTCCGATACCGAGCGCCGCCGCGGCGCGTACGATCCACCCGCGCTGCCGTGGATTCCAGGCAACGAAGCCGCGGGCGTGGTCGAGGGCGTGGGGCCCGGCGTCGGCGCCGAATGGGTCGGCCGCCGGGTCGCGTTCTGGGCGCCGCGCACCAGCGGGACCTACGCGGAGCTCGCGACCGTCACGGCGGCGGCGCTCTTCACCCTCGTCGACGGCGTCGACTTCCCCATCGCGGCCGCACTGCCGGTGCAGGGGCTCACGGCCTACGGCCTGAGCCATGCCGCGACCTCGCTCGCGCCGGGACAGAGCGCATTGGTGCACGCCGCGGCCGGCGGGGTGGGCACCCTGCTGGTGCAGCTCCTGCGCGAGCGCGGCGTCCGCGTCCTCGGCACCGCGTCCACGCCCGCCAAGCTGGAGCTGGTCCGCGCCCTCGGTGCCGTCGCCTTGCCCTACGGGCCCGATCTGCCGGCGCTGGTGCGCGAGGCCAACGGCGGCGAAGGCGTGGACGCTGTCTTCGATTCGGTTGGGCGCGCCACCCAGGCGGACAGCCTCGCCGCCCTGGCGCCGTACGGCCAGCTCGTGTTCTTCGGCGAGGCCAGCGGCTCGCCCGATCCCATTCATCCCGACGCGCTGTACGAGCGGAGCCTCAAGGTCGGCAGCTTCTGGCTCGCGACCGATCCGCCGGAGCGCTGGGCTCCGGCCAGGCGCGAGCTGCAGCGCCTCGTGCTGGAGGGAAAGCTCAGCGTGACGCTCGGCCACCATTTTCCGCTCGCCGAGGCCGCGGAGGCCCATCGGCGTCTCGAGCAGCGCGAGACGCGGGGCAAGGTGATACTTGCCCCCATGGCATGACGGTCGGACGCCCGCGGTTGACATCCGGGCCGTCCGGGCCGAACCTTCCCGCCCCGCCGGGCAGGCTCGGAGTCCTCCCGGCCTCAAGCACTATGAGGGTTTGCCATGCGTCACGTCATGAAATCGGCCCGCCGACCTGGTCGGTCGCGGGCCGTTGTACTGGGTATGCTCGGGCTGGTCGCGGCGGCGTGCGCCGACAACGACCGGGTGGGACCGTCCACCGAGACGGAGATGACCACCGTGCCGGACCTCGCCGCGGCCGCGACGCAGCCGGGCATCGTCTTCTCGTCCACCAAGCTGGCGGTGTCGCAGCTCAACTCGGTGCACACCGGCCTGGTGTACACGGCCACCCCGTCGGGAGTGCTCAACACCCTCTCGCAGGTGCGGGCCAAGGGCGGCCGGGTCCTGATCCGGCTGGCCGGCGGGGAGGCTGACTACAAGAATGCCGACGGGACCTTCAACCTCGCCAAGTGGAAGAGCGGGGTGGACAAGTTCCGGAGCATCAATCTCGACTCCTACATCAACGACGGCACCATCGTCGGCCACTTCATCCTGGACGAGCCCCACTTCGCCAGCCGCTGGGGGAACAAGGTCATCCCGCAGGCGACCGTGGAAGCGGTGGCCAAGTACAGCAAGCAGCGGTGGCCCAATCTGCCGACCCTCGTCGCCGCGCCGCCCAACTGGCTGGCGGACGCCGTGGTCACCTACGTCTATCTCGACGCCGGGTGGATCACGTTCCGGTCCAAGACCAGCGACAATCCCGCGACCTGGGCCGCCAACCAGGTGAAGCGGGCGAAGTCGAAGGGACTGGGGCTGGTCGCGGGGCTCAACGTGCTGGACGGCGGCGACGGCTCGAGCGGCATCAGGGGTACGCTGGCCAAGACGTGGGCCATGAGCGCGGCGGAGCTCAGGCAATACGGCACGGCGCTGCTCAACCAGAGCTATGTGTGCGCCTTCTCCAATTGGCGGTACAGCGACACCTACTACAACCGGACCGACATCAAGAACGCCATGGCCGACCTGTCGGCGAAGGCGCGGAGCCACGCCCGGACGTCCTGCAAGCAGTAGCCGCAGGCCCCGTACCCATGAAGCCGAACCGCGGCCGATCGTCAGGATGATCGGACGCGGTTCATTTGTCGGGCTCTCCTGCGTCAGACGCTCCTGTGACACGGCAAGTGTCCTCAAAAGTGGACAGCTCGGGGGACGCGCACGGGCTGCAGGAGCTGGCACGCTCGATGCGAGAGCGGGTCACGGCTCGCGAGCCCCGATCTGTCCGCGCACGTTACCGACGCTCCACTGCCGGAGGCTCAGCCATGTCGCGCCCATGTCTTGCCCTGCTGCTGCTCGGGCTCGCGAGCCCGGGCATCGCCCAGACGCCGAGTCCGGCGTCCTGGACGCTCGCCAGCGGCGACTTCACCATCTACGGCCACACCGACTACGTCCCGATGATCCGTCTCCTCCCCCGCATCGTCTACGACACCGCGCGGTCGCTGGACAGCGCGCGGGTGGTGGACAGCGTACGGGCAGGTGGGCCGGGCCCGGTCGGTCTCGCCGCCGGGCTCAGCACCTGGCCCGCCGCGCTGTACTGCGGGGGCGTCGCGACGGGAACAGTGCAGCCGCTCGATCCGCGCGAGCTGCTCGAGCGGGTCCAGCTCGCCTCGCGCTGCGGCGTGCGGCTGGTGCTGGTGGTGCCGCGCCGGCTGCTCACCGTCAACCGGCAGACCGAGGGCGTGTTCTCGGTGGACAGCGCCAAGCGGGCGACCGACCGGTACGCGGCGGTGCTCACGCCGGACACGCTCCGGAAGTACCGCGCGACGCTGCTCGGCCTCAACCTGGCCGACGACTACGGCTGCACCCGGTGCTGGGGTGGGACGGTGATCACCCAGAAGCAGATCGCCGAGTGGGCGACGTACGCGCGGGCGAAGCTGCCGGGGCTGCCGCTGGGCGTGCGGCGGACACCGGACTGGGTGGCGGCGTATCCGGCGCTGGCACCGCTGCTCGACTACACCTGGGCGCAGTACCACTCGAAGCGCGGCGATCCGGAGGCGTACTTCGACGACGCGGCGGCGATCGCGTCGCGGCTCGGCCTCCGGGTGGTGATGGGGGTCAACGCGCACGACTGCGACGGAGCGGGGACCAGCCCGTGCGACGCGGCGACGCTCGCGCGGTACGGGACGCTGGCGGTGAGCCACCCCGCGACCTGCGCCTTCCTGAGCTGGCGCTACGACGAGGCGACGTGGCAGCAGGCGGACATCCGCGCGACGTGGGATCGGCTGCTGGCGCTGGCGAAGACGCGGCCGGCGCAGGAGTGCCGGCGGGTGGGCGGCGTGTAGGCGGCGCGTAGGCGTGGGGGCGATCCCCTGACGCTGCGGGCAGGGGTAGGCGATCTTGGAGCGAGTCCCCTCAGACCTCGTGGCTTGGTTCCCAAGGCTTGTCATCGATATGAGTGCTACCGGCCGTCGGCATGTCGCCATTTCACTTACGATCCTGGCCTGTATCTCCCTCGTGGGCGAACCGGCAGGTGCACAGACGGAAGGATGTGAGCCCGTCGCGCAGCGAGCGGGGCGAGAGTTCGGCTGCTTCATTACCGCCCGCACAGAGCTGGGCGCTCTTCCGCGGGATTCCGCTTTCTTCTGGCATATCGACGCGTTCAACACGCGGTCCTCGGCTGAGGCGGCGAAGGCCTCGCGCAGCACGGTAGTGGAGTCCCTGGGTCGAATCTGGCTGTTTACCATTGCGGAGGCGGGGTGGCGACCGACCGGCGGTGAACGAATTGCCTTGGTGGGTCCGCTGCCTTTGGTCACGGCAGACACCTACGCGGCGGTCTACATGGAAGGCGTGTTCCAACCCGGAATGCACTCTCCCGTTCATCGCCACGCGGGAGTGGAGGTGTGGCACACTCTCCAAGGCGAGCAGTGCTTGGAGACACCGGAAGGCAAGCTCGTGCAGCGGGCAGGCGGCGCACCGGTCATGGTCCGCGGCGGGGTACCCATGATCCTGACGGGCACCGGGACAAGTGTGCGCCGCTCCCTCGTCCTCATCCTTCAGGATGCGACGAAGCCTCGGTCCATGCTCGCCACCGATTGGACTCCCGCCGGGCTGTGCGGGCGGTAGGCTTCTCGGCGCGAATACACGGCCATTGAAGGCCGAGAACCACCCTCACCGCAGTCGGGGCAGGAGAACAGAGAGCGATGGAGATCATCGTAATTGGCGCTGGACCGGCCGGAGTGATCGCCGCGCGCCGAGCGGCCGAGCTGGGCGCGAAGACGACGCTCGTTACCCGCGACGAGTTGGGCGGCTCCGCGGCCAATGACGGACCGGTTCCAGTACGCACACTGGCCCATGCTGCCCGGCTGATTCGAGAAGCTCGCCAGCTCGGTCGGTATGGTATCGCCGTGAGCGAGCCGCTGCTCGACTATTCTCGGCTGCTCGCGCGCGTCCGCGAGGTTGTCGACGATGTGCGCGCCCACTCGCTTCCGCGTCAGGACCTAGACCGTCTGGGCGTGACGCTTCATGAAAAGGCCGGTACCGTGCGCTTTGTCGATCCGCACATCCTTGAAACCGAGGGTGGGCTACAGCTGCACGCCGACAGAATCATCCTTTGTGCCGGAGGTACGAGCCGGCGACTGTCAGTTCCCGGCTTCGAGTTGACCGCCACCCATAGTGATGCGTGGAATCTCACCGCGGTTCCGCCGTCGATGTTGGTCATTGGCGGGGGCGCGACTGGAGTGCAGGTTGCCTCGATCTTCAACGCGTTCGGCTCACGGGTCCGGCTTTTCCAGGCCGGCCCACGCATCCTGCCGACCGAGGACGACGACGTGTCGGCGGCGGTCGCGGCCGCCTTCCGCGCATCGGGCATCGCGGTGAGCGAGAGCTTTGGATCGATCGAGTCGTTCGAAAGGACGCCGAGCGGCGTGCGAATGGTCTTCTCGAAGGACGGCACACAGGACAGCGCCGAGGCCGCGCTCGCCGTCGTCGCAGTGGGCTGGGTGGCCGACACCGCCGGGCTGAATCTGGCGGCCGCCGGCGTCGAGGCGGATCAGCGTGGCTACGTACGCGTCGATCCCTATCTCCGGACGTCTGCGGCGCATGTCTTCGCGGCGGGGGACATCACGGGCCGCCTGATGCTGGTTCCGCAGGCGACACACGACGGCTTTGTGGCGGCCACGAACGCCGTGCGTGGAGCGACGGTGACGCTCGGCGACCAGGTCAGTCCGATCGGCAGCTTCACCGAGCCGGAATATGCGCAAGTAGGCCTGACGGAGGCGAAGGCCCGCGAGACCTACGATGCGGTCGTAACCCTGGTGCGCTTCGACGAGACCGCGCGCACCATCATCGACGGCCGGACGGACGGGTTCTGCAAGCTGATCGTCGACCGCGCGACCTGCAGAATCCTTGGCTGCCATGTTGTTGGTGACCGGGCGGTCGAGATTGTCCAGGTGATGGCGATCGCTATGGCCGCAGGGATGCGTGTGGACGACCTGGCCCGAGTTCCGCTCTGCTTCCCGACCTATGCCGGTATGCTGGGACGTGCTGCATTCCGTGCCGCCCACCAACTCAATCTGGGCGTTGGCTGGCAGGCGGACGACTGATCGAGATCGAACAGCACGACACATGATCCGTCGACTTCTGGGTCAGCTTTCCAAGCGGCTCACGGGGCGCAGCGAGATGCCGCTGGCCGAGCAGCGCGTGGTCCACGGCCTACCTGTCCGCCTCGTAAACACACGTCCCGACATTCAGACTGAGCAGGTGATCCAGCGCTTGAGTGCGGCACTTGATCTGATCGCGACCTACGCGCCCGGTCGCTATCGGCGACTCCGCCAAGACTTTGCCGGCTTCGTGGTCCAGCGCTTCGCCTGCCGGGGCGCTTTCTTTCCAGAGTCGCGCGAGTGTCTCGTGGAGCTAACCTTCACGGTCAATCCGCGGCATGGGCTCCCCGAGATCGCCGCCTCCATCGTGCACGAGGCCACGCATGCGCGGGTCGCGCGCATGTGCAAGGCGCGGCCGCCGGAACAGCACGCCCGAGAAGAGCGACTCTGCCGCCGAGCCGAGCTCGAGTTTGGGCTTGCCTTCGCGGACGGGGCAGTCGTGGTGGAACGCGCGCGGGACTCCCTAGCGTTAGCTGACCAGGAGGTCGCGCCCGCGGTCGATTGGGCTGAGGCGGCGCGACGTGTCGCCGAGGCCGACGCCCGGGCGCGCAGGAGCCACTAGCGCCTGAGGGCACGGCACTTCTGAATCCTCGCTCGGCGCGTCCAACCCACGCACGCAGCCGACAAACGCAGACCCGCCGGAGCTCCCAAGGAAGGACCCTCCCGTTGCGGCGATAAGGACCGTAGGGTTGTAACAGTCGTTTGCAGCTGATTTGCCATTCGATTCCATTTCGTTCGGCGGACGCATCCACGGAGCGCTCGTGTCCGACTGGCCGTTCGAGGCCCCACCCAACACCGCCGCCATCACCACGCGATCCGTGATGGAGCAGGGCGCGCCGATCCTGCTGGTCACGCACGACCTGGAGGACGGCGGCTGGCAATTCCTGTGCGGGACGACGGAAGATCCGACGGAGGCGCGTGTGGTCGGCTTGGGGCGGATCTGCGCGCGGGACCCCAGCCTCCTCGAGCTGGCCGATCTGCCGGAGGGGTGGCGGGCCTGGCGGACGGACCTGATGGCGCCGTGGCAGCGCGGCCCGGCTGCAGCTGATTAGCCCTTCGCTGGACGGCACACGAGCCATGTGGCCATTCCGAAGGCAGCACCATGACACTGCTTCAGCCCTCGACCATTCTCCGGGCCCTAGCCCCTGGTATCTCAGGCGACCAGGCACGGGGATCCGGAGCGGATCTGCCACGCTCGGTTGGCGCGATGCCGGCGAGAAGGCGCCCTTCGTCGGCAAGATGTGCTTCGTCGGCCCCGACGATGCGAGTCTCGCCGTGGTCGACTTCCAGTGTTACGTGCGGCAACTCCCGTCCGGAGTGGTGATCCTGTGGCATCACGCCTGGGACGAGGGGGCCGATGACAAGCTCACGAACTCGCGAATTCGCTTTGTCGCTTTTGACCCGCTCCTGCTGACGCCGATCACCGACCTGAGGGCGGTCTGTGAATCCATGGCTCCCGGGCATGGCGGCGCCTACCTCCAGTCGGGGATACTGGCGGAGACGTGGGTATCGGCGGCGCTTCCAGCCGGATCGCACAACCACGTCTTCCCCGACGTCATGAAGGAAGCTGCCGAGATCCTCGTGCTGGCGGCTCCAGAGCTGGATCGGGTCGCGCTCTACGTGGTCAATCCGGCCGCTGGCGGGATCGAGGTGTACCCCCAGGATTGGTTCAATCAGGGAAACCTGGATTACGCCTACCAGTGGGTTACCCGGGTCGCGCGGGTGCCGGCAACGGGTCGCATTCAGGGTGAAGGCATCCGCATTCGGCCCTTCGTGCTGGATGCGAGCTACCGGCGACTGGCCAGCTGGTGGTCGCCGTGAGCCTCACCTCGAGGGCGCCCTAGGCTACGGGAACAGCGAGTCCGAGCCAACATTCTCAGGAGTAGCGCGCATGCGCATCGTCGGCATTGACCACGTGCAGCTCGCCATGCCGGCGGGCGGGGAAGACGCGGCCCGCCGTTTCTATGGCGACGTGCTCGGCCTCGAGGAGGTCCCCAAGCCCGCCGGGCTCGCCGGGCGGGGCGGGGCGTGGTTTCGGAGCGGCGGAGTGCACCTGCACCTCGGCGTCGAGGCCGACTTTCGGCCGGCTCGCAAGGCCCATCCGGCGCTGCGAGTCGAAGGACTCACCGCGCTCATCGTCCGTTGTGTGGATGCCGGGTACCCCGTCGAGCGAGACGTGCCGCTGCCCGGCGTGGAGCGGGTGAATGTGGCGGATCCGTTCGGGAATCGGATCGAGCTCATGGAATTGCGTCCGTGATCAACTTGAATGGTCTCCATATGTATGTGAGCTCCACTGCAGCCGAGGGTGTGGTGGACTCCGCCACACGGCTGCATTTCATCCAGAAAGGCCAACGCGTGGCCGCGAGGTACGCCGGCGGCAGCGTGAAGCGGGGCTGGTTGATCGGCCGTCTCTCGGGACTGGAGCTCGTGTTCCGCTATGCGCAATCGGAGGCGACAGGTGAAGTTCACGGTGGCCACTCGGTGTGTACGGTGGAACCGCTCAGTACCGGTCGCATCCGCATCATCGAGCGCTTCACGTGGACCAGTCGCCCTGGTTCAGGCACCAATGTGTTCGACGAGATTACCCCGGCGGCGCCCAGCTGAGCGCCCTGTCGCCTGACGAGGCATCCATGCATCACTCGCTGCATCACTCGCTTTCGGCTGCTGTGGAACGTGAGCTGGCCGAGCGGTTCGGCCCGGCCGAACGACGCCAGGCGCACGTACTGCTCTCGCAGTATGGAATGTCGCCTCATGAGCGGGACGTCGAGCACGTGCGGCGGGCAATGCTGGCGTTGAGCGGCGGCAACCTCGGGCGCCTGGGCTACTATCTCGCGGCCGCGCAGCGCAACTACCAGGACGTGCTCTACTGGGCCAAGCACCCGGATCAGGCGCCGCAACGGTGACGGCGCGCAAGTCGCTCGGCGTCACCAGCCCGTCAGTGAAAGGGCGGGCTGATGTGATCCCAGACCTTCGGGATACGATCCTCGACACCTGGCGGACCAGCAATCGGGTGACCGTCTTCCTGGTCGAGCACCTGCCGCCCGAGCTGTGGGCGAGTGCCGTCCCCGGGGCGCCCCGTCGCACGATCCGGATGATCGCGGGTCACCTGCACAATGCCCGCTGCATGTGGATCAAGACTCTGGGGCAAGAGCTGGGAGTCACCGTGCCCCGCGGCGTCGACCGACGGCGGGTCGGGCGCAAGGAACTGGTACCGGCATTGGAACGGAGCAGTCGCGGCATCTTACGCCTCCTCGCCCTCGGCTATGATCGAGGCGGCAGGCTTCCGCTGGTTTCGACCTACACCTGGCGCAATCTTCCCCTGGACGTGGGACACGTGCTCGCCTATTTCGTGGCGCACGAGGCGCACCACCGTGGCCAGATCGTGCTCGTGGCACGGGCGCTGGGCTACCGGCTCCCACCGGCAGTCACCGGTGGGCTGTGGCAGTGGACGAAGCGTGCGGCGGAGGCGAAGCCCGTGTGAGGTCGATCACATGTAGTGGCGGTATTTCGGGAGGTCCCATGGCAGATATTCGCTTGTTCACGAAGCCCGGTTGTTCATACTGCGTCGACGCGAAGGAGTGGCTGCAGCAGCATGGGTGTCCGTTCGAGGCGCTCGAGATCACCCAGAACGTGGAGGTGCTACGGGAGTGGCGCGAGCTCAGTGGCGGGGTCGGCGTGCCTGTCCTCGCCCACGGGAAAGACCTGGTCATCGGGTTCAGTCCGGAGCGCTATGGTGACTTCCTCACGTCATGCCGCCAGACGACGAGCGTGGACGGGTCCGAGGTCGAGGCGCAAGCGCACGCCTCGACGCGCGGGGGCGCCTGACCCTTCAGCAAGGTCTCGGGCGCGGCGGTCGCCTCGTCGCTGCGTGCCTGGCGGGTGTCTGGCTCGTCGCGGGGCTCGTCGCCGTAGGGATCGGACTCTGGCTTCGACCGGGTGCCCTTCCGATCGTTCTCGGGCTGCTGGCGATAGGCTATGGCTCGCTCTGGACGAGAGTGGCGATCACAGGGCGGCGACAGCATTGGCCTCTCTGGCGCCGGACCTCCAAGGGCGGCCGGTGAGTCATCTGATGCCTTGCATCCCTCGCGTCTCGGCGCTGCTTCTGCTCGCTTGGGTGGCAGGTTGCCGCACTCCGAAGAGTCCCAACCGGAGCCAGGAAGTCGCCGACGCCTCAGACCCAGGATTCGGTCGGGCGGCCGTACTCGCGCGGCAGGAAGGGGAGGCACGCATGCTCCAGGGCCGCAAGCCTATCTGGATCAAGGTCGATCCCCAGACGCTGGGGTCTCGCACGCTCACGGTCGGCATGGAAGACATGCCGCCAGGGGACTCGATCGGTGTCCACAAGCACCTCCAGGAGGACGAGGTCGTGTTCGTCCACCGGGGCGAAGTCGAGGTCACGCTCGGCGACTCGACCCTGCGGGCACACCCGGGCGGCATTGTGTTCATCCCTCGGGGGACCTGGATCGGGTTTCGGGTCAAGGGCACCGACACGGCAACGATCGTCTTCGCGTTCAACACACCGGGCTTCGAGAAGTGCTTGCGGCTGCTGTCGGCTCCTGTGGGCACGACGTTTCGCTCGCCGCCCGCTCAAGTCGTGGCCGCCGCCCGGCGGGAGTGCCATCAAGTGCGCCGGGCCGACGAGGCTCGGTAGTGACGGGGCGTTCCTGGAGCGCGCCGTGGAACGTACGTCGGCGTGGGCGCCGGCTTGAGGGCCAGCCGCGGATGTGCCATCGTCAGGTGGACCACACCAGCTTCTGGACCCTACAAGAGAGCAGGGAGCAGGATCGTATGGCGAACATTGTGTCACCGGCGCTTACGCCGGAGCAGTGGGAGGCGCGGGACTATCGGCAGGTCGCGCGTGAGCTGGACAGCTGGGCCAAGACCCAGGGCGGCGCCGCGGAGGATGACGCGACCGAATACGTCGCCAAGCTGGGCCTCAGCGGAAGCGGGTCGGTGATCGTGATGAGCCGGGCTCACGACCGAGTCCTCGTTCCACCGCCGGCGCGGGCGCCCCTGGCTGCGCTCGCCTTGGCCGAGCAGCCGTTTGGATTCACGCGAGGGGATGTCCAGGCGGTGTTGCAGGCCGCCGAGCGGACGGAGGATGAGGGCGCGGCGGCCGGGCTGCGGGACCTCGGACAACGGATCCAGGCGCTTCTTCCGCCGCCGGCCGCCTAACCCGGGGTTGGCGCGGGGCTGGCATCGCGCTGGCCCTCCGTCCGCCGGGGCGATACCATCTACTCGATCAAAGACTACGACGTCCTCGCTCCATCCATTCGGCGTCTTGCCTCCGGAGGTCTCATGCATGGAATCAGGTGCCGCCGCAGCAATCAGCGTCTCGCCTGGACGGCGCTTCATTGGGTAGTGGTTTTGTTGGCCAGCGTCGCCGCGCGGCCCGTCGTGGGTCAGACCAAGCCGGAGCCGGACCTGTCGCAGGTGCGATCGGCGCTCGAGAAGTACAAGGACCCGTACGTGGCCATCCATGACGGATTCTTCTCCACGCTCGGCTGCGTCGAGTACGAGCGTCCTGGCGGCGCCGGGCACGTTCCCTATAAGCCAGGGGGCATGGGGGTGCACTTCCTCAATGTCGGCAACATCGGCCCCGTTCCCGATCCCGCCAAGCCCCAGGTGCTGATCTACGAACCCGACGGCGACAAGCTGCGGCTGGTTGCCGCCGAGTGGTTCATCCCGCTGTCTACCGGCGTGAAGGTGCGCCCGACGCTCTGGGGTCGGCCGTTCGACGGTCCGATGACGGGACATCCGCCGTTGCTCCCGATGGAGTTGACCCACTACGACCTTCACGTGTGGCTCTACAAACCGAATCCATTAGGGACGTTCGCGCCGACCAATCCCGACGTGAAGTGCGCCGGTCACCCCTATCGCCTGGTCGAGGAAGCGCCGGAGCTGGTTCCGGAGCCGAAGCCCTAGGAGAAGGTCCAGTGTACACCGTCAGCAAGCACGATCGAGTCCATGAGCTCACCGACGTGCCGTTCCCGGCCTTGGACGCGCCGATGCCGCTGCTGCTGGCCGATGAGAGCACCCTCGCGGTCAGCTACATCACGGAGCGGCTATCGACCGCGCAGGGCGATGCGCCCGGCCCATCATCCGCAGATGAGCTCGCCGCGATAGTGGTGTTCGAGCGATGCTTCGCCATTCACTTCGGGTTGCCGAACGACGAGGCCTTCGCCTCACACCCGTTGGAAGATCGGGGACTGCGTCCCTGCGGGGCGTTCGAAGTGGAAACCTCGACCTGGCTGCGTGGACTCGAGATGCGGCACCGGGCTCACCCGCGGCACGACCCACAGCTGTTTCAGGAGCTGCGACACTACGTCTGGACCTTTCGCGACTCGGTCTTGGAATGTGCCGCCCTGAGCTTTGCGGCGGTCGAAGCACAGGGACGCCCGGATAGCCTGCTATCGCGCATGCGCGCCCTGTTGCGCCCCTCGTAAGGCCGCCGGCTCTCGCGCGACGACGTTCGCGTGCCGCGCGAAGCAGCGCCATCTGCCGCCGTCGAGGCGCCACAGGTTGGTGAAGCGTCGACGCGAGATCGTGCCGTCGGGCGGATCGGTCACCTCGTCGCGCCCCATGACGACGACCACGTCGCCGTGGCAGGCCATGTGCTCGATCTCGCAGGTCACCGACGTATGCCGAATGCGGCCGGCCTCGAGCAGCGCCAGCGTCCGCCGCTTGTCGCCCACCACGTTGTGCGGCGAATTCACGAGGAAATCGTCGGTCCACAGACGGTCGAGGACCGCAAGGTCCCCGGCGAGGAACGCGGCGCGATTCTCCTCCTCGCATGCCCGGACATCCTGTTCCCAGGTCCTGCTCATCGAAGTCTCCTCTGTGATGGTTCGTTCAGCTCCCCTCCCCTGTGATGAAGGGCAGGGGGATGGTGGCGGGGCCTCGGTGCCCCGGACAAAGGTGTGACGCGGCGACCCGGCCGGCGTTCTCACCGCCCGCGGCTCTCCCTAGCCCAGGAGTCTCTCTTGCCCTCAGGGACCGTGGCCCGATCGGCCTATCTCCTGATGGTGCTAGCCACCGTCGCCTGTTCGCGGCCGGCGCCGGGGCCTGGGACTCGGGAGCGCGACGCCCTCCGGGCCGGAGTCGACAGCGCGGCCGGCAGACTCCTGACGGCGCTCCGGACCAATGCCTCGGACTCGCTCATGGCCCTGATGGCGGACGATGTCGTGCTCATGCCGCCCAATGAAGCCGTGCTGAAAGGCAAGCCGGCGGTCCGCGCCTGGTACGACCGGTTCCTGACCCAGCTCCGCACCTCCGGTCTGACGCTCAGCGATCGCGAGGTCTTCGTTGGCGGGGAGTGGGCAACCGAGGTCGCTGGCTTCGAATGGACGCTAGCGCCGGTCGGCGGAGGAGCGGCGGTCGTCGATCGAGGCAGCTACATGCAGTTATGGCACCGGGAGCCGGACGGACGGTGGCGCTTCAGTCGCGAACTGTGGAACAGCGCGGCTCCGCCGGTGGCGCCGTCGACGGCGCCGTGACCCAGTCGTTCGGGCAGACCCCCCGACGTGGCTGGCCCTGCGAGGACTGCCCAACCGAGCGACAGGCTACTGCCGGCGCTCAGCCCTTATGCGAGGTCTTCGCGAAGAACGCGGTCAGGACCTGCTCCACGTTCTTGCTCTTGCACTTCGGGCAGGGCGGCGCTTTCTCCCCGTGCTCTGCAACGTGCTCGACACGATCGAACACGCGGCTGCAATCACGGCAACGATATTCGTAAGTCGGCATGCGGTCCTCCACTTTCGACCCGCGCCTCCGGGCGGTAAGCGCTCGCTCGGCGTCGGTGCTCGTGAAGCCAAACTAGGATGCCGGACGGGCGGCGTCCATTGTCCGTGATGCGAATGGTCGTCAGGCCGCAGCGAGGTGCGATCCGTGTCTGAACAGCCACCGCCTGAGCTCGACCCGACCATCGCCGAGTTCTACGCTCGGGCGCCCGAGGAATCCCGGCTCGAGCAGGGGGCGTTCCTCCTCGAGGCGCTGCGGACCCGGGAGGTGATCGAGCGCCATGCCCGGCGGCCGCCGGCCACGGTGCTCGACGTGGGCGGGGCCGCCGGCGCGTATGCCCTCTGGCTCGTGGACGCGGGGTATACCGTGCATCTGATCGACGCGGTGCCGCGGCTGGTGGCCGAGGCACAGCGTCGCAGTGCCGCCCGGTCCCGGCCGCTCGCCTCGTGTCGCGTCGGAGATGCGCGGGCCCTGGACTTCCCCGATCGAAGCGCCGACATCGTCCTCCTGCTGGGCCCGCTCTATCACCTGGCCGAGGCCGCCGATCGTGCCCGCGCCCTCAGCGAGGCGCGGCGGGTCCTGAAGCCCGGCGGGCAGCTCTTCGCCGCCGCCATCTCGCGCTGGGCGTCGGCGCTGGACGGGCTCTCCCGCGATCTCTTTCAGGATCCGCGGTTCGTCGCCATCGTTCAGCACGACGTCCGGGAGGGGCAACACCGGAACCCGACCGAGCGGCTCGACTACTTCACCACGGCGTACTTTCATCGCCCGGACGAGCTTCGGGCAGAAGTGTCGGGTGCCGGGCTGATCGTCGACGGGCTGTACGGGTTGGAGGGCCCCGGGTGGGTCCTCCCGGATGTGACGGAGCGACTGGCGGATCCACGCCGCCGCACCGACCTGCTCCGAGTGGCTCGGCTGCTCGAATCGGAGCCTTCGATGCTGGGCGTCAGTGCACACCTCCTGGCGGTGGCTCGAGCGCCGGCGTGACCGTCCAGCTACGCCGGGCTTCCCGGTAGCGCCACGTGAGCCGACGGCCCAGCCGAGCACGGTGTCGCTCGAAGACAGCGCAACGTAGGATTGTGTGGACACATGGTCCTGGACCAGGCATTTCTCGAGCTTTGGATGGCCGGCGGCCCGGTGGCCGGCGTTGGATTCGGCTTGTACGAACCGGTCGTCATCGCCCGGGGCCCCTGGGCGGGGACCTCGGGTGCCGTCGTCGCCCTCGTGTCGCTCATCCCTGGCCCGCTGTACACGGTCGAGATCGGGGGTGGGCGGAGGGACGTTCACGTTCCGGAGGCCGACCTGGCAGAGGCGTGACGTGTGACGTGACTCGCTGGTATTCGGAGCAGCTCTATGCAACTACTCCTTTCTGACGGTGAGACCGTCCTTCTGCGGGACCTGCTGGCCGACTACCTGCCGGCATTGCGGCGAGAGGTGGCACGGACGGAGCAGCACGAGCTTCGGCATCTCATGGTGCTGCGGCAGGATCTGGTGGAGCGGCTGCTCGAAGAGCTCCGCGCGCAGACGCCCTAGGACCCGATGTAGAGAAACCTCCCCTGGCTCCGACTCCTCCATACAGGCGCCCATGGACGGGCCTGCGGCAGGCCGTCAACCGCCAACATGCGAGGAGGTTACGATGCAGAAGATGACGCCGTTCCTGTGGTACGACGGCAACATCGCCGAGGCGATGGAGCTTTATCGTTCCGTGTTCCCGGGCTCGAAGGTGCTGGGCACCGTGCCGGGCCCGAATGGCTCGCTGATGAGCGCGACGTTCGAGCTGGACGGCCAGCGGTTCATCGCCTTCAACGGCGGCCCGCACCTCAAGCTCACGCCCGCGGTGTCGATGTACGTGAGCTGCGAGACGCAGGCGGAAGTGGACGAGCTACTGGGCGAAGCTCTCCGACGGCGGGGCGGAGAGCCAGTGCGGCTGGCTGGTCGACCGGTTCGGGCTCTCGTGGCAGATCATCCCGTCGATCCTCCCGAAACTGCTGGGGGACCCGGATCGCGAGAAGGCGGGTCGGGCGATGGAGGCGATGCTCAAGATGAAGAAGATCGACATCGCGGCGCTGGAGCGGGCGTGCCTGCCGATCTAGCGCCAGCCGATCGAGCCGCGCTCGAGAACATCGTCCGCCGGCTGGAGGCCGCCTGGAACGCCATGGACGGCTCGGCCTTCGCCGCCCCCTTTGCCGCCGACGCCGACTTCGTCACCATTCGCGGCGAGCACTTTCGCGGGCGGGCCGCGATCGCCGCCGGACATGCGGCGATCTTCCGGACCATCTATGCCGGGAGCACGATTCGCTGTACCGTCGAGGGGGCGCGGCTGCTGCGCCCCGAGGTCGCGCTGGTGCACGTGCACTCCACGCTGGACGCCCCGCACGGTCCGCTCGCGGGGCGCCACGGGGCCCGGTTCTCCCTGGTCCTGACGAAGGAGGCGGGTGGATGGCAGATCGCCGCCTTGCACAACACGCTGGAGGTTGCGCCTGGGCCGCCCCGGTGACGGGTGCCGGCCGGCTTGGCGAAGAGCGACACGAGGCTCCTCATGCCTGAGCGACGGTTGGGCGCTCGTCAGGCAGAGGAGAGCCGGAATCCCTCTAACGGGAAAGTGGCAGTGTTCGACATCGAAATGATCGGTGGGCCTGAAGGGGAAGGCGACGGCCTGTTCAACTGGGGCCGCCTGACGCTCGGCCACTTCCGAGAGGAGTTTCAGGCTCCGCTATATGAATGGGCGCCAGCTGACTATGCCGCGCACTGGCTCGAGTCGGCACAGCGCCTGGTCCGGGGCGCGCCGGTCGCGGTCTTCCTGACGCACATGGCTCGGCCCGATGCCTCCTACCACCTGGGGTGGCCGGCCTGGAGGGAAGGGGACCGCGTCTACGTGCAGGAGCGCCTGTTCGTGCTGGAGCAGCTCTCTGGGCCGTTCGATCCCGAATACCCCGAGGTCCACGCGGGTCCGCGTCAGCACGTGTCGCCCGAGGGCGTACGCATCTCGCAATGGGACGTCGCCTTGAGCGACGTGGCGGCGTTCGTGGAGCGGCGGGGAGGACCGGCGGTCTCGGCCTAACTCGAGGACGTCCCGCCGGCCGGAAGACCGCCGGCTGGTTCCGCTCTGGTCGCCCCCGTGCCGAGCATGTAGCGTTGTAGAGCCCACCGGAATCCATCCGCTTCCTCCGGGAGGTTCCTATGTCTCTCCATGCCGAAATCGACACCTTCCGCGCCCTTTGGACCGCCGAGGCCGAGGCTACGGTCGCCCTCCTCGAGGCACTCCCGACCGATCAGTACGACTTCCGTCCCGACCCCAAGGGCCGCTCCATCGGCGAGCTGGCGTGGCACTTGAGCGAGATCGATGCCTGCCTGACCTTCGGCATCGCCGAGGGGCGTTTCCGCATCGAAGACGAGCCGCCGGACCTCGAAGCGGCCACGCGAAATCAGGCTGCTGGCGCCAGGGTATCGTCGGGTGCACGAGCAAGCCGTGGCACGGCTCGAGGGCCTCACGAGCGATCAGCTCGACGCTCCCGTGACCTTCTTCGACGGCCGGCAGTTGACGATTCGCGACGTGCTCTGGAGCGAGCTGCTCCATCACCTGATCCACCATCGCGGACAGCTCGTAATGATGTGCCGGATGGCCGGCGGAGCGCCGCCGGGGCTGTACGGCCCCAATCGGGAGGAGATGCAGGCGCTACGCGCTCGGATGGAAGCCGTGAAAGCGTGAAGGCCTCCGTCTTCATCGCCACCAGCGTCGACGGCTTCATCGCCCGCGCCAATGGCGGCCTCGATTGGCTGCCGGCCGATGGGGGCGAAGAGCACGGGTATGAAGCCTTCATCGCCAGCGTGGATGCGCTGGTGATCGGCCGCAAGACCTTCGAGACGGTGCTGGCGTTCGACGCGTGGCCGTACGGGGAGAAGCCCGTCTATGTCCTGAGCACGCGCGCACTGGCCTCCGCTCCCGCCGGGGCCGTCGTCGAGCGAATGGCGGGCCCGCCGGCCGACATCGTGGCGCAGCTCAGCGCTCGCGGCGTCCGCCACGCGTACGTGGATGGCGGCATCACGATTCAGCGCTTTCTTGAGGCCGGCTTGATTCAGCGCCTCATCATCACGCGGGTGCCGGTGCTCCTCGGCGCGGGGATTCCGCTGTTCGGGGTGACCGAGCGTGACATCGTCCTGACGCACGTCGGGACGCGCCAGTACGCCAGCGGCCTGGTCCAGAGCGAGTATACGGTGACCGTGTAGGCGGAAATCGAACGGGGGGAACTGTGAACTTGCAGCAGCTCGAGGCCGACATCCGTGGCTTTGTCCGTGGGGCCTACCCGAACATCGAAATTCGGGTGGAACCCTGGGCGGATGACCCCAAGCGGCCGGCGGTGTACTTCACGGAGGCCCAGTTCGCCTCGCTCTACCCGGCCCAGCGCTACCACTACCTCCGGCACCTCATTCCCGCCGACTACTATGACCGCCATCTGACCGACTCCGAGTGGTTCGAGCTCGCCCCCGGTGAGCGCCCGGAAGATCTGGAGTATCCGGACTCGGAGCTGATTGCCGACATCTCCCCCGATGTGATGCGCTGCCTGTCCGGTGCGCGGGTCTTCGAGGCGCTGGACGACCTGCTCTGCCCGACGGACGCGTCAGCGCCGCGGCGGCAGTGTCACGGCGATTATCGGCATGCGCGAGCGGTACTGTCAGCCCGAGGATTCCGCGAGGATGAGCACTTCGACGCCTTTCACGTCCTCATGGCGCGAGGTGGCTATTGCGATTGTGAGATTCTGTACAACGCGGTCGAGACGAGCCGGCTCAAGGCCGAGTACTGGCGGGCTCGCGCGGAGCAGATCGAACCGTACGACCCGCATGCCGGTCCGCGGAGAGACCAATAAAGGGCACCCGGGCCCCGGCCTCCCCTGACCGTCGCTCCAAGCGGCGCGACGGCCGTTGGAGTACCATTCCAGTACTGGGGTTCGTCCACCCTAGATCCCCGGCGCAGCTCCCCTCGTCAGTCAGAAAGCAGGTCGCGGTATGGCAGCGTACATGGCCCTCATCGAGCGATCGAATCGGAAAGACCTCAAGAACGTGGAGGTGGAGGTCACCATCACGGACCTGAGCCCGGGCCGGCAGTCCTGGAGCGGCGAGTTCATGTCGCGGAGCGCGGACGGCATCCTCCCGAACGAGCGCCTCGCCGTCACTTTCGATACGGGGCAAAAGGGGACGGCGCGCGTCAGCGAGACGCGGTTCGATAGCCGGACGCCGGACGCCACCTTCGTGCACTTCACCGGCACCGGCCCGCTGGTCTAGGCCGGCTGGGCGCGGCGTGTCGCTTCGTGCGCGCTCCTCCACCAGCGATTCTCGTCCTGCTGCCGGTGCTGCTCGGCCTCGGCCTGCTGCTGGTTCGGGTGTGTGCGGATGGGGGCGCGATGGGCTCAGCCTACCGCACCTGCGCCTGTCGCGGTATCGAGTGGCAACTCTACGATCGGATGGCCGCGGACGGGCCGCGGCGCACGCTCTGCGTCGGGATCGTGCGAGCGCGGACGTGCTCCCGGTCTAGGGACGGGCAGGTGGTCTCCTGTCGCTGAGCTCGGCCCGGGGAGCAGCCCACCAGCGCACCCAGCTGCCAAGTGGCAGGCTGCGGCTCGCTCCCACCTCCCCTCCTTCTGCAGCGGTCTCGGCCGAGCTGGTGCAGGCCATCAGGCGCGGCCGGGTGCACACGGCTGGTGAATGACTCTGCCGCGGCGCCGCGCAAATAACCGACTAAACGAAATGAGCAACGAATGAGCAGCGGTTTGAAGTCGCCCGGGAGGGCAGCACGAAGCGACCAAACGCAGGAAGCTGGCCCCTGGGACAACCCTGCACTAGCCAAGTTTCGCGAATGGGAACCGTCATGGGTCGAGCAATGCCTCGAGATGTCCAGGGACCCGTGGACCAACGGCGTACTGCCGCGCAAGGACGTCGAGCTGATCAGCATCGCGGTGAATGCTGCCTGTACGAACTTGAGCGCCGAGGGAACCCGGCGCCATATTCGCGGCGCACTCGAAGCCGGCGCGACCCGCGACGAGATCCTGATGATCCTCAAGATCGCGTCTCTGCTGTCGATCCATACGTGCAGCCTGGGCGCGCCGATTCTGTTGGAAGAAGCGAAGGCGGCCGGTGTGGAGCCAACGCGGAACCAGGCGGCGACGCCGGTCTGCGACAAGATGAAAGCCGCGGGCCAATGGAATCCGGCCTGGGACGCGTTCTTTGAGATTGCCCCAGCCTGGACGGAAGCGATCATCGCGGTCAGCCTCCCGATTTACGCCAGCGGCGTACTCTCGCCTAAGCTGGCGGAACTACTGAGCATCGCCGTCGATGCGTCGATTACTCATATGTACGCGCCCGGAACACGCCGGCACATCCAGACGGCCCTGAAGCTCGGCGCGACGATAGAGGAGATCATGGAGGTACTCAAAATCTGTGTCGCCCAGGGTATCCAGGCGAGCAATCTTGGTATTCCCATCCTTGCCGAGGAGCTTGAACGCGCTCAACTGACGGACAAAGCAAGGAGATAGCTGGGAGGATCATGTTGGCCGTCGCCTGAAGGCGACGGATGTCCCTGGCCTAGAACGTGTACACCCCGCCGATACGCCAGCCATTGACCGTGTAGCTGATCTTGCCGGTGCGGTCGATGCCGGCAAAGTTGCTCGTGCCGTCGATTCGCACCTCGTAGTAGCCGAGATTGTACCCCAGCTCGAGGCGGTATCGGGGCCGCCCGCGGTGGCGCCGGCTGTCGCGGCGATCTCGGCTCTCAGGAAAATGAGCCCGATCCCCAGCGCCGCCCCGATCTGGGTCCGCTCCTTGGCCATGAACGCGTAACGGTAGGTCAGAAACGCCTGGCTGGTTCCGTACGTGGAATTGACCCTGAGCCCCGCCGCATACGTCGTATCCCGGAACACGAGGGTGTCACTGAGCACGGCCTCGCCCGAGCGCTTGGCCCATTGATAGCCGCCCTCCAGCTCGTGCCGCCGTCCCGGCCGCCAGCGGAGGGCGAGGCGCGGCTGTAAGGTGGTGCTGCCAATGCCCAGATCGTCACTGACGTTGATCTCGGTCCCCTCCCCGCTATCCGGATCGATGCGGATCTTGGCGCCCAGGACCAGCAGCGTCCCCGAGCCGCTCAGCTGAAACCGATCGTAGAGATGGCTGGGGGCCGCGTCCTGCGGCCGCGTCCTGCGCGGCGAGCAGCCCGGGTCCGAGTGCCGCCACGAGGGCGACGGCGAGGAGCCCCGCGGTGGTTGCCGTGTGGCCCCCTAGGCTCGGGTCGAGCGTGACCTAGCTGATCACCTTCTGCCGCTTCATCTCCTTGGCCGTCGCCGCAATGATCTCGTCGACTATGTCTTTGACCGAGCTGGGGTTGGTCGTCTGGCTCCGGCTGGCCCACAGGAGCTTCTCGTCCGCCACGGAATAAATGTTGGTGTCGAAGTTCACCAGCTGGTCCTCTCGCACATATCCGGGGTCGTAGACGGTGCCATAGGCGGAGTAGCCGCCGTAGCCCCACCCTCCGTACATGCTGTGGTATCCCATAGGCACGGCGTAGGCCTGCCCCGGGACGTAGGTCGCCGTCTTGTCGACGCTGACCAGACGGAGCATGACCACTCCATCGAAGCCTCCCTCGAGAAGCGCTGCCTTGGTCAGCTCCCGGTCGCCGAGCTGGGCATCCGAGAGGACGGAATACGAGGGTTGCGAGCCTTTGATGGCCGCTGCCAGCTGGTCCTCCACCGTTCGCCGGGTGCCGTCGTCCTTACAGGCGCAAACCGTCAGGACCTTCTTAAACCGGACGGACCCCGCGCTGGGATCCTTCCAGGTGTTCACCAGTTGCGTGGAGGGTGCGCAGCCGGCCAGGAGAACTGCCGCGAGGACGCCGTGCCTAAGTTGCATAAGGAAACTCCTTCTCTCCATCGGTTCGGGGCTCAGGTTGTGATACCCCAGCTAGGTTGGCGAGGCAGCCGCTGCCGAGCCAGTGCACTTTGGTCGGCTATGGGGAGCTCTTACCCTTGCTGAGCAC
This sequence comes from uncultured Gemmatimonadales bacterium, assembly GCA_963697755.1. Taxonomy (GTDB): domain Bacteria; phylum Gemmatimonadota; class Gemmatimonadetes; order Gemmatimonadales; family GWC2-71-9; genus CAVVWJ01. Next base: position 18,977 of record CAVOPE010000004.1, on the reverse strand, counting down.
CAGGGCGGCGGACACCAGGGCAATGCCCAGGGCGAGCCAGAGCAGGTCCAGGGCCCGGTCGATGTGGAGCGCGATCGCATACTCGAAGAACTTCACGACCAGGATCAGCAGCACGACCTTGGCGAGGCGGTCCTTGAGGTCGTCGAGGCTCCGGATCAGCAGCAGCCGCTCGGCGAACTCACTCCCCTCGGCGATCTCGATCCGGCTCACGAACAGCTCGTAGAGGCCGAGCGCGAAGATGAGCATGATCGCGGCGAGGAGATAGCCGTCCACCACCTCGACCACATGGGCCACGATCGTGCCTCGAAGAGCGACCCGGGCCTCCAGGGGCGAGCGAGAGGTCGTGGTAGTGCCCGAGATGCGGGATCAGCGACACGACGTCCATCGTCGCGACGTAGAACATCACGAGCGCCACGCCGAGGCTCCCGATCACCGCCACCAGCACGATGAGCCGGCTGTTCCACAGCGCGGCTTCGAACATGCGTTCCGCTCGCATCACGCCACCTGGCTCTTAGCGGTTTGCACCTGGCCTCAGACGGCTACGCCGCCGTCTCGTCTGAAGCCCCGTACGATCGCCATGCCCGCCCCAAGCCCCAGCGCAACTGCCAGAGACGTGGTGAAGACTTTGCCCATGTTGGCACTCAGCGCAATCGAAGCTGCGCTGAGGGCCTCTCCCTTCAGAGAGGAGGCCTGCATCAGCGCGAAGAACAGGTTGAACATGGCGACGGCAGCACCGAGCGGGAGCACCCCGCAGATGAGCACCACGGGGGCGACCGCATGGCGCCGGAGGATCGCCACGGCGACCAGGACCACCACGGCCGCGGCGATCACCGTCGCCCAGTTCTGACTCATGCTCCACCCCATGCAGATGTCTCGCACGCCACGCCCGACAAATCCACAGAGAAAAGTGGGGACGAGATACCGAACCGGGGCGGTGAGCAAGACGCCAAGCCCGGTGGCCTGCAGGGCTGCCCACAGACTGCTCAGCAAGATCGCCGGCAGGTCCATGCTTTCCTCTGTTCCTTACAGGGCGACGGTATAGGCAAACGCTATGGCAGTTGCCAGGATCAAGAACAAGAAGGCGGCATTCATGATCCGCTCGAAGCCCACGACCAGGTATTTGTGCGACACCATGTCCACAAAGCCATTGATCAAGGGGAGACCCGGGACCATGTAGAAGACCGACGCCATCAGGGTTGCCGGTACTACCGGTACTATCTGACTCAAACCCAGGCGCAACCCGACGCCGGCAATCATCGCCGACAGCAGGCCACATATCAGCGTCACGGGGGCGACGGCGAGCTTCCTGGCCTGAAGCAGGGAGCGGAGACACTGGCCGACGCCCCCAGCGACAACGGCAATGCCGAAGCTTCCCCAGTCCCCCCCGGCTATCTGGGAAACAGACCCCGCGGTGACGGCAGCGGCGACCGCCATCACCCAGCGATTGTGGGGCGAGGATAGCTGCCTGATGCGATCGAACTCAGTCTCAAGGGCGGCGATAGCAACCGATCCTTGGGCCACACGTTCGGCCAGGACCGTCACTGCTGAGGCACGCGCGAGGTTTGTTCCGATAGGCCCGACCGGTCGCAGGAACGTCGACGACTGGCCTTCCGCCGTTCTGGTTGCCGCGATGAAATCGAGCCGCCATACGACTGCGACTCCCTCCGTCTTGTATCCCTTCAGGATATTGGCAAGGGTCCGCTCGGCTGCGACCGTGGAGCCGCCATTCCGGATGACCAGCAAGGCCGCCTCTAATGCCATGTCTACCGGTTGCATAGTCGCTTCCACGCTTAGCCCACGCCATTCAGTTCGTCGCTTTGGTACACCATCACGACGTTCCGTTCCATGTCTTCGGCGGTCCAGCCGTGCGAGTGCGCTATGTAAGGACGCTGCGGGAAGATCAGGTATGTCTGCTAATGGTGGGACATAGTGGCCTGCCCCGACTGGCCCAAACAAAGCACCATGGACCCGTCCCACCCCAGGCGCCATTGTACCTTGGTCGAGGCATCGGGAGCCGGCGACATTTGATGGTGGCGAAAGCTTTATCGGCGTAACGCCGATCCACCGAACTTGGTGGTCTTCGTGAGGCTCATCCCGAGGGGCACGGTCCACTGCTCGCCCTCGCCGGCATATCCATCCTCCGCTCCACGACGACCGGCGGGTTGTCGGGCCAATGCGCCACGCCGTCGCGGATCGCGCACCTGCACCAAGGTCTAACTCCCGACCCGGCGCGCACCTACACCAAGGTCCAATGCCCGACCCCGTCCATCGCGCTCTATCCTACGAGCGTTCGTACCGCCGTACCGCCCCACATGCACTAAGGTCCAATTCCTGATCGCCTCTGCCGCCGGTATCCTGCAAACGTTTTCCACCCACAACGGCGGTAACGGTGCTTCCACCCGGCTTCCACTCCCGCGGGCCTGACCGGTTCCCGGGGGAGGGCGCAGCCGGGAAAGTGCGCGTGCACTCGGGTCGCGGAACCCCTTCACGACGCCCACGCCGACCTAGCCGAAAGCGCAGTAGACCGGGACCCCAGGCAGACCCCATCGTGGTCACCGGCTTTGAGGAAAGAGCAACAACCCACGACGTCCCTCACTGCACCATGCCTATGCTGACCACCGACGCGGGCGGACGCCACCGGGCCGGCTCGAATTCAATGACTGGGAGGTAAGTGATGTGGACCGCGACTCGGAACAGAACACGACGGACCGCGCTGCTGGGTCCGGCCCTGGTACTCGCGCTCACGTGGGCGTGCAAGACCGAAGAGGCCGCGCCGCCCGCGGCTGAGCCCGCGCAGTCGGCGCAGCCCGCGCCCGCGGGTCGGCCCGCCGGCCAAGCCGGGCCCACGCGAACTGAGCATGATCTCCTGGGAGACAAGGAGGTCCCAGCCGACGCTTACTACGGGGTGCAGACTGAACGAGCGCTCGAAAACTTCCAGATCTCGGGAGTGCCGATCAACCACTATCCCGGGTTCGTCGAAGCGTGGGCCATCGTGAAGCTGGCCGCCGCGCAGGGCAACACCGATGTCGGCGCCATGAAGAAGGAGAAGCTGGCGGCCATCGAGAAGGCGGCCGATGCCGTGCTGAAGGGCAAGTACCACGACCAGTTTCAGGTCGACTGGTACCAGGGTGGCGCCGGCACGTCCACCAACATGAACGCCAACGAAGTGCTCGCCAATGTCGCGCTGGAGCTGAGCGGCCACAAGAAGGGTGAGTACACCATCGTCGAGCCGCACGACGACTTGAACATGTCCCAATCGACGAACGACGCCTATCCGACGGCCATCAAGGTCGCGCTCCTGCTGCGGAACGACAAGCTGATCGCCGAGCTGCAGAACCTGGCGGCCTCGTTCCGGGCCAAAGGCAACGCGTACATCGACATCGTCAAGATGGGGCGCACCGAGCTGCAGGATGCGGTGCCGATGACTGTGGGACAGGAGTTTCACGCCTTTGCCGCTTCGCTGGAGGGAGAGATCGCCCTGCTGCGTGACGCGGAGAAGTACCTGTACACCGTCAACATGGGGGCCACCGCGATCGGTACGGGGCTCAACGCGCCCAAGGGCTATGCGGAGCGGACCGCAGCCCATCTGGCAAAACTCACGGGCAAGCCGATCGTGCCGGCCAAGGACATGCTGGCGGCCACCTGGGACCAGCAGGGCTTCGTAGTCTATTCCTCCGCGCTGAAGAGCACCGCCATCAAGCTGTCCAAGATCGCGAACGACCTGATCCTGCTCACCTCGGGGCCGCGCGCGGGCCTGAATGAGATCAATCTCCCCGCGATTCAGCCGGGCTCCTCAATCATGCCGGGGAAAGTGAATCCCGTCATTCCCGAGCTGGTCAACCTCGTCGCGTTCCGGGTGATGGGGAACGATTACACCGTGACCCTCGCAGCCCACTCCGGGCAGCTTCAGCTCAACGCGTACGAGCCGATCGAGGGCCTCGCCATGATGGAATCGCAGCACCTGCTCTACACCACCTCGATGGCCTTCCGCTCCAAATGCGTGGACGGTATCACCGTCAACGAGAAGGTACTGGAACACTACCTGGAAACCACCATCGGCATCGTGACGGCGCTCAACCCGGTTCTGGGATACGACAAAGCCACCGAGCTGGCGGCCGAGGCCTCCAAGAGCGGAAAGGGCATCCTTGAGGTCGTTCGGGAGCAGAAGCTTCTGACCGAGCAGCAGATCACCGACCTGCTCGATCCGGTCAAGCTGACCAACCTCGATAAGAGCCAGTATCCCAAGAACAAATAGCCATCGGTCGAGCCACGACCCTGTTAGGAGGTTCCCATGACCAAGCAACAACATGCCGCGTCCCTGATTCTCACGGTCCTGCTGGGCGCCGGAGCTATCCACGGCCGGGCCATGGCCCAGGGGGGCGCGCAGGGTCCCCTGCCGACCGTGGTGGTGCTCGCCACCGGCGGCACCATCGCCGGCGCCGCCGCGACCGACGTTCAGGCCGGCTACACGAGCGGCCAGGTCGGCGTCGAGCAGCTGCTCGCTGCGGTGCCTCAGGCGAAAAAGCTGGCCAAGCTGCAGGGGGAGCAGATCTCGAACATCGGGTCCCAGGACATGAACGACACGGTGTGGATCAAGCTCGCCACCCGCGTCAACGAGCTGCTCGCCAAGCCGGACGTGGCCGGGGTGGTCATCACCCACGGCACCGACACGATCGAGGAGACCGCGTACTTCCTGAACCTGGTGGTCAAGTCGAAGAAGCCGGTCGTGATGACGGCGTCGATGCGCCCGTCCACCGCTCTCTCGGCGGACGGCCCGCTCAATTACTTCAACGCCGTGGCGGTGGCGGCCGACAAGGGCGCGGCCGGCCGCGGCGTCCTGGTGGTCGTCAACGACTGGATCCACGGGGCGGCTTCGCTCACCAAGACCAGCACCACCGCGGTGCAGACGTTCATGTCCCCGCTCTCGGGTCTCATCGGTACCATCGCCTACGGCGTCCCCGAGTGGTATCGGCAACCCGTCGGCAAGAACACCGTGGCCTCCGAGTTCGCGGTCGACAAGAGCAGCGTCCTGCCGCGCGTCGACATCGTCATGGCCACCGAGAACATGGACGGGGCCATGATCAACGCGGCCGCCGCCGCCGGGGCCAAGGGGATCGTGGTCGCGGGCGTGGGCAACGGCAACATGACCAAGACGGCGCTCGACGCGCTGGCCGCTCAGGCCAAGAAGGGGATCGTCTGCGTACGCTCGTCGCGGGTGACCACGGGCCAGGTGGGCCGCGACGTCGAAGTGAACGACGACAGCCTTGGTCTCGTCGCCTCGCTGGGGCTCAACCCGCAGAAGGCACGGGTGCTGCTCCGGCTCGCGCTGATGAAGACCAAGGATCCGAAGACGATCCAGCGGTACTTCGACGAATACTGACGAGCCCAGCTCTCATGCGCTCTTTCCGTACGTGGGCTCTCGTCGTGCTTGCTCTGTCGAGGGCCGGGCCGGTCGGCGCCCAGCAGACCGACTCGGCCGCCCGGGACACGACGCTCCAAACCGGGATCTCGGCCGGGGAGTCCGAGGCCGAGCCGCCGCGCCGGACGGCTCGTGAAGTGGAACGAGTACGAGGGCCCGTTGTTCACGCTCCGAGTCGGCGGCGGCTTCCTGGTGGACTACGCCACGTACGCCCAGGACGACGCCAGCAAGGGGCAGATGGACCTCGAGCCCGGGTTCAAGGTCCGCGACGCCCGCCTCTTGATCAGCGGACGCATCAAGACCAAGCGGCGGATCACCTACCAGGCGGGGTTCATGTACGACGGCTATCTCGACGAATGGTTCGTCCGCCAGACGGGGTTGATGATCGCGGTCCCGGAGGCCTGGGGAAACTTCTTTATCGGCCGCAGCAAGGAAGGGCCAAGCCTCAACAAAGTGATGACGGGATACGACGGCTGGACCCAAGAGCGGTTCACCTTCTCCGACGCGATACCGCTCCTGGCCGACGGCATCAAGTGGCTCGGCTACCTGCCCGACCGCCACCTGATCTGGAACGTCGGCCTGTTCACCGACTTGCTCTCCGAGGGGCAGTCCTTCTCCTACTTTGATCACCAGGTCGCGGGCCGCGTCGCCTGGGTGCCGATGGTCTCGGACAGCGCCGGCAAGCTGGTTCACATCGGGGCGTCCTTCCAGATCGGCAAGCCCGAAAACGACACCCTGCGGCTCAAGTCCAAGCCGGAAGCCAGCGACGCGCCCAACTTCATCGACACCGGCAAGTTCCACGCGACGTCGGCGACTCTATTGGGATTCGAGGCCTTCTACCGGCCGGGGCCCTGGCTCTTCGGCACAGAGTACTACTGGGAGAAGGCCAACTCGGCGGAGACCGGCGACCCGCTCTTTCACGGCGGCGACATCTTCGCCAACTGGCTCGTCACCGGTGAGACCCGTTCGTACAACACGGTCGGAGGGTACTTCAGATCGGTGTCACCACGCAGGACGGTGTTCGAGGGCGGTCCGGGCGCGGTGGAGCTCGTACTGAGGTTCTCCTACAGCGACCTGGACAGCGGGACGCTCACGGGCGGGACCTTCTGGCGGATCACGCCGATGGTCAACTGGCACCTCTCCGATAACGCGCGGCTCGAGTTCGTCTACGGCTACGGCAAGCTCGACCGGTTCGGCACTCGGGGCGCGACCCAGTTCTTCCAGAGCCGGCTCCAGCTGCAGCTCTAACTGGCGCAAGATCGACTTCGCGGATCGCGGTCGGGTACAGGTCGGACAGGACATTCGACGTCAACCTAGGAGGATGATCCCTTGAAAGCCTGTCTTCTCACCGCCGTGCTGCTCGGCGGCCTGCCCTTGGGCCTGGCGGCACAGGACGAATCCAAATCGACGTTCGAAGTGTACGGGTTTGCCATGATGGACGCCGGCTACAACTTCAACCAGATCGACCCCGCCTGGTTCGACGTGGTCCGACCCACCAAGCTGCCCGCCTTCGAAAACCAGTTCGCGCCCGATGGCAACACGTTCTTCAGCGTGCGCCAGACCCGGTTCGGCGTGCGGTCGACCACGCCGACCGAGCATGGGCGACCTCAAGACCACGTTCGAGTTCGAGATGTTCGGCACCGGCGTGGACGCCGGGCAGACGACGATCCGCCTCCGGCATGCCTACGGCGAGCTGGGCAGGTTCGGCGCGGGCCAGACCTGGAGCCCGTTCATGGACATCGACGTGTTCCCCAACACGGTCGAATACTGGGGGCCGAACGGCATGGCCTTCTTCCGGAACGTCCAGGTGCGCTACATGCCGATTCAAGGCGACACCCGGATGACCATCGCGCTCGAGCGGCCGGGCGCCAGCGCCGACCAGGGAGACGTGCGCAGGCCGCGATCGAGCTCCAGGACGTCAAGCCGCGGTTCCCGGTACCCGACCTCTCCGCGGAGTACCGTCGGGCCACGAAGCTGGGGCTACATCGAGGTGGCCGGCATTCTCCGGTACATCAAGTGGGAGGACCAGGGCACCGACGCGTTCGACCTGAGCGGCGACGCGGTGGGCTGGGGACTCAACGCGAGCTCCAACGTGAAGATCGGGGACCAGAACGTCCTCCGGCTCTCGGCCCTCTACGGCGAGGGCATCCAGAACTACATGAACGACGCCCCGGCCGACGTAGGCATCGAGCCCGACCCGGGCAACGCGACGGCGCCGATCAAGGGCGTCGCGCTGCCTGTCCTCGGACTCGTGGCGTTCCTGGACCACACGTGGAACGAGAAGTTCAGCTCCTCGGTCGGCTGGTCGATGGTGGACATCGACAACAGCGAGCTTCAGTCCGCCGACGCCTTCAGCCGCGGTAACTATGCGATCGGGAACCTGGCGTACTACCCCGTCCCGGGCGTAATGACCGTAGTCGAGCTCCAGTGGGGGGACCGCACGAACTTCGAGGACGGATTCAGCTCGGACATCTTCAAGATCCAGTTCACCGGGAAATACAACTTCTCCAAGACCTTCTGAGGGCGACGCCATGATCACCCTCTCCCGCGCACTCCTCGCGCTTGCCCTGCCGGCGCTCGGGGGCACCCTCGCCCTGACTCCCGTCCAGGCCCAGGGCTCCCCGGACATCGCCACGGTCCTGAACGAGACCTACACCAAGTTCCGGAACCTGCAGGAAGGAAAGAACGCCGACTACATCCCGGCCCTCGCCAAGGTGGATCCCAAGATCTTCGGGATCGCGCTGGTGACCACCGACGGGAAGGTCTACACCGCGGGCGACATCAAGTCCGAAGTCTCCATCCAGTCGATCTCCAAGGTCTTCACCCTGGCCAAGGTGATGGAGGAGCAGGGGCCCGAGGTCATCGAGAAGACCATTGGGGTGGACGCGACCGGGATGCGCTTCAACTCGATCGTCTCGGTCGAGCTCTCCCAGAAGGTGCTGGGCGGGCCCGAGATGAACTCCCTGGTCAACCCGGGCGCGATCGCCACCACCTCCATGGTCAAGGGCGCCAGCCGGGACGAGGTCTGGAAGAGTCTTCTCGGCTTCTACTCGCGACTTCGCGGGCCGGCCGCTCTCGGTGAACCAGGAAGTCTTCAAGTCCGAGGCCGAGACCAATCAGCGCAACCAGGCCATCGGCTACGCTGATGTACGCCTACGGCTACATCAAGGACAAACCGATGCAGGCGACCGACGTGTACACCGAGCAGTGCTCGGTCGAACGTCAACGCCAAGGACCTCGCGACGATGGCGGCCACGCTCGCCGACGGCGGCAAGAACCCGGTGACCGGGAAGCAGGTGATGGCGGCCAAGAACGTTCCGTACGTGCTGGCGGTCATGGCGACTGCCGGGCCTCTACGACGATTCGGGCAAGTGGCTCTACCACACGGGCCTGCCGGCCAAGAGCGGGGTCGGCGGCGGGCATCATCGCCGTCGCGCCCGGCAAGTTCGGTATCGCGGTCATCTCGCCGCCGCTCGACGACGCCGGCAACAGCGTGCGCGCCCAGAAGGCCATCGCGCGAGATCGTGGCACGGCTCAACGCCAACCCGTACGCGGTCAAGCCCAGCTAGCGAGTTCGCGTGCGGTCGGGTCGCGCGGCCCGTGGCCCGGCGTTCCCTGCTGACGAGCTGCACGTGAGGATCGGGACGGTTGCCTCCAGGCAACCGTCCGGTCCGATCCCCGTGAGCTACCAATGACAGACAACGGAGAGATCAATGCGCTTGCCGGCCCTCGTGCTCGCGTGCCTGACCACGATGCTATCGCTCCCGCTGCGAGCCCAGGACGAGGCGGGCCGCGGATCCCGGACACAGTCACCGCCGCCGATGCGAAGTACCCGAACGACATCGCCGGCGAGTTCACCCCGGCCAAGGGCTTCGACATCGTCAAGACGAAGCGGGCGAGCCTGAACATCAGCTTCTACGGGGTGTTCCGCTACATGAACCAGCTGCCCGGCGAGCAGACGTTCACCGACCACCTCGGTCGCGAGCGCGACGTCAAGGCGCGCAACGACCTGAACTGGCACCGCACCATGGTGTGGCTCACCGGCTTCTTCTACGATCCGAAGTTCCGCTACAACATCACGCTCTGGTCGCTGCCGACGACCCAGCAGACGCTGCTCTTCGGCAACCTCCAGTACCGGTTCAGCCGGCCATCAGCATCGGCGTCGGGATCGCGCCGAACCTCACCGCGCGCTCGATGCAGGGCTCCTGGCCGTTCTGGGCGGTCCAGCGACCGGCAGATGGCGCGAGGAGTTCTTCCGCGGCGGCTTCTCGTCCGGCGTCTTCGATCACCGGGCAGCCGGTGCTCGCGGTTCTACTACACCGCCTCGATCAACACCAACCTCAGCCAGCTCGGCGTCACCGCCGCCAACGACACGCGCGACATGGCCTACAGCGCCAGCGTGCGCTGGATGCCGACCACCGGCGAGTTCGGCCCGCGCGGCGGGCTCGGCGACCTCGAGTACCACACGCGAGTTGGCGACCCGCTTCGGCGCTCTCGGCCGGCGCACAGCCGCGAGAGCCGCTACGCCGATCGAAACCGTGCCGCCGAACGCCACGCAGATCAAGCTCTCGGACGGCGTCAACCCGTTCGAGGCCGGCGCGCTGGCCGACGGCGTCACGGTGGAGAAGCTGGACTACGACGAGCTCGCCTTCGATGCCGGCTTCAAGTATCGCGGCTTCTCCTTCCAGGGCGAGTACTACGTCCGCAAGCTCTCCGACTTCCTGGCCAACTGGCCCCGTGCCACTGGACGTCGATCGTCGACCACGGCTTCCAGGTCCAGGCGATGCACATGGTCGTGCCGAGGCTGGTCGGCGTCTACGTCACCTACGGAAAGGTGTTCGACGATTTCGAGCGGCATCCGTGGGAGCTCTCCGGCGGGGTGAGCGTCTACCCGAGCGGGACCCGCAGCTGGCGCCTGAACCTCCACCTCATCAGGATCGAGAGGAGCCCGACCGCCTCGAACTTCGGGTTCTACACCGCGGGCCAGAGCGGCACGACCATCTCCATCGGGACGGACATCCTGCTGTGACGGAGCGCGGTGCTATGAGGCTTCGCCCGACTGCTGGACTAGTGCTCGCGCTCTTCGCCGCGGTCACCTCGCGGGCAGTGGCCCAGGCGGATCAGCCGGCGCGCGCCTGCGACTTCGACGATGTCCACTTCCACCTGACCAACTACGTGCAGGAGGGCATCGACGTCCGGGAGTTCCTGCGCATCATGGGGACGCGGGTCTGCCGCTCGGCCCTGTTCGGCATTCCGCTCCAGCAGACCTGGTCGCACGAGAACTCCGGCGACTTCGCTCCGACCTACTACCTGCAGAGCGACGCTCCGCTCTACTACTACTCGTTCACCGACGCCGTCATCGCGATGGCCTACCGGTCGCTCCCGCCGGAAGAGCAGGCCCGCTTCGATCCCATGATCACCGGCTTCAACCCCGCCGACATGTACGCCGCCGATCACATCCGCCGGGTGCTGCGGACCTTTCCGGGCGTCTTCACGGGGATCGGCGAGTTCACCATTCACAAGGAGTTCGTGTCCTCGAAGATCGCGGGCGAGATCGCGAGCCTGATCGATCCGGCCCTGGACCGGATCCTCGACTTCGCGGGCGAGGTGGGGCTCGTCGTCCTGATCCACAACGATATGGATGTGCCGTTCGCCAAGCCGGGAAAGGAGCCGGTCTTCCTCTCCCAGATGAAGGCGCTGCTGCGGCGGCATCCCAAGACGACGATCATCTGGGCCCACATCGGGCTCGGGCCGCATCGTGCACCCGGTGCAGGCCTCCGCAACGGCTCCGCCCAACGAGCGGAACCCCAATCACGGAGTCATCGTCGAGGGGATTCTCTCCGACCCGACGCTCCGCCACGTGTACTTCGACATCAGCTGGGACGAGGTCGCCAAGTATCTCCTCGCCACGCCCGAGATCACCCGCCGCTCGGCCAACATGATCAATCGCTATCCCGACCGGTTCCTGTTCGGCTCCGACGTGGTGGCGCCGCGCGACACCACCCAGTACTTCGCGGTGTTCGAGATGTATCGTCCGCTGTGGGCCCTGCTCACCCCGGAGGCCAGCGAGAAGGTGCGGAAGGGAAACTACGAGCGGCTGTTCGACGCCGGCCGGCGGCGGGTGCGGGCGTGGGAGCAGGCGCAGAAGTGGTAGTCAGCCAGCCGCCAAAGCAAGATCTCAGAAGGTCCAGCTGATCGCGAGCGTGGTTCCGAAGTCGTTCTTGGAAGCGCCTGCCGCCTGCGGCTTACTGTCGTAGGTATCGAACACCGTCCCGGTCAGCATGAAATCCTTCACCAGCTCGTATGACACTCGGAAGTCGTTCTGCAGCCTCACTCGGCCCCGGATCGTAAAACTGGGAAATGCCTGGCTGGTCAGCGAAGCGTCGAGTTTGGGACGGTCATAGCGGAACGCTTGGAAGTAGGCGGCTATGAGCCCTTCGAAGCCGGTGGTGGTCGAATCGGTGTCGACGTACCGCTCGCGGGTGAGCACCATACCCCCGGTGGCCCGGAACTCGATGTGGTGGGATTGGGCGAGCATCCGGGATCCGAAGCCGACCAACCTGCCACGTCCAGCCAGATCCAGCTCTTCGTTTTGATCGTACCCCACGAGGAATCCGGTACTCCAGCGGTTGCTCACGAACAACCGCTCTGTGAGAGCGGTTGAGAGGCGGGAGGACTTCGCCGCGTCATCCCGATCTTCCAGGAAGGTGGTGATCTCGAGCGTGGTCTCCGCGCTCGGCCCGCGGTACACCACTTTGGCTCCGGTCGAGAGCTGCACCGCCTTATGCGCCTTCTGGTAGGAAAATCCCAGATCGAGATACCCGTTCACCCGACCCAGGACCTTCCGCTCGATCGGGGCCATCTTCACGATCTCGAACAGGGAAAGCGTGTCGGCGCCCAGGATCAATGCGCCAGCGGGGCCCAATCCAAGGGGCCCGTAGAACTTCCGTCCCGAGCCGAGTTGAACCTCCAATATGGTCGTCGTGCTGATCCGCTCGACCTTGTCCCATTCGATGTAGATGGTGCCTAGGTCATTAGTCGAGTACTTGAGCAGTGCCCGCGACAGCGATTCCACCTCCCCGGTGATCCGGTCTCCATTCCGGATCCAGACCGAATCGGTCTTTTGCGCCTCGGCCACTCCGGCGCCGAGGAGGAGAAGAAGGATCAGGCTGCAGCGTGCTCGACCGAGCGAGAGTTTCACGACTGTAGAAAGAGAAACCCGGACACCCTGAACCCCACCAACGCTTTCGCGGGGGAGCCATCCGCCGTCGACGGCGACCGGCCAGGCACGGGCTTGTCCGGCGCCTTCACGGCCCTGGGTACGGCCGGCTGGGGAGGGGGAGCATTCCGCATGGCTACTTGGTCTTGTGGGCTCATCGGAGGAGGCCTTTCGGTGTTCGTCGGGCCTTTACTGTGGGTACCTTCACCCCGATGGTACGGTGGGCCTTTGACGCGAGAGTTTATTGGCGCCCGGGCCGAGCAGCTACTGGACCTTGGTGCACTGCAACGGGTTGGCCCGAGAAAGTCGCTTCCGCCGAGACGCCCGCCATGACCGACTGGAGTGAGTGGAGTCGCCAAGCCGTCGCGGCGATGCAGGCACGCAACGATGCCTGGGTCTCGCGCTTCGGCCTGGCACGCGCCGCTTATCGGTGGGACCTCGCCACGGCCGAGCTGTGGTTCGAGCGTGCCGAGGATGAGGTTGTCGCGGACCTCTGCCTGGTGGGCACGGTCTCCGAAGCGGAGGGCACGTTCCTGTGGGCCTGGGATAACGACGAGATTCCCAGGTCCGCGAAGCAGGGGCTGGAGGCGGTCCGCACCTTCGGGGTCACCAACGATCTGCCGCTGCTGACCACTCCGGCGTGGCCCGGCGCCCGAGCCGACGGGCTGGAGATGCTGGCCGTCGCGGGGCAGATTCAGAACGCGAGCGGAGGGTTCGTCGACCAGGACGGGGAGCTCCTCCTGTTCTTCACCCTCCACCGATTTCGAATGCGCTCCCGCCCGGGCGCAGCCGGCGATCGCGGTCAGTGAGCTCTGCGAGGCCTACAGAAAGGAGCTGCCAGTGAACACGACTGTTCGACGCCGGGGAGCGGTGTATGCGATACCGCTGGTCATCGCTCTGGCCATGGCCCAACGCGCGGCACCACATGTTCGGACCGTCGATTTCATCGTGGTGTTCGCGAGCGGGGTGCTGTTCGGGGTCACTCTGACAGGACTCGTTCAGTTCTTGAAACGAGAAAGCCGGTGTGTCGAGGTGACTATGCGAGCTGAGCCGCTGCCGGCGGCGGCGCGCGAGTCGAATGCGTTCGAGGTGCAATTCGCCTCGGCGGTCCAGCAGACCGATTGACCGGGACGCACCTATGTCCCACCGGCGTCCGGTCATCGGGGTCATGGGCGCGGGCGAGCCGCAGCCCGCCACGCTGGAGGCCGCCCGGCGCCTCGGCCGGCTCGTCGCGGAGGCGGGGTGGGCGCTGCTCACGGGTGGCCGGCCCGCGGGCGTGATGGAGGCAGCCTCCGCCGGCGCGAAGGCGGTGCCCGGGAGCCTGACGATCGGGATTCTGCCGACGGGCCCCGAGGGCCCCGTCAGCAGCCACGTCGATGTCGCCATCTTCACCGGCCTGGGCGACGCCCGGAATGCCGTGAACGTGCTGAGCAGCGACGTGGTGGTCGCCTGCGGGGTCGAAGGGCCCGGCACCGCCTCGGAGGTCGCGCTGGCGCTCAAGGCCGGACGGCCGACGCTGCTGCTCGCACCGACGCCGGCCGCGTCGGCATTCTTTCGCGGGGTGGCGGGAGCCGGGATCCTTCACGAGGCCGCGACACCTGAGGCTGCCGTCGCGCTCATCGAGGGCGAGCTCGGGATTCCGCGCTGGCGAGCGGACTAATCCGCGGCGCAGCCAGCGTTCCTCCACCGGAGCAGATCGAGATGTATCGTGTCCGTCAGCAGGACCTCCCCTTTCAAGGCAGCTCCCACCAGTTCGTCGGCGCCGACAATGGCGACGTCAACGTCTCCGTCTTCCTCCTGAGCGCCCTCCCCGGCCGGGCCCCGGCCCGCATCGCCATCCGTACGATGAAGTCCAGTTTCTCCGGGAGGGGCGGGGGCTCTGGACCGTCAACGGCGAGGAGTTCGAGGCCGGCGCCGGCGACATTCTCGTCATCAAGGCCGGCGAGATCCACGGATTTCGCTGCATCGGCGACTCGCCGCTGGTGCAGGTCGACGTTCACCTGAGTCCGCGATTCATTCAGGAGAACCTGAGCTAGGACAGCCGTGCCGTACGGATTCCTGGCCGATGCCCTGCTGGTGGCGCACGGCGCGTTCGTGCTGTTCGTCGTGGCGGGCGGCACGCTGGTGCTCAAGTTGGCCTCGACTGGCATGGGTTCACCTGCCGGCTGCCGTCTGGGGCGCGGTGATCGAGTTCGCCGGGTTCATCTGTCCGCTGACGCCGCTGGAGAAGGCGTGGAGGCGAGCGGCCGGCGGCGAGGCGTACCAGGGCGATTTCATCGAGCACTACGTGACGGCGGCGCTCTATCCCTCCGGCCTCACGCGACCAATCCAGATCGCGCTGGGTGTGGGCGTGCTGGTCGCGAACGGCTGGGTGTACTGGACGCTGTGGCGGCGGCGTCACGGGCCTCGCGCGGGCGACCGGAGAGACGTGTGAACATCGGCTCGGAGCCGGGTCGGGCATGCTGGATGGATTCGCGTCGACGCGGATCGAGACCGGTGAGACGAGCATCGCCGAGGCGCTGGAGCGCTTCTTCGACCCGGGGCGGGCACGCACGGCGTAGCGCCGGAGGCACCGTGCAGGACACTCGACGATCCGCGCCGCTGCCGCCGATCGATCACCTGGTCTGGGGCGGCCGAGTCCTGGACGAGGAGATCGACCGGCTCGAAGCCTTGCTGGGCGTGCGGGCCAGTCCGGGAGGCAGGCACCCGGGCGAAGGGACGCACAACGCGCTCATCCGCCTTGGGCCGGCCATGTACCTCGAGCTCATCACGCCCGACCCGGGCCAGCCCGTCCGATCGGGTCCCCGCTGGTTCGGTCTCGACGCCCTCACCACGCCGCGCCTCGTCACGTGGGCGGCCAGGAGCACCGATCTGGAACGGCGTGCGGCGACGGCCCTCCGCACGGGAGCTCCCCTGGGCGACGTGCGGCACGGAGAGCGCCGGCGCGACGATGGACAAGTGCTCTCCTGGCTGTTCACTTACCCCGACATGCGTATCGGAGATGGCGTAGTGCCCTTTCTGATCGACTGGGGCCGGAGCCCTCATCCCGCGGAGAGCGCCAGCGCCAGCGTGGAGCTTGCCGGGCTCCGGGCGGAGCACCCGGATCCTCCGGCGATCGCCCGCGTGCTTCGGGAGCTCGACATCGGCCTCGAGGTCTCGGCCGGCCCGGTGCCGGCGCTCGTCGCCGCGCTGGATGGCCCGCGCGGACGTGTGGAGCTCCGGTGAGCCGGAGCGAGAACGGATACCGAATCACCCGGCGGCTCGAGCTCATCCCGGCGACCGTGGAGCTGTGCCAAGCCGAGACGCGAGGGTCAGAGGCGCCTCGGAGAGGCGCTCGGCGCGCGGGTACCCGCGTCGTGGCCGCCGCCGGTGTTCGCGCCGGACGACGTCGCCCGCATCCAGCGACAGCTCGAGGCGGGCTCGGGCGGCTGGACGCTGCACTACGTGGTGCTCCGGGAGCCCGGTCGCAGGAACGGCCCCCTGGATCTGCTGGGCATGGCCGGGTACGCCGGCGTCCCTTCGGCGGACGGGTCGGTCGAGATCGGCTACGCGATCGCGGAGGAGCATCAGCGCCGGGGCTACGCGACGGAGGCCGTGGAGGCGCTTGTCGCCGGCGCGTTCGAGCATCCCGACATTCGGGCGATCACTGCCATGACCTACGGCTCGCTCGAGCCGTCGATCCGGGTGCTGCGCAAGGCTGGATTCTCGCAGGTCGCCGGCGATCCGGCGACTGGGCTGCTCCGCTACGAGCGTCGTCGCGACGCCGCGGACGGTCGGGCAATGTCCGATTCCTAGGAGGCGATACCAATGAGCACCGCGGTTCACCTGCTCGTGTTCGACGGCTTCGCGGATTGGGAGCCCGCATTCGCGCTGGCGGAGCTCCGCCGGTCGGGCGGGCTGGAGGTGGTGACGGTCGGATTCTCGACGGCGCCCGTGCGGTCCATGGGTGGGTTATCGATCGTGCCGGACCGCTCGCTCGACGCGCTCGACCCGGCGGCGGTCCGCCTGCTCCTGCTCCCCGGCGGCGATCTATGGGAGGGCGCGTACCCCGAGGCGGCCGTCACGCGCACGCTCACCACCATGCGGGATGCCGGCGTGCCGATCGCGGCCATCTGCGGGGCGACGATCGCGGCGGCGCGAGCCGGGCTGCTCGAGGATCGCGCCCACACCAGCAACGAGCGCGGCTACCTCGACTGCCACGCGCCCGAGTACCGCGGCGACAGCCACTACGTGGACGCGCTCGCGGTGCGCGACCGCGGCGTCATCACGGCGAGCGGCCTGGGCCCGGTGGAGTTCGCGCGGGAGATCTTCGAGGAGCTGGGCGTGTTCAGCGCGGCGGACCGGCCCGTGTGGTTCCACCTGTTCAAGCACGGGCGAATGCCCGAGCCGGCGGCTTGACGCGCATGGCTGCGTACGTCGTGGTGCAGATCGCCGTGGAGGATCCGATCGCCTACGAGGAGTACAAGGCGCTCGCGCCCGCCTCGATCGCGGCGTACGGCGGCCGCTACGTGGTGCGCGGCGGTCGCAGTGAGGTGCTCGAGGGCTCGTGGCAGCCGTCGCGGCTGGTGGTTCTGGAGTTTCCCACGGCGGACCGAGCCCGCGCGTGGTGGGGCTCGGCCGAGTACGCGACCGCGAAAGCGATCCGCCAGCGGTGCGCCCGGACCGAGATGCTGCTGATCGAAGGCCACGCGGCGACAGGATGACCGGATGCTCACGCTGACTGCCGCCGCTCGCCCGTTCCTCCTCGCTACCGCTTCGCCGTCTGATCCCGCAGCCGCTGCTCCTGCTCGCGCAGCTCCGGGGTGAACTCCGGCGCCGAAGTCCTCGGCCTCGAACACCTGGCGGATCTCGATCTCGGACCCGTCGGGCATGGGGGCGCGCTTCACCCACTCGATCGCCTCGTCCCTCGAACGCACCTGCCACAGCCAGAAGCCGGCGACCAGCTCCTTGGTCTCGGCGAACGGGCCGTCGATCACGGTGCCGCTTGGTGCCGGAGAACCGCACCCGCGCCCCCTTGGAGCTCGGCTGGAGCCCCTCGCCGGCCAGCATGACGCCCGCCTTGACCAGCTCCTCGTTGAACTTGCCCATGTCCGTCAGCAGCTCGGTGCTGGGCATGACGCCCGCCTCGGAGTCCTTGTCGGCCTTCACCAAGATCATGAAACGCATTGTCGTGCCTCCACATGCATGAGTGTGTCGTCACTCGAGCCGGCGCGGTCCAGCCGGCTCTACCCTGACGTCGAACGAACGGCGGGGAAATCGACACGGGCCAGGCGTCAGGTCCCGGATTCGGTCGAGTTGCCGATGCACCCGTCAGACCGCATCTTAGCCCCGTCGGCCGCGGATACCGGGGATGTTCGCCTGTGACGGGAGGAATGCGGATGCGCGCGAGATGCGCCCGATTCGGTCGCAGCGTGCGGCTTGCGGCCTGCCTCGTCGCCGGTGCGGCCTGCGGCGACGATAGCACCGGCCACAACGAGTTCCCGCCGATCTCGGAGGGTACCGTGATCGGCACCGTCACGGGCATCGGCGGCGCGCCGCTCGACTCGGTGCACGTCGAGCTCACCGTACCGAGCCAGCTCGATCTCTATACCGTGACGGGCGGTGGCGGAATCTCGGACGTGGACGGACAATTCTCGATGCCGGTGGCGATCATGGCAGCGCCGGATCCGAACGCCCCGCCCGACACCCTGGCCCTCTACATCACGGCGACCGCGCTGCCGCCCCGCTACACGCCGCCGCCCGGCGGCGCCAGCGTGCGCGACAGCGTGCTCGCCCCGGTGGCCTTCGCACCCAGCGACCAGCCCACACCGGTGAGCGAGGTGCAGTTGGCCCTGCCGGTCGCGGCGGCGTCGGCGGCCATTGTCCCAAGGGGGCAGAGGCGGCCCGGCTTCGCGGCACTCTGGAGCGATGATGCGTCCTGCTCGAGCCTTTCGCCTGCTCGTGGTACTCGCCGGTAGCATCGGCGCCGCCTGCGGTGGTACGGAGCCGATCGAGCTCGCGAGCAGCTACACCGTCAGCACGATCGAAGGCGACCCTCCCCCGCGACTGGTCGGAGCCACGATCGAGTGCGACGTCAGCATCGGTGGCGGACACCTTACCGTCGGCACCGCGAGGAACTTCGAGCTTGGCCTGGACGTGCTGACCGACTGCTCGCGAGGCGGTGGCGCGACGAGCGAAGCGACGTACGGCTACACTGGCACGGTCGAGATCGACGGGGGGACGGTCGCCTTCCACACGGCGACGGTAGCGGCTCGGTGGTGTTCGAGGGGCAAACGACGGGGTCTACGTGTCTGGCCGTGGTCGTGCCGGGGCTGGTCCCGACGGTCGAGCAGGTTGCCG
>CAVOPE010000003.1:0-95810 GCA_963697755.1 uncultured Gemmatimonadales bacterium | reverse complement strand
ATGCCACGTATTGCTAACCCGATTCCCGGGCCGGGGTTGCCCTGGGAGTCGATGCCGAGCAGAACCCTCGCGATCTCGTTGTGGAGGCGAGGCGGGATGTAGGGCTCGACGTGGGCAACTTCCGGGATGTCGCGGATCGCCTGCAGCTCCGCCTCGAGCGTCTCGTCGCCCAGGAGGTACAGCCGAACCTTCCTTCCGCTGGCCCCGGCGAGCTTCACGCCGCGAGCCTCGAGCGCGGCCTTCACCTGCTCCAGGTCTTCCGGGCGATGGAGCCGCACGTCGAAGGTCAGCATCTCGATCGGCTGGAACGTGGCCGCGCCGACGGCTCCCGCTCGTGGAGTCGCCGCGCGTCCGCGCGACCTCGCTGTCTCCGGCACGGCACCACCCCGCCCTGCTGGCTCCGGCTGCTCCTCGCCGAAGAGCCGCACCCCGCTCACGAAAGGAAGGGCCCTCGCATCCGCTACCTGCTTCGCGGTGAGCCGAGCCGTGTAGCGGAACCTGCCGGTCCTCTCGAGGAGATCGATTCCGAGCTGCTCGAGCCGGCTGCGCCACGCCTCGAGTACCGGTCCATTGAGACGGATGGCATAGAAGCCGGGAAGGCCCGAGGCCGACGCCGGACCTCTCGTAGCGCGGGGTGCACCGGGTGCGCGAGGCGAACGGGCTCCGCCGGCTCCGGCTTCGGGCTCGCCTTCAGGAGTCTCCACATCAGGCTGCTCGTCGATGACTTGGATGATGAGACCCCGCTGCCGCAGGGCATCGATGTCCTGCTCGTCCACGTCCCCGAGGATGTAGCTCTCGGTCCGTTCGGGCTGGTCGAAGTACGGGAGCGCCGCCTGCTCCTCGCTCTCGTGCATGAAGTGGGCGATGACGCGCTTTCTGGCCATGCTGTCCCCTCGGGGCCGCTTTCTTTCTTCGAACGGACCGTGCGTCCCGGTTTACCCCACACCCGAGCCCGGGTAGGGAAATCCGGTCGGCTTGGGTGCCTGCGGAAGCACCCAGCGGCGCATCGCCGTGTCACACACGGCGTATCCCCAGTTGATCAGGCGCTCCTGGATCAAGTCCGGGAGCTTGGCGAGCCGGGTCGGGATCGTCGCGAGCGCCATCGTGTGGCTGTAGGGGCAAGGGAGCGGGTCCGGCAGGCCGTAGTCCGCGATGTTGGTGCGGATCCCCCAGTACGCACCGTCGCGCCAGGCGCGGTCACCCGCACGCCGGGGGAGCTTGTAGGCGGAGACCACTTGCCGCTTCCGGAGCGCGCGCACCTGGTTGTCCACCAGGTCCAGCACCCGCTTGGTGTGCCGGAGCCAGTCTCGCGGGGGCGACGGCTCGGCCGCCATCCGCCCGCCGCCGTCGGCCACCAGAATCGTCCGATACCGCTTCCAGGCTGTTTCGAGCCCGAGGTTGTCGTACACGCCGCCGTCGGTGAGAATCACTCGCGTGGTGTACGGCTCGTAGTGGAGATCCTCGCCGTTTGGCTGGGCATAGTCGGTCGTCCGAAGCGCAAGAGTGCAAGGCGAAAGCACGGGTGGGAACGCGGAAGACGCGGCTACGGCGGTCGCCAGCGAGAGCTCGGGGTGCGGAATGCGGCCGACGCGATAGTCGCCCATGTAGGGCCTCGAGAATCGCCACAGCGCGCCGGACTGCATGTTGGAGGCATTGATCACGAACCGCGGCCCGCCGGCCTCGTCCGGCAGATCCTGCAGGGTCGCGTTGCCGTAGAGATGTCTCCGGTAGAAGTCGGCGACCCGATCGGAAACCGAGCCGGGGGCGACGACGCCCAGCACGACCGCTTTCGCGTCGATGCCCGCCCGGGCGACGTCGCGGATCGGCGCGACGACTTCGGTTTGAAAGCCGCCGAGCCCCGACGCACCGACCACCACTCGCCAGCGTAGCGCGAGCTGAGCGGCTACGATCGAGCCGCCGGATACGCTGGAGATGCGCTGCAAGGTCGGCAGGACGCCCAGCTCGTGAAGTCGCCAGAGGGCGCCGAGGTGGAACAGCATCGCACGGTAGCCGCCGCCCGAGAGACAGAGCGCGACTCCCGAGGAGGGCGTCGGCTGTCGCTCCGCCTGGGACACGAATGCGACAGGCGATGTGGGATCGTAGGAGTACGAGATCGGCTCGGGGGCCACCGATCTATCCCGGGCTGAAGGTCGACGATCGCCGCTTGAGCGGGGGCTCGAGCGCCTTGACGAACTTCATCAGCGGCGGGGACAGCGGCGGCTCGGGCCGGGGAATCAGCTTGTCGACCAGGCGCTTCCTGGCCGCCGAGGAGAGCGACTCGAGGCTAGCCGGCGCCTTTCGGATGGGCTTGAAGGCCGGCATGTTGGCGCGGCCGGGACCTGCGACAGGCACGGCGGTGTCCCGTACACGCAGTACGGCCTTGGCTGACGAAGCCTTGTGACGGGGAGACGCCTTGGATGCCTTGCGTCGAGACCTGCCTGATTGTTTCGCCATGGGTGCGTGCTCCTCCCCCGTCGTCTGGAAACCCGCGACACCGTCGACACGACGCGTCGCTGGTGTAATCAACGGCCGCCAGCCTTCAGTTTTTCAGAATCACTCAATCTCCAGCCAGCCACGGTGTCGCGTTGCCGAAATCCCGACAAGGAGAAGGCTCGCTCGAATCGTAGCTCGGGAGGATGTGGGGATGGGTAAGGGCGGCGGCGATTTCGATCTCGCGATGAAAGCGGTCGCTTCCGATCGCCGCCGGTCAAAAAACCCATGGATCCGGCCGTTCAGTGAGGCATGGCGGAAGAGTCTGGACGGAAATTCCGAGCCCTCGGTGCGCGGCACCTGAGCCCGGGTGAGATCGCCGGATACCTGGACGCCGTCATCGACCGGGTGAGTCGCCAGCGGATCGAAGCGCACCTCGTCAGGTGCGACGACTGCCTGGACGAGGTCCTTGCGGCGCTCCGGGTGCTGCGCCCGGCACCTCCGACACCACGAGACTAGCCTCCGAGCCCGAGCCAGCGGCGCCACCCGCCGGGTGCGCTCTTCACACCCTCGCTCGCCGGATCCAGCGCCTGCGCGAATTCGGCCGCGGACCGGAATCGCGCCCCGGGCTTCTTCGCCAGCGCCTTGATCAACACCGGGGCGACCCGAGAAGGCACGCCGTCCAGGCGCCCTTCGAGGGGCGAACGCTCGGCCGATCGCTTCGCCATGATCGCTTGGGCCGTCGGACCACTGAACAACGGCTCCCCCGTGAGCATCTCGAACAGCACCGCCCCGAGTGAGTAGATGTCGGTCCGTTCGTCAACCGGGGCCGCTCCCTCCGCCTGCTCGGGACTCATGTACGCCGGCGTACCGACCAGCATGCCGGTGACCGTCAGGTCAACGCCCGCCGCCGCGTTCAGCGCCCGCGCCAGCCCCAGGTTGGTGAGCAGCGCGTGGCTTCCAGTCGCCGTGCCGCCGACACTCGGCGGCGAGGCGGCCAGCAGGACGTTCTCCGGACTGACGTCCCGGTGCACAATGCCTTCGGCGTGGGCCTGCCCCAGCGCGTCGGCGAGCTCGAGCGTGAGCAAGATGGCCTCGTCGGCCGGGATGAGCCCTTCCCGATTCAAACGATTCCGCAGCGTCTCGCCCTTGGGTCGGGGGACGGCATACCAGGGCCGGCCTGCCACCTCACCAGAGTCGAACAAGGGCAGAATGTGGGGGTGCACGAGCTTCGCGGTGAACCGGATCTCGCGGACGAACCGCTCCACGTCGATCCGCGAGGCCAGCGCCGGGTGGAGCACCTTCAGGGTGACCGGACGGTCGTGGCGCCGGTCGTGCGCGCGCAGCAGTTGGATGTGCCCATCCCGACCCGTCTCGGCCTCCTGCTCGAGGAGGTAGCGATCGCCGAGTTCGCGCTGCAGCAAATCCCGCGTGCGCTCCCGCTCTCGAGGTGCGCTGAGAGCCGGGGCCGAGGGCGTCGCGACGGGCGGTGAGGCAGGGGCCTGAGCTGGTTCCGGCATCCGACCGCCAGGCGGCGCGCCGGTTCGGATCCGCGCCACCATCGCCGCCAGCGCGGGATCGGGTGGCGCTCCGAGCTCCTCCCGAACCAATGCCTCGTGTGCCTGCGCCCGGCGAATCGCCCCTGCAGGGTTTCCGGCACCCGCCTCCGCTGCCATCAGCTCGAGCACGAACCGTGTGTTGAGCGGGTCGGACGTGCTCAGACGACGCCACCATTCCGCCGCGACTCCGGAATCGCCCCGCTCGCCCGCCCGCCGGGCCAGTGCCTCCAGCACGCCGGCTGCCCGGACCGCGTACTCGACGCGCTGCCGCTCCACCCAACGCTCGAACTCAGGTGCGCCACGGAGATGGAAGCCATCGAGGAAGGGCCCGGCGTAGAGCTGGGCCGCCCGCTCCAAGTCGCCTGAGGCACGCGCAAGATCGAACTCGCTGACGTCGCTCGTGAGCGCGGCCGGATTGAGCGTCAGCCCTATGCCTCCGCCGGCGAGCAAATCGGGCGTCCCCAGCTCCCGCCGCAAGGCAAAGAGCGTCTGCCGCAGCGCGGCACGGGCGCGCTCCTCGTCACTCTCGGGCCAGAGACAGGCCACGAGGCTGTCCCGGCTGACGCCGGCCTCCGGGGCCGCCGCGAGCAGTACCAGCAGGGCCAGCCCGCGTCTGGGCAGCGCCTGCTCTCCAGCGGCCCCGCCGGGATCGTCGGAGCCACCCGGCCGCAGGGCCAGACCCCCGAACGTGGTCAACCGCAACATCGACGCCTTCTTCCCTTCCCTAACAGCGATCTAACGGGAGTCTCACGCTGCAGCTGACGGGCAGCCCGTAGGATCGGCTCGCGCTCACCGCCGATCCCCGTTCTGGAGTGCCGCCATGGCCGGATCACTTACGCTCTCCCGCCCGAAGGCATCCGAGCTCCCGGAGGAGCGTCGGGACACGCTGCCGCTTCCGCTCGTGCGGCTGCTGGCCACAGCCCCCGGACCAGACGCCGACCAGGCGTGGGCGGCATTTCTTGCCGCCTACAGCTCGCTGCTGCTCAGGGTCGCGTCCGCCTTTGCCCCGGGTTACGACGGTGCGCTGGATCGGTACGCCTACATGCTGGACGAGTTGCGTCGAAACGACTGCCGGAGGCTTCGGGCGTACGCGGCCGATGGGCGAGGACGATTCTCCACCTGGCTCGCGGTCGTGGCGCGGCGACTCTGCCTGGATCACTTTCGCCAGCAGTATGGGCGGAATCGGGGTCCGGTCCAGATCCATGTGGAGACGTTTTCGCGACGAGCGGTGCGGCGCCGCCTCTCAGATCTCGTGGGAACGGTCGACGACCTCTCCTGCCTGCCGGACCTCACGTTGCGCGATCCCGGAGAGCTCATGGACGAGCGTGACCAGCAGGAGGCGCTCCGGCAGGTGCTCGACGAGCTGAGCCCAGGGGACCGACTGCTGCTCCAGCTCCGGTTCGAGGAGGGCCGGACGGCGAGGGAGATCGCACCCCTCCTCGGCCTCGCGTCGCAGTTTCACGTCTACCGCCGGATCGAGACGGTCTGCGGAATGGTGCGCGCTCGGCTGACGGCAAGCTGCAGACACGTTGGCGCTGGCGACCACACGCGCGCCTTCGGCGCGTAAAGCTGCTGCCGCTAACGTGGCTTCCGCCGCAGGAGGACGCAAGTACGGCCTGGCAATTCCTCGCCCCCGGTCCATTCAAAACCATGGGCCGCACTCCCAGCTAACTCCCGGCTAACCATCTCTCCTCATGTTCGGCATGCCCGGGACAACCGTGGCCTCGAGTTGTCCCACCTACTCTGTCCTCGCTCTTGCCAGGGGGTAAGCATGCGCACACGCATTCCCATCGTACTGGGCCTCGTCACCGCTCTTCTCGCCTGTGAGGATCATCAGGGCACCTTCGCTCCCGATGGGGCACCGGCAGTCACCTCACCTGCCGCCGTCAACGCCTCGACGGCGAGCCAGATCGCGCAACTGCGCCGGCTGGTCGCACCGTTCCACGACTTCGATGCCGCAGTCCGTGCCGGCTGGGCCGCCCCGATCACCCCCTGCTTCACATCGGCCGATCTGCCGAGCCAACCGGGAACCGGCGCCATGGGGTTCCACTGGGGCAATCTCGCGTACATCCAGGACGGCGGCGCGGTGAACCTGCTCCAGCCCGAGCTGCTGCTGTACGAGCCGGAGAAGAGCGGCAAGCTGCGGTTCGTCGGCGTGGAATACATCGTGCCGTTCACCGATCATCCGGCGACTGACGCCCCGCCGACGCTGCTGGGGCACGAGTTCTCGCAGGTGCCGGAGGCCGGCGTCTGGGGGCTGCACATCTGGGTGGGTCGGCGGAACTCGAGCGGGATCTTCGCGCCGTGGAACCCGAAGGTGAGCTGCCAGTTCGACGGGGCGCAAGCGTCCGCCACAGGCCACCATCACGGCGGCTGAGCGGCCACGCTGAGATCTCTGCGCCGGGCGGCGCCCACCACGGTCGCCGCCTATGGCCTTCCTCTGAGCGCCAGTAATCAGGCGTGGCGAGCGTCTGGCGGACCGGTGGAGTGTGCGGCACATTTCCGGAACCACTGTTACGGTGGTGCTCCCCGTGCTCGCGTTCGCTCGCAGTCAGGCCGTAGTCATCGGGATCGACCGTTACCAGAACGGGATCCCCCTGCTCCGAAGCGCCACAAACGACGCTCGGGCCATCGCCGCACGGCTGTGCGAGAAGCATGGCTACGAGGCGACCCTGGTGCTCGACGCGGACGCCACGCTGGCTCGGCTTACCGCCCTGTTGACGAAAGAACTGCCCGCCCGGCTCACCTCGGACGATCGTCTCTTCTTCTACTTCGCCGGCCACGGCGTTGCCCTGGATGGGGACGATGGTCCCGAGGGCTTCCTGCTGCCGCAAGACGCCCGACGGGACTCGTCGACATCGTTTCTGCCGATGCCGGACCTGCACCGGGCGCTCTGCGCCCTGCCCTGCCGGCATATGCTAGCGGTGCTCGACTGCTGCTTCGCCGGCGCGTTCCGGTGGTCGAGCACCCGAAGCTCGCTGGCGCTGCCTTCAGTGATTCACAAGGAGCGATTCGACCGCTTCATCAAGGATGCCGCCTGGCAGGTCATCACCTCAGCGGCGCACGATCAGCTGGCGCTGGACGTGCTGGCCGGGAAACCGATCGGGGAACGAGGCGGGGCGGGCGGGGAGGGCGAGCATTCGCCGTTCGCTCAGCTCCTGCTCGACGGCCTCGACGGAGCGGCGGATGTGGTGCCCAAAGGTGGCGGCGACGGGGTGATCACCGCGACCGAGCTGTACGTCTACTTGGACGACTCGCTCAACCGCGCGGTGAGCGGCAACGGGGACCGACAGACTCCGTGCCTCTGGCCGCTCCAGAAACACGACAAGGGCCAGTACATCTTCCTCACGCCGGGGCATGCCCTGAATCTCCCGCCCGCCCCAGAACTGACCGGCGCGACCAATCCCTATCGCGGGCTGGAGCCCTTCAGCGAGGAGCACAAGCACCTCTTTTTCGGGCGGCAGCGAGTGGTTCAGGCGCTCGCGGCCCATGCCGCCGAGCGGCCGCTCTCCATCGTGGTCGGGGCCTCGGGCACCGGCAAGTCCAGCCTGGTGAGGGCCGGTCTGGTGCCGGTCCTGCGGGAGCAATCCTGGCAGATCCTGCCGGTGGTTCGGCCAGGGCCCGTTCCCGCACAACTCGCTCGCGAGCGCTCTGGGGATGCTGGACGGCGACTCTACCGAATCCGGCCGGACCGATCTGCTTCAAGGGCAGGACCGGCGGCTCGCGATCCGGATCGGCCGATGGAGGGAGAGCCATCCCCACGGCAAGCTGCTCCTGGTGATCGACCAGCTGGAAGAGCTGGTGACCATGTGCCGAGACAACAGCGAGCGAGAGCTTTTCCTGCAGCTCCTCGCCGTTGCGCTCGAGGCCCACCCAGACATCCTCCGGATGGTCCTCACGGTGCGCTCGGATTTCGAGCCGCAATTCACCGGATCCGCGCTCAGCAGCTTGTGGCGCGCGGCCCGGTTCGTGGTCACCCCGATGAGTCAGGACGAGCTGCGCGAGGCCATCGAGAAGCCGGCTTCGGAACGGGTGCTCTACTTCGAGCCGCCGGCGGTGGTGGACGAGCTGATCAACGAAGTGGTGCAGACCCCCGGCGGGCTGCCCCTGCTCTCATTCACCTTGAGCGAGATGTACGTCCGCTATCTGGAGCGACGTGCGGAGGAGCGACGCGCGGACGAGCCACGCGAGGACAATCGCGCGCTCACCCGGGCCGATTACCAGGCGCTCGGCGGGGTGGTGGGCGCCCTCCGGCAACGGGCCACCGAGGAGTACACCGCGCTGGACGAGGCCCACCAGGCCACCATGCGAAGGGTGATGCTCCGGATGGTTTCACTGGAAGGGGGTGAGGTCGCCCGCCGGCGGGTGCCGCGCTCCGAGCTGGAATACCTGGATCAGCAGGAGAACCAGCGGGTCGCACAAGTGATCAATCGCCTCACGGCGGCTCGGCTCCTGGTCGAAGGGCGTGAGTTCGAAGGGGAGCCCTATGTGGAGCCGGCGCACGACGAGCTGGTTCGTGGCTGGGACAAGCTGTGGGACTGGATCAGGGCCGAGCGGCAGCGTCCCGACGATCTGCTCTTCCAGCGGCGGCTCACCGAGGCCGCGCGGGAGTGGAGTACCATCGTCGAAGAGCGGACCAGGACGCCCCGGCTCTGGCAGGACCCATCGCGCAGCGCCTTGCTGCACGAAGTGCTCCGGTCAACCCAGCCCTGGCTCAATAGGGTGGAGACTGCCTTTGCTGACCAAAGCATCAAGCGCTGGCGGAGGAATCGCCGGAGGTTGTTCGGCACGGTGCTGCTGATCTTGCTCTTCGGGGCCGGCGCCGCCGTCGCGGCGTTCTTGGCCAATCGGAGCGCTATCGCCGAGAAGCTGGCCAACAAGACCGCGGTGGCGGCGCGGGACACCGCGGTGTCTCGCGAGCTGAGCGCGAGGGTGGACCGGTATCTGCGTGAGGGGCGCTACGATCTCGCCCTGCTGGCAGCGGCCCAGGCGGCCAACGTCGCGCGAACCTACGAGGCCCGCAACGCCCTGCTGACGGCGCTGCAGCAGAGCCCCGTGGGAGTGCTCCAGTGGGCTGACACCATGCTGGACGACCCCGTGGCGCTCGCGGTGAGCCCAGGTGGTGACCTGGTTGCCGCGGTCCAGCAGACGGGAGAGCGGAAGTGTCGGACGGAGCACACCCCGGGCCTGAAGATCGGCAACTTCGAGCTGCCGCCGAAGGACAGCGAGGTCTGCGTGCAACCGACCACGATCGTGTTATGGGAGGCGGGCAGCAGGAGGTGGTCGAGCCGGCGTCTGGAAGGAGTCCCCGCGGCCACCCAGAGTGTCGCGCTCAGTCCCGACAGCAAGCTGCTGGCGGCAGGCGGCGACTCGGTCGCCCTGTACGAGATCTCCGCCCCGCAGATTGCGCGGAGGACCCTCGATGCCGACAGCGGCGCGCCGGCGGAGGTGGTCTTCGGGCCGGATGGACGTACGCTCACCGCGGTGCGCCGCGACGGCCGAGTGGTACGCTGGGATGTAGCAGAGCGGCGACCGGCTGGGCCAGCCGTTGGCAACGGCGGGAGACAGATCTGGAGCCTCTCGGGAGACACGCTGGCGACGCTGACCAGGGACAACGACAAGCGGACGGTGACCCGATGGGACCTGGCAAGCGGCCGGCGGCTCGACACCCGCGCGATCAACCGGAAAGGGACCCCGCTGGCCCTGGCTCCGGGCGGAGCGGACTCGCGCTGGAGGACGAGGACGGCTCGGTTCGTGCTCTGGGACCTGCCCAATAGCCTCGAGGCCGGCCAGCCGCTGCCTCCTCCACCGGAACCGCTCCGACTGAGCGCGGAAGACGCGAACATGAAGTGGGAGCGGGGTCTGAGGGCGGAGTTCAGAGCGGACGGTATGGTGCTCGCGCTGGCGATCAACGACCGATCTCTCCCTGGAGGAGGCTCGATCCTGCTGTGGGAGGTGAGCAAGAAGGCAGGCCGGTCCATCCCCCGTGGGGTACGTCGGTGTCATGGCCTTGAGCAGGGACGGTCGGAGCCTGGCGGCTTCGGGCCGGCGCCGGCAGTTGACGGTGTGGACGTGGGCGCCCGCCGCCAGGTGACGCGGGTATTGGCTCCAGGATTCCGGGGCGGTACCAGCGTGGCGTTCAGCCCCGATAGCCGGACCCTCGCGTCGGGGGCGACTCGGGGCTGGTGAGGTTCTGGGACATGGACTCGGGACGTGCGGTGAGAGAGCTGCGCACCGGTCTGAAGGCACACACCGTCGGCATCCAGTATACCTCCGATGGAAAGAGCCTCTGGGTGGGGGACGACTCGGGGACGGTCGAGCGCTGGGATTCGGCCGGTGCTCGGCGCCTCGGGAAGCCCGCACGAGTAGACAATGAAGCGAGCCTGCTCAAGTTCCCTGTGGACGGACAGAAGCTGCTTTGGGCAGATCCAGACGACGTCGCGGTGTGGGATTTACCGGCAGGGAAACGGCTGTTCAAACCGAGCACGGGTGCATTCAGCTTCGATGGACGCGCACTGCTCCGGGAGGTGGGAGGCAAAGGAGAGTTCGAGTTGTCGGATCTCGCATCCGGACGGCAAACGAGATTGAGGCTGGACCGGGTATCGAAGGTCGCTGGTATGGCGCTGAGTGGCGATGACAACACTCTGGCTACGTTCGAGTTGTGGGATAAAGAGATCGTGCTTCGAGACTTGAGGAACGGAACCTCGGTGGTCCTGGCGTCCGGCGCTCTCCCCGGCGCGGAAGAGAGGAGCCAATTGGTCTTCAGTCCGGATGGAAGACCCTGGCGTCCAGTGGAATGGCCAGCGCTGATGCTCGCGATATCTTTCAGGATGCCGTCACTCTCTGGGACGTGGAAAGCCGCCGGCGTCTGGGCGAGCCTCTGGAAGCAGAGGCCGGCGTCATTCGCGACCTGGTCTGGAGTCGCGATGGCCGCCGGCTTGCTTCGGCGGGCTTCTTTGCGGCGAAAGGAGAGGTGGGTCAGGGGAGGGATTGCTCTCTGGGAAGCGAGCTTGGAGTCGTGGCAGCAACTGGCGTGCCGGAGCGCGAACCGCAATCTGACCCGGGAGGAATGGAAAGCATCGGTCCCGGGTACCGAGTACCGTCTCATCTGCGACAGCTTACCAGCGATCGATTACTCGCCACGGCCGAAGCCTGAATGACGCACTGGCACCACGGATTGGCAAGCGGCCGCCCATGCCGGGTTACCGTCTGCGAGGACGCCCGCTGGGCGTCGAGTCCGCTGTGGAGTCACAGGCGGCCCGCTGCTTTCATCGTCCGCTACATGATCGCCCTCGGCATGCGGCGCGAACGGGTGAGACGGCGGCCACCCCCTTCCGCCACCAGGGGAAGGGTCATCGGCCGATCAGACCCGCCAGGCGGTCCCGCTCCCGGTCCACCTCGCGCCGGAGCGGCGCCTCCGCGTCGGACCGGTGCGACACGTAGCGGCGAGCGCGAGAATGGCGGACGCGGTGTCGCCAGTCAGGAGCGCCAACCGCCCCTGCTCTCTCAGATACGTGGCGATGTACGCCGGGCTCACGGGCTGGTCACCAGCACCCGCCCGACCGCGCGGCGCGCAACGGCGGCGGCACGGTGTACGCGACCGCGGACTACGATGCCTCGCCCTGCGGCGGAAGCGCGACCGGCCGGCTCCTGGCGCCGAGCTATGCCCAGTCCGGGCTCAAGGTGAAGATGGCAGACGGCGCGCTCGAGCTCACCGGCCCGACGAAGATCCTGCTGGTGGACTTCGACGTGACCCAGAGCTTCGGTCACGAGGCGAACGGGTGAGTCATGCACCCGGTGGCTACCGGGGGTGAGCTCACTACGGAATAGCTCGATCGCATCTGAGGCAACGCCGGTCCCATAGCCCACCCCTCCGCCGTCGAATAGCTTGCATGCCATGCCCGGACGGGATTCTCCCGATCTCCCCTCACCATGACCACCGCCGAGCCGCGCGACCGCCTCCAGGAGGCGCTGCGACAGCGCTACACCCTCGAGCGCGAGCTCGGCCGGGGCGGGATGGCGACGGTCTACCTCGCGCGCGACCTCAAGCACGACCGGCCCGTCGCGCTCAAGGTCCTCCTCCCGAGCCTCGCGCCGAGCGCTCGGCGCCGAGCGGTTCCTGCGCGAGATCCGGATCGACCGCCGCGCTCGCAGCACCCGCACATCCTCCCGCTCCACGACTCCGGCGAGGCCGACGGCCAGCTCTACTACGTCATGCCCTACGTCGAGGGCGAGACCGCTCCGCGAGCGGCTCGAGCGCGAGCGGCAGCTTCCGGTCGCCGACGCGCTCCGGATCGCGCGCGAGGTCGCCGACGCGCTCGACTACGCCCACCGGCACGGCGTCGTCCACCGCGACATCAAGCCGGAGAACATCCTGCTGCACGAGGGCCACGCGCTGGTGGCCGACTTCGGGATCGCCGCGCCTCGCGGCGACGACGGCGGCGAGGCGCTCACCGAGACCGGCGTGGCGGTCGGGCACGCCGGCCTACATGAGCCCCGAGCAGGCCACCGGCGCAGCGGGTCGACGCCCGGACCGACGTCTACGCGCTCGGCGTGCGTGCTGTACGAGATGCTGGCCGGCGAGCCGCCGTTCACCGGACCGACGCCGCAAGCCGTGATCGCCAAGCGCTTCCATACCGACGCCGTGCCGCTCCGCGCGACGCGGCCGTCGTGCCCCGACCATGTCGACCGCGCCGTGGCCCGCGCGCTCGCCCGGGTGCCGAGCGACCGGTTCGCATCCACCGCCGAGCTCGCGGGGGCGCTCGAGGCGGAGCCGACGACGGTCGCGCCGGTGAGGGCGGCCGCAAGCCGTCTCAGCCCCGGCCGGATCGGCCTCCTGCTCCTCGCCCTCGGCGTCATCCTGGGCATCGGCGCGCTGTTCGCCTGGACCCGGAGCCGCCGAGCCGCGCCCCCGGGCGACGCGGGACTCCAGCGGGTGGCCGTGCTCCCGTTCGACAACCTCGCCACCGCCGACAAGGTCTACTTCGCGGAGGGCATCACCGACGAGATCCGCGGGAAGCTCGCGACCGTGCCCGGCCTCCAGGTGACCGCGCGCACCAGCTCGGCGCGGTACGCCGCCAGCACCAAGCGGCCCGAGGAGATCGGTCGCGAGCTCGGCGTGGCGTATCTGCTGAGCGGAACCGTGCGCTGGGACCAGGAGGGCGGGCAGAGCCGCGTGCGGGTGAGCCCCGAGCTGATCGACGCGGCGACCGGTGCCACCCGCTGGCAGCAGTCATTCGACGCGCCGATGACCGATGTCTTCCGCGTGCAGGCCGAGGTGGCCGAGCGGGTGGCGCGCGAGCTCGGCGTGGCGCTCGCGGCGGGCGAGCGGCGGCACCTCGAGTCACACCCGACCGGCGACCTCGGCGCCTACGATCTCTATCTGCGCGGCCGGTACGCCTGGCACCAGCGGACCGCGGCCGGGCTCGACCAGGCGCGACGCCTGCTGGAGCAGGCCATCGCCACCGATCCCGCCTTCGCGCCGGCGCACGCCGCGCTGGCGGACGTCTTCGCGGTGCTGCCGCTTTGGAGCGACCTCCCGCCCGACCAGACCTATCCTCGCGCGCGAGCGGCGGCCCTCGAGGCGCTGCGGCTCGACAGCACGCTCGCGTCGCCGTACGCGGTACTCGGCGACTATAACGCGATGTACGCCTGGAACTGGGCCGAGGCGGAGCGGAACTTCCGCCGGTCGCTGGCGCTCGACCCGAACAACGCCAATACCCATTTCTGGTATAACGAGCACTATCTGCTGACCGTGCGCCGGTGGGACGAGGCGATCCGGGAGGCACGCCGCGCCCGCGAGCTCGACCCACTCAGCCTGACGATCAACGGCGCGGTCGGACGGGGGCTGTACAGTGCGGGACGAGCGGAGGAGGCCGTCGAGGAGCTGCGGAAAGTGGTGGCGATCGACACCACGTTTGTCGCCAACAACGAATACCTCGGCACGGCCTACGTCGCACTCAGGCGCTACGCGGAGGCGGTGCCGGTGCTGCGGCGGGCCGTCGATCCGGCAGTGCGGCAGTCGTCACCGCTCGGGATCCTCGGCTTCGCGCTGGCGAAGAGCGGCCGGCGCGCGGAGACGCAAGAGGTGCTGCGCGAGCTCCTCGAGCGGCAGCGGCGCGGGTACATCGCCCCGACGAGCCTGGCGGTGCTGCATGCCGGGCTCGGCGATACGACGGGGACGTTCGCGTGGCTCCAGCGGGCGCTCGAAGGCCGCGATCCGTTCCTGATCTACAACTTCGTGAGCGATCCGATCATGGCGCCGTTCCGACGGGATCCGCGCGGGCAGGCGATCCTGCGGGCCATGGGGCTGGCGAACCGGTAGCCTCGCCGGTCATCATGCCGAGTCCGGTCAGTAGCTCACGGTCGGCACACCCTAACTCGCCCTCCACCTTCGCCCGGCTTATCCTCTATAGTCCGCTCACTCCCAGGCCCAGGCGCCACTCGTGTCCGATCTGCGAGCTCTGCTCGAACCCGGCTTCGCGGGAACGTATACCATCGAGCGCGAGCTCGGCCGCGGCGGCATGGCCACGGTGTTCCTGGCCCGGGACCTCAAGCACCATCGACCGGTCGCCCTGAAGGCGCTGTATCCCCACCTCTCCTACGTCCTGGGCCCCGAGCGCTTTCGACGTGAGATCGAGCTGCTGGCCGCGCTGACCCATCCCCACATCGTCCCGCTGCACGACTCCGGCGGCACCGCCGGCCTCCTCTGGTACACGATGCCGTACGTGGACGGCGAGTCCCTCCGTGATCGCCTCAGCCGCGAAGGGCGCCTGCCTCTCGAGGACGTGGTTCGGGTCACGAGCGAGGTCGCCGATGCACTGCACTACGCTCACGGCCGTGGCATCATCCATCGCGACCTCAAGCCTGAGAACATCCTGCTGTCCGCCGGGCACGCGTTCGTCGCGGACTTCGGCATCGCCCGCGCGCTCACGCAGGCCGGGGACGATCGCCTCACTGGAACCGGCTTCGCGCTGGGAACGCCGGCGTACATGAGCCCCGAGCAGGCCGCGGGGGAGCACGAGGTCGACGCCAGGAGCGACATCTTTTCGCTCGGCTGCGTGGTGTACGAGATGCTGGCGGGTGAGCCGCCGTTCACGGGGCCGACCCCGCAGGCCGTGCTCGCGCAGCGCCTCACCGGATCGGCGCCGCCGTTGCAGTCCCGCCGGGCGGACGTCCCTCAGCCCGTGGCGGCCGCGGTGGCGCGCGCGCTCGCGCCGGACCCGCTCGCCCGGTTCCCGACCGCCGCCGCGTTTGCCGCGGGACTCGCCGCGGCGGCGAGCCAGCCCGCACCCGCCGCCGCGCCCGCCACCGTGCCGGCCGTCACGGCCGCATCCGTCACCCGCTCGATCGCCGTGCTCCCGTTCAGCGACATGAGTGCCGAGCGAGACCAGGAATACCTCGCCGACGGCATCGCCGAGGAGATCATCAACGCACTCACCAGGGCCGGTGCGCTGCGGGTCGCCGCACGCACATCGTCTTTCGCGTTCAAGGGCCGACAGGAGGACGTGGAGCAGATCGGGCACAAGCTCAAGGTGACCACGGTTCTCGAGGGAAGCATCCGGAAGGCGGGCAATCGCCTGCGGGTGACGGCACAGCTCGTCAGCGTGGCGGACGGCTATCAGCTCTGGTCCGAGCGCTACGACCGGGAGCTGGCGGACGTGTTCGCCGTGCAGGACGAGATCGCGGCCAGCGTCGTGAGCGCGCTGTCGGCCGTTATCGGTGAGCCGGGCGGTCGCGGACGGGCACTGGAGCGGCCGCGCACCGGGAACGTGCAGGCCTACGAGTACTACCTTCGGGGCCGACAGCTCTTCCACCAGTTCCGCAAGAAGCAGATCCAGCAGGCGCGGCGAATGTTCGAGCGGGCCATCGAGCTCGACCCCCGCTTCGCACTGGCCTACGCCGGAGCGGCGGACTGCAGCTCGATCCTGTACATGTACTTCGAGGCGAGCGAGCCCAATCTGCTGCAGGCGGACGCCACCAGCCGCCGGGCGCTCGAGCTGGGGCCGGACATGGCGGAGGCCCATGCCGCGCGCGGGCTCGCGCTGACGCTGCGGGGCAGTTTCGAGACCGCCCAGCGGGAGTTCGAGTCCGCCATCGCATTGGATCCGCGCCTGTACGAGGCATGGTACTTCTACGCGCGCGTGTGCTTCCAGAAAGGGCAGCTGGCCGAGGCGGCACGCATGTTCGAGCAGGCCGCGAGCCTGCGACCCGACGACTATCAGGCGGTCGACTACCTCGCCATGATGTACGAGGCGATGGGGCTGGAGGACGAATCGAAGGCGACGGCGCGGCGCTCGCTCTCGATCCTGGAGCAGCATCTCGAGCTGTATCCCGACGATGCGCGCGCCTGGTACAGCGGTGCGACCGACCTCGCCCGACTGGGCGACCGGGAGAAGGCGTTGCGGTGGATCGACCGTGCGCTCTCATTGGACCCGGAGGACGGCGCGGTGCTGTACGGCATCGCGTGCGTCTACGCGCTGCTGGGCGAGCAGGAGCGGGCGCTCGACGCGCTCGAACGGGGAATCCAGGCGGGGTTCGGCCGGCGGGAGTGGGCCGAGCGGGATCCGGACTTCGCTTCGCTGCACGACTCGCCCCGGTTCTGGAAGCTCCTGGATTCGCTGCCACGCCACCTCGGCAGCCCGGGGTGACCCGTCTCAACGCCTGAGCGCGACGACGATGCCGCAGCCGGGCGGACAAGTGCGTGGGCTCGCTCTCGCGCGACGGCTCGCTACTGTTGAGCCGACGTGTCCGGGGCCGTCTGAAGCGGACTACCCCGCTGCCGTACCGCCCCCCATTATTGAGGGCCAATCGCCTACATCAGTGGAGCACGCGTGTCGAGCCAGGGCCCCAGGGTCGCGCTCCTCGTCTCCATCGGTCTCCTGGGCCTGTGGTTCCTGCGGGCCTTGATGATCCGCCTCCGCCAGGCGAGTCCGGCTGAGCCGTGGGCACCGACTGCCGCAGCATCGGCCACCGGCTTCGTCACGACCTTCTTCGACACCCTCGGTATCGGAAATTTCGCAACGACCACGACGATCTTCCGCACCTGGCGCCTGGTACCCGACGAGGTCATTCCCGGCACCTTGAACGTCGGGCACGCTCTCGCCGGCGTGCTGTCCGCGTTCATCTTCATCAGTCTCGTCCCTGTTGCTTCCGATACCTTGCTTCCCATGATCGTCGCGTCCGGCCTGGGCGCCTGGCTGGGCAGTGGGCTGGTCGCTCGCCTGCCTCGCTACCGAATCCGCCTGGGCATGGGCACCGCCTTGCTCGTGGCGGCCACCATCATGCTGCTCACGCAGCTCCGGTGGCTCCCGGGCGGGGGGGACGCGCTCGGCCTCCAGGGCTGGCGGTGGACGGTGGCCGTGCTGGGCAACTTCGCGCTCGGCAGCCTCATGACGCTCGGGATCGGCCTGTATGCGCCGTGCATGATCCTGATCAGCCTGCTGGGGATGAGTCCCCTCGCGGCCTTTCCCATCATGATGGGCTCGTGTGCGTTCCTGATGCCCGTCGCCGGGGTCCGCTTCCTGCGCGAAGATCGCTATCACCCATCCGCATCGGTCGGCCTGACCCTCGGGGGCGTGCCCGCGCTCCTGATCGCCGCCTATCTCGTGAAGTCCCTGCCGCTCACCGCGGTCCGCTGGGTCGTGCTGGTTGTGGTGTTGTTCACGGCAATCATGCTGCTGCAGGCGGGAAGGCGAGAGGCCAGGGCCCTGAGACTCGGGGCCATGGCGCCGGTCGCGTTGTCACCCTGAACGGAGTGAAGGCGGGGCGACGATGAGGTCGACAGCACGCCGGTGGTCCAGGCCATCGTCCAGGTCACGAACACCTCCAACGGGGACCGGCGGCATTCGCTTCGACGTGCCGTTCCTCCCCACGCCGAGCCGTGGCCGGGCGCGAGGCAAGGAGGCGGAACCGCTCAGCGCCCAGGCCGAGCGCGCGTCCGCCGGAACCCCGCCTCGGCCTCCGCCACGAAGGCCAGCACTTTGTCCCGGCTCTTCCGCCCGCTCGCATCCTCCACGCCGGTGTGCACGTCCACGCCGGCGGGCCGTACCTCCTCGATCGCCCGTCGCACGTTCTCGGCTGTCAGACCACCCGCCAGGATCACCGGCCGTGGCGACAGCTCCACCATCCGGCGGCTCACCGACCAGTCGTGCGTCCGCCCCGTGGCGCCCGCGGCGCCGGTGTCCGGCGCGAAAGTGTCGGTCAGAAATGCATCCACGAGAGGGGCGAGCTCGCTCACGAGCCGCTCGAGCACCGGTATGGAATGGAGCCCGACGACCAGGCTCTTGAAGATCGTGAGCGACGGGTCGAGAGCGCGGAGGCGGCGAAGCTCCGGCACCGAGATGTCGCCGTGGAGCTGGACGATGCGGGCGCCGAGTGCGTCGGCGAAGCGGCTGATCGCCTCCGCCTCGCCGAGGTAGGTGATGAGGACGCCGCGCACGGGCGGGGTGAGCGAGCGGATGATGGACGCGGCCTCGGCTTCGGTGAGGTCTTCCCGGTTGACCGGGAGCCGGAGCGGGAAGCCGAGGTAGCGGACGCCGCACTCTTGCAGCAGGGCGGCCTCGCCCTGGTCGATGACGCCGGCCACCTGGATCAGGCCGGGCTCGATCGAGGTCGCGGCAGTCACCGGGGCCGAGGGATCAGCGCTCCGCCTTTCATCACCCAGCGCACGCGCTGGTAGTTGCGCGGGTCGGCCAGGGGATCGGCGTCGAGCGCCACGAGGTCGGCGAGCTTGCCCGGAGTGACCGTGCCGACGTCGTGCTCGCGGCCCATCGCGCGGGCGCCATTGAGCGTGGCCGCGGTCAGCAGGTCCATGGGCGGGATGCCCGCCTCGCTCAGCAGGACCAGCTCGCGGTAGATGGAGGGGCCGTGCAGCGAGCCGGGATTGCCGGCGTCGGTGCCGACCGCGACGGTGATCCCGGCGTCGTGAACGCGCTTGGCGTTGGCCTGCCCCGTGGCCACTTCGTTGATCGATGTTCCGAATCGCCGCGGTGTCCGTCCACCACGCCCGCCCCCGCTGTCCCTGGACCGGCCCCGACGCGGCCAGTGCGCGCGAGGCGGAGTCCGCGCAGGCGAGCGGATAAAGATGCCCGTCCACCTTCCCCTGTCCCGCGACGATGTACCCCTCGCCTGCCATGAGCGTCGTGATGTAGATCGCCTTGCGTGACCGGGCCAGCTCGATGAACTCGCTGTCCACCGGCTGCTCGAACACGCTGTGGACCAGCACGTCCGCGCCGGCCCGAAGCGCGTCCTTCGCCTCCCAGAGACCGGTGGCGTGCACGAGCAGGCGAAGACCGAGCCGGTGCGCCTCGCTCGGCGGCCGTGCGCACCAGCGCCTGGACCCGCGCGGTGTCGGGCGGCTGGGGCGGCATGACATACCAGATCTTGACCCCGTCGGACTTGAACGCCGCGTTCGCGCGCACCGCGTCGCGCACCACCGAGTCGTTCGCCATGTAGACGAACTGCCGCTCGCCCGGGAGGTTGAGCCAGTGGTCGATGGTGGCGAGGAGCGGGCCGGCGGCGGCGATTCGGGGCGCCGTTGGACTGTCGTTGTACCGGTCGCGCATCGCCCAGGTCCAGGGATAGCCGCCGACGTCGAAGACCGACGTGACCCCACTGCAGAGATAGGCGCGGAAGAAGCGCTCGGGGTGGGCCTCGAGCCCGGCGACGACCTCGGCGTAGGGATAGCGCTCCCGCAGATCGGCGGCGTCCGGCCGACCGTCGAACCAGCCGGTCTGGCTGAAGTGCACGTGCGCGTCGACGAGGCCGGGGATGAGCCAGGTGCCGCGCGCGTCGATGCGGCGGGCGCCCTTCGGGACGGGGCAGCTCGGACGCGGGCCGGCGCAGGTGATGCGGCCGTCTCGCACGATGACCGCCGCATCGGTCACGGGGGCGGCGCCGGTGCCGTCGAGGAGCGTGGCGCCGGTGATGGCGATGGAGGACTGCACGCGGGGCGCCCCGACACACGCCAGGGTGAGCGCGAGGGCGAGCGCGGAGGTCGCGATCGGTCTGGGCACGGATGGCTGCCGGTGAGGGTGCCTTAAGATGCGGCGCGGTAGAGCGGCTTGCCAGGAGAGCGGGAGCCCGGGCGCGCTTTGGGAAGATCGCGGCGCTCGGCGAGCGAGGGCGGCGAGAGGCCCTCCGGGGCGCCACAGTCGCCGGCACGCATGCGTTGGGCGACCACCGGCTGGGGAGATCGTGCCGGCGACTGACGCGCCCCTCCGGACCTCCCGCCGCCCTCGCTCGCCCCGGGCATCGGTGATCGGGGCTCGGCGCTCCAGGATTGCGCGCACCGATGGTCCGGCGAAGGGATGCTGACCTCGCGACCTGCGTCACTCCGCGATGCTGGGGCGCGGGGGAGCGGGATGGCTCCTGGAGGGGCGCGTCAGTCGACGGCACGATCTCTCCAGCCGGTGGTCGCCCAACGCATGCGTGCCGGCGACTGTGGCGCCCCGGAAGGAGTCGTCCCGCTCCACCCCGCGCCTGACACGCGATCCGCGATTGAGAGTCCCCCTAGAGCGCGACGCAGGCGAATCGCCCTTCCGACGCCAAAGACGCCGAACCGTCTTTCGGCCACCCTGGAAGCGCCGTAAACTTTCACCACCCATGCCTGCCAACTCCCAGCTCCTGGCTCCCGGCTCCCGGCTTCCCGCCAGCTCCCCGCTCACCGCCGGCAGCTCGCTCCCCGCCGGCAGCTCGCTCCCCGCCGATCTCCTCGAGCAGGCCTCCCGCCGGCTGGGCATCATGTGTCTGGTCGTCGCCGGTCTCTGGATCGCCAACTTCCTGGTGTGGCATTTTCTCCAGGCGTCGCCGACGAAGATGCCGGACATTGCGATCCTCCGGCTGTTCGACCGGCTGGGGCTGGTCGGCGTGGTCGTCTCGCTCGCCCTCTACTGGTACACCCGCAAGCCCGGTCGGGACCCGCGAATCCTCCTGAATCTGGGTCTGGGCTACGAGCTGCAGGTGGCCCTGTCGGCCGGCGTGCTCGACTGGGCCTACAACGCGCCGATGGGGGTTTCCTGGATCGCGATCATCATCCTCCTCTTTGCCGCGATCATCCCGAGCCCGCCGCGGAAGACGTTCATCGTCGCGCTGCTCGCGGCATCGATGGACCCACTCGGGGCGCTGATCTGGAAGCTGGCCGG
Organism: uncultured Gemmatimonadales bacterium; assembly: GCA_963697755.1. GTDB lineage: Bacteria > Gemmatimonadota > Gemmatimonadetes > Gemmatimonadales > GWC2-71-9 > CAVVWJ01. The sequence goes on along the minus strand of CAVOPE010000003.1, from coordinate 74,677 downwards.
ACAGGAGATACCGGGGGCCGATTACGTCTTCCTCAATGCCTTCCCCAACTATCTCTGCGCCGGGATCGCCCCGCTGATGTCGCACATCATCACCGGGCTCGGCCGTGAGGTGAAGAAAGCGCGCGAGATGGGGAGCTATGTCCTGGTCGATCTGATCGGGGCCGGCGGCATGGGCGAGGTGTGGCGGGCCAGCCACCGTTTCCTGGCTCGCCCGGCCGCGGTCAAGCTGATCAAACCCGACGTGCTCGGCGCCATGACCCCGCAGCAGTCCGACGTGCTGGTTCAGCGGTTCCGGCGCGAGGCCCAGGCCGCAGCGATGCTCCGCTCGCCCCACACCATCCACCTCTACGACTTCGGCGTCACCGGCGACGGCACCTTCTACTATGTGATGGAGCTGCTCAACGGACTGGACCTGCAGACGCTGGTGGCCCGCCACGGTCCACTGCCGCCGGCCCGCACGATCTTCCTGCTCCAGCAGGCCTGCGAGTCACTCGCGGAGGCGCACGACCGGGGACTGATCCACCGGGACATCAAGCCGGCCAACATCCAGGTGTGCCGGATGGGACACTACGCCGACTGGGTGAAGGTGCTCGACTTCGGCCTGGTGAAGGTCCAGGGCGGGGGCGAGCAGGAGACCGGCCTCACCGCTCCGAACATGATGACCGGTACGCCGGCGTATCTCTCGCCCGAGAGCGCCATGGGCGAGCCGGTGGACCGGCGAACCGATATTTACGCGTTGGGATGCGTGGCCTACTGGATGCTGACCGGCCGCTACGTGTTCACCGGTGACAGCGCGCTCCAGATCGTCGCTCGGCACATGTCGTCGGTGCCGACACCACCGTCGCGGCACAGCGGGTTCGATGTGTCGCCGGCGCTGGACCAGTTGGTGCTCGCCTGTCTCGAGAAGGAGCCATCGAACCGTCCCGGGACCGCCCGGGAGTTATGCGACCGCTTGGGCCAGTGCGAAGTCGAGGGCCAGTGGACGCGGGACGATGCGAGAATCTGGTGGGAGACGAAAATGGAGCCGGAGAAGGACGTCGCACTGGGCTGAACGTCAGGCCATCAACTGATCTGTCGGGGGACCTGGGCCGGCGCGATGCGGAAGCTGAACCGCTGCTCCACCAGCTGGCGCACCGCCCGTCCGCCGCGGAGGGCCGGGTGGAACCGCATCTCGCCGAGCGCGGTGCGCACCGACTCGGTGAACTCGGGATGGTCGCTCGCCAGCACCTGGACGGAGGCCATGTCCACCCGACCGGTCGTGTCCACCACGAAGCTCGCCTGCACGCGGCCTTCCTTCCCCGCCGCGCTCAGCTTCGGCGGGTAGATCGGCGCGGCACTCGTCTCGTAGCGCTCCACCATCCGGTCCACCTGGAGCATGGTGAAGACGCTGTCGGACAGCCGGACCGGCGCGCCGAACGGCGCCAGGCCCAGCGCGCTGCTCCGCTCGCCCGGGCGTTGCCGGCCGTACGGGCGCCCGCCGGTGCGGATCCCGCTGCCGGCTCCATCGAGCTCCGACCCGTCCGCGAAGAGCCCGCCGGCCTGGCCCGGACGGAACGACTCGGTCTGGCCGGCGGGGGGCGTCTCGTGGCGGTCGGGCGGCAGGAACAGCAGCGGCGCGCCGAAGCGCTCGTCGCCCGTGAGTCCGCGGGCGCCCGCGATGACACCCACGGCGAGCCAGATCAGGCCGGCGTGGAGCACCAGGCTCGCGAAGGCACACTCCGCCGTCTGGGAGAGCCTCTGGTCGAATTCGATCAAGTGAAGGCGCATGCCCGGCCCCAGGGTGGGACGCCACAGCACTGCACCAGGTATGACGACGAGCCCGCGCGGGGAGACACGTCGTGGCCGAGGCGCGGAAATGGGTCCACGGTCCGGCGTGAGGAGCCGCGGATCGAGTCAGTACGCAAGTACTACCGGCCCATTGCCGGAGCCCCCGCCCGAGTGCAAGACCGTTCACTCGCGGCAACCACCCTCGAATCCATACATTAGCTCCACCTCCCTGCCGGACGACGGCAGGGAGCGGGAATTGCAACCAGGCCGGCGTCCCCTTCCCGAGACTCGCCATGCCGACCCTGACCACCTTCCGCGGTGGAGCGCTCATCGTCGCCCTCGCGGCCACACTCACCAGCTGCGACAGCCAGGCCCCGAACGGCACGACCTCGCTCTCCGTCCAGCTCAAGGATGCCCCGGGCGACGTGCAGCACGCCTTCGTCACCATCACCGAGGTGGATCTGGTGGGCTCGGGCGGGGTCCAGGTGCTGACCCAGACGCCGGTCACCACCGATCTGCTGACCCTGGCAACCGACGTCCTTTCACTGGTGCAGGACGTCGAGGTGCCCTCGGGCACTTATCACGAGCTGCGCTTCAAGATCACCGGCGCGTGCGTCGCCGTGGACGACGGCAACGGCGGCAGCACGGTGTACGCGACCGCGGACTACGATGCCTCGCCCTGCGGTGGAACCGCGACCGGCACGCTCCGGGCGCCGAGCTATGCCCAGTCCGGGCTCAAGGTGAAGATGGCCGACGGCGCGCTCGAGCTCACCGGCCCGACGAAGATCCTGCTGGTGGACTTCGACGTGACCCAGAGCTTCGGGCACGAGGCGAATGGGTGGGTCATGCACCCGGTGGTGACCGGGGGTGAGATCACGACGGAGTAGGTCGTCTTCCAGCCCGCCGCGGCGGAAAGAGCCCTGCCGGAAGGCAGGGCTTTTTTTCTTGCAGTTGGTGTGGGCCGCTGGTCTCCTATGTGCGGACCCGGACCCACGAGGTGTTCGACGACTCGCTGGCGAACACGGTCCTGGTCCTGCCCGCGATCGTGACCGCGCGGCGGCATGGCCACGGTGTTCCTGGCCCGGGACCTCAAGCACCATCGACCGGTCGCCCTGAAGGCCCTATATCCCCACCTCTCCTCGTCGTGGTCCCCGAGCGCTTCCGACGTGCGATCGAGCTGCTGGCCGCTCTGACCCATCCCCACATCGTCCCGCTGCACGACTCCGGCGGCACCGCCGGCCTCTCTGGTACACGATGCCGTACGTGGACGGCGAATCCCTTCGTGATCGTCTCACCCGCGAAGGGCGCCTGCCTCTTGAGGACGTGGTTCGGGTCACGAGCGAGGTCGCCGATGCACTGCATTACGCTCACGGCCGTGGCATCATCCATCGCGACCTCAAGCCTGAGAACATCCTGCTGTCCGCCGGGCACGCGTTCGTCGCGGACTTCGGCATCGCCCGCGCGCTCACGCAGGCCGGGGACGATCGCCTCACTGGAACCGGCCTCGCGCTGGCAACGCCGGCGTACGTGAGCCCCGAGCAGGCCGCGGGAGAGCACGAGGGCGATGCCAGAGCGACATCTTTCGCTCGGCTGCGAGGTGAACGAGATGCTGGCGTGTGGGCCGCCGTTCACGGAGCCGACTCCGCAGGCCGAGCTCGCGCAGCGCCTCCGATCGGCACCGCCGTTCGCGTCCAGCCGGACAGACGTTCCCGGCGGTGGCGCCGCGGTGGCGCGCTCGCTCGCGCCGGACCCGCTCGCCAGGGTCTCGACCGCCGCCGCGTTTGCCGCGGACTCGCCGCGGCGGCGAGCCAGCCCGCACCCGCCGCCGCGCCCGCCACCGTGCCGGCCGCCACGGGCGCATCCGTCACCCGCTCGATCGCCGTGCTCCCGTTCAGCGACATGAGTGCCGAGCGAGACCAGGAATACCTCGCCGACGGCATCGCCGAGGAGATCGTCAACGCACTCACCGGCTGGTTCGCTGCTGGTCGCCGCACGCACATCGTCGGTCGCGGTCGAGAGCCGACAGGTGACCTTCGCGATCGGCGCGGCGCTCGTGACGTTGACCGGGAAGCTCGCGCCATAGCCGACATTGTCCGGGGCGCCGCTGAACGTCGGGCGGACCGCCGGCGAGCCGTCGAGCTTGAACAGGTACGGCGGCGAGAACACTTCGCCCGTGTAGTCGTCCGTGAGCCCGGTGGCCGCCGGCTGGCCGCTCCCGACCGACAGCACCCGCGCGCCGGGCAGCAGCAGCGCGGTGGAGTGGTAGAGGCGGTAGTGCGTCTGCCGAGCGAGCGCCGTCCAGCGCTCGGTCGCCGGGTCCCAGCGCTCCGCGGCGAGCACCCGGTCGTCGGTGGGCTTGGTGTTGAACCCCGCGGCGTTGGACCCGCCGGTCGCCAGCACCGTGCCGTCGGCCAGCAGGGTCGCGTTCATCTGACGCCGTGGCACCGCCATCGAATCCACTCGGCGCCAGCTCGGCGCGGCCACCGGGTTGAGGTCGATCACCTCGAGCAGTCCCGGGTGGGGCCTCCGCCGCCGACCACCAGGATCTTGCCCGCGTCGTACATCACCGCCGAGCCGTAGTCGCGACCCCCGAACGTCCGGTTCGGACCCGTGGTCCAAGAGCCGTTGCCCGAGGTGTTGAGGTAGCCGGTCGCCTGGTTCGCGCGCTCCGCTCCAGGCTCGAGGAGCGCCTCCGCGAGGAGCACGAGGCCCTCCGGGACGACTTCGCCCGGCAGGTGGAATCGCTCGACGGCTTCATCCGGAGCGAGGTCAACACGGTCACCGAGCGCCTCGCCACCGAGAGCCGGAAGCGCACCGAGGACCTCAAGTCGCTCGCGGCGGAGATCAAGAGGCGATCCGCGCGCTGGAGCGGCGGCATATCAAGCTCGAGGAGGCCGCCAACATGCCGACGCCGCGCTCCGCGACCAGCTCTCAAGCAGTCCACCACCGCCGCGAACGAGCTGGCCAAGCTCGGCGAGCGGCTGGGCGCCGAGCTCAAGCGGTCGCACGCTGAGCTCGCCACGGCCAAGACCGACCGGAGCGCATTGGCGTCGCTGATCACCGACATGGCCGGGCGGCTAACGGCGTCCGACAGGGCAGCCGACAAGGCGCCGGCAAGGCGCTGGAAAAGAAGAACGCGCTCGGAGCTAGCCGATGCCCGACGAGCGGGCACCCTGGGAGCAGGCGTCGCCCACGGCGGGCTACGGTGACCGACCGGACGATCTCGCCGAGCTGCGCGAGCTGATCCTCGCCCCGAGCGGCGGAAGCTCGAGGAGCTGGAGCGGCGGCTCGAGGCTGCCGGCGTCACCCGCGAGGAGCTGGCGGAGCTGCTGCCGGCGGCGATCGCGCTCCGCTCGGGGCGCCGGCCGCCAGCTCGTTCGCGCGCTGGCGCCCACGGTCGAGAGCGCGCTTGGGGAGTCGGTCCGCCGGAACCCTCGCCCCATCGCCACCGCCATCTTCCCCGTCCTCGGTCCCTCGATCCGCAAGGCGATCGCCGAAGCGCTCACGACTGGTTGCCTCCATCAACCGACCTAGCACGCCTCTGCCCCGCGGCTCCGCTGGCGGCTCGAGGCCTGGCGCACCGGCGTGCCCTACGCGCAGATCGTGCTGCGGCACGCGCTGGTGTACCGCGTCGAGCAGGTCTTCCTGATCCACGGCGACACCGGCCTGCTCCTGTCCTACGCCTGGGCCCCGACCTCCCGCGAGCGACGCCGACCTCATCTCCGCATGAGTCCCCTGCCATCCGTGCCCGTGTGGCCGCCGGCCACCAGGATGCGCCCGTCGGGCAGCAGCGTGTGGCCGCTGCAGAACAGGTCGACCGGCTCGTTCACGTCGGTGAAGCCGCCGCCCGCCGGATTCCAGCGCACCGGCCGGTGCACCGTCCGGCCCCAGGTCAAGACCTGGCCGTTGGGGAGCAGGTTCGCGTGGATCGCGACCGCCGGCGTCGGCCAGTCGATCGGACTGCCCCACTGCCCCACGACCGCGACGTTGGCTGGCCGGTCGAAGCTGACCACGATCGTGGTCGCCTGACTGATCGTGACGACGCACAAGCCGCTGCCAGCTCCGGCGGCGATCGTCCCGTTGGCATCGCAAGCGCCGCCGGCCCAGGCCTTGAGGTAGCTCCCGCTCGCCGCCGTCGCGGTGAGCGTCACCTGCTGGTTGAGCGTGTAGGACGACGAACAGCCGGTCGCACCCGCCGACCCGTTCGCGATCGTGCAGTTGATGCCGGCTGGGTTGGAGGTCACGCTGCCGCCGCCCGCGGCCCCTCCGTTGATGGCGAGGACGAAGACGTTGGATTGCGGCTCAAAAGTCACCGTCACGTCAACGTTTCCGGTCACGGTGACGTGGCAGGCCAGACCGGTATCCCCGCTCGGAGCGCAATTCGAGCTGACCAGCTTCAGCCTGGCCCCGGCCGCCGGCGTCAGGGTCAGGGTGACGATCGCGCCCGACTTGTACCCCTGGCTGCACTTCCCGCTCGCGCCCCCGCTGGCCGACACCGTGCAGCTGATCCCGCCCCGATCCGACGTGACGGTGCCGACGGCCTGGCTTCCGGTGCCCTTAATGGTCACCTGATACCGATTGCCGACCCGGGCGAACTCGGGCTCACTGGGGATGTTGTCGTTGCAGGCGAACAGCACGAGGAGTGAGGCCGCGGCGACGGCCGGCCAAGCCGCGAGGCTCGAGCGCACACGGAGCGGGGACACCATGGATCACCTGGGGGAGGGGTCGCTCTAATGTGCTGACCGAATCCAGGGTCCGTAAGGGCAGTGACTGCCCAGGGAAGTAGTCATGGCGGCGGAATCGGGCCGAGGTGAACGGCTAGGCACCGCGGCTGGCGCAAGCCGGACCCGCCGCGCACATTCTCGGAGCAGGCTCCGGCCCGAGGATGCCGCCGTGGCCGAACCCACCACCCGCCGGCGCGTCGCGATACTCGCACTCCTGGCGGCGCTGCTCCCGGCGGCCGCTCCGGTCGCCGCGCAGGGCTCGCCGGGGCGGCGATCGCGGGACGCGTGCTCGACGCCGACAGCGCGCCGATCGCGGCGGCGGTGGTGCAGGTCGCCAACGGCGCGAACGGCGAGCGCTGGCGGACGACGACCGGCGCCAGCGGGCGCTACTTCCTCGAATACCTCTCGGTCGGCGGACCCTACCGCATCGAGGTCCTGGCCGTCGGCTACGAGCCGGCCCGGCGCGACTCGATCGTGCTGGCGCTCGGCCAGCGGGTCACCGCCGACTTCACCCTGCGCCCCGCGGTGCTCGAGCTGGGCGAGATCACCGTCCTCGTCGAGGACGACCGGCTGAGCGCCGGACGGACCGGGCCGACCCAGATCATTCCCGACAGCACCATCGCCCGCCTGCCGATCAGGAACCGCGACTACACCTCGCTCGCCCGCCTCTCACCTCAGGTCACCATCAGCCCCAACGGCGGGCTCTCGTTCGCCGGCCAGCACGACCGGTACAACGGGATCCGGATCGACGGCACCACCAACGCCGATCCGTTCGGCCGCAGCCAGTCCGGCACCGGCACGCCGGGCTGGGCCGTCGGGCTCACCGCGTTCACCCCGGAGGCGGTGCAGGAGCTCCAGATCGTGTCCGCGCCGTTCGACGTGCGTTTCGGCGGCTTCGCCGGCGGGCTGCTCAACGCGGTGACCCGGTCGGGCTCCAACCGGCTCGAGGGCTCGATCACCGGCTACCTCGAAAGCGCCGGCCTCACGGGAACCGACGCCACCGGCGCTCGCGCGGACGATTTCGACCGCAAGGAGCTGAGCCTCACCCTCGGCGGGCCGATCGTGCACGACCGGGCGGCGGTGTTCGTCAACGCGGCCGCTCGGCCAGGAAACGATTCCCCAGTCGGTCCCCGTACCCGTGCCGAGCGGAGGCCCGCCCGGCATCGCCTACGCGGACCTCGCGCGATTCCAGGAGCTGCTCACGACGAACGGCGCCGTCGCGCCGGCGGCTTCTCGGCCGGCGCCACGCACACGCCGACGAGCAATCTGTTCGTGAAGCTGACGGCACAGCCCGGCGTGAACAGCCGCCTGGCGGTCTCCCACAACCACGGCCACCGCAGCGTTCGGGACGAGACCGGCGACGCGAAGTCTCGACTTCTATGCGCTTTCATCGTCGCGCAGCGAGGAGCGCGAGACGATCGACGCCACGCGGCTCGCCTGGACCACGTCGCTCGGCGGGCGGCTCTCCAACCAGCTCAGCCTGGCGCGCGTGGCCGACCGGCGGAGCTGCCATCCCAACGCGGCGTTTCCAGAGGTGGTGGTCTCGACCGACGGGGGCGGACTGGCCGCCGGCAGCCCGCCTGGCTGCGGCCGCCTCGAGGCGGGCCACACCGTCTGGGAGCTCACCGACGACGTCGGCCTCGCCGCCGGCAGCCACGCGCTCACGTTCGGGGTCCACGGCGAGCGCATCGACCTGTCGGAGAACGTGTCGCTGTACGCAGCCGGTAGCTGGGAGTTCGAGAGCCTGGAGTCGCTGGCGCTGAACCAGCCGGTGCGCTACACCCGCGACTTCCTGAGCGCCGGCGACTCGCGGGTGGCGTTCCGCATCGACCAGATCAGCGCCTACCTGCAGGACCAGTGGCCGGCGACGCCCCGCCTGACGGTGACGGCCGGCCTCCGACTCGACGTGCCGTTCGTCGCCACCGCGCCGACCCGGCACGTGGCCATCGCGAGCCTGCTCGGCATCAACACCTCGCTCAAACCCAGCGGGAACGCGCTCTGGTCACCGCGGGTGGGAGCGAGCTACGACGTCGACGGCCGAGGCGCCACGATCGTGCGCGGCGGCGCCGGGCTCTTCGCGGGGCATCCGGCCTACGTCTGGTTCCGGAACGTCTACGGCTCGACCGGCATTCGCTCGCACACCGTCACCTGCGCTGATGAGGCGGTGCCGGGATTTCACGCTCGATCCGGACGCTCAGCCCGACGCGTGCGCGGGCGAGGCGGAGCCCCCGCCGCCGGTGGCCTACTTCGATCCGGAGCTCCGGTTTCCGCAGAGCCTCAAGGTCGCGGTGGGCGTTGACCAGCGCCTTCCCGCCGGCGTGCTGGGCACGCTCGACCTGCTGTACGGCCGCGGCGTCCACAGCATCGAGGTCGTCGACGTGAATCTCACGGGCCCGACGGGCCGCGCCGACGGCGAAGGCGACCGGACGCTCGACGGGACGTTCGATTCCACCACCGGCGAGGCGTTTCCCGCTCGGATCGCCGACGAGCTGGGCGGCGTCCACCAGCTCCGGAAACACGAGCGGCGAGCGCTCGCTACTCGGTTACCGCAGCGCTGGTGAAGCGGTTCGGGGGCTGGGTCGAGCTGAGCGCGGCGTACACCTACACCGACGCGCGCGACCGGACCAGCATGGACGCGAAACCGCGCGGAGCTCAACATCGGGACACCGCTGAACGGCACGCTGGAGCGCCGAGAGCTCGCCACCTCCTTCTGGGAGCGGCCGCACAAGGTGACCGCGGTGGCGACGGCGGACCTCCCCTCGGCTTCCGGATCGGCCTCACCTACGTCGGGACGTCGGGCGCGCCGTTCACCTTCGTCACGCTGGGTGATCCCAACGCCGATGGCGTCCGGGCGCAAGGCGAGGTGTCCAACGACGTGGTCTACGTCCCCCGGGACGCCGCCGACATCACCCTGCTCGACCCCGCCGACTTCGTCGCGCTGGACCGGCTCATCCGGGACGAGCCGTGCCTGCAACGCCAGCGCGGGCGCCTGGTCGAGCGGAACAGCTGCCGCGACCCGTGGGTGCACGACGCCCAGGTGCGGCTCGCCAAGCGGTTTCGGCTGCAGGGCCGCCGCATGCTCGAGCTGACCGCCGACCTCTTCAACCTGCTCAACTTCGTCGACGCCGACTGGGGGCTGGTCCGCACCACCCTCGCGCAGGACGGCCGCGCGGTCCCGCTGCTGGAGCTGCTCGGCTACGACACCGCCCGCGGGCGCGGCATCTACGGTCTCGTCCCTGTCTATCGGCGGGAGGTCGAGCGCGACGCCTCGCGCTGGCGGCTCCAGCTCGGCGGGACGCTGCTCTACTGACCGACGCGCAGGTCAGTCGTCCGGTCGAAGAAGCGCCTCGAACGGGGGGTAGCCCCTGAGCGGCGCCAGCAGCGGGTCCGTGTGGTAGACGTGGGCCGACCCCAGACGTGAACCAGCCGCGGGACCGCGCCTCGTGCAGCAGCTCCACCGCCTGCTCCCGCCGTCCGAACCCCGCCGCGAGCTGGGCTCGCGCGAGCATGAGCTTGCCCCGGAGACTCGGGCTCGCGCAGCCGGCGGCCGGGCTTGCTCGGCCAGCGAGCTGTCGATTTTCTCCGCCCTGACGCTATCGGCCGACAGCACCGCGAGCCGGGCCTCCGCCTTCAGCCTGGGCGCGGTGTCGGCATCGCTCCGGACGACGCGCTCGAGCGCGTCTCGCTCCGCGGCAGTGTCCCCGAGCAGACCGTGGACCCGTGCGATCTCCGCGGCATCGGTCGGTTCGGCGGCCAAGCTCGGCGTAAGCCGAGCGGCGAGCCGCTCGGCGATCGTCCTCGCCGCGTCCGACTGACCGTGCGCCGCGAGCTCGGCGGCGAGCCGGAGCTGCCGGTCGGCCCCGGATTCCGCCGACGCGCGGGACATGCGCTCCACCAGCTCCATCACCTCCCGCCGCCGGCCCAGCGCGCCGAGCGCACGGCCCCGGATCACGTACCAGTCGCCCGCCGAGGAGTCGTGCCAGCGGTCGGTGATCTCGAGCTCGGCACGATACTCGCCCAGCGTGTGCCGCAACGCCGCCACGCGCCACCAGTACCAGGCACGGGCATCGTCCGGCAGCACCTGCGCACCGCGATGGTCGGGGTCCAGCCGGCGCAGAATCTCCAGCGCGGCTCTCGGCTGGTTCGAGGACTGCAGCCCGACCGCCGCGTAGGTGGCCTGCGCGAGGATCGACCTGGGATACGCCAGGTGCCGTTCCCTTAGAAGGCGCAGCTCGTTGGTGCGGTCTCCCTGGCAGCGGGCACGCAGCAGGTCGATGGTGATGCGGTTCCACGGCGTGAGCCGGTCGCGCCGGCCGTCGAGCACGGTGCCGACCGAGTCGGTGATGGCGCACTGGTCGGCCCAGACCGCGCTGAACGCGAGCTGGACCAGCGGCTCCACGAAGGTGGTGTCGAGCCGGGCGGCGTGGCGGTAGCGCTCCCAATCATCGTCCTGGAGCCCGGCGAGAAACTCCCGATAGGCGGCGAGATTCGGCGGCGGCCCCAGGCCGGGATCGACCGGGAAGTCGGCGCCCGGGATCGGATCGATCAGCGGGCGGACGCCGACCGCGATCCGCTCGCGCAGCAGCTCGAGCGCGGCGGTAGCCCGGTCGAGTCGCGCGCCCACCGGGTCGAACGAGCGAAGGACCCTGCCGCTCGCGACGTCCATCGCTGACGCCTGGAACAGCACGCTGTCCCCGGCGAGATAGTAGCTCCCCTGGACCACGATCGCGGCGCGCTCGTGCCGAGCCGACGCCAGCGAATTGGCGAGGCCGCGGGCGATGTCCCGGCCCCCCGCGTACACCGCTTCCAGCTCGGTGAGGTCCACGAGCGGCATCTCGAGCACGCCGCGAATGATCCAGTCGGCGGCCATCGCGCCGAGGTCGTCGAGGTCGGGTCGCCCCGTACGATTCTCGAAGGGGACGGCCGCGATCCGGCTCGGCGCGAGCTCCGGCGGCCGCGCGCGCGAGAGCTTTCCGCCCAGCACGCCGACGCCCACCACGACGCCGGCGGTCAGTACCAGCGGCACGAGCCAGCCGCGCCGACTCGGCCGAATCGGTTCGGGGGTCGACAGAACGGGAACGGGCCGCTGGTCACCGAGTTCCCCGGTGGTGGCAGCCGCGGCGATCGGTGGGTCACGGCGGGGAGTCTCAGCGGAAGCGGCGCGAGACTCGGTCCTGAGCCGCTCGGCGAACGCGAGCACCTCCGCCTCGGGCGCCGCCCCAAGCTCGGTGCGCAGCAGCTCGGAGTGCGCGGCAGCGTGCCGGCACGCCGCCGCGCGATCGCCCGCGGCGTCGAGCGCCTGCATGTAGCGCAGCGCGATGCGGGAGTTGTAGGGATCGTCCCGCGCCAGGCGCGACCACCACTCGACGGCCCGCACCGGGTCGCCGGCCTGCATCCGCCGCTCGGCCGCCTGTTCGAGTGCCGACGCGTACCGGCGCGCAAGGTGCGCGCGCTCACCCTCGGCCCACCGCTCGAACTCCTCCGCCCCCGACAGATGGAAGCCGTCGAGAAACGGCCCGTGATACAGCCCGAGGGCCCCCTCGAGGTCGTCCCGGCCGAGCGATGCCTCGAGCTGCCAGAGGTCGCAGGCCAGGCCGTCGGGATTCAGGCGGAGATCGTCGCCGGTGCTGAGTACGGCATGCTCGCCCAGGGCCGAGCGGATGATGTACAGCGACTCGCGGAGCAGGTGGCGGGCGTCGGCGGTGCCGCTCTCGGGCCAGAGGAGGGCGAGCAGCTTGTCGCGACTGAGCGGACGGGGATGCTCCACGGCCAGCAGCGCGAGCAGGGCGATGCGCTGCCGCAAGGCGCCCGGCCGGCGACGGGGCCGTCCGGACCGTCGAGTGAGGCGCCGCCGAGCAGCCGGAGCGTGAACATCGCGAAGGCACGGGGGACGGGGGATGGGGCCATGACGCGCCCATGACACGGCCATGACCCACCATCTCCAGTATACCCGCCCGTGCCGGGATCGGTAACGGCCCGGCTCCAGGCAGCTCGACCACCGCTCCAGGAGGTGCCCCATGAAACGCATCACGCTCGGCCTTTGCCTCGCGGCCGCTCTCGCGGCCTGCGACGATGCGACCCGCACCAGCGAGCCGTCCGCCGCGCCGCCGGCGATCCCGGTCACCGCTGCGCTGCAGCAGTTCACCGTCCAGAATCTCGGCACGCTCGGCGGAGGCCAGAGCAGCGCCGCCGGCATCAACGAGGCCGGCGAGGTCGTCGGCAACTCCGAGGTGCCTTCGGGCAAGACTCGGGCATTTCTGTGGCGCCCGGGTCACGCCATGCGGAGCCTGGGCACGCTGGGCGGAGCGAACAGCCTGGCACGAGGAATCAACGACCGCACCGAGGTGGTCGGCCTGAGCGAGGTCGATCGGGGCTCCGACGTGAGTCGAGCATTCGTCTGGAGCGCGGCGAGCGGCATGCGGGATCTCGGGACGCTGGGCGGGGAGAACAGCGCCGGCAACGCCGTGAACAACCGGGGCGAGGTCGTGGGGTTCGCCGAGAACGGAAACGGCCGTCCCCGTGCTTTTCTCTGGCGTCCGGGTCGCGCCATGCGGAACCTGGGCACGCTGGGCGGGCGTGAGAGCCGGGCCCGCGACGTCAACGACGCCACCCAGGTGGTCGGCTTCAGCCAGACGGCCGACGGCAATGATCACGCCTTCCTGTGGAGCGCGGGGCACGGCATGGAGGATCTCGGCACCCTCGGCGGCCCGACGAGCGCGGCATTCGGAATCAGCGAGACCGGCGAGGTGGTCGGCACCGAGCTCGACCGCCGCGGGCACTGAGAAAGCGTTCATCTGGACCCGGAGCGGCGGCATGCGGAGTCTCGGCGGCATCGATGGCGACCCGGGCCTGCTCGCCAACGCCGTCAACACCCATCGCCGGGTCGTGGGGCACGGCGCAGGAGATTCCACATCCCTTCCTCTGGATGCCTGGCGTCGGCCTGAGCCCGCTGCCCACGCTCGGCGGCACCCAGGGACAGCCGCCGGACCTGAACGAGTTCGGGCAGATCGCGGGCGCGAGCATCACCGCCGCGGGTGAGATCCGCGCCGCGCTCTGGATCCCGACGGCGGGCCCGCTGGTGGTTGCACCCCCGGACGTCGATGCCGCGTCGGAGACTCGCTGACAGGTCGCCACCGGTCACTCGAGGAACGAAACTGCCCGGCCACCATACGGTGGCCGGAGCCAACGACAGGAGATCCCCATGAAGCGCACTGTGCTGTGGGCTCCTTCACCAGGAGGGTGTCGTCGACCTCGACCGAGTGTTGTCGCATCGCCCGCCTCCGCTGGCGCCGGTGGGACTCCAGCCGTAGATTCGCGCCGTCTCCCCGCCCCTTCCATGAGCATCCGCGACTGCGCGTCTCTCTCGCACCGGAGGACCTGGTGAACAAGCAAGTGCTCGACCAGATGTGGGACCAGTTTCGCCAGAAGTACGGCGTCTACCTCCGCGTCCTCGAGGCGATCCCCGCGGACCGCTATCCCACCCACCCCGTCCCGGGCATGCGGACGCCCGCCGAGCTGGCGGTGCACATCTCGGCGACGTGCATCCGCGACATGGCCGAGGGGGTGGCGAAGGGGCGGATCACGGTCGATGAGGCGGGGGAGGACAAGCTCGCGGCCGGGCTGGGCAACAAGCCGGCCTTGATCGCCTTCGCGCGGGAGTGCTTCGACCGGGCGAACGCCGCGGTGGCGCGCATCGGCGACGCCGAGCTGGCCGCTATGGTGCCGACGCCGTGGGGCTCCGCGTGGCCCGGCGCCGTCGCCTTCCACATCATGAACGACGAGTTCGTGCACCACCGCGGCCAGCTCACCGCGTTCATCCGGCTCTGCGGCGGCGAGCCGCCGTTCATGTGGGGGTACGCGGACAACGCGCCCGAGTACCAGCCTCGGGTGGCGGCGCAGCCGTCCGGAGCCTAGATCTTCCGTGGGATAGGCGATCGGCGCGCAGCCCCTCCAGGCCCCGGGGAGCTTTCCCCGGGGCCGTTTGCTTCCAACTGGGACTGCTGCAGCTCGCTGTCAGCGAGGTCACGAAGACACGTTCCTCCATCCTCCGCTATACATCGCAGGAGCCTTCTCTGACCGTCCTCCACCGCAATCGGCGATGCGTCCTTCGCCTACTGCCCCTGCTTCTCGGGCTCACCGCCTGCCGCCCGGCCCCCAAGCCTCCCGCCACCCAGCCCGGCAACTGGGACGCCTTCGTGGACCGCTTTCTCGAAGCCCACTTCGCAGCGAACCCCGGCTTCGCGGTCTACCAGGGACGGCACGAGTTCGACGGCAAGCTCCCCGACTGGAGCGACGCCGGCCTTCGGCGCGAGGCGGCCCGGCTCCGCGCCGCGCACGACTCGGCGGAGGCGTGGGACACCACCGGGCTGGACCCGCGGCGGAAGCTGCAGCGCCGCTACCTGATCGCGGTGCTGGAGGGACAGCTCTTCTGGCTCGATGACGCCAAGTGGCCGTGGAAGAACCCGACCTGGTACGCCGGCGACCTCGACCCCAACGTCTACATCGCCCGTCCCTACGCCGACCCGACGGTGCGCGCCCGCGCGCTCACGGCCTGGGCGCGGGCCGTGCCGGGCGCGGCCAGGCAGATCCAGGCGAACCTCCACACCCCGCTCCCGAAGCCGTATGTCGCCATCGGGCGGATCCGGTTCGGCGGGCTCGTGCGCTTTCTGCGGAACGACGCCCCCAAGGCGTTCGCCGAGGTGAAGGACCCCGCCGTGCTCGGCGCCCTGCACGTGGCCCTCGACTCCGCCGCCGACGCCATGACGCAGCTCGACGCCTGGTTCGCACTGCAGCAGCGGACCGCGGTGGACAGCTTCGCCATGGGCCCCGAGCTGTTCGCCCGGATGCTCAAGGCCACCGACCGGGTGGACGTGCCGCTCGACCGGCTCGAGGCGATCGGCCAGGCCGATCTCGACCGCAACCTCGCCGCGCTTCGTGAAGCGTGCTCGGCGTTCGCCCCGGGCCAGCCGCTTCCGGCCTGCGTCGCCAAGGCCAACGCGCTCAAGCCCAAGGGCAGCGTCGTGGAGGCCGCGAGGCTCCAGCTCGACTCACTCGCCTCTTTCGTCCGCACGCACGATCTCGTGACCGTGCCGGGGAACGAGAAGGCGGAGGTGCGGGAGTCGCCGCCCTATCAGCGGTGGAACTTCGCCTACATCGATCCGCCGGGGCCGTACGACAAAGGGCTCCCGAGCGTCTACTACGTGGCGCCGCCCGATCCGTCGTGGTCCCCGAAGGATCGGCACGACTACCTGCCCGGCCGCGCCAACCTCGAATTCACCAGCGTGCACGAGGTCTGGCCTGGACACTTTCTCCAGTTCCTCCACTCCAACCGGTCGGCAGACAAGTTCGGCGCCGTGTTCGTCACCTACGCGTTCGCGGAGGGCTGGGCGCACTACGCCGAGGAGCTGATGTGGGAGGCGGGAGTGGGCGACGGAAGCCCGGAAGTGCACATCGGCCAGCTGCAGAACGCGCTGCTCCGCGATGCCCGCTACCTCTCGGCGATCGGGATGCAGGCGAAGGGAATGACCCCGGCGGAGTCGGAGCGCCTGTTTCACGACAAGGCCCTGCAAACGACCGCGACGGCCCGACAGCAGGCGGCGCGGGGAACCTTCGACCCCGAATACCTGAACTACACGCTGGGCAAGCTGATGATCCGCGAGCTGCGCGAGGACTGGACCGCGTCGCGAGGCGGGCGGGCCGCGTGGAAGGCCTTCCACGACCAGCTTGCTCTCCTACGGCGGTCCGCCCGTACCGCTCCTTCGGGACGAGATGCTGGGACCCGAGGAGGGCCCGGTGCTGCGATAGGACGCCGGGGACGAGCCGCGCCGCATCACGCCTCGATCAGGGCGACTCCGTAGCGCGCGAAGACCCGGTCGCGGGTCACCAGGGCCAGCTCCTCGACCGCCGCCTGGGCCACGAGCATCCGGTCGAACGGATCGCGGTGGTGTGGTGGGAGCCCGGTCACCCGCTCGGCGTGGCGAAACGTGACGGGCAGCTCGAGAAAGCCCGAGTCGGAGGCCGCCTCCTCCACCGTCCGCGTCGGCCGGAGGCGGCCGAGCGCGGTCTTGATGGCGACCTCCCACGCCGACGCGGCGCTCACGTACACGCTGTCCGCCTCCTCGATCGCCCGCCGCGCCTCCGCCGCGATCCGCCGGCCCGCATCCCACCAGATCAGCACGTGCGTGTCGAGCAGGAGGTTCACCGCTCGCCCTCGAAACCCTCGATGAGGTCGTCCGGCAACGGCGCGTCGAAGTCCTTGCCCACCCGCCAGCGTCCCTTGCCCTTGCCGGGCACGCGCAGGGGCCGGGTGTCCTCCAGCGGCACCAGGCGCGCGCGCGGGCGCCCCGACTTGGCGATGACGATCTCCTCGCCGGCGGCGGCGCGGTCCACCAGCCGGGAAAGCTGGGTCTTGGCCTCGTAGAGGCTCACCGTCTCGCGCACGACGCGTTTGGGGGGCATGGACGGAATCTGGACGGGTTGACCAATTTGGTCAAGCAGAGCGAGGCGCTCGACAATGGCCACGAGGCAGTTCAACTTTGACGCCCACTCCCAACCGACCGGACCCCATGACCGTATTCCGGGTGAGCTCCACCGCCCTGCTGCTCTCGCTCGCGACCCTGTCGCCCGTCGCCGCCCAGCAACCCGATAGCACCAGGCCGTCCACGCGGCTCGAGATCACCCCCGCGCGCCGCCAGCTCGCCGTCGGCGACTCGCTGCAGCTCTCCGCCCGCGCCCTCGATAGCGCCGGCCGGCCGATCCCCGACGCCACGATCTTCTTCCACCAGGCGGGCCTCGCCGCCGCCCAGGTCGATTCCACCGGCCTGGTCCGCGCCGGCGGCGTGGGCGACGTGCTCGTCGTCGCCACCGCGCTCGTGCCCGGAGCCAAGCCCGTGGTGCAGCGAGTCGTCCTCGAGGTCGGGCCGGGCCCGGCGAAGCGCATCGAGATCGCCGCCCACCCCGAGCGGCTGGTGCCCGGCCAGAGGGTGCCGCTCGCCGCGAGGGTGTACTCGGCGGAGGGCGACGTGCGACCCGACGACAGCGTCCGCTGGACCAGCTCCGCGCCCGGCACCGCGCGCGTGACCCGGGGCGGCCTGCTCGAGGCGCGCGGGCCGGGGCGAGCCACCCTGACCGCGACGGCCGGCGGGGTCCGGGCCACGACCGCCGTCGCCGTCACGACCGCCGCGCCGGCCTCGCTCGCCATCGAGCCCGGCGACGCCCGGGTGAAGCAGGGCGACGTGATCCGCTTCCGGCTGGTGGCGAAGGACGCGGGCGGGCGGACCATCGAGGGCGTGAGCCCGTCGTGGTCCTTCGCCCCGGGCCGGGGCGAGATCGGGGGCGACGGCGCCTTCGTCGCCTACGACCCGGGGACCTACAGCGTGACCGCGACGCTGGCCGGACGCTCCGCCAGCACGCCGGTGACGGTGGCCCGGCGCGAGGTGCACCGGACCGCCGAGGTCGTGGGCTCGGTGGTCCGGAAGGCCTTGGCGACCACCGAAGTCTGGGTCCACCCGAACGGCAAGGTCGCCTACATCGGCACCGCGCTCGGCGGCGACCGGCTCTATACCCTCGACGTGACCGATCCCGCCAACCCTCGAATCGTGGATTCGGTCCAGGCCAATACCCGGCTGATCAACGACCTCATGACCGATGAGGCAGGCAAGGTCATGGTGTTCACCCGGGAAGGGGCGGCCGACCGGAAGAACGGGATCGTGATCGCGACCCTCGACGATCCGCTGCACCCCAAGGTCGTGTCCGAGTTCACCGAGGGCGTCACCTCGGGCGTCCACTCCGCCTTCATCTATACCCAGCCGAAATACGGCACCCACGTCTACCTGACCAACGACGGCACCGGCGCGCTCGACATCGTGGACATCAACGACCCCGCGCACCCCAAGCTGGCGGGCACGTGGAAGACGCCGCGCGCGGACGCGGGCCGGTACCTCCACGACGTGGCCGTGCAGGACGGGCTCCTGTACGCGAGCTGGTGGCACGACGGGCTGGTCATCCTCGACGTCGGCAAGGGGATCAAGGGCGGGAGTCCCACGAATCCGCGGCTCGTCTCGCAGTTCAAGTACGACCTCGACTCGCTCTACCGCCAAGTCGCCGAGAACAGCGGCCCGGGCTTCGTCCGCGGGACGCACACCGCCTGGCGGCACGGCCGGTACGTCTTCGTGGGCGATGAGGTGTTCGGCCTCGAGGCGCTCCAGGCGCTCTTCACCGCGAAGTCGTCCCGCGCCTACGGGCGGCTGCACGTCATCGACGTGAGCGACATCGAGCGGCCGAGGGAGGTGGCCTGGTACGAACCGGAGTACGGCGGGGTGCACAACGTCTGGGTGGCCGGCGACACACTGTACCTGGGCGCCTACAACGCGGGCTTCCGGGCGTTCGACATCTCGGGCGAGCTGCGGGGGGATCTCCGGGCCCAAGGGCGCGAGATCGCCGACCTCATGACGTCCGAGCCCGACGGCTTCGTGCCCAACGCCACGATGACCTGGGGAGCGGTGGTGAAGAACGGACTGGCGTACGTGAACGACTTCAACAGCGGGCTGCACGTCGTGCGGTTGGGGCCGGAGCGAAAACCGGGCGCGGCGCTCGTGCCATGAGGCCGAGCGGATGCGATGCTGGAGCGGCTCTATTGCTTGGGGGAAGCCCGCGCCCGCACATGGCACGAACGCGCCGTGACCGTCCTCCGGCGCGCATCAGCACGCTGGCCTTGCGCTCCTGAAAGCTGAGACACGCGTGCTAGCCGTCATGCCTCCTCGGCGGCCGCCAATGCCTGCTCGCGGAATCCGATGCCTCTACACCCGCTCTCGGCGAGCGCCCTCGAACCTCGGAGAGCAGGCATGACATAGCGCGTCCTAACGGTCCGCTAGCGCAGCCTAACATCCTGCCACAGATTGGGGAACCAGAGTTCCGGCCCGAGGGCATGTGGCCGAACTTACTTCCTTCCACTTCCATACCCCCCGCCGTTGTTATCTCCTGGCGGTGGTCTTCTGGACCGCACCCCTCGCAGCCCAGGACGTCACCGGCGCGGCCATCAGCGGCCGCGTGCTCGCCGCGGATAGCACGCCGCTGGAACAGGCGATCGTCCACGTGATCAACCCGTCCGACGGCGAGCGCTGGCAAACGACGACCAACGCTCGCGGCCGCTATTTCATTGACTATCTCGTCCGTCGGCGGGCCGTACCGGATCGAGGTCTCGCGCGGTCGGCTACGAACCCGCGCAACGGGAGTCACATTTTTCTCGCATTGGGCCAGCGCCTGAGCGCTGCACTTCGCACTGACGCCCGCCGCGCTCCAAGCTGGAACCGATCACCGTCATCGGCTCCGAGGATCCCCGGCTGAGCGCGGCCCGCACCGGCCCGGCGCAAACCATCTCGGATACCACGATTCGCGCGCCTGCCGATACCCGGGCGGGACTATACCGAGCTCGCCCGGCTCTCACCCCAGGTGACCAAGAGTCCCAACGGTGGGCTCTCCTTCGCGGGCCTGCACGATCGGTTCAACAGTATCCAGATCGACGGCACCAACAACAACGATCCCTTCGGCAAGTCAGCTCCGGTAACGGCACGCCGGGCTGGGCTGTCGGGTTCAAGCCGTTCACCCCCGAGGCGGTAAAGGAGCTTCAGGTCCTCAGCGCGCCGTTCGACGTCCGCTACGGCAGTTTCGCCGGCGGCCTGGTCAACGCGGTAACTCATTCGGGCTCGAACCAAGATCGAAGGCTCCATCCTGGGCTACTTCGAAAGCTCCGATCTGGTCGGCACCGATGCGACGGGCAGTCGAGGCAGCGAATTCAGTCGCAAGGAGCTGGGTCTGACCCTGAGCGCGCCTATCGTGCGCGACCGCGTTGCGTTCTTCGTCAATGCTGCCTGGAGCAATGGCGGTCTTCCCTCAGTCCGTGCCGGCCCCGGGCGGCGACACGACCGGAGCCGACTCGGCCGGCAGTCGGCTACCGAGACGTCTGGTGCGCTTCCAGGATCTGCTGCGGAGGTACGGCGCCGAGCCGGGTACCTTCACGGCTGGGGCATTCAGCTCATCCACCAGAAATCTCTTTGCCAAGGTGACGGCGCAACTTGGGGTGAACAGCCGCCTGGCGGTGTCCCATACCTACGGTCACGGAAACGACCGCGCGAGATCGAGACCGGACCACGGACTCGCGGGGCTCTATGGCCTCTCCTCGGCCGGCGCCGAGAGTCCTGAGACCATCAATTCCACGAGGCTCGTGTGGAATACGGCTTTCGCCGGTCACTTCTCCAACCGGCTCATTCTGGCACGAGTGGATGACCGGCGGACCTGCCGTCCCAATTCGCGCTTTCCTTTCGTATCCGTGTCGGCCGATGAAAGCGAGCTCTCCGCTGGAGGCGCGGGCTCCTGCTAGGGCCTGGAAACCGGGCACACGATGTGGGAGATCACCGACAACTTCGGCATGGAGGCGGGAAATCACCGGTTCACCTTCGGGATCCATGGCGAGCGGATCGACCTGGTCGACGACGTGCTGCCCTTTCCGGGTGGGATCTGGTTCTTCAGCAGCCTGGACTCGCTGGAACAGGGCAAGGCGAGCGAGCTACATCCGAGACTTCCCCACCGCAGCCGACTCACAGGTAGCCTTTCGTGTAAACCAGATCGGCGTCTACGCGCAGGATCAGTGGCTGTCCACGCCGCGACTGACGCTGACGGCAGGCCTGCGTCTCGACGTGCCCTATCGTCCCCACGGCGCCCGCGACGCACCTGGTGGCCGCGAGAGCGAGCTCCGCATCAATACCTCGCTGACTCCGAGCGGGAACGTTCTCTGGTCTCCTCGACTCGGTGTGAACTATGATGTCTCGGGCCGCGGCACAACCGTGTTGCGCGGTGGGGCGGGGTTCTTCGCGGGCCATCCCGCCTACGTGTGGTTCAGGAGTGTCTACGGCACCACCGCCACCCGAGCGACTGCGCATCGAGTGCGAGAGACGATGCCGTGCCGGCGTTTACTCTCGACCCGGGGAACCAGCCGACGGAGTGTGCCGAGCCGTCGCCACTGGCGGCTCCTCTCGCCTACTTCGATCCCGATTTTCGCTATCCCCAAACCTTCAAGGTGGCTGTGGGCGTCGATCGTACAGCTGCCCGGCGGTCTTGTCGGCACGCTGGATTTCCTCTACACAAGGGGCGTGAACACTGCTCGAAGTAGTAGATGTAAACCTCGTCGGGCCGGTAGGGGTCTCCGCCGGCGAAGGGGGTCGAGTCCTGTACGGCACCATCATGACTCGACGGGCGAAGCGACGCCCAGCCGACGGACGCGATGCCTTAGGTTTCGTCACCCAGCTGGCGAAACGGTCTCGGCGATCGCTCGTACTCGGTCACGGCCCAATTGGAGAAGCGCTTCCCCCATGGTACCGAGCTGAGCGCGGCCTATACCTACACGGACGCCAAGGACCGGATGAGCCTGGGCGATGATCTCGGCGGCCTCAACATCAGGCTCGGCGCCGGTGGACGGCACGCTCGCGCACCGCGAGCTCCGCACGTCCTTCTGGGCGAGACCGCATAAGGTCACCCTGGTAGGCACGGTCGACCTTCCGCTCGGCTTCCAGTTCGGCCTCACCTACGTCGGCATGTCCGGCACGGTGTACACCTACGTAGCGCTGGGAGATCCCAACGCGGATGGCTTCCGACCGTTTTCACAGCTGTCGAACGATGCCGTGTACGTGCCGAAGGACCCCGGAGACATCGCTTTGGTTGATCCGGCGCGACTACGCCGCGCTTGACAGCCTCATTCGAGAAGGAGCCCTGTCTCCGGAGCCAACGCGGCCGACTTCTGCAGCGGAACAGCTGCCGTGACCCTTGGGTGCACGAGAGCGCGGCACGCCTGGCGAAGCACTTTCGACTCGCCGACCGACGCACACTTGAGGTCACCGCCGATCTCTTCAACCTGCTCAGCTTCGTGGACAGCGACTGGGGACGGGTTCGACAGACGCCCGCCGACGCGGGCAACGTCGTACGCTGCTGGACCTTGCCGGCTACGACGGTGCCAACGGACGGGGCGTGTACAGGTTGGTGCCGGTCTTTCGGCGGGAGATCGATGTGGAGGCGTCGCGCTGGCGAGTCCAACTGGGTGGCGCCCTCTCCTTCTAGCCGTTGCTAACCACCACGACGCATCCACGACGCATCCGGGACGCTTCTGTGCTAGGGTAGTTCGCGAAAACTACCCGGAGAGGTGTTCCTTGAAACGCTTGATGCTCTGCGCGACAGCCCTGTTCGGCCTGACCGCCTGCGACGATGCCACCCGGCCCACCGAGCCCTCGGCTGCGCCTCCCATCCCCACAACGGCTGCGGTTGAGCAGCTGTTCACCGTCCGCAGCCTCGGCACGCTCGGCGGCAGCTTCAGCGGCGCCAACGGCATTAATGAGCTGGGAGAAGTGGCTGGCTTCGCCGAGCTACCGTCAGGCGAGGTGCTGGCCGAGCGCTGGAAGCCGGGCCAAGGCATGCGAACCTGGGAACGCTGGCGGCGCGATCAGCAGAGCCCGCGGCCTCAACGACCGAAGTGAGGTGGATATTTGGTGGTACTGCGCGATCGACAATCAACTTGGAATGCGCAGAATCTGAAACTTCCGGGAATTTTGGTATTTAACAGCTGAACAATTTTGTGATTCAGCGCGAAAGACATCTGAACGTGGTAGACCAGCCTCGCTGTGAACCCTCAAATCATCAACGGTCAACAGACCACACGAACTCTGCACTAGCGCGAATAAAAAATCATCTGTCCTTGCGAGTGATAAACGTGCCCGACGGGATGGCGAGCGGACCAATCCAGTCGACGAGTTGGTCAATTCGGCCACAAACTTCGAATCAAATCCTACTCCGCCTGCGGCCACACAGCCACAGATTGCTCTTAACACCAGTAGGCCGCCCGGATCTCTTCGCGAGAGTGCCTACCCTCAGATCGAGCTCGGCATCGAGGCGACGCAAGAGTTTTCGATTGGCCCTCGGCTGGTTGGAGAATTGCAGCGCCGCGCTGTACTGTCTCTTTGCCGTGAGCGACTGGGGATAGCGGTCGAGCCGTTGCCCTCAGCAGGTCTACTGCCGTCGCCATGTCGCCCTGGCAGCTGAGCTCGCAACAGGTCGATAGTGAATCGGTCCCAGTCGGTCAGCCGCTCTCTGCGGTGGGCGAGAACAGTCGCTATCGAGTCCGTGAGGTCGCACTGGTCGCCCAGGTCGCGCGGTAGGCGAGCTGGACAAGCGGGGCAACGAAGGTCGAGTCCAGCTCAGCCGCCCGGCGGTAGTGTTGCAGCTCGGCTTCATCCCCCAGCACCCCTTGCCTGAGACCTGCGATGAACTCGCGGTAGGCGGCATAGTTAGGAGGCGGAATCAAGTCCGGATCGACCGGAAAAAACTGGTTTGCCGGATTCACCAGGGCGCCGAGACCGCTCGCGATCGCGTCCCCAAGGCCCACGAGCGCGCTTGTGGTCTTTCGACCGATGCGCCCACAGGGTCGAACGCTCGGAGCACTCGGCCGCTCGCCACATCGACGATGCCTGCCTGGATGAGCACGCTATCGCCCGAGCGGTAGTAGTTGCCCGAGATGAGCAGCCTGGCGCCGTTCCGCCGTGCCAGCATTCGTGAGTCCGCCCGTCCGCCCGTATCGCCAATCTGACCCGCGTAAACCGTTTCGAGATCAGTCAGGTTGATGAGCGGCGTCTCCATCAGACCCCTTACGATCCAGTCGGCTGTCATGCTGCCGAGGTCATCGAGATTCGGACGCCCGGTACGGTTCTCGAAGACTGCAACGGCGACGCGTCGAGGATTCAGGTTCGGAGAATTGTGGTGCGAGAGCGCTCCGCCCAGCAGACCGAGCCCTAGCGTCAGGACAGCCACGAATGCTGTTGGAAGAACCCACTGGCGCCGCGTCCGTGGGCTGGGCTGGGGAACGGGAGAGAGAACGCGGTCATCTGCTCCATCCTCAGCGCTGGAGCCGGAAACAGCAACAGCCGGTTGAGCCAAGGCCGTCTTTCCCTCTGAGGCGGTGCGCGACTGGAGCCTGAGCCGTTCCGCCAGTGCGACCACCTCGTCTTCCGGGACAGCGCCAAGCTCGATGCGCAGCAGGTCGGAATGTGCGCTGGCGTGGCGAAGCGCTCCGGCCCGGTCGCCGGCTGCCTCCAGAGCCTGCATATAGCGCAACGCGATTCGGGAGTTGTAAGGATCCTCACCGGCCAACCGGGCCCACCACTCGACCGCCTGTAGCGGGCCGCCATCCCGCATCTTCCGCTCGGCCACCAGTTCGAGCGCCTGGCCGTAGCGCCGGGTCAGGCGCGAACGCTCTCCCTCTGCCCAAGGCTCGAACTCTTCCCCATCAGAGAGATGGAAACCACTGAGGAAGGGACCGTGGTACAGGCCGACCGCTGCCTCGGCGTCGTCACCGGCTAGGGCCGTCTCGAACTTCCATAGGTCGCAAGCCAACCTGTCGGAATTCAGCCGCAGGTCGTCGCCGGTGCTGAGCACCGAGTCATCGCCCAATGCGGATCGCAGTATGTAGAGGGAGTCGCGCAACAGGTGGCGGGCGTCGTCCTGGCCGCTCTCGGGCCAGATATAGGCGACGAGTTTGTCGCGACTGATCGGACGGGGATGCTCGACGGCCAGCAAGGCGAGGAGAGCGATGCGCTGCCGCAGGGCGGCACGACCGGTCACGGGGCCGTCCGGGCCGTCAAGTGAGGCGCCGCCAAGCAGCCGAAGTGTGAACATGGCCAGGGCCTATTAGGCGCGACGCGCACGCGACACCACTACGACGCGCCGTTTCTAGTATACCCGTCCGTAACCAGTTCGAGAACGGTCCGAAACCCCCTGGCTTGGAGGCGAACAATGCCGAATCGCTCTGCGATCCTGCTCGGTGCGGCCGTCGTACTGTCGAGTGCCGGATGTGAGGAGGCCGACACACCGTCCAGCTCCACTCCCGACGGCCCTCAATTCACCCAGTCGTCAGGGACCGCGTCCACCCTGCTCGGCCGAGCCAACTTCGGCGATCCGCTGGAGGAGACTTTCAAAGTCAAGCGGATCACCGGCGAGTGGCACGGCGAAGTAAAGGCCAAGCCGAGCCTGGACTTGGCAGTCCAGCGAATCGTGTTCCAACCCGGTGGCCAAAGCGGTTGGCATACCCATCCCGGGCCCGTGTTCATCCAAGTGGTCGTGGGGACGATGACCTTCTACGAGTCCGACGACCCCAATTGCGCGCCAATCGTCCGCAGTGCCGGGCAAGGTTATCTCGACCTGGGCGAGCACGCGCACATCGCCCGAAACGAGAGTGGTGCAGTCGCCGAAAATCTGGTGACGTATGTCGTACCGCCGGGGGCCGCCCTTCGGATCGATGCCGACCCGCCGGGAAACTGTCCATTCTAAGTGCCGGGGTTGGGACGGAGGCGACAGATGCGATTAGGCCTGACGTTGCTCGTGGCTGTGGGACTTCTGCAGGCGGCCTGCGACGACAGCAATAGCCCTTCGCCAAGTGATCCCCCGGCGGAGGGAACGCTGGTGATTTCGACGTCGACCCAGGGAGACGACCCCGACCAGGATGGTTACCTGCTCGCGGTTGATCGTGTCGACTCTATCGTCCTCGGTCCCACTGATCATTCGACGCTGGATCTCCCGTCCGGCCAGCACAGCTTGCGGCTGCTCGGCGTCGCGGCGCACTGCTCGGTCTCGCCTTCGCCTGCCCTCGAGGTCGAGGTGCCACGCGAGGGCACGGCAGCAGTGACCTTCACGATTGCCTGTCCAACTACCGGCGCACGGATCACGATCACGACGTCCGGTCTGGACGTCGACCCGGATGGCTATGGTGTGCTCGTGGACGGCGCCGAACGAGGCGCTATTCCGTCGAACGGTACGGTGCTGACTCGGCTCGACCCAGGAACTCGGACGATCGCTCTCGCGGGTCTGGCGCCGAACTGCAGGATCGATGGGCCGGCCTCCCGCAACGTGAGTCTGGCAAGAGCCGAGGTCGTACCTATACAAATTGCGGTGGTGTGCACTGCGACGACTGGAGTGCTCGGGGTCATCGTCGAGCAGTCGACAGGTAATGCCTACGCGGCGTTCCAGGTGATGGTAGACGGCGCTGGCCTCTTCTTCGTCGGCCCTCACCAGATGAAGTACTATGGGCCGGTCTCAGCTGGGGACCATCTCGTTTCACTGGCGCCACCGTCTCACTGCACGCTGGTCACTGAGCCACAACCGGTGACGCTGACCAGCGGCGAGCTGACTCGCGATACCGTGGAGGTTGCCTTCACAGTGACCTGCGACCTGCCGAGCGGTCGTGGCACTTTGCGGATTACTTCACCTACCACCGGTGTGATACCACCCTCGACACGCTTTACCGTGCTGCACGAGTCGTACGGCTACTGGGATTACGGTGGTACGCCGATCTATCTGGGAGACCTGGAGCCGAATGGCACCCTGATCGCCACAGTTGAGCCGACATCTCACTCCGGGTACCCCTATTGGAACCTGATTCATTTGACGGACGTGCCCGCGAACTGCCGGGTTAATGGCCCCAACCCGACCGAAAGGTTCACGGTGATGTTCGGCGAGACGATCGACATCGAGTTTACGGTCGTATGCTCGCCTTGAGCTGCAAGGGTGCGGCTAGCTCAGCGCCTTCGTTTTTTCCCGAGAGCGCCTGGCTCACGGTGCGGCGCCGGCTGCGTCGACGCCGGCCGGGCTCATGGGTGCGGTGCGCCGCTAGCCGACCCTCGCTGCGCGCTCCACCGGCCCGCCGTGCCATTCCGCCCTCCGCTCCCCGAGCGCCGTGGCGACCGCCGCCCTCGCGAGCAGCCGGGTGGAGTCGAGCGTCGGCAGCGGCGACACGTCAGGCGTGATCAGCAGCGGAATCTCGGTGCAGCTCAGCGCCACGGCATCGCAGCCGTCACGGCGCAGTCGTCGATGATGCGGACGTACTCCGCGCGCGAGCTGTCGACGAGCCGCCCCTGGGTCAACTCACCGAAGATGACGTCATCCACCAGCGCGCGATCGGCAGGCGAGGGCGTCCGCATGGCGATGCCCGTGGCGCGCGAACGCGGCCGGGTAGACCGGCCCTTCCATCGTCCACTTCGTCCCCAGCAGACCCACACACGTGCGGTCGTCCGCCTCGGCGCGCTCCGCGACGATCTCGGCGATGTGCAGCCCCGGCAACGGCAACGGCTCGCGGCGCAGCTCGAGCGCGATGTGGGCGGTGTTGTCGGGGCAGACGAAGAAATCGCAGCCGGCGTCGGCCAGACGCTGCGCCGTACGCGCGAGGTAGTCGCCGCCACGGCCGACAGGTCGTTCCGCTCGTACTGCTCGAGCGTGGGGCCCATCGGCAGGATCGAGAGCGTGATCTCGGGGTGCTGGTGCGCGCCCAGCCGGCGCGCGGCCTCGCGCACCATCTCCAGGAAGCAGAGCGCCGCACCGTCCGCGCTGTGGGCCAAGCACTCCGATGTGCCGCATGCGGCTCGGCTCCGTCAGGACTCATCGAGTGAACGTCACCTCGCGTCATGGCCGGCCGCGCCGCACCGGTCATGCCCGCCCGTTCACCAGCTCGGAGTATCCGCCGTCTGCAGTGCCGGAGCCGGCCTCTGCCCCGCGTGCTCGAGCTGCGCCCGCCGCATGAGCCACGCCCCGACGAGGCACACCACACCGCCGAGCACCGACAGCGCCGCCACGTGCTCGCCGCGCACCAGCACGCCGAGCAGCAGCGCCACCGGCGGGATGAGGAACGCCGTCGCGGCGGCCTTCGTCGGCCCGACCCGGCCGACGGCCATCACGGTGAGCACGTAGGCGACGCCGGTGCCGAGCGCGCCGAGGGCAAGGAGAGAAAGCAGCGGCCCGGGCGACCAGTGCGCCCGGAGCAGCTCCGGCAGGCCGAGCGGCGCGGTCAGCGCCAGGGCGATCGCCTGCGCCCGCCAGATCACCGGCAGCGCGCCGTTCCGCTGCTGCACCGGGCGGGCGACGTTGACCGCGAAGCCGTAGGACACGAGCGCCGCCAGGATGAGCAGGACGCCGACCGCCGTGCTCCGGCCCTGGCCGAGCGTCGGCAGGCCCATGAGCACGCCGCCGGCCAGGCCGACCGCGAGCCCCACGGCGATCCCGCGCGCGGGCCAGCGGCGCGCGACGCCCGCGGCGACGATGGCGACGAAGAGCGGCACCGCGCCGTTCAGCATGCCCGTCAGCGCGGACGACACGTGCCGCTCGGCGTAGGGAAACATGCTGAGCGGGAAGGCCATCCAGAGCACGCCGACGAGCGCGGTGCCGAGCCAATCCTCGCGGCGGATCGCGCGGCGCGAGCCGGGGAACAGCGCGAGGACCAGGAAGCCCACCAGGATGCGGGTAAACGTCACCCCGTTGGGACCCATCGCCTCGAGCCCCTCGGCGATGAAGAGGAACGACGCGCCCCAGATGACGCCGGGGACGATGAGCAGGATCCAGTCCATCAGCGGTCCTCTCGCGGTGTCACATCCATACGGACTTCAGGCCCGTTCAGTACAACCCGATGACCCCGATCGCCACGCGGCACTCGCGTCGGAGCCGCGGCAGGGCCCGCCAGAGCCGCTCGAGCTGGACTCGCAGCATCTCCATCATCCGGCGCTCCTCGCGTCTTGACCCGGAGCCAAATTAGGAGCAGACTGGTCAGGGCAGAAGATCCAGTTGAGGAGCGCGAAACTTGACCAGTCGGCGCATCGGAGGCCCAAGGCGTACCCGTCAGTGAGGAGGTTCCGCGCACTCTCGGGCGTTCCGGGATGGATGGGGCGCGAGCGCGCCCGTCCGAGGCCCCAGCCCTGGAGGCAGGTATGCGCGAATGGATGAGACGAACGGTCGGACTCGGGTTGATCGCCGGCGCAGTGTGGTCCACCCCGCTCGGCGCGCAGGCGGCACCGGCGGGTAAAGGCGCCTCCGGGAACGACGTGTGCTCACTGGCCACCGACGCCGAATTCCAGCAGGCGCAGGGGATCAATCCCGCAATCGGCATCATCCCCAATACGCCGGAAGCGACGCAGATGGTGTGGGGTCCACACTGCGATTACAGCACCGGGGCGATCGACCTCTTTACGGAGAAATCGCCCAGCTCCGAGCTGGAGCGCGTGCTCACCCTGACCAAGGCGACCAAGCAGCGGGATCCGGTGCAGGGGCTCGGACAGCGCGCGTTCTTTACCGTCATCTACCCGGGCGATGAGTACCGCGAGCGCGGTTTTCTCGCCGTCTTCGTGGGCCCCAGGGTCGTAACGTTCGGCCTGGACCCCAAGGCCGACGAGGCCCCGGCGGCGACGCGGCCGAGGCTCGAGGCCCTGGCGAAGCTGGTCCTGCCACGGCTCGAGTGAGCAAGGAGGAGAAACCCTGACCAGTCGCCCCCTCGATGTGCTCGTCGCGGTGGACCGGGACAGTCACCTGACCCTCGGCCGCCAGATCGAGGACCAGCTTCGACAGGCGATCCGGGACTCGAGCCTCCATCCCGGTGCGCGGCTTCCCTCGACCCGAGATCTCGCCCGCGAGCTGGGCGTGTCCCGCCCGATCGTGGTAGAGGCGTACGCCCAGCTCGCCGGCGAGGGGTACCTGGAGCTGCGGCCCGGCACCCGGCCGCGGGTCACCGGCTGCGCGGGACCCTCCCAGCCGCCCACCACTGCGCGTCCGGACCCGGCGCCAACGCCGCTCTACGACTTCCGCCCCGGCTTCCCCGACCTGTCGTCGTTCCCCCGCTCCGCCTGGCTCCGCTCCCTCCGCGAGGCGCTCGGCGGGATGCGGGACGCCGATTTCGGCTACACCGATCCCCATGGCATCGATGTCCTCCGGCTCGCCCTCCGCGACTACCTCGGCCGCGTGCGCGGCGTGGTGGCCGACGCGGGCCGCGTCGTGATCACCAGCGGCTGGGTCCAGGGGCGGAACCTGCTGTGGCAGGCGTTGGCGTCGATGGGCGCGCGACGGGTCGCGATCGAGGACCCCTGCCATCACGAAGTGCGGATGTCGGCGGCGAACGCGGAGCTCGAGCTGGTGCCGGTGCCGGTGGACGGCGAGGGGCTCCGGGTGGACGTGCTCGAGCGTGCGGCGGTGGACGCGGTGCTGGTGACGCCGGCGCACCAGTATCCGACGGGCGCGGTGCTCTCGGGCGCCCGGCGCGGGGCGCTGCTCGACTGGCTTCGGCGGAACACCGCGCTGGCCATCGAGGACGACTACGACGCCGAGTTCCGCTACGACCGGGCGCCGGTGGGGGCGCTGCAGGGCATGGACCCCGAGCGCATCGTCTACGCCGGCACGGCGAGCAAGACGCTCGCGCCGGCGATGCGGCTGGGCTGGCTGGTGGTGCCGCCGCGGCTCCTGGACGCGGTGCAGCGGCAGCAGCGGCTGACGGACTTCGGCGTGTCGCGGATCGACCAGCACGCCTTGGCCGACTTCCTCTCGCGCGGGGAGCTGGACCGCCACTTGAGGCGGATGCGGGTGCGCTACCGCGCGCGGCGCGACGCGCTGGTGGAGGCGCTGAGCGACGCGCTGCCCGAGGTGCGGGTGCACGGGATCCAGGCGGGATTGCACGTGACGATCCAGTTGCGCGACGGCGACCGGGGGCGCCTGATCCGGGACGAGGCCGCGCGGCGCGGCGTCGCGCTCACGGCGTTGAGCGACTACTACCACGACCGGACCGGGGATTCGTCGCTGCTGCTGTTGGGCTACGGGCGGTGCTCCGAGGCGGGGATCCCCGCCGGGGTGCGCGAGCTGGCGGCGGCGGTGCGGGCGGCGCGCGGCAATCGGAGCTGACACCGAAGCGCCCGCAAGGATGGCATGACGCCGCCCCTCGGCGGCCGACCGCCCGCCCGCCCGACCGCCCGACCGCCCGGTCGACGTCGCCGCGATCCAGCGCCGCACGGTCCGCCTGCTCTTCCTCACGCAGGTCATCGCCGGCCTGGGCATGGCGGTCGGCGCGTCGGTCGGCGCGCTGCTGGCCGCGGACATCGCCGGGGTCGGCCTCTCGGGCGTGGCCCAGAGCGCCAGCGTCGTGGGTGCTGCCCTGTTCGCCGTGCCAGGTGCTGCCATCGTCCAGCGCCGCGGCCGCCGGCCGAGCCTCGCGGCCCTCTACGCCGTGGCGGCGGTGGGAGCGCTCCTCATCGTCGCCGCCGCGATGCGCAGCTCGATGCCGCTCCTCTTCGCCGGCCTCTTCCTCTTCGGCTGCGCCTCGGCCGCGAACTACCAGGCGCGCTACGCCGCGGTGGATCTCGCGGCCGACGCGGTCCGCGGGCGCCACCTCTCCCTCGTCGTGTGGGCGACCACGATCGGCGCCGTCATCGGGCCCGCGCTCGCCGCGCCCGCGGCCTCGACGCTGACGCGCTACGGCGTGCCCACGCTGGCCGGCCCGTACGTCTTTTCGTCGCTCCTGTTCGGCCTCACGGCGCTGGTGCTGCTCCTGCTGCTCCGGCCGGACCCCGCCCTGGTCGCGCGGGAGATGGCCGGCGCGTCGGCCGCGGTCCTGGCCGGCACTCACCGGACCGGCGTGCGCGCGGCGCTGCCGCTCGTCCTCGCCCGGCCCGCGGCCCGGCTGGGCGTCGGCGCCATGGCGATCGGGCACGTGGTGATGGTCGGGCGTCATGACCATGACGCCGGTGCACATCCGGAGCGCCGGCCACGACGCGGCGCACACGCTCCGGATCGTGGGATTCGTCCTGAGCGCGCACGTCGCGGGGATGTTCGCCTTCGCGCCTGTGTTCGGCTGGCTCACGGACCGGCTCGGCCGGAAGCCGGTGGTTGCCCTCGGCATCGGAATTCTGCTCGCCGCGTGCGCCGTGGCGGGCACCGCGGGGCACGCGTCGGCGCGCCTGACGACGGGGATGCTGCTGCTCGGGCTCGGCTGGTCGGCCACGATGGTCGCCGGCTCGACCTTGCTGAGCGAGAGCGTGCCGGCCGAGCTGCGCCCGTCGGCGCAGGGACTGTCGGACCTCACGATGGGGCTGGCGGGAGCGACGGCGGGGGCGCTGTCCGGCGTCGTGGTCGAGAGCCTGGGCTACCCCACCCTGACGCTGCTCGCGGCCCTCGCCACCCTGCCTCTCGTCGTGCTCCTGCTTCGGAACGTCCCGCCAAGGGCCGTGCGCGAGGCTTGAGCCCGTCCGCACTCAGCGATGCTCGGGCGCGGGCGAGCGGGATGGCTCCCGGAGGGGCGCGTCGGTCGCCGGCACGACCTCGAACGAACGTAGCAAGCCGACGCATGCGTGCCGGCGACCGTGGCGCCCCGGAGGGAGCCGTCCCGCTCCAGCCCGCGCCGGCCTGGCCCCGGCACTGAGGTAGCATTGCCGCAACCTGCCGCGCCGCCCCCACGACAGGACTGTCAAAGAATCTGAGGTCTCCATCCTGCCGGCTCTGGCCGGCGCCCTCCGCCGCTGCCCCTCTACGCGATGAGCCGGCCCGCCGGCGTCGAGAAAGATCCAAGACCGCCAATGCCTTAGAGCTTGCCGCATCAAAGCTGCACGCATTTGCAGGTGCGCCTGCCGCTTGAGATGCAATTCTTCGTAGCTGTCGAGGTCCAGCACTTGCTCCGATCTGCGTCGCCCCGCCGCCCGCGGCGGAGGCAGACAAGACGTCACCCGATAAGAGCACACCCGGAGCGATCCGGGGCCGCAAAACCAGAGGTCTCGCCGGAGGTCGGCGAGATAGCTCGGTGCCGAAGGTGTACGATCACGCGCACGACTCATCGCGCGGTGCTCGGCCTCGGCCCTCGGAAGAGCACCGCGCTGCTGTTTGTGGGCGCGGCGTCCGGCAGCGGGGTGCCGGCGGCTCCTTCCGGCGGCGCAACCGCTGGCAGGGAGGAAGCCCATGAGTCGCAAGACGATGTTGCGCGTGCTGGGGCTGGCCGCGGGGATGGTCATCCTCGCGTGCTCGGACTCCGGGACACCGGCCGAGCCCTCGAATGGCACGAACGTTCAATTCAGCGTGGCCAGCGACGCCGCGCATGCGCAGCACGAGCTGCTCAAGCAGGAGCTGGAGCAGCGCAGGGCCGAGTTCAAGGCGGCGAAGGAAGCCAACCGGGACGCCTTCAGGGCCGCCAGGGCGGAGTGGAAGGCCTGGAAGCAAGACTGGAAGGAGCAATACAAGCTCGCGAAGGAAACCTGGAAGCGGGCGAACCCCGGAGTGCAGGGCGGCCCCGACATCCAGCTCCTCCGCTGCGAGCCGCAGGACTATCAGGCCGACGCCGCCATCATCGGCCCGGACGGCGGCACGGTGCACGTAGGCGCGCACGAGCTGGTGATCCCGAAGGGGGCGTTGGATCACGAGGTGCTGATCTCGGGCGTGGCCCCGACGTCGTCGCTGGTGGACGTCGAGTTCGAGCCCGAAGGCCTTCAGTTCCAGCGGCCGGTCCTGCTCAGGCTCTCGTACAAGGGCTGCGTGCGGCCGACGATCCCCGAACTGCTGGTGGCCTATCTCGGCCAGAACAACAAGATCCTCGAGCTGCCGCCGTCGCGGGACATGAAGCTCGATGACGACGTCGAAGCGGACATCGAGCACTTCTCGAGGTACGCGATCGCCTGGTAGCCGGGCGCGCCGCACGTCCGAGAGTCATCCTGAACGAAGGGGTCATGCGCTGACGCATGGCCCCTTCGCTTCGTTCAGGAGCCATCAGCTCTCCGGCCGATACCACTCCGGCGATGGCCCGGCGGCGCGCTCGATGTCCGGCACGAAGGTGCCGTCCAGCTCCTTCACCAGCGCAGCCAGGTTCTCCACGATCCTGGCCCACTGTTCCGCGTCTCCGATCGGATATTGCGCTCCGATCACCGCCCGCGCGCGTCACCGGCAGCATCAACGTCGCCTTGAATCCGACGCCGTACACGCGAAACATCGCCAGCACGAGATGACTCCACGTGCCGACGTCCAGCCCCAGCTCTACCGTCAGATTCGCGGCAGTGCGGCGCCGCAGGGTGAAGGTGCCGGAGCCACCCTGGCAGGCATATCCCATCGGACGGAACGCACGCTCGAGCGCCGGCTTCCGCGGCCCCGCGGTCTGCCCGATGCTCCCGCGCAGCTCGCTTTGCGGCGGCAGGTCGTGCGGCAGCCCGGCGCGGGCCACGATGTCAGGCATCCGCGCGCGATAATCGGTTACCACCTGCTGCACCGCGAGCGCAGCGTCCGGATTCGCGCTGGGCAACGGGATCCCTGCCGGTGTACGCACGGGAACCGCGGCCGCCGCCTCGGCCTCGCCGGGCACCGGAGCCTGCACGGTCTTCTTCACCTTTCCGCACCCGGCGAACACCACGGCAACCGGCGCGGGCAAGGCCGGCAACTGCTTGGCTGACGGCTCGGCATCCACCACCGTACACGCCGAGAGCGAACGGACCCGACCGTTGACCCACCAGCTGTCGGACAGCAGCACGCCTGGCACCAGGTCCGGCAGCCGCGGCGCGATCGTGGCCAATGCCCCGAACGCGTCGGAGACGAAATGGATGACGACGCTATGGAACGGGAAGGACCGCGGCACGCCCGCCGCGATCGCCTCCAGCGTCTCGTAGGGGAGGACTTCTCCCGCCGCCGGCGACAGCGGACCGTTCGATATCCGTCGGGCCCCGGGAATGCCGGGCGCGACCGCGGCGTCGGTCACGAACCGCTGGAGGTCGGGATAGCGCTTGAGCACGCGGTCCACGCTCGACGTGAACCCGGGAACCATGGGGTCGCCGAAGTTGAACCGGATCGCCGGCTCGCCGAGCCCGGCGTCGAGGAATGCCTGGTGCACGCGGCCCATCATCGTGCCCAGCGGCTCTTTCTTGCTCGCGGCGAACGTCGTGAGGAGGGCGACGCGCATCGCAGCAATATACGGGAGATCGCGAGGTGCCCCTGCCGACGGTCTCGGGTGCTCGGCGAGCGCCGACGGCGAGAGGCCCTCCGGGGCGCCACAGTCGCCGGCACGCATGCGTTAGGCGACCACCGGCGGGAGAGATCGTGCCGTCGACCTGACGCGCCCCTCCGGACCTCCCGCCGCCGGCGCTCGCCCCCAGCATCGGTGGTCGCGTAGCGGCTGCCCGGGAGCCAGCGAAGCCGGCACCCCGACCGGGCGTGGGCATTGCGACCACTCCGCTTGTCGAGATGCTCGGGCGCGGGCGAGCGGGATGGCACCCGGAGGGGCGCGTCGGTCGACGGCACGACCTCGAACGAACGTAGCAAGCCGACGCATGCGTGCCGGCGACCGTGGCGCCCCGGAGGGAGCCGTCCCGCTCCAGCCCGCGCCGGGAGCCCCGACCCGCGCCGCCGAATACCTTGACAGCTAGGCATCGGATCCCCAGCTTGCTCTGGAGACCTAGCCCTCTAGGGGACACCTCCCGATGCCCGCCCCTCCCAAGGACCGCCTGCACGGCACCCTCGACGCGCTCATCCTGCGGACCCTGAGCTGGGGCCCGCGCCACGGCTACGCCATCAGCCGCTGGCTCCGGGATACCAGCGGCGAGGCGATCCAGGTGGAGGAGGGCTCCCTCTACCCCGCCCTCTATAGAATGGAGCGGGAGAAGTGGATCCAGGCCGAGTGGGGCGTCTCGGAGACAGGCCGGCGAGCGCGCTTCTACCGGCTGACGGCGAAGGGCCGGAAGCAGCTCGAGGCCGAGACCGAGCGGTTCGCCCAGTTCGTCCAGGCCGTCTCCCCCATCCTGCTCCAGGGCTGAAGCGATGTTCTGGCGCCCGAGCGTGGCCGACGAGGTGGACGAGGAGCTCGATTTCCACCTCGACATGGTGATCCGCGAGCTGACCGAGCGCGGCCAGAGTCCGGAGGCCGCCCGGGCGGAGGCGCTCCGGCGCTTCGGCGACCTCGCGGAGGTGCGCGCCCGCTGCCGCTCGCTCGGGGAGGCCCGCGAGCGCGAGGAGCGGCGGACCGAATACCTGGCGGAGCTGCGCCAGGACGCCACGCTCGCGCTGCGGCAGCTCCGCCGTGCCCCGGCCTTCACCGCGGTCGCGGTGCTCACGCTGGTGCTCGCCATCGGGGCCAACACCGCGATCTTCAGCGCGGTGAGCGCGGTGCTGCTTCGGCCGCTTCCCTATCCCGCAGCCGAGCGGCTGGTGGTCGTGTGGAGCTCGTTCGGCGACTCGCGGCGGAGCCTGATCACCTACCCCGACATGATCGAGTACCGGGCCCGGAACCGGACGCTTCGAGGACCTCGGCACTCGCCCGGACCCAGAGCGTGAACCTGACCGGGGGCGATCGCCCCGACCGGCTGATGGGCTGCTTCGTGACCGCCAACACGCTCCGGCTGATGGGCGCGCGGGCCGAGCGCGGGCGGCTGTTCACCGACGCCGAGACCGCCGTCGGCACTGGTGAGCGCGTCGCCGTTCTCTCGCATGCCGCGTGGACCGCGCGCTACGGCAGCGATCCGGGCATCCTCGGCCGCACGCTCGTCCTCAACGGACTGCCACATGTGGTGATCGGGGTGACCGCGGTGGACTACCAGGATCCGTTCGGACCGCCGGAGGTCTGGCTGCCGGTGACGTCGGCGCCGAACGCCTGACTGGCTCACCCGCGCCAATGCGACGTGGTGGGGCGTCGCCCGGCTCCGGCCCGGCGTCACCACCGAGCAGGCCCAGGGCGACCTCACCCGGATCTCCGCCGCGCTCTCCGCCGAGCTGCCCGCCGGGAACCCCGGCGGCGGCGCGACCCTCCAGCCCCTGCGCGACTTCCTCGTCGGCCAGGTCCGGCCGGCGCTCCTCATCCTGCTCGGCTTCGTGGCGCTCATCCTGCTCATCGGCTGCGCCAACATCGCCAACCTGCAGCTCGCCCGGGCCACCGCGCGCCGGCGAGAGCTCTCGCTGCGGGCCGCGCTCGGCGCCCGGCGCGGCCGGCTGGTGCGCCAGCTCCTGACCGAGAGCGTGGTGCTGGCGCTGATCGGCGGGATCGTCGGCGTCGCTGCTGGCGCGCTGGGGCATCGCGGCGCTGGTGGCGGCGGTGCCGAACGGTCTGCCCGTGTACGGCGAGCGTCGGGCTCGACCGCGCCGTGCTGGTCTTCTCGCTCGCCATCACCGTGGGAGCTGGGCTCCTCTTCGGCGCGGTGCCGGCGCGATACGGCACGCGGACCGACGTCGCCGACGCGCTGCAGGGGCGCGGCGGCGACGCCGGCGGCGGCCGGGTGCGTCAGCTCGTCGTCGCGGGCCAGCTCGCGCTCTGCATCGTCCTGCTGGTGGGCTCGGCGCTGCTGCTCCGGAGCTTCGCCAAGGTTCAGGCACAGCCGACCGGCTTCGATCCCGACCGCCTGCTCACCGCGGAGCTGCGGCTCCCCGCGACCAGGTACGGCGAACGACACGGTCACCGCGCAGTTCGCCGACCAGGCGCTGGAGCGCCTCCGCGCGCTGCCGGGCGTGCGCGCCGCGGCGCTGCTGGGCTCGGTGCCGCTCAGCGGCAACTGGGGGACGACGAACTACTTGCCCGAGGGGCGTCCGACACCTCCCGACAGCGCCCTCCCCGTCACGCAGTACAACCCGGTGAGCGACGGCTTCTTCGGCACGATGGGCATTCCGCTGCTCGCCGGGCGGGACTTCACGCCGGCCGACCGGCTGGGCACGCCGCTGGTGGCGATCGTGAATCAGGAGCTGGCGCGGCAGGCGTGGCCGGGCGAATCGCCGCTGGGGCAGCGGATCCGGATCATCGGGCCGCCCGATACGGTGGCGACGGTGGTCGGGGTCGCGGGCAACGTGAAGCAGCTCACCCTCACCGATGTGGACGAGGCCCAGCTGTACGTGTCCAAGGCGCAGAATCCGGGCATCTTCTCGAGCGTCGCGCTGCGCACGTCCGGCGATCCCGACCGGATGCAGGATGCCCTGCTGGGGGCGATCTGGTCGGTGGACCGGGACCAGCCGGTGTGGAAGGTCCGCTCGATGACGTCGCTGCTCGAACGGGACCTGGCGCCGCGGCGGTTCACGGCACGGCTGACCGGCGGGTTCGCGCTGGTGGCGGTGTTGCTGGCGATGATCGGCGTGTACGGCGTGATGTCGTACGTGGTGGCGCAGCGCACCCGGGAGATCGGCATCCGCATGGCCCTGGGAGCGGCGAGCGGCACGGTCGTACGGATGGTGCTCCGGCGCGCGCTCCGGATCGTCGGTGCGGGGACGGTGCTCGGGCTCGCCGGGGCGTACGCCGGGGCGCGGCTCATCGCGCGGCAGCTCTATGGCGTGCCGCCGACCGACCTGGCGACGTTCGTGGCGGTGCCGGCGCTGCTGGCCGTGGTGGCGACGCTCGCGTGCTGGGTGCCGGCGCGCCGGGCGGCGCGGGTGGAGCCGGGCGTCGCGCTCTCGGTGGAGTGACGGCGCGCCTGTTGGCGGCGCAGTCGTTTTCGGCACCTCGTCCAGCATCCCCCTCCACAAGCCCACCCGCCCGAGCTCAGCCAGCTCCAGGATCGGTGGCCGGCGCTCCCGGCACGCCGGCGTGAGCCGGGACCCTTACCTTCGGCTGGCGCGACCCTAACCTTTGGCAGGTGCGGGCCCGTTGCCCGCTTCTACATTGGAGCCCGTCGTACCAGGCAGTTCCCCAGACCGAACAGTGCATACCTGCGGGGCGGCAGCCGGGAGCACGCCGCCGGGACCCCGCAGGACACAATGGCACCATGCCGTCTTCCGGAGGTCGTTCAAAATGATGGTCACGCTTCGCACGTCCGGCGGCTCCCCCGCCGTGGTTGACGCAGATGCCGGTGAGCAGCTTGCCGGCCTCCGCGGCTCGCTCCTGACCCCCGACTCGCCCGGTTACGACGAGGCGCGCACGATCTGGAACGCGATGATCGACCGGCGGCCCGGCCTCATCGTGCAATGCGCCGACGCGAACGACGTCGCCCGGGCGGTGCGCTTCGCCCGCGCGCACGACCTGCTGGTTGCCGTCCGCGGCGGCGGGCACAACATCGCGGGCAACGCCGTCTGCGACGGCGGGCTCATGATCGATCTCTCGCCGCTGCGCACGGTCCGGGTGGACCAGGCCGCGCGCACCGCCCGGGTCGGCGCCGGCGCCACGCTGGGCGACGTGGACCGCACCACCCAGGGCTACGGCCTGGCTACGCCGCTCGGCGTCAACTCGACCACCGGGATCGCGGGGCTCACGCTCGGCGGCGGCTTCGGGTGGTTGAGCCGCCGCCTGGGCCTCACCATCGACAACCTGCTCTCGGCCGAGGTGGTGACGGCGGAGGGGGAGATCGTCCGCGCCAGCGCGCGCGAGAACCCCGACCTGTTCTGGGCCATCCGGGGCGGCGGCGGCAACTTCGGCATCGTCACCTCGTTCGAGTTCCAGCTCCATCCGGTCGGGCCGGAGGTGCTGTCCGGGCTGGTGGTGCACCCGCTCGGCGAGGCGCGCGACGTGCTCCGCTTCTACCGCGACTTCCTGCCGACGACGCCCGAGGCGTTCTCCTGCTGGTTCGTGCTGCGGCAGGCGCCGCCGCTGCCGTTCCTCGCGCCGGAATGGCACGGCAAACCGATTCTCGCGCTGGCGATGTGCTGGTCGGGTGAGCTGGCCGAGGGCGAGCGCGTGGCGGCGCCGCTGCGCTCGTTCGGGAAGCCGCTCGCCGACGTGGTCGCGCCCAATCCCTACGCGGACTGGCAGACGGCGCTGGATCCGCTGCTCACGCCCGGCTTCCGGAACTACTGGAAGTCGCACGACTTCCTGGCGCTGAGCGACGGGCTCATCGACGTGCTGCTGGAGTACGCCGGGCGCATTCCCGATCCGAACACCGAGATCGCCTACGCGCAGGTGGGGGGTGCGGTCTCCCGGGTGCCATCCGACG
Source organism: uncultured Gemmatimonadales bacterium (assembly GCA_963697755.1). GTDB lineage: Bacteria > Gemmatimonadota > Gemmatimonadetes > Gemmatimonadales > GWC2-71-9 > CAVVWJ01. The sequence goes on along the minus strand of CAVOPE010000003.1, from coordinate 34,497 downwards.
CCACGGCGTACACCCATCGCGACGCGCAGTTCGTGATGAACGTGCACGGCCGCTGGACGGACCCGGACAAGGACCAGGCCTGCATCGGCTGGGCGCGCGACCTGTTCCGGGCGGCGACGCCGTTCGCGACCGGGGGCGCGTACGTGAACTTCATGACCGAGGAGGAAGGCGATCGGGTGCGGGCGGTCTACGGCTCCAACTACGAGCGGCTGGTGGAGCTCAAGAACCGGTACGACCCGACGAACCTGTTCCGGATGAACCAGAACATCCGGCCGACTGGGCGGTAGGCAGGAAGTGCTGATCGGGCACACCCGCGCTGGGTGCGCCCGGTGGAGTGATCGGTCGGGCAGGTCGCCGTCGCACGCTTCTCAGGACGGCGCCCTGCCCTGCTGCGCGATGGTGTGGATCGTCACCGGCCTCGCAGGACCACCGGACTGTCGAGCGTGACGATGATGCGCGCGTTCGCCCGGAGGCAGGTCCCGTTCGCCGCATCGGGCCGGAGCCGCGCCCGCGACTGAGGCACGGCAACGGCGTTCTGCTCCCGTCCGAGCGAGTCGAGCCTCACCTGCGGCGCCGCGGGGGAGCCGGCGCGCCGCACCTGCAGCACGGCGGTCGTGTTCGCCGGCAGCACGGTGGCGGCGCCGACCTTCACCGGCGTCGCCAGCCGCGCCGTGAAGCGCCGCTGCCCGTCCGCAGGCGCGCAGACCCGCGACGGCACCACCAGCTCGAGCGACGTGCCCTTCGGCAGCCGGACGTGCGACGGCTGTCGTGCCAGCACCTGACGGTGTCGGCCGGGCGCGGAGCACCGGACGGCGCGGGCTTCGACGGCGACGTGGCGCGCGTCGAGGCGCCGCTGCGACGGGCTGGCCGGGAGTGGCGGCCGGTCGGCCGCGCGGGTTGTGGTCGTCGGGGCCGGAGCCGCGCTCGAGGCGGACCCGCCGGCGACGGCGCCGCCGAGTGGTTGGGCGTGCTCTCGCGCGGCGCTGGCGCCGTGCCCACCACCTGCTGGCCGCCGGCTGCTCGCGCCGGAACACGCCGAGCTGGTTGAGCCCGGCGACCAGTCCGCTCAACGCCGCGACGAAGCCGCTCGCCGCCGTCAGAGGTCCGGCAACGACTTCCACCACGACTGCCGCTGTTCGTCAGCCACGGGCCCTCCGGTCGATTCTGGACGATCTTCCAAGTGGGCCGGGAGGCGGGAATCCTGCTGTGAGCCGGGCCACCAAACGGGCCGGATCTCAGGCCCGCCGTGTGGTTCGCGGCACGCGTTGCGGACTGCTGGAGTATGCTTGGCTTTGGGCCAGCCGACTAATGACAAAGCTTGCAGGGTCTGGATCACACTGAGCGGATGGCGCGAGGCTTGATCTTCGCGGTGCGTGATCGCGACGCGTCGACCTCAGCTCCCCGCCAACCCCAGCGAGCCGCACAAGCGGACCCACGCCTGGCGGGACATCGCGATCTTCCCATCCGGCGCCTTGGCCAGACGGGCCCGGATCGATGGGCTGAGGACGTAGCGCTCGGCGTAGCGCACCACCAGGCGCTTGTCCTCCAGGAGCCACAGTGCGCTGTCGAGCTGGGCGTGATCCAGGACGATACCCTGGCGCTGCCCGACGAGGGCGCGGAGCGCGGCCACCTCCGTGCCGCCGTCCCCGTCTTGTCCGGCTACTTCCTGCAGGACGTACGCTGCCGGGTCCATGGCCCTCTCCTCGCGGACGAAACCTCAGGCGCCGGACGGCACCCACTGGTGACGACAGGCGCCGCATACCGCCACCGGATGTCCGGCCACGGTTGGACTGCGGGGCCGGCCGGCGTGTCCGCATGCCGGACAAGGCTCCGGAGCACGGGGGTGCCAGGGGTTGGTGCAGCCCCAGGCGATCCCGCCGGCCGCGGCTTCCCGAACCGGCACCATCGGGTAGCCGTCAGCCGCGCAGGTCGGCACGACGACGACCTCCGCTGCCCGACCGAGGCGACGAACCGTCGACGGTGGGCAGCACTCGCACTACGGCCGGTCCATCCAGAGCCGCCAGGCCGCCCGGTCCAGCTCCCATGCCGAGCGCCGACTGGCGCGCCAGCCCTTGAGGAAACGATAGGTCCCGGGCGCGAGCGCCAAGGTGATCAGTACGATCGCAACTGCCATGAGGATCGTCATCGAATCTCCTGGTGAGGTGCCGCGCGCCCCGATGGCTTCATCACTTCTTCTCGGATGCGAGCGGGCGGCCGCTGGCATGCGGCGGCCGATGGATGCCCTTGGGGGTCGCGCCATGCCGGATATGGCGGTGCTGCAGACGCTGAGCGGCAGCGACTAGACCCACCGCCGCCACGACCGGCTGCTCTCCTTCCGTTGCACCGCCTCGGCTGACGGTCTCCCCACCCTGCAGTCGAGCGGCAAGCTCCCTCGATCGCGCAATCTCGGCGGCGAGCACCTGGGCCAAGGTCTCGCGGGTGAACGGCTTCGCGAGAAATGGCTGGGGCCGCAGCGCGAGGCGCTCGACGAATCGGCTCTCCGCCATCCCGGCGGACATGCAGATGACGCCCAACAGCGGGCGCAGGGCCGCGAGCACCTCGGCGACGGTAACGCCGTCGATCCGAGGCATGTCGATGTCCGTGAGGACGAGGTCGAGCTGACCCCCGTGCGTCTCGATCAGATCGAGCCCGCTGTGCCCGTCCACCGCCTCGAGCACCCGGTACCCGTCGGCCTCCAGGTGCCGGCGCACGACGGCGCGCACGGTCGCATCGTCCTCGATGATCAGGATCGTCGAGGGGCGCCGGCCATCACCGTCGGCGGGCGGATCCGGGAGTGCTTCGGAAAGAGCGAGTCCTGCGACGGGGACCATAGGGCACCTGGTAGTGACGGTGCGCACTCGGATCCGCTGGTCCCGGCAGTGGGGCTGAGAAGATGGAGTGGAGCGCAACGCGGAGCGTTATCCTGACAACACTCGCTATTGCACCGAATGCACTATATACTGCAGCGTTGTATACCGCAAGGCGATGGTCCAGCCGAGGCGGTCTTCATTGGACGGGAAGGACATCATGGTCCGCCTCAAGATCAGCGAGCTGATGGCACGGCGCGGCATCTCCGCCTATGCGCTCAGCAAGGGAAGCATCCTGAGCTACCCCAGCGCGTATCGGCTGTCCCGCGCCCAAGGTGTCTTCGGACGCCTGCACGCCGAGACGCTCGATTCACTGTGTGAGTTCTTTCAGGTTCAGCCCGGCAAGCTGATCGAGTGGGTGCCGGCCAAGGCGAACTAGCCAGCCCGCGCACGCGCACCCTTCGCCGACGCAGGCTTCGGGGCCGACCCGAGGACGCCTTGGACGGCGGCGAGATACTCCTCGACATCGAACCGATCCGGATCGATCAACGCCTGCACGGCGCAGCCGTTGACGAAGCTCACGGCGACCGCCGTCAGCCCGGCGGGCGTCACCCCGGCGAGCCGGCCCGGATCCGCCAGCAGCATCTCCTCCGTCAGCCGCCGGAACGCCGCCCGATAGCGCTCGAGAGCGGCGCCGATCTTCGCCCGGAGAGCCGGGTGGCGGGCTCCGAGCGCCCAGTACTCCAGAAACAGGCGCGCCTCGCGGGCGTTGCGCGTCAGGCGAGCCACCTCTCGCCGCAGCAGGGCCGGCAACCGCTCGGCCGGGTGCTCGGGGAGGTCGATCTCATCGTCGACCTCGAGCGACAGCGTGTTGGCCAGCACCCGGTCCAGGACCGCGCTCACGAGCTGGTCCTTCCGCTTGAAGTGGAAGAGGACGAGGCCGTGGCTGAGTCCGGCCGCGGCCGCGACGGCTCTCACGGTGAGGCCTTCGATCCCTTTCCGCAGCGCCACTTTGTACGCCGCTTCGAGGATCTGCTCCCGGCGTTCCGCCTCCGCCGCCTTCTGTCCCGGCATGCCCGCACCTCCGCAGCTTATTGACCTTCTGTCCAATAGATGGTAGTATGTATTAACCACTTGGTCAATAGCGCAGGGCGTTCCACCGCCCAGGGCGCGGCAGGACCAGGTTTCCTGCAGGGTCGCCCCGGAGGACATATGTACCATCTTCGACTGCTCGCGCTCGCACTCTCGGCTGTCGCGCTTACGTCCTGTAATCCGTTCCGCCATGGCGACGCCACCGAGGTGACCACCAAGGACGACAATCTCAACTCCCGTTGGCACGCCACCCTGGCCACCCCGGCCGCGCTCGCCGGCGCGGTCCAGATGAACGGGTCCGCCTCGATGGCGCCGGCCACCAAGCGCGGCAACACCGCGGTGGCGCTCGATCTGGCCAATGCCACACCCGGCGGCCTCCATCCGTGGCAGCTTCACCGCGGGCAGTGCGGCGCCGATCAAGGCATCATCGGCTCCCCGGCCCTGTATCCGGCCGCCAAGGTCGGCCACGACGGTAAGCGCGGTAGCGGTCGCCAACCTGCCGTACGACGCACCCACGGCCGGCAGCTTCTTCGTCCTCGTCCGCGCCTCCGCCGCCAACGACGCCCTGACCGTCGCCTGCGGCAATCTCGCGCCGCCGACCTTGTAGCACATTTGCGGTCGGATCATGGGGAGGTCGAGGCCGACGCTCGGATGAGCGGGGCCGCGACTCCCCGAGGCGAGACCGTCTCACGTCGCTCGGAGGGAACGATGTCTACTGCAACGATGTCTCCTGCCATGAAGGCCAACATGAAGGCCAAGCCCGCGCTCCGGCTCCACCCCCTGGAGGATCGGGTCATCATTCGGGCGTTCGAGGAGGCGGAACCGAAGTATGGACGCCTGTACATCCCCGACACCGCGAAGGAGAAGCCCACGCGGGGCGAAGTCCTCGCCGTAGGACCCGGGCGACTCGAGAAGGGGGAGCTGGTGCCGGTGGGGATCAGGGTGGGCGAGGTGGTGCTCTACGGGAAATACAGCGGCACCCCGTTTCAGGTCGACGACGAGGAGCTGCTCATCGTCAAGGCGTCCGACATACTGGCCAGGATCGGTTGAGGCGGCTAACTCACGAGGAGTGAACACCATGTCAGCGAAGGAACTGCAGTTCAGCGTCGACGCCCGCGCCCGACTCAAGCGGGGTGTCGACGCCCTGGCCGAAGCGGTGAAGATCACCCTCGGGCCCAAGGGCCGGAACGTCGTCATCGACAAGAAGTACGGCTCCCCGACCATCACCAAGGACGGGGTGACGGTCGCCAAAGAGATCGAGCTGAGCGACCCGGTCGAGAACATGGGCGCGCAGATGGTGAAGGAGGTCGCCACCAAGACCTCCGACCTCGCCGGCGACGGCACCACCACCGCCACCGTGCTCGCGCAGGCGATCTTCCGCGAGGGCCTCAAGAACGTCACCGCGGGCGCCAACCCGATGGAGCTCAAGCGGGGCATCGACCGCGCGGTCGAGGCCGTCGTCGAGCAGCTCAAGACGCTGTCGGTCCCGTCGGCCGGCAAGAAGGAGATCGCCCAGGTCGGCACCATCTCCGCGAACAACGACAAGGAGATCGGGAACCTGATTGCCGAGGCGATGGAGAAGGTCGGCAAGGACGGCGTCATCACGGTCGAGGAGGCCAAGACCCTCGAGACCACGCTGGAGACCGTGGACGGCACCCAGTTCGACCGCGGCTACCTGTCGCCCTACTTCGTCACCAATCCGGAGAACATGGAGACGGAGCTCGAGGACGGCTCGGTGCTGATCTACGACGGGAAGATCAGCACGATGAAGGATCTGCTCCCCATCCTCGAGAAGGTGGTGCAGAGTAGCAAGTCGCTCCTCATCATCGCCGAGGACGTCGAGGGCGACGCGCTGGCCACGCTGGTCGTGAACAAGCTGCGCGGCACGCTCAAGGTCGTGGCCGTCAAGGCCCCGGGCTTCGGCGACCGCCGGAAGGAGATGCTCCGCGACATCGCCGTCCTCACCGGCGGCACCGTCATCTCCGAGGAAATCGGCCGCAAGCTGGAGAGCGCGTCCATCGAGGACCTCGGCCGCGCCAAGCGGATCGTGGTCGACAAGGACACCACGACGATCGTCGACGGCAAGGGCAAGCCTGCGGAGATCCAGGGACGCATCAGCGAGATCAAGGCCGCGATCGAGAAGAGCACCAGCGACTACGACCGGGAGAAGCTGCAGGAGCGCCTCGCGAAGCTCGCGGGGGGCGTGGCGATCATCAACGTGGGCGCCGCGACCGAGACCGAGATGAAGGAGAAGAAGGCCCGGGTCGAGGACGCGCTGCACGCGACCCGTGCGGCGGTCGAAGAGGGCATCGTGCCGGGTGGCGGCGTGGCGCTGCTGCGTGCGCAGACCGCGCTGGAGCGGATCCGCGGAACCGAAGACGAGAAGACCGGCGTCGACATCGTCCGGCGCGCGCTCGAGGAGCCGATCCGGATCATCGCCCACAACGCGGGTGGCGAGGCCTCGATCGTCGTGGCGAAGGTCAGGGCGTCGAAGGAGCGGAACTTCGGCTACAACGCCGCCACCGACACCTACGAGGACTTGGTGAAGGCCGGCGTCATCGATCCGACCAAGGTGACCCGCACCGCGCTGCAGAACGCGGCGTCGATCGCCGGGCTCCTGCTCACCACCGAGTGTGTGGTGGTCGAGCGGAAGGAAGAGACGCCGGCCGCCGCAGGTGCGGGCGGCGGCATGGGCGGGATGGGGATGTACTAAGACCAGCCTCATCCTGACGATATCCGGCGCCGGGGCAGCGAGTTTGCCCCGGCGTTCGTCGTAGTCCCTCGTTCGACCTACCCACCGGCCGTCTCTCGGGTCAGCTCCAGCCGCTAACCGAATCACCACCCTCCAGATCGCAGACTGACCGGCACCTCGTAGCCTGGGAGTCGTCCTCGACGACGCTGCTCATAGACTCGGGATCGAGGAGAAGCTCGGGCGCCGCGGAAGATGTCGTCCGCGCCGAGGTCCTGCCGCAGAGCCTATACAGCCGAGTTGAGGCCAAGCGGGCACGGTCTTCCTCGTCGTCGGGCCAGTGGTACCCCGCGACCTTGTCGCGGGCGAGTCCGGACTCACCGGCCGAGGCGAGCAGGGCCGGAACGGCCAGGTGCCGCGGTTGCGCGACCGTGCCGGCCAGGACGCCTTCCGCGCCCGGCACGTGAAGTCTGCCGAAGGTATGAACGCGCAACGCGTTGCGGCGGGTGATTCCGAGGTGATACAGAGGTGAGCGCCACTCCTATAGTAGACCCCGTCCACCGCGGCGGCATCGGCCGACCGCGCTCGATGAACGAGGCCGCGCAGGCGGCCGAAGCGTATAGACAGAAGGAGGACGACCCAGATGTGCATGAACGGACTGGCTATGATGGGGCGGGCCGCCCTGCGAGAGACCCGAACGGCCACGCCAGCGGAAACCCTGCTGGCGCGCCTCGATCTCGCGACCAAGGCGACAGCCGAGGTCCAGGACCTGTACTCGCGCCCGATCGCCACGACGCCGGTGATCCCGCTGGTGACGGCGGAGCATCGCGTGCCCACGGCCGACGCGGCCTGAGTTGTGACGGGAGCGACGAGCATGACGAACCAGCAACGCGCCCTGGTGCGGGAGAGCTGGCTCCGCTGCCAGCCGACCCTGCGCCAGGCGGGTGCCGAGTTCTATCAGCGGCTCTTCGCGCTCGACCCGACCGCGCGCCGGCTGTTCGCGGCGACCGACATGGAGGAGCAGCAGCGGAAGCTGGTGCGGATGCTGACCGAGATCGTCGCCCAGCTCGACCGGCCGGAGGCCCTCGTGCCGGAGGTGTCGGCGCTCGGCGAACGGCATAGGCACTACGGCGTGCGGTCGGCTCACTACGAGACCGTGGGGGCAGCGCTGCTGTGGACGCTCGAGCACGAGCTCGGCGATGCCTTCACGGCCGAAGTGCGTGAGGCCTGGACCGAGGCGTACCTGCTGGTGGCGACCCTGATGCGGCGGGGAGCGACCCGTCCGAGCGGAGCGGTGGTGTCGCCGTCATTGCAGCGTGAGCCTGGCGGCGAGGGATAGGGGAGCGGCCCTCGTTGCGGAAGCCGCCGAGCGGCTTAGGTTGGGCCATATGCTCACCACCGCACGCCCCAGCACCGACGAATACGCTCCCGCCTTCGCCGACTACGTCGCCGAGATCGGCGACGGCGAGGACATCGTCGCGACCCTCGCCGGCCAGCTCGAGCAGGTCGTCGCCCGGCTCGGCGCCGTTCCCGCCGCCCGCGGCGACTACCGCTACGCGCCCGGCAAGTGGTCCCTCAAGGAGGTCATCGGGCACCTCGCGGACACCGAGCGGGTCTTCGCCTACCGGGCGCTCAGCATCGCCCGCGGCGACCCGGCTCCCCTGCCCGCCTTCGACGACCAGGCCTGGGTGGCCGAGATGGGCGCCGGCGACCGTACGCTGGCGGATATAATGGAAGAGTTCGGGATCGTGCGGCAGGCCACCCTCGCCCTCTTCCGGCACCTCCCGGAGCCCGCCTGGACCAGACGCGGAATCGCGAACGGCCACTCGGCCAGCGTCCGCGCGATGGCCTGGATTGTGGCCGGCCACGCCCGGCACCACCTCGAGGTCGTGGAGGCGCGCTACCTCGGGTGATCCGCACGTGATCGACGCACTCGCCGACCGCTACACCGTCCTCCGCGAGCTCGGCCGCGGCGGGATGGCCACGGTCTACCTCGCCGACGACCATCGGCACGGCCGCCAGGTGGCCATCAAGGTGCTCAAGGCGGAGCTGGGCGTGCTGCTCGGCCCGGACCGGTTCGCCCGCGAGATCCGGGTCGCCGCGGCGCTCAACCACCCGCACATCCTGCCGCTCTACGACTCGGGCCGCATGCCCGGGACCGGCGCCGACGCCGGCCTCCTCTTCTACGTCATGCCCTATGTGCGGGGCGGCTCGCTCCGGGAGCGGCTCAAGCAGGAGGGGCGGCTGCCGGTGGGCGAGGCGGTCGGCCTGGTCCGGCAGGTGGCCCTGGCGCTCGACCATGCGCACGCGCACGGGCTCGTCCACCGCGACGTGAAGCCGGAGAACATCCTGCTCCACGAGGGCGAGGCGATGGTGACCGACTTCGGCATCGCCCTCGCCGCCGCGACCGAGCCGAGCGAGCGGCTGACCGAGACCGGGCTCCTGATCGGCACACCGGACTACATGAGCCCCGAGCAGGCGACCGGCGAGCGGTCCCTCGACGCCCGGAGCGACGTCTACAGCCTCGGCTGCGTGCTCTACGAGCTCTTGACCGGCGAGCCGCCGCATACGAGCACCTCGGCGAGGAGCGTGATCGCCCGGCGGCTGATCGAGCCGGCGCCCCGGGTGCGGCGCGTCCGCCCGCAGGTGCCGGCGGCGATCGACGAGACGCTCGCCCGCGCGCTGGCCGTGGAGCCGACCCAGCGCTTCGCGACCGCCGCGGCGTTCGCGGACGCGCTCGCGGGAAAGGTGACCGCGGCGCCCGCCCCGCGCCTGCCGTCCGTCGCCGTCCTTCCCTTCCACAACCTGAGCGCCGACCCCGAGAACGAGTTCTTCGCCGACGGGATCACCGAGGACGTGATCGCCCAGCTCTCCAAGATCCGCTCGCTCCGGGTGATCGGGCGCGGCTCGGTGATGAAGTTCAAGGGGCGAGACCAGAGCCTGCGCGAGATCGGCGCGACGCTCGACGTGGCGACCTTGCTCGAGGGGAGCGTTCGGCGCGCGGGGAGCCGGGTGCGCATCGTCTCCCAGCTCATCGACGTCGAGTCGGACCGGCACCTCTGGACCGAGACCTACGATCGCGAGCTGACCGACATCTTCGCGATCCAGAGCGACGTCGCCGTGCACATCGCCTCGGCGCTCGAGGCCGAGCTGTCGCACGAGGAGCGGACGCAGCTCCGGAAGGAGCCGACCGACGACGTCGAGGCCTACCGGCTCTACCTCCAGGGCCGGCACTGCATCCAGCGGTGGACGCAGGAGGGGCTCGACCAGGGGCTCAAGTACCTCGAGGCAGCCACCGCGCGGGATCCGGAGTACGCGCTGGCCTATGCCAGCATCGCGTACGCGTACACCGACATCGGCGTCGGGGTCGCCGGGGCGCTCTCGTCCGAGGAGGCGTTCGGGCGGGCCAAGATCGCGGTCGCCCGGGCGCTCGAGCTCGATCCCGAGCTCGCCGAGGCGCATGCCGTGCTCGGCCATCTCAAGTACGCGTGCGATTACGACTGGGCCGGCGCCGAAGCCGAGTTCAAGCGGGCCATCGAGCTCAACCCGAACAGCGGCGACACGTTCGACATGTACGGGCTGCTGCTCTCCTCGCAGGAGCGGTACGACGAGGCGATCCAGGCGCAGGAGCGCGCCCACGAGCTCGACCCGCTGGCGCACCGGATGGACGTCGTCACCACGCACCTCCGGATGGGCCGGTACGACGACGCCCTGCGTCGCGTCAAGCGGATCGTCGAGGTGGAGCCGCACCTCGCCCTGGCCTATCTGACGCTCGGGTGGACCTACCTGCTCAAAGGGATGCGGGACGAGGGGCTCGCCGAGATGGAAAAGGCGATCTCGATCTCCCCCGACAACGCGCTGTACCTGGCCCAGCTCGGCCAGGCGTACGGGATGGTCGGTCGGACCGACCGGGCCCGCGAGGTCCTCCGCACGCTGGAGGAGTGGGCGCGCCAACGCTACGTCTCCCCATACCATTTCGCATACGTCTACACTGGGCTCGGCGAGGACGAGCGAGCGCTGGACTGGCTGGAGCGCGCGTACGAGGAGCGAGCCGGTGGGATCTGGGGGGTGAAGGGGTCGTTCCTGTTCCGCAGCCTTCGCTCGCACCCGCGGTTCCAGGCGCTGCTCCGGAAGATGAACCTCGGCGACGGCTGAGGCCTCGCCCCGACCCCCGAACGCCTCCTGGCCGATGCCGGATCGTCTGGCCCCTCCCTCGGCGGAACCCTATCTTTGGCGACCCCCTGCCAAGGACCTCGAGATGAAGCACCTGACCTGGCCCGCCGTGGCAGTCTTCATCACCGTCCTCGCGGCGCTGGCCACGATCTTCGGACTCACCGACGATCCGGCCATGCGCCAGCAGATCCTCCGCTACTTCGACAGTATCGTTCCCTTCATCCTGGGCGTCGGCGCCGGTGCCGCCACCGGTGGCGCCGCGGGGTACGCCGGCGGGTTCATGAAGGGCCACGCGACGGCCAAGGCGGAGATGCAGCAGCAGCTCGCCGAAGCGCATAAGGCGAACGATACGGCGCACCCTCAGCCGGACAGCGTCCGGCGGGCGGCGGAGGTGGTGCGGGTCGCGGCCGACGAAAGCCATCAGGCGGCGGAGGAGGCCAGGTCGGCGGTGGTCGCGCTGCGGACCGCGGCGGAGGAAGGCCGGGCGGTGGCCGAGCTGCAGCGCGCGGTGCTGGCGGAGGCTCGACGCACGGCGGCGGCCAGCGATGGTCCGAACGGGCCAGGGACGAGGCTGGGCTTGCAGGCGCGCTAACGCGGCCAACCCTCGGTGCGCGCAAAGAATTGCATTGCGCGATCCTACCGCGGCCTCGGATACCCGATCGCCGCCAGATCCGCCGCGATCTCTTCCAGGATCGCTGGATCGTCGATCGTAGTCGGAACTTTGTACGCCACCCCGTCGGCGATCTTCTTGAGGTCCCGCGCACGATCTTCCTCGACCGCGTCTTGGGTAACCCCGCTTTAGGGCTCAGGGCACGATCGTGAACGTCGCCCCGGTTGGGCCGAGAGCCACGACCCGTTCCTGATCTACAACTTCGTGAACGAGCCGTTGTTGAACCCGCTGAAGCGCGACCCGCGCGGCGCCGCGATCCTGCGAGAGATGGGCCTGGCACCGGCCCGGCAGTGAGCCGGAGCGTGAGGTAACGCAGAATCCGCCGGGCGGCCGAGCTCGGAGGACGGGTTATTTTTGGCGTAATCCCTCAGGAGTCCACCGTGGGCGTGCCACCCTCTCTGGAAGAGGCCCTCCAGGGCCGCTACACCGTCGAGCGCGAGCTCGGCCGGGGCGGCATGGCCACGGTCTACCTCGCGCGCGACCTCCGCCACGACCGATCCGTCGCGCTCAAGGTGCTGCACGCCGAGCTGGTCCCGGCGCACGGCGCCGAGCGGTTCGAGCGCGAGATCAAGGTCGCGGCCCGGCTGCAGCACCCGCACATCCTCACCGTGCTCGACTCGGGCGCGCTGGCCGACGGCCGGCTGTGGTACACCATGCCCTACGTCGAGGGCGAGTCGCTGCGCGAGCGACTCCGCCGCGAGGGCGCGCTGCCGCTGGACGAAGCCCTGCGCATCGCGCGCGAGGTGGCGGACGGGCTGCACTACGCCCACGGCCACGGCGTGATCCACCGCGACGTCAAGCCGGAGAACATTCTCCTCGCCGCCGGTCACGCGCTGATCGCGGACTTCGGCATCGCGCGGGCGCTGGAGGACACCGGGCCGCAACCCGCCCGGCCGCCTGACCCGTCGATCACGCAGGCCGGCACGGTCATCGGCTCCCCCGTCTACATGAGCCCGGAGCAGGCGAGCGGCGAGGCGCTCGACCGGTCGGGTCGACCTCTACGCACTGGCCGTCGTGCTGTACGAGATGCTGGCGGGCAAGCCGCCCTTCACCGGTACCACGGCGCACGCCGTCCTGGCGCAGCACCTCATGGCCGAGCGGCCGGGGCTGAGGCCGGCGCGGCCTGCGGTGCCCGCGCCGATCGAGGCCGCGATCCTCAAGGCGATGGCGGCCGACCGGGGCGACCGGTTCGCGACTACCGCCGAGTTCGCGCTGGCGCTGGAGCAGGGCGCGCAGGCGCGTCCGGGGCGCGGGTGGCCCTCGCGCACCGCCGGCGCGCTCGTCGCGCTCGGCCTGCTCCTCGGGCTCGGCGCGGGCTCCTGGTGGCTGGCCCACCGGCGCGGGAGCGGTTCGGACGAGCGGCCACTGCACGACTGGCCGTCCTTCCGTTCGAGAACGTTGGCGACGCGGACAACGCGTACTTCGCCGACGGCGTCGCGGACGCGGTGCGCGGCAAACTGTCGGCCCTGCCGGGACTCCAGGTCATCGCGTCCGCCAGCTCCGACCAGTACCGGCAGACCTCGAAGAGCCCGCGCGAGATCGGCCGTGAGCTCGGCGCGCGGTACCTGGTAGTCGGCAAGGTGCGCTGGCAGAAAGGCGGCGCGTCCAGCCGCGTGCAGGTGAGCCCGGAGCTGATCGAGGCGCCGAGCGGGACCACACGCTGGCAGCAGCTCTACGACGCGCCGCTCACCGACGTGTTCGCGATGCAGGAGGGCATCACCCGCGGGGTGGCCAGCGCGCTGGAGCTCGAGGTGGGCGACGGCGCGCGAGAGCGGGTGGCGGAGCGCCCGACCCGCAATCTCGCCGCGTACGACGCGTTCCTCCGGGGCGAGCGGGTGTCGAGCCGGGTGGGGGTGACCGACGCGGTCGCGCTCAGGAGCGCGATCTCAGCCTACGAGGAGGCGACCGCGCTCGACCCGGACTTCGCGCTGGCGTGGGCCCAGCTCTCGCGCGCGCGGACCACGCTGTACGTGAACGTCGGCCGCGTCCCCGAGGACGCCGAGGCGGCCCGCGTGGCGGCCGAGCAGGCGATCGCGCTGGGACCGGCGGTGCCGCAGGCGCACTTCGCGCACGCCCTCTACCTGAGCGCGGTGCGTCGCGACCACGCCAGGGCGCTCGAGGAGGTGGCCCGCGCCCGGCGTATCGCCCCGCGCGACGCCGAGCTGCTGACCATGGCCGGCCTGGCGGAGCAGCAGCTGGGCCGCTGGGAGCAGGCGTTGGCGCACTTCCGCCAGGCCCAGTCGATCGATCCGCAGTCGTTCGGCACCAGGCGGCGGCTGGCGCGGGTGCTGCTCTGGCTCAGGCGCTACCCCGAAGCGCGCGCGATGGCCGACTCGGCGTTCGTCCTCAGCGGTAGCTCGCCCGACCTGCTGGACATGAAGGTGGCGACGTTTCTCGGCGAAGGTGACCTCGCGGGAGCGCAGGCCGCTTTTCGCCACGCGCCCCAGGGGGTCGAGCTGAGCCGTCGCCTCGCGCACGCAGGCGGGTATTTCAATCTCTTCTGGGCGCTGGACGACGAGCAGCAACAAATGCTGCTCCGCCTCGGGCCGGGCCCGTTCGATAACGACCGGGGCGTGTGGGGATTGGCGCTGGCGCAGACCCACCTGCACCGGGGAAATGCCGCCGCGGCCCGCGCGTACGCCGATTCCGCCCTGCCCTCCCTCGAGCGCTCCGTGTCGAGCAACCCCGGGGACGGGGTCCTGCGCGGGAGCCTGGCCCTGGCGCTCGCGATTGCCGGGCGGCGGGCGGAGGCGGTGCGCGAGGGTGAGCAGGCGATCCGGCTCGAGCCGATCGCCACCAACGGCATCACCGGGCCGATCGTGCAGCACTTTCTCGTGCTCGCCTACCTCGCGCTCGGCGACCGCGACGCCGCGCTCGACCGGCTCGAGCCGCTGCTGCGGGTTCCCTTCTATATGTCGCCGACGTGGCTTCGCATCGATCCGACGCTGGCCTCGCTCCGCAACGATCCCCGGTTCAAGAAGCTGGCCGAGCGGTAGTCGCCCGCGGATACCCGATCGCCGCCAGGTCCACCGCGATCTCCTCCAGAATCGCCGGATCGTCGATCGTCGGCGGCACCGTGTACGCGACCCCGTCGGCGATCTTTCTGATGGTCCCGCGCACGATCTTCCCCGACCGCGTCTTGGGCAGCCGCTTGACCACGGCGGCCTGCTTGAACGACGCCACCGGCCCGATCCGCTCCCGGACAAGCCCAACCAACTCGGCCACGAGGGTTTCCCGGGCCCGGCTCGCCCCGGCCTTGAGCACGACGAGCCCGAGCGGCACCTCGCCCTTGAGCTCGTCCGCCACGCCCACGACCGCGCATTCGGCGACGTCGGCGTGCGCCGCCAGCACCTCCTCCATCGCGCCGGTGGACAGCCGGTGCCCCGCGACGTTGATCACGTCGTCGGTGCGGCTCATGATCCAGAGATAGCCGTCCTCGTCCTTGAACCCGGCGTCCGCCGTCAGGTAGTAGCCGGGATAGGCGCTCAGGTACGACGCCTCCCAGGCGCGGTCGTTGTTCCACAGGGTCGGCGCGCAGCCCGGCGGCAGCGGCAGCCGGATGACGACGTTCCCAGTCTCGCCCGCGCGCGTCTCCGCGCCCTCGTCGGTCAGGACGCGCACGTCGTACCCCGGCACCGGCGGACCACACGATCCCGGCTTGACGGGCAGCACTCCCAGGCCGACGCAGTTGCACCCGACCGGCCAGCCGGTCTCGGTCTGCCACCAGTGGTCGATCACCGGAATCCCGAGCTGCTGCTCGGCCCAGGCGAGCGTCGCGGGGTCGCAGCGCTCACCGGCCAGGAACAGGGTGCGCAGGCCGCTCAGGTCGTAGCGGCGAACGTGCTCGCCGGTCGGATCGTCGCGCTTGATGGCGCGGAAGGCCGTCGGCGCGGTGAAGAAGGCGCGCACGCCGTGCTGCGAGATGACCCGCCAGAAGGCGCCCGGATCAGGGCGTGCCGACCGGCTTGCCCTCGTAGAGCACCGTCGTGTTCCCGTGGAACAGCGGCGCGTAGACGATGTACGAATGGCCCACCGTCCAGCCGAGATCGGAGGCCGCCCAGTACACCTCGCCGGGCTCGACGCCATAGATGTGGCGCATGCTCCAGGTGAGGGCGACCAGGTGGCCGCCGTTGTCGCGGACGATGCCCTTGGGATTCCCGGTGGTGCCCGAGGTATAGAGGATGTAGAGCGGATCGGTGGCCAGAACCGGCACGCAGTCCACGGGCGACGCGCCCGCCGCGAGCTCGGCCCAGTCGTGATCGCGGCCCGGCACCAGCGTCGCCCGCTCCTCGGGCCGCTGGAGCACGATGCAGCAGTCGGGCTTGGCGGCGGCGAGCTCGATGGCCCGATCCAGCAGCGGCTTGTACGGCACCACCCGGCCGGGCTCGATGCCGCAGGAAGCGGTCAGGATCACCTTGGGCCGCGCGTCGGTGATGCGGCTGGCCAGCTCGGGCGACGCGAAGCCGCCGAACACCACCGAGTGGATCGCGCCGATCCGGGCGCAGGCCAGCATGCCGATCACGGCCTCGGGCACCATCGGCATGTAGATGACGACGCGGTCGCCGCGCGCGACGCCGCGCGCCGCCAGCACGCCCGCGAACCGCGCCACCGCGTCCCGCAACTCGCGGTAGCTGTAGCTCCGCACGGTGCCGGTCACCGGACTGTCGTAGATCAGCGCGGCCTGGTCGGCGCGGCCGCCCTCGACGTGGCGGTCGAGCGCGTTGTAGCAGCTGTTGACCTGGGCGCCGGGGAACCAGCGATAGAACGGAGGGCGCGACGCGTCGAGCACGGCGTCCCAGCGGCGGTACCAGTGCACCGCCTCCGCCGCGTCGGCCCAGAAGGCCTCGGGGTCGGCGCGCCAGCGGGCGTAGACGGCAGGGTATGTGCTTGGCCGGGTCGCGACGACGCTCTCACTCACCATACGGGTCCGCCTTTCCCTTCTCGGCCGAAGTGGAATCGGGCATCCGCCGCCGCAGGCCGCGAGCGCCGGGGGTCGCTCACGTTCCCATTGCCATCATGCGCAGACGGACGGCGCTACGATGCAGGACGGCTGCGCGCCCGTCAAGCGGGTCGAGCCGTGGCGTGAGACTCGGTTGGCGCGGCCACCATCTCCCGGTAGATTCCCCTCGCTCCCGATCACATCGAAGGTTCCCGCACCCGTTCGCGCACGAGGACGAGTCATGCCTGCTGTGCACCTGCGCGTCGCCGTTGCGGCTGGTCTGGTCGCGTTCTGGTCCGGAGGGCAGTCGCCCGCGCTCCCGGCGCGAGGTGTAGCGCCTTCGATCGAGCGGATCCTCGCCAATCCGAACCGCGCGCCCGCGGGCCGGCTCCGCGGGCGCGTGCTGACGATCACGCTCGAGGCCCGGATGGGGATGCTCCGGCCGCACGCCGACGACGGGCCCGGCGTCGAGGTGCAGGCGTTCGGGGAGCCGGGCAAGCCGCTGCAGGTTCCCGGGCCGCTCATTCGGGTGCCGGAAGGCACCGTCATCCACGCGACCATCCGGAATCGCCTGCGCGACTCCTCGCTCGTGGTCCACGGGCTCGCCACGCATCCGGCCTCGCCGGGGGACAGCACCCTGATTCCGCCCGGCGCCGAGCGGCGCGTACGGTTCGTGGCCGGGCGGCCGGGAACCTACTACTACTGGGCGACGACGACCGGCAAGAAGATGGGAGACGACCGGTGGATCGACAGCCAGCTCTCCGGCGGGTTCATCGTCGACTCCGCCGGCGTGCGGCCGTCGCCGGACGAGCGGGTCTTCATCATGGGCCTCTGGTTCAAGGCGCCCGACAGCGCGGCGCACGACCCGGGCGGCGAGTTCATGCTGATCAACGGCAAGAGCTGGCCCGAGACGGAGCGGCTCCGCTACACCGTGGGCGACACGGTGCGGTGGCGCTGGATCAACCCGACGTCCAGCTCGCACCCGATGCATCTGCACGGGTTCTACTACGAGGTCGAGAGCCGCGGAAGCTGGGCCGGCGACACCGTCTACGCCCCGGCCGACCGGCGCCTGGTCGTCACCGAGCTCATGCCCCCCGGTGGGACCATGACGGCGCGCTGGACGCCGGCGCGGCCAGGGAACTGGCTCTTCCACTGCCACTTTGCGTTTCACATCGCGGACGCGCAGATGCTGTCGGCGGCTCCGGCCGCGGCCAACTCGCACGGCGGGATGCACGGCGCTCACCGGATGACCGGCCTGGTGCTCGGCCTGCTGGTCGCGCCCCGCGCCGGGGGGCCTGCGCACGCGGCCGCACCGCCCCGGCCGCCGCGCCAGGGACGGCCGCGGCTGACGAGCCGAGAAAGCTCCGTCTGCTCGTCCAGGAGACGCGCGCACCGGCCGACTCGGCGCACATCATGGCGTACGCGGTGCAGGAGGGAGACGCGGAGCCGCCGCCGGACTCGGCGCCGGTCCCAGGGCCGACGCTCGTGCTCGAGCGCGGCCGGCCCGCGCGCATCACGGTGGTGAACCGGCTCGCCGAGCCGACGGCGGTGCACTGGCATGGCATCGAGCTCGAGAGCTACCCGGACGGCGTGCCCGACTGGAGCGGCGCGGGCGACCGCCGGTTCCAGCCGATCGCTCCGGGCGATTCGTTCACCGCGGCGTTCACGCCGCCGCGAGCGGGGACCTTCATCTACCATTCGCACGCGAACGAGCTGGTCCAGATCTCCGGAGGGCTGTACGGCGCGCTCGTCGTGGTGCCGCCGGGCGAAACGCTCGACACCGCCACCAACAGGCTGGTGATCGTGGGTGCCCTGTCCCGGCACGACTCGGCGTTCGGCGTGGTGAACGGGCGGCTGGATCCGGCGCCGTTGGAGCTCCGGACGGGGAGGACCTATCGCCTGCGGCTGATCAACATCGGCGACGCGCGGACGTACTTCGGGCTGCGGAGCAACGGGCCGGATTCGACGATGGTGCCCTGGCGCGCGCTGGCGAAGGACGGAGCGGAGCTGCCGGCGTCGCAGGCGGTCTCGCGCAGCGAGAGGCTGCTCACGGGACCGGGCGAGACGGCGGACTTCGAATTTCGCGCGAGCGAGCCGGGCGATCTGTTGCTGGACGTCGATTCGCCGTTCGCGGGATGGCGGCTCGAGGTGCCGGTCCGGGTACGGTAGCGGCCGCCGGACGCTCGTGGCCGGCGACGCCAGGTCGCCCGCGCCTGACGCTCGAGCCGCTTCTACCAGAACGCGGGCGTGGGCTCCGCCACCGCCCCGCAACCGCACGCCGCCTGCGTCCGCGCGTCCCACAGCTTGCTGCACGCCGTGCAGCGGACCCACAGCTCGCCCAGGCGCTCCAGCGTCCACGCGCTCTGGTGGAACGCCGCGCCAACCTTGCCGCTGAACATGTCGTGCGACGCCTGCTTGTGGTTGGCCTCGTGCATCACCTGCCGCTGCGCCTCCCGGCTCTCCCACAGCGTCACCGTCGAGAGCCGCCGGCCGATCACCGTGCCCTGGAAGCTCAGGAACCCCGGCATGCCGCAGAGCTGCAGCATGATCCGGCGGCTGACGTCCCGGATCTGCTGGACTTCGTCGTCGCTCTGCGCCTCGATCATGGTGAGCGACACGGCGCCCGGACTGGCCGGGTTCCCGGACCGGACCGAGGTGCACACGCCGAAGCGCACCGGGCCCACTGCGTACGGTGCGACTCGAGGTGAGATGGGCGTTTGCCAGTGATGAACGCAGCTCAGCGCAGGGTCACCGCTCTGGCGCACCGCCAACGCCCGCGTCAGATTCCGATCTCCCACCCACGTAACGGTGCCCCGTTCCCCAGCTGCCGACTGATCTTGCCGAAGCGTTGCGCGACCGGTACGTGCTCGAGCGCGAGCTCGGACGCGGGGGCATGGCGACCGTCTACGCGGCGCACGACGTGCGGCACGACCGCCGCGTGGCCATCAAGGTCCTCCACTGCGAGCTCACCGCCTCGCTCGGCCCCGAGCGATTCCAGCGCGAGATCCACGTCACCGCCCAGCTCCAGCATCCGCACATCCTCCCGGTGCACGACTCCGGCGAGACCTCCGGCCGCCTGTGGTACGTCATGCCGTTCGTGCAGGGGGAGTCGCTCCGGCAGCGACTCGCCCGCGAGGGCGAGCTGCCGGTGGCCGAGACGGTCAGGCTGCTGGTCGAGATCGTCGAGGCGCTGGCCTACGCCCACGCCGAGGGCGTAGTCCACCGGGACATCAAGCCGGACAACATCCTGCTGAGCGGGCGGCACGCGCTCGTCGCCGACCTGGGCGTGGCGAAGGCCGTGAGCGCGGCGGAGCGCGAGGGTGAGGCACTCACGGCGACCGGCATCGCGCTCGGCACGCCGCGGTACATGGCGCCCGAGCAGGTGGCCGCCGACCCGCACGTCGACCACCGCGCGGACATCTACGCCGTCGGCGTGATGGCGTACGAGATGCTGACGGGCGCGCCGCCGTTCCCGGGCACCTCGCCGCAGGCCGTGTTCGCCGCGCAGGTCACCCAGTCGCCGATCCCGCTCGAGGCGCTCCGGCCGGGCGTCTCGCCGCAGCTCTCGCAGACGATCGCGAAGTGTCTCGCCCCGCGGCCCGCGGACCGCTGGCAGAGCGCGGCCGATCTCCTCGCCGAGCTCGAACGGGTGGAGGTGTCCGAGGCGACCCCCACGGGCCTCCCTGCGCAGACGATACCGAGCCCGCGGTCGCGGCGCGTGCTCGTCTGGGGAGCTGCCGCCGGTGTCGCCGCTGCGGTTGCAGTGGCCGCCCTGCTCCTCGCGCGTCGTCCGGAGGCCGAGATCCGCTTCGGCGCCCGGAGCCCGCTCACGGTCGAGCCGGGGCTCGAGATCGATCCCGCGATGTCGCCCGACGGGCAGCTCGTGGCGTACGCCGCCGGACCGCTCACGGCGTCGCGGATCTACGTGCGCCAGGTCGACGGCGGGCGGCCGATCGCGATCGCCGGCGACCTCGCCGGCGCGCAGCGGCTGCCGTACTGGTCGCCGGACAACAAGCGGCTCGTCTTCCGCTCCGCCCGCGGCATCGAGGTGGCACCCGCGCTCGGCGGCCCCTCGAAGACGCTCGTACCGCTTCAGGGTGGTGAGGTCCTGCTGCCGGGCCCGTGGTCACCCGACGGCCGGCGGATCGCGTTCGCCCGATCGGATTCGCTCTACGTCATCCCGGCCGACGGGGGCGCGCCGGCGCTGCTCGCCCATGGCGGCGACATGCACTCGTTCGCCTGGTCGCCCGATGGACGCTGGATCGCGCTGGTGCGGGGCAACCGGCAATCGGTCGACTCCGACGTCCGCTGGTTCTTCGGCAACCTCGGCCAGAGCGCCGTGTGGCTCGTCCCGGCCAGGCCCGGCGGCGGCGAGCCCGTCCGCGTCACCGACGATCGCTCGTTCCACGCGAGCCCGGTCTGGCTGCCGGACGGACGGGCGCTGCTCCTGCTCTCGAACGCCGACGGCGGGCTCGACGCTTATCAGGTCCCGCTCGACCGCTCCGGCGCGGCGGGGCGACCGCGGCGACTCACGACCGGGCTCAACGCCTTCGCAATGACGATGGACGCGTCGGGGCGCCGGATCGCGTACGCGGTGTTCGCGGAGCGCTCGAACGTCTGGTCGGTGCCGGTCCCCGCCCATCCGCCGGTCGGTCTAGCCGATGCGGTGCCGGTGACGTCGGGCAACCAGATCGTCGAATCGTTCGACTTCTCGCCGGATGGCCGCTGGCTCGCATACGACTCAGACCGCTCGGGGATCGCGCAGATCTATCGCGTGCCGCTCTCGGGTGGCGAGCCGGAGCAGCTCACCACCGACTCGAGCGCGCACTTCTGGCCGCGCTGGACGCCGGACGGGCGGGAGATCTCCTACCATGCCTTCCGGGAAGGCGGACGTCGTCTGTTCATCATGGCTGCGGATGGAAGCGGTCAGACGCCGATCCCGGCGGGCAACGGCGACGACCGCGGTGCCGAGTGGAGCCGGGACGGCGGTGGGCTCTACTATCTCCACAACTACGACGCCCCGGACGCGCAGGTCAGGTTCATCAGCCGGGAGGCGTCCGGCGCGTGGCGAAAGCCAGAGACGCTCCTCCGGACCGATGCCCTGCCGATCATGCCATCGCCTGACGGCCGCCGGCTGGCGTTCTCGACGGACAAGGGACTGCTGGTCACCGGGCTCCGCGCCGACTCGGCTCGGGTGCTGTTTCCGGTGAACTACCGCGCGCGAGTGTTCCGGCCGACGTACGTAGCCTGGTCGGCGGACGGCCGAAGTCTGTACTGCCTCACGCTCGATTCGCTGGACCGCGCGGGCGTCTGGGGCATCGACCCGGCGACGGGGGCGCAGAAGCTGCTCGTGCGCTTGGACGATGCCGCACGCGAATGGCATCGCTACGGGTTCGCGGCGTTCGGCGGGAGCCTCTACTTCACGCTCGGAGATCGGCAGAGCGATCTCTGGACCGCCGTTGTCGACGCGAGCCGCTGAGCCACGGCTCGGGCCGGTGCGCGGCCGCGGCCGGCTACTCCAGGTCCTCGGCGTCTCGTTCGGCGTCGCGGTGCTCATCGGCAACACGATCCTGATCGGGATCCTCCGCACCCCCGGCGACGTCGCGGCCCGGCTGCCGAGTCCCGCGCTCTTCATCGGGGTCTGGATCGTCGGCGGTCTCTACGCGCTCCTGGGGGCCATCTCCCTCGCCGAGCCTGGCGCGATGCTCGCCGCGTCCGGCGGGCAGTATCCGTTCGTACGCCGAGGGCTTGGTGAGTACCCCGGATTCGTGGTGGGCTGGAGCGACTGGCTCTCGACGTGCGCTCCCGTCGCGCTCGGCGCGATGGTCGTGACCGAGTACCTCGAGCCGCTGGTCCCGGCGGTGGTCGGGCGTCGCGTGCCGGTGGGCGTCGGCCTGGTGCTCCTGTTCGGACTGCTCCTCTGGCGCGGCATCCGCATCGGCGATCTCGCGCAGCAGATCCTGAGCGCGCTCAAGGCGTTGGCGTTCGGCGCTCTGATCGGGATGTGCCTGCTCGTCCCGGTGCCCCCGGTGGCGGCCCTCTCGCCCGCGGCGCAGCCGACCGGGCTCGCGCTGGTGGCGGCCGCGGTGCTGGCGCTCCAGGCGGTGATCTACACCTACGACGGGTGGACCGGACCGCTCTATTTCGGCGAGGAAGTGCGCAACCCCGGCCGCGGCATCCCGCGGTCGATGGTGATGGGCGTCCTGCTCGTGATCCTGATCTACGTGCTGGTGAACGTCGCCTTCGTCCGCGTGCTCGGCATCGGCCGGATGGCGGGCGACCCGTTCGTCGCCGCGAGCGCGGGCAAGGCGCTCTTCGGCGACCGGGGCGACCTGGTGATCCGCCTGCTGGTGCTGGTCTCCATCCTGAGCGGAATGAACGCCTGCGCGCTGATGGCGCCCAGGGTGATGCTGGCCATGAGCCGCGACCGGCTGCTGCCCGGCGCCTTCGAGACGGTGAACGCGGGCGGCACGCCGACGGTGGCGCACTGGACCAGCATCGGCGTCGCCGCGGGGTTCATCGTCTCGGGCACCTTCAACGCGGTGCTCGCGCTGTGCGCGTTCTTCTTCGTCGCGAACTACCTGCTGTCGTTCCTGAGCGTGTTCGCGCTCCGGCGGAGGGAGCCCGACACACCGAGACCGTGGCGTGTGCCCGGGTTTCCGTTCACGACCGGGCTCGCGGCACTGGGTTCGGTAGGGTTCCTGATAGGATCGGTGATGAGCGACTGGGGCAACAGCTGGAAGTCGATGTTGCTGCTGGCGCTCAGCTATCCCGTGTATCGCGTCATCGTCGCCAGACGGGACCGGGCGGCCGCGAGCTAGCGGTGCGCTTCACTCGTGCCATCGTGCGTCCACCCGCGGCCACCTTCGCGGCCGGGTTAACGTCGTCCGGCCTGGGACCGCCGGACCTGAGGCTCGCGCTGCAGCAGCACGAAGCGTACTGCCGGGGGCTGGAGCGTCTCGGAGTCGCGCTCGTCAGGCTCGCGCCCGATCCGGAGTTTCCCGACTCGACCTTCGTCGAGGACGCCGCCATCGTCACTACTCGGGGCGCGATCCTCACCCGCCCCGGCGCCCCGAGCCGCGCCGGCGAGGTGGCGTCGATCGGAGGGGCGCTCGTCCAGTGGTTTCCCGATCTGGACGCGATGGTCGCTCCGGGCACGGTGGACGGCGGCGACGTCTGCGAGGCGGGCGAGCACTACTTCATCGGCGTCTCCCGGCGCACCAACGCCGAGGGTGCGGCCCAGCTCTCGGCGTGGCTCGCGCGGCGCGGCTTCGGCTCGCGCGTGATCGACATCCGCGGGATGTCCGGACTGCTACACGTCAAGACCGGGATCTCCTGGCTCGGTGGGCGCCGGCTGCTCGCCGCCGGCGAGATCGCCGCACATGAGGCGCTCGGAGGGTGGGAGATCGTGCGGGTGCCCGACGGCGAGGCGTACGCGGCCAACTGCATCCGGGTCAACGATGCGCTGCTGGTCGCCCAGGGCTTCCCGGCCACCGGCTCGCTGCTCGGCAGGCTGGGCTACGACGTGGTGCCGCTGGAGATGTCGGAGTACCGGAAGATGGACGGGGGGCTGAGCTGCTTGTCGGTGAGGTGGTAGGTTATTCCCATGCCACGCTACGCGGCGTTCCTCAGGGGTGTGAGTCCCAGCAACGCGAAGATGCCCGAGCTCAAGCGGGCGTTCGAGGCAGCCGGGTTCACCGAGGTGAAGACCGTGCTCTCGAGCGGCAACGTCGTCTTCGACGCTCGCCGGGCGTCGGAGTCCGCCCTCGAGCGGAAGGCCGAGGCCGCCATGCGCGAGCTACTCGGGCAGGCCTTCCTCACCATCGTTCGGCCGGTCGACGTGCTGCAGGCCCTGCTGGCGACCGACCCCTATCGGCCGTTCCGGGTCGCCCCCGCCGCCAAGCGCATCGTCACCTTCCTCCGCAATGAGCCCGCGCGCAATGAGCCCGCGGCCCGGATCGCTTTGCCGATCGAGCGGGACGGCGCGCGCCTGCTGGCCCTCGTCGGCCGGGAGCTATTCAGCGCCTACGGCGTGACTCCCAAGGGACCGGTGTTCATGACGCTCATCGAGCGGGCGTTCGGCAAGGAGGTGACCACGCGCACCTGGGATACAGTCGGCAAGGTCGCCCGCGCATAGCTCATGATCGCTGGGTAACGAGTCCCCTTTTCAAGGTCGACACCCTCCCTCCTTCGGCGTATATTCGCTGCCGTGACCGCCCCTACCCACGACCTCTCCAAGCTCCGGATCAACCGCGATCCTCCTCCCGAGATCCGCCGCGCCTTCGGTCGCACGCTGGCCATCGTCGGCGTGGTCATCGCCCTGATCGCCGGCGCAGTCATCTGGGCCCGGAGCCGCTCCGCCGTCACCGCCGAGACGATCGTGGCCACGCCGGTCTCGACCAGCGGCGGGACCGGCGGGGGGGCCGCGGCCGCAACCTCCGTCACGGCCAACGGCTACGTCGTCGCCCGGATCCGCGCCGCCGTCTCGGCCAAGATCCCCGGCCGGATCGCGTCCCTCACGGTGGACGGCGGCTCGGAGGTGAAGCGGGGCCAGGTGATCGCCCGGCTGGAGAACGCCGACTACGCCGCCGCCGTGTCCGAGGCGCAGGCCAACCTGGCGAGCGCGAAGGCGCAGCTCACCGAGGCCGGCGCCGACCGCGACCAGCTGGCGCGCGAGTCCCGGCGGACGGCCCAGATCCACGGCGAGTCTCCCGAGCTGATCTCGGCGCAGGACGCGGAGGCCGCGCAGAGTCGGGCCGACCAGGCCGCTGCCCGGGCCGGTTCCGCGCAGGCGCGGGTCGAGGCCGCGGCGGCCGCGCTCCGGGTCGCCGAGGCCACGCTCGAGAACACCTACATCCGCGCGCCGTTCACCGGCACCGTGCTCCGGAAGGAAGCCGAGGTGGGCGAGGTGGTTGCGCCGTCGGTCGGGGGCGGGCTCACCCGCGGCGCCGTGGTGACGATGGCCGACCTCAGCTCGCTCGAGGTCGAGGTGGACGTGAACGAGGCCTACATCGGGCGCGTCACCCACGGGCAACGGGCGAGCATCACGCTCGACGCCTATCCGGACACGTCGTTCCGGGGCGAGGTACGTCAGGTCGTTCCCACCGCCGACCGGCAGCGGGCGACCGTGCAGGTCAAGGTGAGCATCGTGGACCGCGACAAGCGGATCCTGCCCGAGATGGGCGCCCGGGTCGATTTCCTGGCGAGCGATTCGGGGGCGACGGCCGCTCCCGCCTCGGGCGCCGCCGCGACCCGGTTCCGGCTCCCCGCCGCGGCCGTGCGCGACGCGGGCGGCCGGACCGTCGTATGGCTGGTGCGCGAGGGCCGGCTCCAGGCGCGCGAGGTCGAGGCCGGCCCGGTGAGCGGCGGGTACCGCGAGATCAAGCGCGGACTCTCGGGCGGCGAGCGGGTGGTGACGGGCGGGGTCGAGAATCCAAAGGAAGGGATGCGGGTCAAGACAGGCGAATAACCTCGAGAAGCGAGCTCTCCATGGCACTGGTCGAGATTCGGGACGTATCCAAGAGCTTCCGCCGCGACGCCGAGCGGATCGACGTCTTCGACGGGCTCTCGATGGACATCGAGCAGGGCACCTTCACCGCCCTCATGGGGCCGTCCGGCTCCGGCAAGTCGACGCTGCTCAACCTCATCGCCGGGCTGGACAAGCCCACCAGCGGGACCGTGCGCGTGGGCGGCGCCGAGGTGAGCGCGATGAGTCCGGCGCAGCTCGCCGAGTGGCGCTCGCGGAACGTCGGGTTCGTGTTCCAGCAGTTCAACCTCCTGCCCGTCCTCACCGCCTTTCAGAACGTGGAGCTGCCGCTGCTGCTGACGCGGCTCTCGAAGAAGGAGCGCGACGAGCGGGTGCGCATCGCGCTCGGCGTCGTCGGGCTGGACGACCGGCTGCACCACTACCCGCGCCAGCTCTCGGGCGGCCAGGAGCAGCGGGTCGCCATCGCGCGCGCGATCGTGGCGGACCCGACGCTGATCCTGCTCGACGAGCCCACCGGCCAGCTCGATGCCAAGAGCTCGCAGGAGGTGCTGGCGCTGCTCGGCCGGCTGAACGACGAGTTCGGCAAGACGGTGATCGTGGTGACCCACGATCCGCACGCCGCCGCGCGGGCCAAGCGGCAGCTCCACCTCGAGAAGGGAACCTTCGTGGAGCAGGGACAGGCGGCGGGGCGGGCGCCGGCGGGGGTGGCCTCATGAAGTTCTGGCCGCTCCTCCTCGCCAATCTCGGCCGGCACAAGCGGCGCACGCTGCTCACCATGGCGAGCGTTGCGCTGGCCCTGTTCCTGTTCGCGTCGCTCCGCACCGTCATCACCACGCTCAAGGCCGCCGCCGAGTTCGGCAGCGCGCGCCGGCTGGTGACCCAGAACGCCAGCGGCCTCATCTTCCCGCTCCCCGTGGCGTACGCCCAACGGCTCGCGACGGTGCCCGGGGTCGAGAAGGTCACCTGGGCCAACTGGTTCGGTGGGCAGTACGGCGACGGCAAGCGCTTCTTCGCCAACTTCGCCGTGGATGCCAAGACCTACCTCGACGTCTACCCCGAGATGTCGGTTCCGGCCGACCAGCTCCAGGCGTTTCTCCAGGACCGCTCGGGCGCGCTCATCGGCTCGCGGCTGATCGACCTCTTCGGCTGGAAGGTGGGGCAGAACGTGACGCTCCGCGGCACCATCTACCCGGCGACTGGACCTTCACCGTCCGCGGCGTCTACACCCCGACCGATCCGGTGATCAACGACGACGCCATGATGTTCCACTGGGACTACCTCGACGAGCGCAGCCAGCGGAGCGGCCAGGCGGGGTGGTACATCCTGCAGATCGACCGGCCGGAAAACGGGCCGCGCGTGGCGAAGGCGATCGACGACCTGTTCCGCAACTCCAGCGCGCCCACCAAGACCGGCACCGAGCAGGCGTTCAACGCCAGCTTCGCCACGATGTGGGGCAACGTCGGCCTGCTGATGAACACCATCGGCATGGCGGTGGTGTTCGCGATCCTGCTGGTGGCCGCCAACGCGATGATGATGAGCGCCCGCGAGCGCACCCGGGAGCTGGCGGTGCTCAAGACGATCGGGTTCTCCGACCGGCGCCTGTTCGGCCTGGTGATGCTCGAGGCCGGCGCCATCACGCTCACCGGCGCCGCCCTCGGCCTGGGCGCGGCGAAGATCCTGTACAAGAGCACCAACTTCAACGCGGCGGGCTTCCTCCCCGGCTTCGACGTCACCGGGCCGACCCTCGCGGTCGGCGCCGCGATCGCCCTGGTCCTCATGCTCGCGAGCGGCATCGTGCCGGCGCTGCGCGCCGCGCGGCTCCCGGTCGTGGCCGCGCTGAGGAACGTCGAATGAAGATCCCGCTGACCTACAACCTGCGGAGCGTCCGCCAGCGGCCCGTGTCGACCGCGCTCACCGCGCTCGGCATCGGGCTCGTGGTGGCGGTGTTCATCGGGATGCTCGCCCTCGCGAACGGGTTCGCCGCGGCGCTCACCCGGACGGGCTCCGACCGCAACGTGCTGGTGCTCCGGAAGGGCGCCGACTCCGAGCTGTCGAGCGGGCTCGACCGCGACGCGGTCAGCGCCCTCACCGCGTCGCCCCACGTCGCGCGCGGCGCCGACGGGCGCGCGCTGGCGAGCCCCGAGCTCTACGTGGTCATCCCGCTCGGCCGTATGGGCGACACCACCCAGCTCGCCAACGTCGTCGTCCGCGGGGTGGGTGAGGAGGCGTGGCAGGTGCGGAACGGCGTCGCGATCACCGAGGGCACGCGCCCCGCGGCGGGCAAGAACGAGATCTGCGTCGGCAAGCGGCTGGTCGGGCGGTTCCCCGACACGGGCATCGGCGAGACGATGTACTTCGCCGGCCGGCCCTGGACGGTGACCTGCCACTTCGCCTCCGGGGGCACGGCGTTCGAATCGGAGCTCTGGGGCGAGAACGAGCAGCTCAAGCCAGCGATGAAGCGCGAGAACTTCCAGTCGCTGACCTTCCGCCTGGCCGATCCGGCCTCGTTCGACGAGGCCAAGCGGGTGCTCGAGGCCGACAAGCGGATGACGGTCGACGTCTACCGCGAGTCGGCGTTCTACGCCAAGCAGTCGGAGCTGCTCGGCCGGATCCTCCGGATCCTCGCGATCATGATCACCGGGATCATGGCGGTGGGGGCGATCTTCGGCGCGGTCAACACGATGTACGCCGCCGTGCAGTCGCGAACGCCGGAGATCGCGGTACTGCTCACGCTCGGCTTCCGGCCGCGGAGCATCCTCGCGAGCTTCCTCGCCGAGTCGGCGGTGATCGCGCTCGCCGGTGGGATCGTGGGGTGCCTGCTCGCGCTGCCGATGAACGGGATCGTCACCAGCACGACCAACTGGGCCAACTTCAGCGAGATGGCGTTCAGCTTCCGGATCACGCCGGGGTTGCTGCTGGCGGGGCTCCTGTTTGCCGTGATCATGGGGACACTGGGCGGGTTCTTTCCGGCGCGGCGGGCGTCCAAAGTGCCGGTGGCGCAGGGGATTCGCTAGACGCGACCCGGCGAGCGCCGGCGGTGACACGCTCTCCGGGGACGCTGCAGCTACCGCTGCTGGGCGCTTGGTGGGGTCGGCGTGCTGTGGCGGTAGCTGACGCGCCCCTCCGAGCATGTCACCGCCGGCGCTCGCCTCACATCCGGGCGGACGCGTTCGGACATACCGTCTAGCCTCACTTGGCTCCGGCGCTGGCTGGTCGCGCCGGAGGATCAGATATCAAGGAGTCAGGATGACGACCAAGACACACACCCCACTCCCGAACCATCGCATCACAGGCGGAGTGGTTTGCTGCCCACGAGAAGCTGCTCGCCAAGGAGAAGGAGCTGACCCGGGCGCATGACCGGCTCGCCGCGGAGCGGCGGCGGATGCCGATGGCGAAGATCGACAAGGCGTACGTGTTCGAGGGGCCGGCGGGCAAGGTGAGCCTGGCGGACCTGTTCGAGGGACGCCGCCAGCTCATCCTGTACCACTTCATGTTCTCGCCCGGAGTCGACGGCTGGCCGTCGGCCGGCTGTCCTGGCTGCTCGATGTTCGTGGACCAGATCGGCCACCCCACCCACATGCACGCCCGGGATACGTCCTTCGCGCTGGTCTCGCGCGCTCCGCTGGCGAACATCCAGGCATACCGGAAGCGAATGGGCTGGGACCTGCCTTGGTACTCCTCCGCCGCGAGCGACTTCAACGACGACTTCGGGCTCACCACCCCGCAGGGCGAGACGTTCGGGCTCAGCGTCTTCGTCCGCGACGGTGACACCGTCTACCGCACCTACTTCACCAATGGGCGCGGGGTCGAAGGACTGGGCAGCGTGTGGACCTTTCTCGACCTGACGCCGTACGGTCGGCAGGAAGAGTGGGAGGATTCCCCCGAGGGATGGCCGCAGGGTGCGCCCTACCAGTGGTGGCGCCGGCACGACGAGTACGGGAGCAAGTAGCCGCACGCCCTTCCGCAGCCGTTCAAGCCCTGAGGCACGACTCGAGGACACGACAAAAGGCGGCCCGCATCTCTCCGAGGAGAAACGCGGGCCGCCCTACGCACTGGTTACCCGGAGTCGGAGAATTGACTTCTCCGTTCTTCTTCCCTCGGCGACCGCACACTGATGTTTGTGCGGTGTTGCCTCGGGAGCTCCGGCTTCCATTCCCAGATGGCTTGCGTGCCACCCGGTTCACCAATGCGAGCGCTGCAGGTCCGGCTGAATCGCGGATCAACCTCCTGCACGGCACACCGCGGCGCTGCTGCAGTGCGGGCGAGACGCGCGATTGGTCTCGCCATTCCCTCTCGGAGTGATCAGCTCACGAGTGGAGCGACATTATAGGGATCAATTTGCTCGCGCGCAAGACCGAATTTTCTTATCCCCACGCTTGCACATTGAGCACATTTCCACAGCGCTGAATGTCGCGCATCGACACTGTCCGCGCTCGCCGCGTAGCCGAGTCGGTTCAGCGTCGGGCGAAGCGGCGGATGCTTTCCCGGTAACCTCGGGGCGAGCGCCGGCGGTGGTGCGCT
The DNA here is from genome assembly GCA_963697755.1 of uncultured Gemmatimonadales bacterium. Lineage (GTDB taxonomy): Bacteria > Gemmatimonadota > Gemmatimonadetes > Gemmatimonadales > GWC2-71-9 > CAVVWJ01. Next base: position 4,119 of record CAVOPE010000003.1, on the reverse strand, counting down.
CGGAGGGGCGCGTCAGTGACCGCCACGGCACGCCGACCCCGCCAAGCACCCAGCAGCGGTCACTGCAGCGTCCCCGGAGAGCGTGCCGCCGCCAGCGCTCGCCCGGGGCACCAGCCACGGCTAGCCCCGAGCCACCCGGACGCAGCCCTCCGTTTCGCTCCGCTGACCCCAAGCTGCCTTACGGCGAGAACGCCAGGTCCAGCTCCGCCCCCGGGGTGTCGCCGCAGAAATCCCAGGACACCGACAGCAGGCCATCGTCCACCCCGCCCTCGAACTGGTCCCCCCAGGCCTCGGACGTGAACACCAGCCCATCGCCCTCCTGCCGGTAGCGGCCGTGGTCCCCGCTGAACTGGGCCTCACCGTTCACGTCCTGCCAGTTGAACTGCATCTGGAACTGCCCGTCCGCAGACAGCGTCAGGCCGCCGTTCACGATCTGAATCGCCGAGCAGCCGTTCGACGTCACCACCGCCGGCAGGGCGTCGTCGTTGGCGCCGACGAGCAGGTAGTCGCCCGCGAAGTCGCCCCCACCCCCACCCGGCCCCGTGGGACCATCTTTCCCGCCGCCGCATGCGGCGGTCAGACATGCCAGTGACATCCATGCGGCCATGGGCCGCCATCTCCCTCGAATCCCGAGCCACCGCATCGCTGTCTCCCCATGTGTAGGTCGCCGGCCGCCGCTCGCCCGTGTCGGTGGCGCGGAGTCGTTGCACTAGGGGATACGCAGTCGGGCCCGCCTGCGTCTCAGGGCGGGGGGCACGGGCCACAGCAAGGAAGCCAGGCGACGGGCCTGGCTTCTCGGATTCATTCGGGGGTGAAGTGGCAGCGGGTCGGCCGCCGGCTACCGCGGAGGCTCGAGCGGAACGACAGACCCTGTCGACTGGATGCGAAAATGACGGCTCGGCCACCGGGGCGCGGACCCGTCACCGACAGCGTCCTACTCCGCGACGTACCGCCATGGCTGGTCCAGGCCCGGCCGGCGCCAGACGGTAAAGAATGGAAAGGACGGGCGGGCCCCCGTCGAGTCGGGCTCGTTGACCACGATCGTGCCGATGGTAACGCCGAGATCGCCGCTCGAAGCGACGATCACGCCATGGTCGGGGGACCACGAGACCGAGCTGCCCGTGGCAGGCTCGCCCTGGGCCACCACCACACCGATGGAGTCCGCACCTACGACGAACGTGGGGCGCCCCGCCCCGCCCATGTTCATCGCGTCCGCGCTCCCGTAGCGAGCGAATGCCGCCTGGAGCCCGATCTCCTGGGCGTCACGGGAAAAGGCGCGCTCGGCAGTGTCGAGGCTCTGGCGGAATACGGCGATCGCGGCTGAATCATCGGAAGGCGCTACGGCCTTGGCCGGGAGCGCTGGCGGCACCGGGGCCGCCTCGGTCGGGCCGGAAGCGCGACTGCGGCGGTACACCGCGGCGTGCCAGCCGTCGGTCCCTTTCACCCAGTACGTCAGGTACTTGGCGGGGGTCGTCGAGCTGTCGGCGCCATGAAGCGTCGCGTAGCCGAGGGTGAACCCCTGCCGCCCGTCGGCCGAGACGCCGACGCGTACCGGAGTCCAAGTCAGTCGAGCGCCCGCGTTGGCGGGATTGGCACGGATGGCGCCGAGGACGCTGTCCCGGCCCACCGCGAACCCGCCAGGCACCGGCATCACCACGTCCTCGGCGAGCATCGGCGTCAGGCCGGCGACGATGTCGGTGCGCTCGCTGGCGGCGGCGAACGCGCGGTCGGCGGCGAGGAGCTCGTCGGCCGCGGCGGAGGGAGCGGGAGCGGCGGCGCTCGTGGAGGTGCCGGCCGAGTGCCCTGAGCAGGCGGCCCCGAGGGCGACGAGGGCGAAGAGAGTGAGGAGACCGCTCCGACAGGGGACGGGCATAGGCTCCACGGGGTTGGGGTTGGTCATGGGCGCGGTGTCAGGAAAGACGCTCGGGGCACGCGAACCGGCACAGCAGGAAGGCTTCACGGACGCCGTCTCGCTTGTCCTGCTCACGGAAGCGGCGCCAGCTCCACGCCGGGTCGCGTGGCGATCTCGACCTGGGGATAGCGCGTTCGCAGGTCGCGACCGAAAGCCTCCCAGCCGCCACGCTCACCCGCGTACCCGCTCGGGGCGCCGTCGAGGGGCACATGCAGCAGTACCACCCTGCGCGCGCGGGTGGTCGCGAGCAGCGAACGGAGCCTTGCTTCGTCGAGCGCGTACCAGCAGGGAACCAGGGCCACGTCCACGCCGCCGGCCGGAAGCCCGAAGGCCCGCCAGGTGTCCGGATCGCTGTTCGTATCGCCGAGGTGCAGCAGGGTCGTGCCGTCGAGCGTCAGCAGCCAGGCCACATGCTGCACCGGACGCGAGGTGTGGCCGTGCGGGATCGCCAGCGCCTGGAGTCGCACCCAGCCAAGATCGACGGTCGCTGGGCTGGCCTCACTGGGCGCTACCGTGCGCACCCTCGGGCGCAACGGCGGCGCCAGGGAGTCGAGCCGGGTACCGGCCTCGCCCGGTCCCAGAGAGAGCGCCTGGGCGTTGCTGGCGAGGTAGCGGGCGAGCGCCGGCGCGTCGAAGTGGTCGCGATGGGCGTGGGTGGTCAATGCCACGGCGGGTCCGTCGAAGCCGCTCAATCCACGCTCCAGCGAGTCCCGGAGGGCGGCCGGCACCACCGCGTAGTCGGGCAGTCCGTTGCCGAAGAAGGCATCGATGAAGACCCGCCCGCCGTCGCCCTCCAGGAGCACGCCCTCGTTGGCGAGATACCTGAACCGTGGCCGACGCGTCGAATCGCCGTCCAAGGACACGTCGGAGCGAACCGGGTGCGTCGGGGGGATGGCTGGTGCCGGGTGGGCGCACCACAGCGTGGGGAGGACGAACAATGCATGGAGCGGGGTCATACCTGCATGACGCGAACGCCGCGTCGTGTGTTTCCTGTCGAGCCCAGGCCCCGGATCGCCGGCAACCCTTCCGGTCGCTACCGACGCTCCTCGACTATTTCCCTTCCCCGGCCAGCTGCGCCATGCGGTTGCGCACCTCGCGCACCGTCGGCTGCAGTACGGGATCCGCGTCCTTCCATAGCTCCGCGAACTGCCCGTAGGACTCCAGTGCCCGCTGCTTGTCTCCGTGGGCTTCGTACATCTCCCCCAGCCGCTTGAGGCTCGGCGCCCGGCCCCAGGCGTCGGCGATCGGCTTCCAGGTCGTGCCGCGGTCGGCGGCGCGCTGGTAGGCGGCGAGCGCGGAATCGGGCAGACCGGCCCGCTCGTAGGCCACGCCCTCATCCCATGCCCCGCAGTCGGGGCAGGAGTCCGCGTTCCTCCCCTGGATGAAGGCGGCGACGGCCTCGCGCGGCCGGCCCTCCACCAGGGCGAGCCAGCCGCGGGCCTCGTGCCACTGCCACCGTCCGCGGCGGATGCCCTCCGGCACCTGGGACTCGTAGGCACCGAGGAGCTGCCGAGCCCGGGCGTGCTGGCCCGCGACGGCGTAGACCAGCGCGATGTCGGCACCAGGTCGGTCGAGGGCCGGCATCGAGTCGAGTGGATGCTGCTTGAGCGCCGCGTCCATGATCCGGAGCGCGCCCGCCGAGTCCCCGCGGTAGACCACGGTCGCCAGCGCGAGGTCCGCTGCCGAGGCCAGCGCCCTTCCGGGGAGGCCGCGCCGCTCGCTGAGTTCGATGCCGGCCCGCATCTCCCGCTCCGCGTCGGCGAGTTTGCCCCGGGTCAACTGCACGCGCGAGAGCCCCAAGCTCGCCAGCGACTGGAAGACCGGATCGCGCGTCTTGAGCGCGAATTCACGGTAGGCGCGCTCCGCGCCGTCATAGTCGTGCATGGCAGTGAGCGCGAACGAGCGACCCCACGCGTACAGCGGCAGGTCCGGCCCGGCCTGCGCCATCGTGGCCAGGGTGCGCCTCACGTCGTCGTCGTGGCGCTGGCCCACCTGCGCGGCGACGAGCTGCAGCATCATGTTGCCGGGGTCCGGGCTCGCCCGGACGAGCGGCGTGATCAGCGACTCGGCTTCCGCCGGTCGGCCCACCTTGGTCAGGAGCAGGGACAGATTGTTGGTGGCCACCATGTTGTCGGGGCTGATCGCCAGCACCCGGCGGTACGCCGTCTCCTCCTTGGCGGCATCGACGTCGACCGTCGAGTAGTAGA